>CAKPOA010000007.1 GCA_934169575.1 uncultured Clostridia bacterium
AGGAAATGTGTATGGAATATATGACATGAGTGGTGGAGCTTGGGAATATGTTGCATTATTTAATTCAAAAGATGATGGTGGATATTTAGATGATCGTGGATATTTTTCAAAATATGGATGGGATACTATAGGAAATATTGCAGGAATAAAAAATACAGTAAATAGTGAAACAAAATTAACATCAGGTACAAGCACAAAATATGCAACTAAATATGATAATAAGACAACAAGCGGTTCTGGAAATAGTATAATATATACAGTTGGAAAAATAGGAGATGCAACAAAAGAGGTAAATAGAGGAGGTTTACAAAGTTTAAGGAAGACATATGAGTATTACAACTGGTTTTCAGACTACTCCACCATTACTAGGTCGATTTTTCCGTTCGCTCTACGTGGTGGTTACTGTGGCCATGGCTCTAATGCAGGTATATTTTGTGCGAACACCCACAGCAATAACGGCTTCGACCTCTACGGTTTCCGTGCGGTGTTGGTGCCCTAGCACTTTGAAAATTCCTTATGCCTAGGATAATTGAGCGAGTAGCAAAATGGCAAAAAATGGAAAAATAGAGATAGCAGAAGGTGTATAATATGGTGTGTGAATTAATAAACACACCATATTATACACCTTTCCTTCAAAAAATTTATGCGATCAGTTCCATAAACTGATTGAATTTTTCCTCTTCTGATTTTTCGGTATTGCTTTTTAAGCTTTTAGAAAAATCAAGATAAAATTTAAGGACTTTTTCTGAGGCATACTCAGAGATTTTTTCTGAAATGACAATTTTATGTATTAAATCATACAAATTTTTGTATGATTTAAACATCATGCCATTACGAAAAGATAAATTTGTTTCCTGATTACTTCTTTTTAGCATATTTTGATAAAGTACATCACTGATCAGCCTTATCTTGTAGTATAATTCAGCAGAGTACCTATGAAGTACTAAGTGGAACATATTCTCCAAATCAGAGAAAATATTCCCGATTAACTTTAAATCATCAGGATTTAAAGCCTCATATTTTCTGGTATTTTTCACCAGAGAGGAAACAGCCGTAATAAGTTCATTAGTTGCCCGAAGTGAATCAGAGTTATCAATTGAATTGATACTATTTTCCACTTGGGTGAAAAAAGAACAAATATTAGGTATGAGCTGTCTAGAGCCTATGCCTGTAAGAATAAGTTCTTTTCTTATAGAAATACGTTCAGCCAAATAAGTTGTTTTTAGAGACATTTCTTCCTCCTGTTGTCTTTGGTTAAAATTAATTTATATCCTACAAAAAAGTAGAATATTAGTGAAGTGATTTATATCACATTTCTATATTATATCAAATTAAATAGTTAATGTCAATAATTATGTAAATAAAAAATATGTCGAATTTTGTCAAAATGTTTTGCTTGACATATATATAAATTATGGTATAATGATTATACAATTTAGTAAAAATTATGGCGAAAATTTAAAATCAAATTATTTTATTCTGAAATCTCCTTAAAAGATAAGGAGGAAAATATGCAAATATTATCAAAAATATTAATAATAATCACAATAGCAATAATGTTATTAAGTTTGCTACAAACAACAATATATGCAGCAATTCAAATAGATATAGATAAAGCATATATTGAAACAACAGGGTTTGCAAACAATCATTTAAAATACTACAGAGAAAATTTAGGGAGATACACATATCACAATACATTTTTAGCAGGTTATAGAGATAAAGATGGCACAGTATATCCAGTATATTGCATAGATAGAACTTTACCAGGAGCAGATAAAGAACCATATTATGTAACAATAGATAATTTATTAGATAATGATGAGATTTGGAGAATAATAAAAAATGGTTACCCATATAAAACTGCTAAAGAATGGGGATTAACAGATGAAAAAGACTTATATGCAATAACTAGATTTGCAATATATTGTGTATTAGGTCAAACAAGATTAGATTATTTTATGGCAGATGATAATGATCCTGAAGGTCTTATTATGATGGAAGGATTAAAAAAATTAGTAGATATAGGGAAAAATGGAACTGAAAAACAAGATGATAATCCATTAAAACCACTTAAAGTAGGTGAATTTAAAGAAAGTGGAGAATATTATATTCAAGAATATAAAGTAAATTCCACATCAGATTTTAGCAAATATAAAATTGAGCAAATAAAAAATATGCCAGATGGCGGAGTTTTAATTGATAAAAATGGAAGTGAAAAAATTGAATTTAAAAAAGGAGAAAATTTCTTTTTAAAAATTCCTAAAACAAGTTTAAAAAATAATTTAGATATTGAAATAAAAATTAGTGCAGAATGTAAGGCATATGTAATACTAGAAGGAAAAACTACAGTAAGTGGAACACAAAATTATGTTGTAACAGCAGGTGAAAATGCAAAAGCTACAGCCAATATTAGTTTTAAAGAAAATGTAAATACAGGAAAAATTATAATAAATAAAACCGATAAAGATAAAAAAACTCCATTAGAAGGAATAGAATTTAAATTGGTTGATGAAAATGGACAAGTTGTAGATACTCAAAAAACAAATGAAAAAGGTGTTGCGGAATTTAAAAATTTGGTTCAAGGTAAATATAAAGTAATAGAAACTAAAACACAAGAAAACTATGTGCTTCCAATTGAAGAACATGAAGTAAATGTAGAATACAATAAAACCATTACAATAAATAAACAAAACGAAAAAATAAAAGGACAAATAAAAATTATAAAAACAAGTAAAGATAATAATAAAATAACAGGAGAAAAAGCAGGTACACCACTTAAAGGTGTAGAATTTGAAATATATAATTCAAAAGATAAATTGGTTGAAAAAATAAAAACAGATAATAAAGGAATTGCAATAACATCACGATTAGAAAAAGGGCAATATAAAATAAAAGAAGTAAAAACAAATAAATGGTATTATTTAAATGAAAAACAAGTAACTGCAGAGATTGAGGAAAATGGACAAATTGTAGAAATCAAAATTGATAATGAATCAAAAAATCCAGATGTATATATAGAAAAAATGGGGACTGAAAAAGCAGAGGTAGGTTCTGAAATAGAATATGATATAAGTGTAAAAAATAATGGAAATACTAAACTTTCAGATTTTACATGGGTCGATAAAATACCAAAAGATTATATAAATGTTAAAAAATTTAAAACAGGGACATATAATCAAAAAACAAAATATAACTTATATTATAAAACAAATTTAAGTGATGGATATATTTTACTAATGGAGGATTTAGATAGTACTGAAAATTATGAAATTGATTTTGGTTTAGAACTTTTAGAAAATGAATATGTAACTGAATTGAAAATTCAATTTGATGAAGTAGATATAGGATTTGGTACAAATGAAAATCCGCATATTACAGCTCAGATAAGAAAAAATGTTAAAAGTGAATCTGTATTTGAAAATAATGTAAATGTTGTAGGAAAATATGATGGACATAGGGTTATTTCTGAATCAAAATGTACTACATTTGCATATAAACTTTTGCCAAAAACAGGGTGTTAATACTTATAATTGTATAAAATAAAAAAAGATGTACATAATAGAAATGTGCATCTTTTGCTACCAATTAATTTGAAAAAGGGGGAATTTTACTTGAATAAAGATATTAAAGAAAAAATTATTTATGAAGAGGATACAACAAATTATGGAGAATTCATTACTTCATATTTTGCATGGGTACCACTTGATAAACAAAAAGAAATTGTAGAAAGATTGGAAAATATTGATAGGAAATAGCTTTAAAGGGTAGATTTTTTAGCAGATTTGTAATATAATTATAAGAAGATGTGAAAAGGAGAGAGTTTATGATATATAAATTTACAACAAGAGCAAAAAAAGCAATGGAGATTGCAAGTGATTTTGCAAAAGAATTCAAACATAATTATGTAGGAACAGAACATATTTTATATGGACTTGTAAGAGAGGGAAATGGAGTTGCAAGTAAGGTTTTAGAAAATAATGGTATAACATCTGAAAATGTAAAAGAAGAAATAATAGAATTAATTGGAATTGGAGAAAATGAAATTGTTGCAACAGGATTTACACCAAGAACAAAACGAGTATTAGAAAATAGTTATACTGAGGCTAAAAAAATAAAATATGATTACATAGGTACAGAACATTTATTAATAGGAATAATAAAAGAAGAAGATTGTATTGCAACAAGAATATTGATAGATTTGAATATTAATATTTCAAAATTATATAATGAAATATTAAATGTTGTAAATGAGCTTGATGATGTTATAATTCAAGATGGAGATAAAAAGAATAGTAAAACAAAAGATTATAATAATACACCTACATTAAATCAATATGGAATTGATTTAACAAAAAAAGCTTTAGAAGGAAAACTTGACCCAGTTATTGGAAGAAAAGAAGAGATACAAAGATTAATACAAATATTATCAAGAAGGACAAAAAATAATCCATGTTTAGTTGGTGAAACAGGAGTAGGAAAAACAGCTATAATTGAAGGATTAGCACAAAAAATTTGTATTGGTGATATACCTGAAATGTTAAAACAAAAAAGAGTTATAACTTTAGATATTTCAGGTATGGTTGCAGGAGCAAAATATAGAGGAGATTTTGAAGATAGGATAAAAAAAGCATTAGCAGAAGTAAAGAAAATGGGAAATGTAATATTATTTATAGATGAAATTCATACGATTGTTGGAGCAGGTTCTGCTGAAGGTGCAATTGATGCTGCAAATATTTTAAAACCTATGCTTGCAAGAGGTGAAATACAATTAATCGGTGCTACAACAATAACTGAATATAGAAAATATATTGAAAAAGATTCTGCACTTGAAAGAAGATTTAGTTGTGTTAATGTACCTGAACCAAGCAAAGAAGATACAATTTTAATTTTAAATGGTTTAAGAGATAAATATGAGGCACATCATAATGTAAAGATAACAGATGGAGCTATAAAAGCTGCAATAAATTTATCTGTAAGATATATAAATGATAGATTTTTACCTGATAAAGCAATTGATTTAATTGATGAAGCAGCATCTAAGGCTAGACTAAAAGCATATATTGAACCTCAAAAAATTAAAGATTTACAAGATGAAATAAAAAACATTGAAAAAGATAAAAATGAAGCAATAAGAAGTCAAAAATTTGAGAAAGCAGCTGAACTTAGAGATAAAGAAAAAGAATTAAAACAAAAATTTGAAAAAGAAAATGAAAAATGGAAAAATAAAAATACAAAAAAAATTATAAATATTACTGAAGAAAATATTGAAGAAATTATTTCAAAATGGACAGGAATTCCTACAGAAAAAATTAATGATAATGAAAATGAAAAATTAAAAAATCTAGAAAAATCTTTACATGAAAGAGTTATTGGACAAAATGAGGCAATTGAAGCTGTTGCAAAAGCTATAAGAAGAGGAAGAGTTGGGCTAAAAGATCCAAATAGACCAATAGGGTCATTCTTGTTTTTAGGTCCAACAGGTGTTGGAAAAACTGAGCTATCAAAAGCACTAGCAGAAAATTTATTTGAAGGAGAAAAAAACTTAATAAGAATAGATATGTCTGAATATATGGAATCGCATTCAGTATCAAAATTAATAGGTTCACCTCCGGGTTATGTTGGATTTGATGATGGTGGTCAATTAACTGAAAAAGTTAGAACAAAACCATATTGTGTTATATTGTTTGATGAAATTGAAAAGGCACATCCAGATGTTATGAATATCTTATTGCAAGTTTTAGATGATGGCAGACTTACTGATTCAAATGGAAGAACTGTTGATTTTAAAAATACAGTTATAATAATGACTTCAAATATTGGAGCAAGATTAATTACTGATAAAAAGAATTTAGGATTTTTAAATTCAAATGAAGATAATAAAGAATATGAAAATACTAAAAAAGATGTTATGGCAGAATTAAAAAAAGAACTAAAACCAGAATTTTTAAACCGTATAGATGAGATTATAGTATTTCATAAATTAAATGATGAAGAAATAGGAAAAATTGTAGAGATTATGTTAAAACAAGTTCAAAATAGGTTAAAGGAACAAAATTATATTGTTGAATTTAAGTCAAATTTAAAAGATTTTATAGCAAAACAGGGAATAAATAAGTCATTTGGTGCAAGACCTTTGAAAAGAACAATACAAAATCTTGTAGAAGATAAATTAGCAGAAGAAATACTTCGGAGGAAATGTTGTTAAAAATAAAAGTTTTGATGTAGATGTAGAAAAAGATGAAGTAATTATCTTAAGGAAGGAATGAGATAAAAATGACAGAAAAAATGAAACAAATGGAAGAAAAGATAAAAAAAATAGTAAATAAAGAGCAAATATTAAAAGAAAAAAATGAGATTGGTGTAAAGGAATATAAAAATAATATCGCTACTAGTATAATAAATATGCCATTAAGTGAAGAAGAGAGAATAACTATGATAAAAGATCCTATGGTAAATGCAACAGTAAAATATTATTGTGCATATTCTTTAAGTGACAAAGCAAAAGTTAAAATTTTAGATTATTTTACTGAAAATGAAAAATTAACATTAGTAGAAACAATGAAAGATAGTTATAAATTGAAAATATTAGACGAATTCGAAGAAAAGTTAAGAATAAAATTAGCAGATACTTTAAGAGACTCTAATAAATTAAAAGTATTAGATGAATTTTCAAAAGAAAATAAGTTTAAATTAGTAAAAACATTAGATGAAAAATACAAAATTAAGGCAATTGAAAAATTCGAAAATGTTGATGATAAATATGCAATAGCACTCCAACTTACAGATAATTATTTAGTAAAAGTTCTAGATGATTTTGAAGGAAAAAAAAGAATAATGCTAATGTCACAAATATATAATTCAAATCTAAGAGAAAAATTAGATATTGATAATATAATAGTAAATTCATTAGATCAATTTAGTAATTCAGAAAGGCGTTTTCTTATACGTTCTTTAAGTATGGAGGCAATGGAAGGAACTTTGCAATATCTTAATAAAAAGGAAAAGCATTCTATTGCTTGTATATTACCAGATGATGCAAAAATAAGAGTAGCTGATATGTTTGAAGAAAGAGAAAGGTTAAGTCTATTAGGAAGAGTTAAAGATAAGAAACTTAGAAAAAAATATAAAATAGATGAAATGATTGCAGATAATTTTTCTGTTTTTAAAAATCTAGAAAAAAAAGTAATGGCAGATAATCTTAGTGATGAATATGTAGAAAAAATTATTGATTATTTTGATTATGAAAAAGAAACAAATGAAAAAATAAAACAAGAAAGAAAAAATGAAAAAATCAATATTGCAAGAAGACTTAGTGAAAAAGCAAAAATAGATATATTAAAGCATTTTAATGAAGAAGATAAATTGAAAATTGCTAAAACATTAACAGATAAAGGAAAAGAAAAAGTACTAAATCAATTTAAAGAATTAAATAAAATAGCATTAATATCAAGTATAGAAGATGAAGAAATTAGAAATTGTGCTATAGAAAAATCAGGAGTTAGTAACAACCCAATTATAGAAGTGTTATTTAGTGATGTTGATTTAGATAATATTAAACAGAAAAATGAATTAATTGGATTATCAAAAAATATGACTTTTGGGGTTGAGTTAGAAGTATATGGTGATAAAAAAGTAACGGAGCCACTAAAATATAAGACTTCCTATCATAATCCTAAAAAAGTAATATTAGGTTATTTAGTAGAGCCAGATAGTACGATACAAAGAAATGATAATGAAGATGGTGTAGAATTTGTATCTCCAATTTTAAAAGATAATAAAAATGATATAAAAGGCTTGGAATATATATGTAGTAAAATAAAAGAAATGGGGCTAAAAACAGATTATACTTGTGGAGGACACATACATTTTGGAACTGATTTTTTAGAAAATAAGCCTAAAGCATATGAAAATTTATTTACTATTTGGAATGAATGTGAGGAATTATTATATAAAATGTCAAATCCAAATGGTGAAAAGCCAAGAAATACAATTGGAAAATTTGCAAAACCAGGTAACCTAAAAACAGAAAAATTATATAAAAATGGTGAGATAAAAATAAGTGAAAAAGATGAGTTAGAAGATGCAATTTATAATTTAAGAAAAAGGTCTGTAAATGAAAGAGACAGTGGATTAAATATTATGAATATTGGAAAAAAAGAAAAAAATACTATAGAGGTTAGGATTCCAAATGGAACAATAGAAATAAAAGAATTATTAAATAATATAAGGCTTTTTGGAAAAATATTTGAGGTATCAAAAAAAATGACAGATAATCCTGAATATAAAAAAGATATATTTGATAAATTGAAGAATAGAAATGTTACAGAAAAAAGAAAATTAGAGACCTTATTAGAATTGTTATTTGACAAAGAACAGGAAAAAGAAATTTATAGAAACAGATGGGATTTAGTAAAAAAATATAATATTTTTACTGAATTATTTAAAGATAATAATACATTTAAAAGAGGAATATATACAATGGAGGAAGAAAATGAACGATAAAAATATAATAATAGCTATTAATGATGATGTAAAACAATTAGATACATTAGATGAAGTTATTTCATATGTTTTTGGAGATGAATATAAAAAATTAGATTTAAAGCAGAAAATTAATAAGAGATATAATATTGCTATGCCACATTCAATTAAAAATAATATACCAATTGTCTATTCTGAAAAAGGTGTAATAAACTATGAAAAGATTTTTGAAAAAAATACCAAATATGATGTTGAAAATAGTATTATTATAGATAATGAAATTACATTAATATTATCATTGTGTAATTTGGACATTATAAGGATTTTAGAAAAGAAAAAAGCTAATATTTTTATACATGAAGAAATCAACAATAATAAAGAGGCAAATTATGTTTTTGTAAATAAATATGCAATAAGTTTAATAGAAAAATATCTAAAAAAGGAAAAATTAAATGTTTAATATAGAAGAAGAATTAAAAAAACTACCTAAAAATCCAGGTGTTTATCTAATGAAAGATAAAGATGATAATATTATTTATGTAGGAAAAGCAGTAAATTTAAAAAATAGGGTTAGTTCATATTTTAGAAAAACAGATAAAACAAATAGGATTTTAAAGATGGTTTCTTTAATAGACCATTTTGAATATATCGTTGTAGATAATGAGGCAGAAGCATTAATTTTGGAATGTAATTTAATAAAGAAAAATAGACCAAAATTTAATGTTTTGCTAAAAGATGATAAAACTTATCCATATATAAAGATTGATATAAAATCAGAATATCCAAATGTTGTTATTACAAGGAGAGTCTTAAATGATGGTTCAAAATATTTTGGACCTTATGCTAACCCCGGAGCTGCAAAAGAGATGTTAAATTTTATAAAACAAAAATATAAAATAAGACAATGCAAAAATTTTAAGTCAACTCAAAGACCTTGTTTAAATTATCATATAAAAAGATGTTTAGCACCTTGTGTAGGTTATATTTCTCAAGAAGAATATAGAAAACAGATTGATGAAATTATTGATTTACTTGAAGGAAAAACTAGCAAGATTTTAAAAGATCTTGAAAATCAAATGAAACAAGCAGCTGATAATTTAGATTATGAAAAAGCAGCATATATTAGAGATAGGAAATTAGCTATACAAAATGCCACAAGTGTTCAAAAAGTATCTAATATTTCTGAAAATAATATTGATGTTATTGGAATGGCAAAATCTGAATTTGAAGTATGTATTGAAATATTTTTTGTTCGTGGGAGTAAAATGATTGGCAGAGAGCATTACTTTTTTAAAGATTTACAAGAAATGGATGAACAAGAGATTATTTCAGGATTTATAAAACAATTTTATCTTGATAATGCAAGTATTCCAAGTAAAATTATGATTAAAGAAATTCTTGATGATGAACAAGCTTTAGAAAAATGGTTATGTGAAAATGCTAAACATAAAGTAGAAATTCATAGCACTAAACGAGGAAAAAAACTTAGGTTTGTTGAAATGGCTGAAAATAATGCAAAAGTTACTTTAAAAAATAAAGAAAAAAATAAAAACAATATTTTATTAGAATTAAAAAATGTTTTGAATTTAGAAAAATTGCCTAGAAAAATTGAGACATATGATATTTCTAATATATCTGGTGAATTTATGGTTGCAGGTATGTGTGTTATGCAAGATGGTGTGATCAAGAAGAATTTATCAAGAAGGTTTAAAATAAAAACTGTATTTTCACAAGATGATCCGAAATGTATGGAAGAAGTTATTACTAGAAGATTAGCTCATTCTATAGATAATGAAAAAATCAGAAGCGGTTTTGGAGAAATTCCTGATGTTATATTTGCTGATGGTGGTATTACTCAAATACGTGCAGTAAAAAGAGCTATTGATAAATATAATGTTGATATAAAAGTATGTGGTATGGTTAAAAATGATAAACATCAAACTAGAGCTCTTATTGATGAAAATAGAAATGAAATACCAATTTCTAATGAACTTATGTTACTTATAACTCGTTTTCAAGATACTGTGCATGATACTGCTATTTCATATCATAGAAAATTAAGAGAAAAGAGTTTAACTAAATCTGAACTTGATGATATAAAAGGTATTGGAAAAGTAAAAAAACAGGCTCTTTTAAAAAGGTTTGGAAGTGTTGCAAAAATTAAACAGGCATCATTAGAAGAACTTTTATCTGTTGATGGGATTAATGAAGAATTGGCAAATAAGATTTTAAATTTATAGTATTATAAGGTTCTAGCTGATATTTAAAATAAAATATTAGTTAGAGCTTTACATATTTTTAAGGGGGACTTTTTAAAAATTAGAATTGCTATATTACTTGAAATGAGTGGAAATGTATGGTATTATAATAAAAGATATTTTCGGAACTAAAAATGATGATGGGGAGGAAAAAATGATTAAAAATTATAAGATAATAACTTTATGTGGTTCAACAAAATTTAAAGAAGAGTTTTTTAAAGTACAAAAAGATTTAACACTAAAAGGTAATATTGTTATATCAGTAGGACTTTTTGGTCATTCGGGTGATAGTGAAGTGTGGGAAAATATGGATGAAGGAACACTTACTAAAACTAAAGAAATGCTAGATGATATGCATAAAAGAAAAATTGATTTGGCAGATGAAATATTTGTTATTAATGTAGGTGGATATATTGGTGAATCAACAAAATCAGAAATAGAGTATGCAAAAAATACAGGTAAAAAAGTAAATTATTTGGAAGAGTAGCTGGAGAAATTTTTTGAGGGTTTTAAATATAGGACTTTAAATTTTCAACTGATGGAAAATACGATTATAGATACAGGAGATGATAAAAATGGCTCAACTTATTCTAAAATAGAATTAGTTCAAAAAGAAATAATAATGCAACTATTGTGTGTTATAATTATTGTTATAAATGGAAAGGAATTTATATAAATGGGAAATATACAAAAATATTATGAAAATACTGAAAATGCTTTACCACATCCAATGGTTAAAAAATTTATAAATATGAACAGAAATCCTAAATATGCTATTGACTTGGGATGTGGGGCAGGCAGAGATACGATATATTTAATAAAAAACGGCTGGACAGTATTATCAATAGATAAAGAAAATACAAGAAAAATAATAGCTAGTAAGCTAAATAATGAAGAATTAGAAAATTTTAATTTTAAGTGTCAAGAGTTTGAAAATATTGAATTAGAGAAAAATGATTTATTGGTGGCTAATTTTAGTATCCCATTTTGCAATAAAGACTATTTCAATGAATTTTGGAATAAAATATCTAATAGTATTCTAAAAGAACGGATATTTTGTTGGGAATTTTTTTGGATTAAACGATTCTTGGGTAAATATAAAAGAGCAAATGGTATTTTTATCAAAAGAGCAAGTGTTGGAATTATTTAAAAACTCATTTGAAATAATAGAATTTAATGAAGTTGAGAAAGATGGAAAGACAGGACTCGGAAAAATGAAACATTGGCATATATATAATGTTATAGCAAAGAAAAAATTATAAAAGACTATATTTATTTGGTTGCAAATATGTAAATAAAAATAAAGCCAAAAGACAAATTACAATTCAGTAATTAGCTAGAAAAATAGTAATTTGTCGAGATGTAAAGTTTTGGTTGCAATTTAAAAAGTATTGCAAAATTATAAAAGTGCAACTAAAAGTTGATAGAAAAAATCACTCATTTAATCTAAGATTGAACTTGAAAGGAGGAACATCTAATGAAGTTTGGCGAAAATTTATATAATTTAAGAAAAAAACAAAAAATTAGCCAAGAAAAATTGGCAGAGAAAATTGGAGTGTCTAGACAAAGTGTTTCAAAATGGGAGAATGGAACTGCATATCCAGAAATGAACAGAATATTTGAACTTTGTAAAATATTTCACTGCAAATTAAATGATCTAGTTAATGATAATATTTTAGATTTTGATTCATTAGATAAAGAAGTAAAAATGAGTGTCGTAAAATTTAATAAGGAAAAACAGAACAAATTAAAAATAGTAAGTAAAACTATTTCGATTTTTTCAAAAATGTTACAAGTTATAACCATAATTATTAGTGCAGTAATGATTATGAGTATGCTATTTATTCCGTCAGTAATAAATAATACAAATGTGGACAATGAAAGTATTATAGTAGCAGATAAAAATGTAATGGAATTTAATTTAGACCAAATGACAACTAACACAATAGCAAATGTTTTTGAAGAGCATTCTAAATTAGAAATTATATTGTATACAGAGATTATTATGATATGTCTAACTATTTCTGTTATGATAATATCATTTGCAATGTTATATCTTGCAAAATTGTTTGATAGTATAAGTAAAGGAGATACACCATTTACTTTAGAAAATTTAAAAAATATAAAAAGAGTAGCAATATTATTTATATCATATTTAATATTCCCAGATGTATCAGGGACATTGTTTCAATGGATTACAAAGATAGATATGAATATTGATTATGAAATTACAAAAATTTTTTATGTTTTAATTATAATATGTATTTATTATATATTTGATTATGGACATCAAATACAATTAGATTCAAAAGGAAAAATATACGGTGAGGTAGAAAACAATGAATAAAAGTGAATTTATAAAAGAATTATCAAAACAAACAAGCTATAATGAAGAAAGATGCAATATAATAAATAATATTGTAGAAAATACATTTATTATAGGGAAAAAGAACAAGGAAAAAATTATAGAAAAATTTGAAAAACAAATAAATTTAGATGAAAATGAAGCCAATAAATTATATGAAATTGTTATGAGAATTATAAGTACTGAGATTAAAAATAAATTAAAACATCCATTTAAAAGTCAAGATTAAAAAGACAACTTACAAGTTGTAAAAAGAAAGTGATTAAAATGGATATGTATCAAAAAAGAAAAATTAGAGCAGAAAAGAAAAAAGATGATAGTCCAAAAAGTTTTCCATCAGTCGGAATCAACTGGTAAGTGGGGAGTCATGAAAAAACGCACTTGAATACTTAAAAATAAAAGGAATTTTTACTAAATGCTTTTTACATTTTGGAACATTTTTTACTAAATTTTAATTAAAATTGATAAGTGTATGACTTATGAAAAACTAAAGGAAAGGAGATTATTAATGGAAGATAATAAATTAATTATATATAAAAATAGTGAAGGTAATATTATAGTAGATGCTATTTATAAAGATGAAACTTTATGGTTATCACAAAAAGGTATGTCAAAAGTTTTTGAGGTTGGTGTACCAGCAATATCAAAACATTTAAAAAATATATTTGAAGAAAACGAATTAGATAAAAATTCAGCTGTTTCCAAAATGGAAATAACTGCACCTGACGGAAAAAATTATAATACTGAAGTTTATAGTTTGGATGCTATAATTGCTGTAGGTTATAGAATTAATTCTAAAAAAGCAACAGAATTTAGAATATGGGCAACAAAAATATTAAAAGAATATATGACAAAGGGTTTTGCATTAAATGATGAACGTTTTATAAATGGAAATAAATATGATGCAAAATATTTTGATGAATTATTAGAACGAATCAAAACAATCAGAGTAAGTGAAAGAATGGCATACCAAAAAATCACTGATTTATTTATTGCAACAGCAACTGATTACAATCCTAAGTCAGAAGAAGCGTATACTTTCTTTAAAATAGTTCAAAATAAGTTGCATTATGCTATAAGTGGACATACTGCTGCCGAATTAATATATAGTAGAGCAAACTCAGATAAAGAACATATGGGGCTAACTAATTGGAAAAATTCTCCTGATGGTTTAATATATAAATATGATGTAGTTATTGCAAAAAATTATTTAAACGAAGAAGAAATGAATAATTTAAAAGATTTAACAAATATGTTTTTAGTATTTGCTGAAGATGAAGCAAAACAAAGACATGTTATGACAATGAAGGATTGGATAAATGCAACTGATGATTTATTAAAGTTTAGAAGAAAAGAAGTATTAAATAATAGTGGCAGTATATCTCATAAAGAAGCCGTAGAAAAAGCAGAAAAAGAATATGAAAAATTTAGAGTTATACAAGATCAAAAATATATTTCTTCAATGGATGAATTTTATAATAGATATTTAAATGAAACAAGAATGACAGAGAATGGAAGTGATAAATAATGGATATGTATCAAAAAAGAAAAATTAGAGCAGAAAAGAAAAAAGATGATAGTAAAAAAAGCTTACCATCAGTCGGAATTAATTGGTATATACCACCTTATGGAAAATCCTATTAAATCCCTTATAAATAAAGGAAAAGATATTTAATGCTTTTTACATTTTATCGCTTCTTTTTAGAAAAAAATATTAAAAAGTTGAGGTAATGTGGACATAAGGAAAACTTTAATATAATTAATAGAAATGGAGGTAGCAATGAAGATAATTGAAAATAAATATTCTAACAATACTTTTGAAAATATAAAACATATTGATGATTATGGAAATGAATATTGGTATGCACGTGAATTACAAAAAGTATTGGAATACAAGGATTGGAGAAATTTTCAAAAAGTAATAGATAAAGCAGTTTTATCAGCAAACAATAGTGTTTCAAATGAAGAAGATTGGGTTGTTGAAGTCAACAAGCCAATAAAAACTGGTAAAGGTAAAGAAGAATTTATTAAAGACTATAAACTTTCAAGATATATATGTTATTTAATAGTGCAAAATGCTGATCCAAGCAAAGAGGTTGTTGCTTTAGGACAAACATATTTTGCTATTCAAACAAGAAAACAAGAAATAACAGAACAAGAATATGATTCTTTATCAGATGATGAAAAAAGATTTTATCAAAGAAAATTAACAAAACAAGGTAATTATACGTTACAAAAAGTTGCTTCATCTGCTGGTGTTAAAAATATGGCTGAATTTCATAATGCAGGATATAAAGGATTATATAATGGAGAAACTGCTGATGATATTTTTAAAAGAAAAAAATTAAGATATAGAGAAGATATTTTAGATAATATGAATGAAGATGAATTAGTTGCTAATTTATTTAGAATAAATCAAACTAAACAAAGACTTATAAAAGATAATGTACAAGGTGAAAAGGAAGCAAAAGATGTACATTATGAAGTTGGTCAAAAAGTTAGAAAAGCAATTGCAGATATTGGTGGAATGATGCCAGAAGAAATGCCAACACCTAAAAAGAGTTTAAAAGAACTTGAAAGAAAAAGGAAAAAATTAGAAATAAAAGAGCAAAAGAAACTTGAGGAAATAAAATAGTAATTTGGCGCTAAGATTGAATTTGGAAATTTGAATAAACAAAGAAAGGAAAGAAACAGATGTTACATAAAATGAAATTAAATGAAAGTCCATTTGAAAGAATAAAAAATGGAACAAAAACAATAGAATTTAGATTATATGATGAAAAAAGACAACAAATAAAAATTGGAGATCAAATAGAATTTTCAAAATTGCCAGATTTACAAGAAAAATTATTAGTTGATGTTATGGATTTATACAAAGAAGATACTTTTGAATACTTATTTAGAAAGTTATACCTAGATGAAGAAGAAATAATAAGAAAGACAAAATCTATGTATCATTATTATTCGACAGAAAAAGAGAAAGAATATGGAGCTTTAGGTATTAAAATAAAAATTAATGTGGATAGTTTAAAAAATAATATTGAAAAATTTGTCCCATATAATGAACAAGAAGAAGTTGATAAGCAAATAATGCTAAAGTATATTAAAGACTTTGATAATGTATTAACTAGACAAAACGAATATGGGCATTTTACTAGTTCAGCATTTGTTCTTAATAAGGAAAGAACAAAAATTCTAATAGCATATCATAGAATATATAATTCTTGGGCATGGGTAGGAGGACATAGTGATGGAGATAATGATCTTTTATATGTTGCTATGAAAGAAGCAAAAGAAGAAACTGGAATAAAAAATGTTATTCCAATCTCTAAAGATATTTATTCACTAGAGTTAATTAATGTAAATGGTCATGAAAAAAGAGGAAAGTATGTTGGTTCTCATATTCATCTTAATGTTACATATTTATTAGAAACAGATGAAAATGAAGAAATACATATAAAAGAAGATGAGAATAGTGGCGTGAAATGGATACCAATTAATAAAATATTGGAGGTATCATCTGAACCATGGGTACGAGATAGAGTTTATGCAAAAATAATTGATAAAATGAGGAAAGATGAAATTATTGAAAATATATAAGATAGAAAAAAGTATATAAAAATGAAATTGAAAATGATAAATATCAGATAATTAAAAGTATAGAAAGGAAAAATAAAAATGATAAATTTAAAAAAGTTACAAAAAGATATATATCAGAACAAAATTGATAAAGGTTTTAATGTAACAGATGTTAATAAAGAATTTTGCTTAACATATGGAGAAGTTGCAGAAGCATATGAAGCTTGGAGAAAAAAGAAAGATGATTTAGGTGAAGAACTAGCAGATGTTGCTATATATTTATTAGGATTATCAGAAATATTAGGAATAGATTTAGAAGATGAAATACAGAAAAAAGTTTATAAAAATTCTAAAAGAGAATATAAAATTATTGATGGTGTTAATACAAGAACAAAAGAATTTGATAAAAAATCATAAAGATAATCTCAGCGACAAATTACAAGTTGTAAAAAGGAAGTGATTAAAATGGATATGTATCAAAAAAGAAAAATTAGAGCAGAAAAGAAAAAAGATGATAGTAAAAAAAGCTTACCATCAGTCGGAATTAATTGGTATCCACGGACATATGTTTAAAACTAAAAAACAAATTGGTGAAGATATAAAATTAATAGATATTGTAATAGAAATATTAGATAGTAGAATTCCTATAGCTAGTCAAAATCCAGATATAGCAGAATTAACAAAAGGAAAGAAAAAAATAATAGTATTAAATAAATGTGACTTATCAGATGAAGAACAAAACAAATTATGGATAGAGTACTTTAAAAAATGTGGTAAAATTGCAATATTGGTTGATAGTAATTCTGGAAAAGGAATAAATCAAGTAATAGGAACTATTCAAAATATAATGGAAAAAGATTTAGAGCTATATGCTAAAAAAGGACGAACTGGAAAAAAGATAAAAGCAATGATTTTAGGAATACCAAATGTTGGAAAATCATCATTTATAAATAGAATAGTTAAATCAAATAGAGTTGAAGTTGGAAATCGCCCAGGTGTTACAAGAAAAAAACAATGGATTAGTGTGAATAATAAAATTGATTTATTGGATACACCAGGGGTATTATGGCCAAAATTTGAAGATGAAAAAGTTGCACTTAATTTGGCATTTACAGGAACAATAAAAGACGATGTATTAGAACAAACTGAAATTGCATATCAATTGTTAAAGTTTTTAATTATTAATTATAGAGAAGAATTAGAAAAAAGATATAGTTTGAAAAATGAATATATTGAAATGGTTCTAGGACAAGAACAAGATGAAAATTTTAATATTTATGAAATTATGCAGGAAATTGGAAAAAGAAGAGGTGCTATTGTTTCTGGAGGAAATGTTGATGATGAGAAAACAGCTAAGATTATAATAGATGATTTTAGAAATGGCAAATTTGGAAAAATAAGTTTAGAAAAAGCAAGTGAATATGGAAAAGAGTTGATATAATGTTTAATAAATTAATATTAAAAGATGAAAGAGAAATAAATCAATTATCTCCTTTAACATGGGCATATGTTGGAGATTGTGTGTTTGAGTTATATGTTAGATCTAATTTAGTTAATACAACCAATTTAAAACCTCATGATTTACACATAAAAGCAATAAAATTTGTAAAAGCAAAATCTCAAGCAGAAATGCTTAAAAATATAATGGATATGTTAACAGATGAAGAAAAAGATATTGTAAGAAGAGGAAGAAATGCAGAAAATCATCATTTACCTAAAAATGCGAACATACAAGAATATATGTATTCAACAGCATTTGAAGCACTTATAGGATATCTGTATTTATGTAAAAAAATCGAAAGATTAGAAAAAATTATAGAAATGGCGATAAAAAGTATTGATTTTTCTGGGAAAATGTAGTAAAATAGAAAAGGTAAAAAGAAACCTTAAACTTGGCTAAAAAATAAACACCTAAGTTTTAGCTCAGTTTTAGGATAAAACAAAAATGGAGGTGTAAAAATGATTTCTAAAGAAATGAAAAGTCAAATCATTGAAAAATATAAAAGAGATGAAAAAGATACTGGTTCTCCAGAAGTTCAAATAGCCATCTTAACAGAAAGAATCAATGAATTAACAGAACATTTAAAAATTCATAAAAAAGACAATCATTCAAGAAGAGGACTTTTAAAAATGGTTGGAAAAAGAAGAAATCTATTAAACTATTTAGCTAAAAAAGATGTTAATAGATATAGAGAAATCGTTAAACAATTAGGTTTAAGAAAATAAAATGTGTTACTGTATCATAGAAATATGATACAGTACGTTTATATTCAATTTATTAGATCAATAGAATTATTTAAAAGACAAATTTTAGAAATCTTTTTAAGATAAGCAAATTAAAATAAATATCTCAATCTCGTTAAACGAGTTTTATTAGTATGGTCAATAAATTAGAAAAGAAAGGTTGAAAAATATGTATAAAATTTATGAAACAGAATTAGCTGGAAGAAAATTAACAATAGAAACAGGAAAAATGGCTACATTATCAAATGCAAGTGTTTTAGTTAGATATGGAGAAACATGTGTAATGGTAAATGTAACTGCATCAAAAGAACCAAGAGATGGGATTGACTTTTTCCCACTATCTGTAGATTATGAGGAAAAATTATATGCAGTCGGAAAAATACCTGGATCATATACAAAAAGGGAAGGAAAACCATCTGATAAGGCAATATTAACATCAAGAGCAATAGACAGACCATTAAGACCGCTTTTTCCAAAAGATTTTAGAAATGATGTTGTAATAGTTGCAACTGTATTAAGTGTTGAACAAGATAATTCACCAGAAGTAGCAGCAATGATTGGTGCATCTGCAGCACTTTCAATTTCAGATATTCCATTTGGAGGACCAACTGCAGCAGTAAATGTAGGTTTAGTAAATAATGAAATTATAATAAATCCTACAGAAGAACAAAGAAAAATAAGTGATTTAACACTTACAGTAGCTGGAACTCATGATAAAATTGCTATGATAGAAGCTGGAGCAAATGAAATCTCAAATGAAACTATGTTAGAAGCAATAAAAAAAGGTCATGAAGAAATTAAGAAAATATGTGAATTTATATCAAAAATGAAAGATGAAATAGGAAAACCTAAATTTGAGTATAAATCATTTGCTGTTGATAAAGAAATTTATGATTATCTTTCTGAATTATATAAAGAAGATATGAAAAATGCTGTAACAGAAAAAGATAAAAAACAAAGAGATGAAAATATATCAAATTTAACAAATAAAATAATAGAAGAATATATTGCAAAATTTGGGGAAGAAAAAGCAGAAAAGGATAAAATTAAGATAAATGAAGCTTTATATAAACTTGAAAAGAAAGTCGTAAGAGATATGATTTTTTATGAACACAAACGTGTTGATGGTAGAAACTTAGATGAAATAAGACATTTGTCATGCGAAGTTGGATTACTTCCAAGAGTTCATGGTAGTGGATTATTTACAAGAGGTTTAACACAAGTTATGTCAGTTACAACACTTGGAATGGTTAGTGAAGAACAATCATTAGATGGAATTGATACAGAAGAATCTAAAAGATATATGCATCAATATAATTTTCCTGGATATTCTGTAGGAGAAGCAAAAACTTCTCGTGGACCTGGTAGAAGAGAAATTGGTCATGGTGCACTTGCTGAAAAGGCATTAGTACCAGTATTACCATCAATAGAAGATTTTCCATATAGTATAAGAGTTGTATCTGAAATTTTATCATCAAATGGTTCTACTTCACAAGGAAGTATTTGTGCAAGTAGTTTATCTTTAATGGATGCAGGTGTTCCTATAAAAAGACCTGTTGCAGGAATTTCTACAGGATTAATAATAAATCCAGAAGATGAAAAGGATTATGTTATGATGACAGATATTCAAGGGATTGAAGACTTTTTTGGAGATATGGATTTCAAAGTTGGAGGAACTGAAAAAGGTATTACAGCAATTCAAGTTGATATAAAAGTTGATGGTCTTTCTTATGATATTATTCAAGAAGCTTTTGAAAGAACAAAAAATGCACGTAAATATATATTAGATGATATAATGGCACCACAAATATCTGAGCCAAGAAAAGAATTATCTAAATATGCTCCTAAGATTATAACAACAAAAATTAAGCCTGAAAAAATAAAAGATGTTATTGGAACAGGTGGAAAGGTTATAAATAAAATAATAGAAGAAACTGGAGTTAAAATTGATATTGAAGAAGATGGACAAGTATTTATTTATGGAGAAAATAGTGAAAAAGCAAATTATGCTCTTGAAATGATAGAAGATATTGTAAGAGAAATTGAAGTTGATGGAATTTATTATGGTGCAATTACAAAGATTACATCTTTTGGAGCATTTGTTGATTTAGGAAATGGAAAAGAAGGATTAGTTCATATTTCACAAATTGCTGATGAACATATAAAAAGAGTAGAAGATTTTGTTAAAATAGGTGAAAAAGTTACAGTTCGCGTTACTTCAATAGATCCTCAAGGAAGAATAAATCTTACTATGAAAGATTTAACTGGAAAGAAAAATAATGATAAGGAAGAAGAAAAAATAGAAGAATAAATGTAAAAGGCTTGTTAACCAAGTCTTTTTTTCTACCAATTTTTGCAAAATAATGCAAAAAACTCTTGCAAAAATTCAATTAATGGTATAGAATAAAAGTGTCTGAAAATGGCATAATAAAATAAAAAGCACATACATGTATAATGTATGAAAAGGAGGTAACTTATGGCAGTAAAAGTAGCCATTAATGGTTTTGGAAGAATAGGACGTTTAGCATTTAGGCAAATGTTTGGAACAGAAGGGTATGAGATTGTTGCAATAAATGATTTAACAAGCCCAGAAATGTTAGCACATTTATTAAAATATGATTCTGCACAAGGAAGATATGAAAAGGCAGATAAAGTTAAAGCTGAAGAAAATGCAATAACAGTAGATGGAAAAACAATAAGAATTTATGATAAAGCAAATGCAGCAGAATTACCTTGGGGAGAATTAGGTGTAGATGTTGTATTAGAATGTACAGGTTTTTATACATCAAAAGAAAAAGCACAAGCACATATTGATGCAGGAGCTAAAAAAGTTATAATATCTGCTCCAGCAGGTAAAGATTTACCAACAATAGTATATGGTGTAAATGAAAAAACTTTAACATCAGATGATAAAATAATATCTGCAGCATCATGTACAACAAATTGTTTAGCACCAATGGCAAAAGCATTAAATGATTATGCAGAAATTCAATCTGGAATAATGTCAACAATACATGCATACACAGGAGACCAAATGCTTCTTGATGGACCACATAGAAAAGGAAATTTAAGAAGAGCAAGAGCAGCTGCTATAAATATAGTACCTAATTCTACAGGAGCAGCAAAAGCAATTGGTTTAGTTATACCTGAATTAAATGGTAAATTAATTGGTTCTGCACAAAGAGTTCCAGTACCAACAGGTTCAACAACAATATTAACAGCTGTTGTAAAAGGAAAAGATATAACTGCAGAAAGCATAAATGCAGCAATGAAAGCAAAAGCAAATGAATCATTTGGTTATACTGATGAAGAACTTGTATCATCTGATATAATAGGAATGACATATGGTTCATTATTTGATAGTACACAAACAATGGTTATGCCACTTGGAGATGATTTATATCAAGTACAAGTTGTATCATGGTATGATAATGAATATTCATATACATGTCAAATGGTTAGAACTATAAAATATGTAGCAGAATTAGACTAATTATTTAATGGGAAAGTGTAAACTTTCCTGTTAAATAATATTAAACTTAAATAATTGAAAGGATTGAAATAAAATGAATAAAAAAACAGTAAAAGATATAGATTTAAAAGGTAAAAAAGTATTTGTAAGATGTGACTTTAATGTCCCAATGGATGAAAATAAAAATATAACAGATAATAGAAGAATTGTAGCAGCACTTCCTACAATAAAATATTTATTAGAACAAAATTGCAAAGTAATATTATGTTCTCATTTAGGAAGACCAAAAGGAGAGGTAAAAGAAGAATTTTCATTAAAACCAGTTGCTAAAGAATTGTCAAAATTATTAGGTCAAGAAGTAATTATGGCAAATGATGTAATTGGAAAAGATGCAGAAACAAAAGCTGCAAATTTAAAAAATGGTGAAGTTATGTTACTTGAAAATGTTAGATTCCATAGAGAAGAAACAGATAATGATCCAGAATTTGCAAAAAAATTAGCAAGTTTAGCAGAAGTATATGTAAATGATGCTTTTGGAACAGCACATAGAGCACACGCATCAACAGTTGGAATTACTAAATATCTTCCTGCTGTATCAGGATTTTTAATTGAAAAAGAATTAAAATTTTTAGGTAATACATTAGAAAATCCAGAAAGACCATTTGTTGCAATTTTAGGTGGTGCAAAAGTTTCTGACAAAATAGGTGTTATAGATAGTCTTTTAGAAAAAGTTGATACATTAATGATTGGTGGAGGGATGGCATATACATTTTTCAAAGCACAAGGATATGGTGTTGGAAATTCATTATGTGAGCCAGATAAATGTGATTTAGCATTAGAATTAATGAAAAAAGCAAAACAAAAAGGTGTAAAGATGATGTTACCTGTTGATACCAAAATAGGAAAAGAGTTTAAACCAGATACAGAAAGCAAAATAGTGGGTTGGAAAGAAATTCCTGATGAATGGGAAGGATTTGATATTGGACCTGAAACAATAAAAATGTTTAAAGATGAATTACAACATGCAAAAACTGTTATTTGGAATGGACCTTTAGGATTATTTGAATTTGACCAATTTGCTATTGGTACAAATGAAATTGCAAAAACATTAGCTGAAATAGATGCTACGACTATAATAGGTGGCGGAGATTCTGCAGCAGCTGCACAAAAAGCAGGATTAGCTGACAAAATTACACATATTTCAACAGGTGGAGGAGCTTCTTTAGAATTTTTAGAAGGAAAAAAACTACCTGGAATTGAAGCATTATTAGATAAATAAATTAGTACATTGAGAGGGATAAAATGAAAAAAATAAGAAGACCAAGCATAAATTTTTATATTAAATACACTGGAAAAAAATTTCCAAGAGGAATTATAAGAACAAAAAAAGAAAAAGAAATTAAAAATAATGAATGGTTAAAAGGAGTTAGTTGTTTTGTTTTAAATCCAAAAGGAGAGGTACTTATAGAACAAAGAGCTAACAAAGGGCTAACTCCAGGAAAGTTAGACTTATGTTCTGGACATATTGATAATGTTGAAATTCCCTTTCAATCAATGGTAAGAGAATTAAAAGAGGAACTTGGAATTGATATTAGGCAAGAATATAATGCAAATTTATATCAATTAACTCCTAAAAATTGTCCATTAATTTTTGAAAGTAAGGGAAAACAAAAAAACTTTTTTATAACATTTTTTTGCTTAACTAGAAAGAATGAAAAAATTATTACTCAAAAATCAGAAGTAGAAAATATTAGATATATGAATTTAGAAGATGCTTTTGAATTAATACAAACTGGAAAAACAAAATTTCCAAAAGATTTTGATTATGAACCAATATTTAAACAAGTAAAAAAAATAAAAGAAATGTCATATAATAAACAAATAGAGATGGAGGAAAGATAATTTGATAATTGCATTAGTTGGAGTAACAGGAATTGGAAAATCTTTTTTTAAAAATCAAATAGTAGAAAATTTAAAGTTTAAAAATCTAGTAATTGTAACAACTAGAAATAAAAGAGATGGAGAAATCAATGGTGTTGATAAGGAATTTGTTACTCTGGAACAATTTAAAAAAATGAAAGAAAATAATGAAATTAAATGTGATTTTGAATTTTTAGATAATTATTATGCATATAAAAAAGAAGATTTAGAATCAAATGAAAATCAGGTTACAGAAGTCCATTATAATAGAATATATGATATGAAAAAAAATGCAAAAGATCTATTTTCAATATATATAATACCAAATGATGTTGAAAGAGCAAAATCAGAAGTAAAAAAAAGAAATTTGCCAAAAAAAGTTGAGAAAAAAAGATTAGAAGAAATTGATGAACATATGGAAAATTTTGCAAAAGATAAAAAATTACAGAAACAGTTTGATTATATATTTGTAAATGATTATACAGATAAGTCTAAAGAAAAATTGTTAAATGTAATTAATAAGATGATTAAGGAGGAAATCAAATGAGAAAAAAAGTGATTGCTGGTAATTGGAAAATGAATATGCTTCCAAATGAAACTATTTCTATGATAAGTGAATTAGAGCCACTAGTAAAAGATGCTGAATGTGAAGTTATATTATGTGTACCTTATACAGACTTATTTTATGCATTATTAACAGCACAAGGAACAAATATAAAAATAGGGGCACAAAATATGCATTTTGAAGAAAAGGGAGCATATACAGGAGAGATTTCAGGCAAAATGTTAAAATCAATAGGTGTTCAATATGTTATAATAGGACATTCTGAAAGAAGACAATATTTTGCTGAAAATGATGATATAGTAAATAAAAAAATAAAAGCAGCATTAAAAAATGAATTAAAGCCAATTATATGTGTTGGTGAAAATGAAGAGCAAAGAGATGCTGGAGTACAATTTGATATTATAACTTCTCAAGTTGAAAAAGGCTTACATGGATTAACAGATGAGCAAGTGAAAAATATAATAATTGCTTATGAGCCAATATGGGCTATTGGAACAGGAAAAACAGCAACAAAAGAACAGGCAAATGAGACTATTTCAAAAATCAGAGAAAAAATTTCAAATTTATATGGAAAAGATATTGCAGAAAATATTATAATTCAATATGGAGGAAGTATGAAATCATCAAATGCAAAAGAATTGCTAGAAATGTCTGATATAGATGGAGGACTTGTCGGAGGGGCAAGTTTAAATGCAAAAGATTTTGCTGATATAGTTATGTGTTTGCAAAAATAAAAAGGAGGATATTATGGATAACGAAGAAAATAAAGTGAAAAATACGACTATGCTAATGATATTAGATGGATTTGGATATAACGAAAAAACTGAAGGGAATGCTATAGCATTAGCAAATACACCAAATATAGATCAACTAATGAAAAAATATCCAACAATAAAAATAAAAGCAAGTGGTTTAGCTGTAGGATTACCTGAAGGGCAGATGGGAAATTCTGAAGTTGGACATACAAATATAGGTGCTGGAAGAATAGTTTATCAAGAACTTACAGAAATAACAAAATCAATTGAAGATGGAGATTTCTTTTCTAATCAGGTATTTATAAATGCAATTGAAAATTGTAGAAAATATAATTCAAAATTGCATATATTAGGTTTAGTGTCAGATGGAGGAGTTCATAGTCATATTAGACATTTATATGGATTACTTGAAATGGCAAAAAGAAGAGACTTTGAAGATGTATATGTTCACTGCTTTTTAGATGGTAGAGATACTCCACCTGCATCAGCAGAAAATTATATTATTGATTTAGAAGATAAAATGAAAGAAAAAGGAATTGGAAAAATAGCAACAATATCAGGAAGATTTTATAGTATGGACAGAGATAAAAGATGGAATAGAGTACAAAAAGCATATGATGCAATTTGTAATGGAAAAGGCTTAAAATCAAGAAGTGCTATAAATGCTATTGAAAATTCATATCAAAAAGAGGTTTTTGATGAATTTGTTGAACCAACTGTAATGACTTTAGGTGATGGAGAAGCACCAGTTGCTAAAATAGAACAAAATGATTCTGTAATATTTTTCAATTTTAGACCAGATAGAGCGAGAGAACTCACAAGAGCAATTGTAGATAAAGATTTTAATGAATTTGAAACAAATAAAATAGACACATATTTTGTATGTTTTACAAGTTATGATGATACAATGCCAAATGTTCATATTGCATTTGAAAAACAAAAAATAACTAATACCTTAGGTGAAGTATTAAGCAAAAAAAATATGACACAATTACGTATTGCTGAAACAGAAAAATATGCACATGTTACATTTTTCTTTAATGGAGGAAGAGAAGTGCCATATGAAAATGAAGATAGAATATTAATTCCTTCTCCAAAAGTTGAAACATATGATATGCAACCAGAAATGAGTGCAAATGAAATAACATCAAATGTTTTAAAAGCAATAGAAAGTGAAAAATATGATTGCATAATTTTAAATTATGCAAACCCAGATATGGTAGGACATACAGGTAGTTTAGAAGCTACTATAAAAGCAATAGAAACTATAGATAACTGTGTTGAAAAAGTAGTAAGAGCAATAAATAAAAAACATGGAAATTTAATAATTACTGCAGATCATGGTAATGCAGAACAAATGATAGATTATAAAACTGGAGAACCACATACTGCACATACAACAAATTTAGTTCCATTAATTGTTATTACTGAAAATGAAAAATTAAAACTTAAAAATGATGGAAAACTTGCAGATTTGGCACCAACAATACTAGATTTAATGAACATTGAAATACCTGATGAAATGACAGGTGAAAGTTTATTAGAAAAGGAATAAAAAAATGTTACGAACAACTAAAAATATGAAAGAAAAATATGAAAAAATACAAAATCTTCTTTTTACACTTATACCAGAAAAATGGGAATCTATTTATTTATATGCGTCTGTAGGAAATGATGAAAAACAAAAAGGTGAAATGTTTTTCTATTATATTCCTAAAAGTATAATAAAAAAGAAACCAATAAATGTTTATGAAGTACCTCAAAGATTTAATATAAATGAGGAACAATATTTGGAGATTGTTAAGGAATTATATTCTTGGATAAAAAAATTAAGACAAGATTTTATTGATACAGAACAAGAATTATGGAATAGCTTGACAATATCTATAGCAAATTTTAAATTTAGGGTAGAATTTGATTATGATGAACTTCCATCAAATGAAAAGCAAAATAATGATAAAAATATTATATGGCGTTATAAATATTTAAAAATAGGTGGAGAGAAAAAGGAAGAACGAAAAGTTTTAGAAGAATATTTTTCTCATAAAGATATATCAAAAAAAGAGTTGTATGAAACAGGATTATATTTAAAAACAGAAAATAATAATATCATGTTTGATAAAGAAGAAAGAAAAGCTCCAGAAAAATTTATAAAAGATGATAAAATAGATAATAAAAATATTAAGAAAAATCAGATTTTAAAAAATGATTAATGGTTAAATTAAAGGTTGAAAAAAATTAAATCTTTTTCAACCTAGTTTATGCCTTTGGAAAGGAATGTGATTAAAAATGAAAAATATTTTAGAAATTGAAGATATAAAAGCTTTAGAGGTACTAGATTCAAGAGGAAATCCTACAGTACAAGTTGAAGCTTTATTAGAAGATGGTTCATATGGTGTTGCATTAGTTCCATCTGGTGCATCAACAGGAAGTTTTGAAGCTGTTGAATTAAGAGATGGAGATAAAAATAGATATTTAGGAAAAGGTGTATTAAAAGCAGTTGAAAATGTTAATACAATTATAAAAGAAAAAGTTGTAGGTATGAATGCATATGACCAAGTAAAATTAGATAAAACTTTAATAGAATTAGATGGAACTGAAAATAAAGCTAAACTTGGTGCAAATGCTACTTTAGGTGTATCTTTAGCTGTAGCAAGAGCAGCAAGTGCATCTGTTGGAATGGAATTATATCAATATATTGGCGGAACAAATGCAAAAGTTTTGCCAGTACCTATGATGAATATCATGAATGGTGGTAAACATGCAGATAGTACATTAAGTGTTCAAGAATTTATGATAATGCCTGTTGGAGCAAAAACATTTAGTGAATGTTTACGTATGTGTGCAGAAATTTATCATAATTTAAAAACAGTTCTAAAAGAAAAAGGTTTATCTACAGGTGTAGGAGATGAAGGTGGATTTGCACCTAATGTTAAAGATGAAGATGAAGCATTAGCTTTAATTGTTGAAGCAATTCAAAAAGCTGGATATAAGCCAGGTGAAGATATATGTTTAGCACTTGATGTTGCAGCAACAGAACTTTATGATGAAGCAAAGAAAATCGGAAAAGAAGGTCAATATCATTTCTGGAAAATAGGAGTAACAAAAACTGTTGATGAAATGATAGATTATTTAGAAGATTTAGTTAATAAATATCCAATTATTTCAATTGAAGATGGTTTATCAGAAGAAGATTGGGATGGATGGAAAAAACTTACTGATAGATTAGGAAAAAGAATTCAATTAGTTGGTGATGATTTATTTGTTACAAATATTAAAAGATTACAAAAAGGTATTGATATGGGTGTTACAAATAGTATTTTAATTAAGTTAAATCAAATTGGAACTTTAACTGAAACTCTAGATGCTATTGAACTTGCTAAAAAGAAAGGTTATACAGCGGTTGTATCACATAGAAGTGGGGAAACAGAAGATACAACTTTAGCAGATGTTGCAGTTGCAACAAATGCTGGACAAATAAAAACAGGTGCACCTTGTAGAACTGATAGAGTAGCAAAATATAATAGATTATTAAATATTGAAAACGATTTAGCAGATGTTGCTAGATATGGCAAATGATTATGAAAATTGGTTGGAAAATATTTTTCCAACCAATTTGTCAGCATAGAGAAAGGTGATAGTAAATTATGGATGATTTAACAGATGTATATAATGATTTAATAATGGAACATAGTATGAATTCAGAAAATAAAAAAGAATTGCAAAATTCTACATGTTCTGAAATGGGACATAATCCTAATTGTGGTGATGAAATTAAATTACAATTAAAATTAAAAGATGGAATAATTGAAGATATGGCATTTACTGGTCATGGCTGTGCTATTTCTCAAGCTTCTACTTCTATTATGATTGATACTTTAAGAGGTAAAAACATTAAAGAGGCAAAAGAAATTATAAATACATTTATTGAAATGATAAAAAGAGAAATTACAGATGAAAATGAATTAAAGAAACTTGAAGATGCTATTGCTTTTAAAAATGTTTCTAATATGCCTGCTAGAGTAAAATGTGCTTTGCTTGCATGGCATACAATGGAAGATATGCTTGAAAAAGTTACTGATAATGTTGGAATTGATTTTTTATAAAGAAATAGTTGTAATATAAGCTTTAAATGAAACATCGAATGTGCATGAAGAAATTTTAGAAATTCTTATACAGTTTTATGGTAAGAGTTCACTTTTAGTGGAAAGGACCCATAAAACAAATTAGAATTTCTTAAATTTCGTAATAAGCCGAGATGTGTAATGAAAAGCTTATATTACAACTATTTCCTTATGCTAATTTTAAATAGACTATTATCCATTAACTTGAAAAAAATCAATAATTCGACAAAATATTGCAAATACTCCCAGAATATGGTATAATAAATGTGTTAATAAAACACGGAAGTGAATGAGGAGAAGATCTTAATGTTATATTTAATATATGTATTAATATTGATAATATTTGCACTTATAGGTTATGCAATAATGCAATTAAGGCTATTAGGAATAAAAGTTAAAGATTTTTGGAATTTTATTGAAGCAAATCAAATTCTTGATAGATTATATGAATATTCAAAGAAATATAATAATTTAACACAACCTGAACAGATTTTATATCTAAAACAAGCTGAAGCCATTTTTGAAGCATTTGATAAGATGCCTCATGAAATCTGGGATGAAGAATATGATAAGTATTTAACGATATTAGAAAGATATAAAGAAATTAAAATGATGAGATGGAACTCAAATTAAAAAAATAAAAAAATTTTTTGACTTTTGCCAATTTTTGTAGTATAATATATATTGTTAGTTGATAAAAAACTAGAATAAGTTTGCTGAAGGGAGATAGATTATAAAATGTTTAATATAGGAGATCAAATAGTATATCCAATGCATGGTGCAGGGACTATAGATTCAATCGAAGAAAAAGATATATTAGGAAAAAAACAATCTTATTACATACTAAAAATGCCAGGAGAAGTTAAGGTTATGGTACCTGTGGATAAGGCTGAAGAAGTAGGAGTAAGAAATATAATAGATAAAGGTTCAGCAGATAAAGTTTTTAATTTATTATCACAAGATGAGACAGAAATGGATAAAAATTGGAATAAAAGATATAGAGATAATATGGATAAATTAAAAAGTGGAGATATTTATGAAATTGCAGATGTTGTAAGAAACCTTAGTTTTAAACAAAAAGAAAAAGGTTTATCAACAGGTGAGAAAAAAATGCTAATTAATGCTAAACAAATTTTAGTAAGTGAACTTGTTCTTGCAGAACAATCTAATCAAGATGAAATGGAAGAAATAGTTGATACAAAAATAAATAATTCATTTTTATTATTCAGAACAAATGGTGCTGTAAAAGAAGATATGGTAAATAAATTTATTCCATTTGATAGAGGAGAAAAAAAAGTTAAATAATTTTTGGATAAAGGATTAGGTGTTTAAGCATAAAGCTTAAATATCTAATTTCAAAATTTTTATGTAAAAAATTTAAAAACTTTTGTATAAACTATTGACAAATATAAAATATCATACTATAATATGTATTGTTGTAAGCAACATTACCAGTTATTATATATGCAGATGTGGCGGAACTGGTAGACGCACAGGACTTAAAATCCTGCGGTTGAATAAACCGTGCCGGTTCGATTCCGGCCATCTGCACCATTAGAACCTCAAGTAGTTCGCAAGATATGCTTGAGGTTTTAATTTATAAAAAAAGCAGATTTTCCTAACATTTTTCAATTTTCTGTGTAAGTTAAGAAAATGTTTTGAAATATATTCTTTTGAACGTTTATCTAGTACCAATAGATATTTGTTCTTTTTTATTGTCATTTGATATAAATGACATATTAAATTTTGTTTCAATCATATTTGCTGGTATAGACTTATCATTCTGATCCAAATGAGAATATCTTTGAGTAGTAATAATATTTGAATGACCTAACCATTTTTGAATTTCTGGAAGTGGTACACCATTTCTTAAAAGTAATGTAGCACAAGAATGTCTTAAATCATGTAATCTAATATGTCTAAATCCATTTTCTTTTAATATTCTACTAAAAGCTCTATCTACATAGTCAGGTTTTACTAATTCTCCATTATCCATCAAACAAATAAAATCTTTATAGTTTGTTATATAAGTATTTCCAAAGATTTTTTCATTTAATTTATATTTTTCTTTATATTTCTTTAATAAATCAGCGATAAAATCAAACATAGGTAAAGTTCTATAACTTGATTTGTTTTTAGGAATATCTTTTATAAGAAATTGAGTAACACCATCATATTTTCCTCTCCCAACTGTTTTTCTAATAGTAATACTTTTATTTTTAAAGTCTATTGCATTCCAAGTTAATCCTAAAATTTCTTCTCTTCTTAAACCATATATAATACCTAAAGTAAGAGGTAGTTCTAGTTTTTGAGTTTTTATAACCTCAATTAGTTCAATAAGTTCATATGTCTTATTAATCCATAAGCTAAATTTACACCAATATCAAGCATTTCTTTTAATTGTGGTACATTTACTATATCAGGATATTCAGTAAACATTAGCTCATAGTTTTCTTTAATAGTACCCATAGTGCAAGTTCTCCTTTCTTTAAAATTTGCAAAAAAAACCCCCGTCTAAAACGAAGTTTTAATTACAGACTGTAACATCTATTTCTATATTTTTGAGTTTGTACTTTAATATTCATATTTATCGTTCTAGGAACATCAAATCCAACATTTAAACTTTTATTTAAAACAAGATTGCCTTTTTTATTTCTGTGATATGCACTTAAATTACATTTAGCAAAAGCATAATCATTTATATTGCCACTAAAATATGAAAGTTCTAAAGAATCTTGAAGTTGTTGTGCTTTTAATTGCTCATAAGAATTATCTTCTTGTTTTGGTCTTTTATATGTTTTTGTAGTAATCTTGTAAATATTCTTTCCTTTTAATAGCATTTTCTTTAAGTTTATTTTGTTTAGCTTCTGAATATCTACTATCAGCTTTTACAAGTTTAGAAACATATTGTTTAGATACATTCAATATTTTAGCAATATCAACTTGTTTTAAATGTTCATTAAAGAATAAATTTAAAATTCTCTCTTTATTATCAACTTCCATTGTTTTGTACCTCCTTTGTAATTTAGTTGACTTTTTGTTTGCAAGTTTTTAAACATAAAAATCCTATTGGCTATTTCACTGAAATAGTCAATTTAATATTCAATTTTGTCATTTGATATTAGTTGTGTTTGCTCATATCTTAATGTTGTGAACAATTAACCTATAACATTTGACATTGTTATTATACTATGATATAATATATTTGTCAATACAATATTAAAGATAATTTCAAAATTGTTCATATTTATTTTTGAAAGGGGAAAATAGAAATGAAAGAATTGCCTCGTGTAAATGTAATTGAGGACTTTTATATGTGGTTTGAGTTGGAAGAAAAAAAGGAATATTATGCAACACCTTTATACTTATATCAGGTAAAAAGAGATAGAATTGATCCTGATGATGAAACAAAATTATATTTGAAATTAGAAAAAGATATTTCAAAAGTTAAAACTGGCAAAGACAAAGAAATAATAAGACACCCATCTACTATATATATTCATTATGTAGAAAATATAGGTGCTATGCTTATAAATTTCCTAAATGCAGATTTTACAAATTATGAAACAGCATATAATACTTTTTTTTATGCGTATGGATATGAATTAGTAAAAGATTTTGTTCCATATAGTTATACAAAAAATGATGAATATATTGATGATGTTCAATTTAAAAGAATAATAAAAGATATATATGATACAGGATTTGATAGATTTTTTGAATGGCAAGAAAACTTTAAGAAATGTGTTGATTTTGTTTATAACTTGAATGGAAATGAAGAACTAAAAGATGAAGAAAATAAATTTTCTAAATTTGTTGCATATACAATAAGAGATAGTGAATTTTATACATATTCACAAGACATTGAAATTATAACAGATAACTACATAAACATACATAATTATAATCATAATGAAACAATGCAAGAATTGATAAAAAGAATAAATAACAAAGATTCAAAATTAGAACTTCATAATGTTTATACAAGTACAAAATTAACAAGTATGTGTTTTGCAATATTAGATCAAGTTGTAAGACACGAGAATTTACAAATTAAGACTTGTTTAAATTGTGGTAGATATTTTATACCAAGTTATAGACAAAACGAAATATATTGTGATTTAGCAAATCCAGACCAAAGCCCTACTTGTAGAGAAAAAGGAGCAAATGAACAGTATAAGAAGAATTTAGAGAACAATGAAACACAAGCTCTTTATAGAAGAATTTATAGGCAAAAATTTATGATAGCACAAAGAAATAAAGATGTAAAAGCAATTCAAAAAGACTTTGAACAATGGAAAAAAGAAGCTAAAGATAAAGTAAACAAAATGAAAAAAGGAAAACTTGCAGAAGATGAGGTTTATAAATGGTTAGTAGAAAATAAATAATTTGTGAAATATATGTAAAATTATGGAAATGTTATAAAAAATATGATATATTAAGATTAATTTTCAAGAATATAAGAAAAATAATAAGGAGGAAAATGGATATATTATTAAATAATGAAATTAATACAAGAACAAAAGAAGTTGACAATGGTATAAACGACTTTATAAATGAATTACGAAATTCTTTAGAGAATCCTAAAAGTAAAATATCAATAGATAGAAATTTTTATGATGAAATATATAATGAATTAGAATTAGCACCAAAATATAAAAACAGATTGGAAGATATAATAAAAAATTCTATGTTAGAATATTCATACGATACAGAATTTTTATATGTAAATTATGATGAAAAAGATAATAAATATTATATAGATTATTATGATGGAGACGTTACTAGAATAAATGTAACACAAAAAGAACTTCAAGAAGCAAATCATAAAGTAGGTGCTTTTTATGTTCCAATATTAGATGGTGAATATTTAGAAGAAGTAGACTATGTAAAAGATTCTATAAAAGAAAGTGTAAAATATAAATTAGAAGATTTAGAAGAAAACAATGAAAGAGGTAAAAATGAGAAATAGAGAAGAAATTATAGATGAATTTTTAAATAAAAATGTTAACAAATTGGAAGATTTTGCACTTGTAGTAAATAATAATGCACCATTCTTCAAAAAAACAGATTTTGAAATAGTAGAAGGAAGTCCAAAGTATTATGAGCCAGATGAATTAAATAGAACAAGTGGTGCAATAGCAATAATTAGTAAATATACTTTATCAATAATGGTAGAAAAACACCTAAAATATCCTGACCCAAATGGTTGGACAGAAAAAATTAATAATTCTGAAATATTCCAAAGATGCCATTGCATTGCTTATAAGTTATCAGCTAAAAAGAATAATAAAAATAATATATTTATAGGAACAGATGATTTAAACAAAAAGATTATGAATGAAATTGAAAATAATGTAGAACAATATATTAAACAAAATATTAAAAAAGATATAAAAATTTTGTATAGAGTAACTCCAATATATAAAGGAAAAAATCAAATTCCAACAGGAATATTAATAGAAGCCCAAGGTTTAAATACAGAGTTTACACTTTGCATATTTTGTTATAATATTAAGAAAAAAGTTAAATTTAAATATAGTGATGGAAGCATAATTAAAGATAACCGTGGTATTATAAAGCCAATACAAAAAGTAAAAACATCAATAGAAAAAAAGAAACAAGAAAAAAGCAAAAATATGGATTTAGTAGTCAATTCACAGACAAAAAAGTATCATATAGAAGATTGTATAGTTTTAAATAATGTTGATCCTAAATACATAAAAGAAATTACAACAAAAGAAAAAAATCTTATAGACAATGGATATTCTGCTTGTAAATTGTGTGATAAATGATTGTTTTTATTTTAATTTTATGTTATAAATATATTGAAAAAGAAAATTTTTATAATAATAGTGAAAGGAATGATAAATTATGAATATACAAAAATCAATCAGAAAATAAATTTGGTTGATTTTTTTGTTGTCTAAAAACCATATAAAAATCATTAATAAAAAAGTCTGTTTGGCGAGGTTACTTTTAAGTAACCTCGTTTGCAGACTTTTTATGTTAATTAGCAACATCCTCCTCTGTTTCCACCACAGCAGCAACAAATTAAAAGAATAAGAATAATTATCCAGCAGCAGTCATCACCAAATCCGAAACCGCAACCGCCACATCCTCTATTTTCTGGCATATAATTCACCACCTTTCATATAAACTAAAATTTTCAAAAAGAATTTTATCGTAAATAGTGAATTGTTGTCATTTTCTATCGTTCGTATGATATATCATATGAATAAAAAAAAAATGTGTTACAAAGAGCAAAATATATTGCAAAAAAAAAACATTAATGATATAATTTGAAAATGAAAAGAGATATGTACTAGGGGGAAAAAGAATGGGAAAAATAGTATTATTAGATGAATTAACAATAAATCAAATAGCAGCAGGTGAAGTTATAGAAAGACCAGCATCAGTAATAAAGGAAATGGTAGAAAACTCAATTGATGCAGGAGCAACACAAATAACAGTTGAAATAAAAAATGGTGGAATATCATATATAAGAATAACAGATAATGGAAAAGGAATTGCAAAAGATGATGTTGAAATGGCTTTTGAAAGACATGCAACGAGTAAGATAAGATCAGCAGTTGATCTTCAAGATGTAAAATCTATGGGCTTTAGAGGTGAGGCATTAGCAAGTATAGCTGCAATATCAAATGTTGAATTGATATCAAAAACAGAAGATAGTGAAATTGGAACAAAAGTAAATGTTGAAGGTGGAAATATTTTAAATATAGAAGATGTTGGATGTAGTACTGGAACTATAATAACAGTAAGAAACCTATTCTATAATACACCAGTAAGATATAAATTTTTAAAAAAAGACTTTACAGAAACAGGATATATAGAAGATGTGCTAAAAAGAATAGCATTAGTACATCCAGAAATAGCAATAAAGTTAATAAATACAGGTAAAATTGCAATTCAAACAAATGGAAGTGGAGAATTAAAAAATGTAGTATACAGTTTATATGGAAAAGAAATTGCATCAGAAATTTTACCTGTAGAATATCAATATGAATATATAAATGTAAAAGGAGTGATTGGGAAACCTGCAATTGCACGTTCAAATAGAGCAAATCAATTATTTTTTGTAAACAAAAGATATATAAAAGATAAATCATTAACAGCAGGTGCGGAACAAGCTTTTAAAGGTTTAATTCCACTTGGAAAATTTGGATTTTTAATATTAAATTTAGAAATGAATCCTAGTAAAGTAGATGTAAATGTGCATCCTGCAAAATTAGAAGTAAGGTTTGAAGATGAGGGAGTAGCATTTAAGGCTGTATATCATGCAATAAAAAATACATTATTATCATCTGATTTAATATCAGATAGAGAAAGAAATAAAGAAATAAAAGAAGCATCAAAAGATGCATTTAAAATACAACCTCAAGCAAATATATTGAGTAATGGTGGTTTATTTAATAAAGGAATACATCTTGAAAATAAAATAGAAAATCTACAACAAGAAATGCAGAAAATTGAGCCACAAAAACAAGAAAATGAAATTATTTATGATAATAAACCAATATATCAGAATGAAAATAAAGAACTAGAATTAAAACAAAATAGTGAGATTGTACAAAAAAATTTTGCTGAAGAAAATTTAAATAATTCAAATGAACAAAAAATGGAAGAAACAATAGGAGTTAAAACAGATGAAATAATACAAGAAAGTAATGATACAAATAAACCAAATGCAACATTTGAAGAAATGTACAAAAAACTATTTGGAAAAGAGCCATATGGTGGAAAAAGACCAGCAGATCCACCAAAAGAAGATCAATATAGAATTAATGAAAATGATTTAAATGATAACATATCTGTATTTGAAGATATGGAAGAATATAAAAAAACTACATATAAATTTATTGGAATTGCATTTAAAACATATATAATTTTAGAAATGAATCAGGAATTATATATAATGGACCAACATGCAGCACATGAAAGAATTTTATATGAAAAGATAAAAGCAAATTTTTATACAGAAGGTCCAAAAGATAGTCAATTGATGCTATTGCCAGATATCATAACTCTTTCAACTAAAGAAATGAATATAGCAAAAGATAATTTTGATTTATTTGAAAAAGCAGGATTTATGCTAGAAGAATTTGGAGAAAATACAATAAAATTATATGGGGTACCAGAAATATGTATTGATTTAGAAACAAAAGAATTATTTATGGAAACACTTGATGAGATAAATACAGTTGCAAGAACTGCAAAACAAGAAAAAGAAGAAAAATTTATTGCAACAGTAGCATGTAAAGCAGCTGTTAAAGCTAATATGGCTTTAACTGAAGAAGAAGTAGATAGTTTGATGGATGAATTATTAAAACTTCCAAATCCATTTTCTTGTCCACATGGAAGACCAACTGTAATAAAAATGTCAAAATATGATATAGAAAGAAAATTTGCAAGAAAATAGTTATAGGTAAACTTAAACCTAAATAAAAATAAGGGAGCATTAGATGTCAATAGCAATTTATTTAATAATAATACTTGTTTTTGCTATATATGTAATATGGACATGGAATAGTACACAAGCATTTAAACAAAATGGAACTAGAATATTATATATAATTGTTGGAACTATATTTGTAAGTTTACTAACTTTAATATTATTTTATTTTTCAAAAATTGGTATAGAATACCCCAAAATAGAAATGATGAAAGATATAAGAAAAATGATATTATTAGTATTTATTCCAGTAAATGGATTTTTAATATTACCACAAATTGCCAATATAATAAATATAGATAGTAATAAAGATGAAACAAAAGAACAAATAAATAAAAAAATAACTAAGCTCGGAATTACAGTATTATTAATCATAATACTTGAATGTATGTATTTTAAAAGCATGCAATCTGGTATAATTAATTTCTTTGAAATAAAAAAAGAAGTATAAGGCTGGGAGGAATGTGATAAAAAATGAAACCAAAAGTAATTGTTATTGTTGGGCCAACTGCATCAGGAAAAACAGCATTATCTATCGAACTTGCAAAAAAGATAAATGGCGAAATTGTATCTTGCGATTCAATGCAAATTTATGAAGATATGACAATTGGTTCAGCAAAGCCAACAAAAGAAGAAATGCAAGGTATTAAACATTATATGATAGATATTGTAAAACCAAATGAAAGATTTAGTGTGGCAGAATATGCAAAACAAGCTGAAGAAGCAATAAAAGAAATTCTTGAAAAAAATAAAAATCCTATTGTTATTGGGGGGACAGGCTTATATGCAAACAGTTTAATTTATGGTATAGAATATAAGCAAATAGAATTTGATAATAAATATAGAGCGATGCTTGAAGAACAAGCAAAAGATAAAGAAGGACTTCAAAAATTATATAAACAAGCAAAAAAAATAGATGAACAGGCAATTACAAAAATTAGTCCAAATGATAAAAAAAGAATATTAAGAATTTTAGAAATATATCATCAAACAGGAAAAAATAAAACTCAAATGGAAAAAGAATCAAGAAAAAATGAAGTAAAATATGATTATAAGGTTTTTGCAATAAATATGGATAGAAAAATTTTGTATGAGAAAATAAATAAAAGAGTAGATATAATGATTGAAAATGGGTTAATAGAAGAAGTTCAAGATTTACTAAAAAAATATGATGAATTTCCTACTGCTATGCAGGGATTAGGTTATAAAGAAGTGGTAGAATACTTAAATGGAGATTGTACAAAAGAAGAAATGATAGAAAAAATAAAACAAGAAACAAGAAGATATGCAAAAAGACAACTTACTTGGTTTAGAAGGTTAGAAAATGTTACTTGGCTTAATGGGCTAGATGATATTGACAAAAATATAGATATTATTATGGAGGAGGCAAATTGGGTAAAATTATAGATTTTAAAAAAGTAAAGAAAAATAAAAAAGAATTTTTAATGAAAATAATTTTTTTTGCAACTATAATATATGTGATTTTTGCAATATATTTAATATTTAAAACTCCAACTGAAACAATAACTGTAGAACAAGGTGTACTAACAGAAGAAGAAATGGCTACAGGTTATATAATTAGAAGCGAAAATGTAATTAAGGGTAAAAATTATAAAAATGGCATTTCTCAGATTTTATCAGAAGGAGAAAAAGCAGCTAAAAATCAAACCGTTTTTAGATATTATGGAAAAAGTGAAGAAGAATTGCAAGCAAATATAGATGAAATAAACTTAAAGATACAACAAGCTTTAGAAAAAGAAAAAGACAGCATTTTTTCTGCTGATGCAAAAACTCTAGAAAATCAAATTGAAACAAAAGTCCAAAATATACAAAATTTAAAAGATGTTCAGACAATATCAGAATATAAAAAAGAAATATCTAATATTGTTGAAAAAAAGGCAAAAATTTTTGGTGAAAATAGTCAAAGTGGTTCATATATAAAAAAACTTATGAATGAAAAAGAACAATATGAGAAAAAATTAACAGATGGATCTGAATATATAAAAGCACCAGTAAGTGGAATTGTATCATATAGAGTTGATGGATTTGAAGAAGTTTTGGGTACTGAAAATTTTGATAATCTTACATCAGAAATATTGGAAAAATTAGATATAAAAACTGGAAAAATTGTATCAACAAATAATGAATGTGCAAAAATAATTGATGATTTTAATTGCTATATTGCAGTTGTTTTAAATTCTGATACTGCTAAAAAAGCAGAAATTGGGGAATTTGTAAATATAACACTTGCAAGTGGGAATGAGATAAAAACATCAATTATACATAAAAAAATACAAGATGATGGAAAAGCTTTAATCGTTTTTAAACTACCAGTTTTGACAAATGAATTGATGTCATATAGAAAAATATCTTTTAATATTACATGGTGGAGTTATTCTGGAATTAGAATTCCAAATAGTTCTATTATTGAAGAAAATAATTTAAAATATGTAATGAAAAAAACATCAAAAGGTAATGAAAAAATATTAGTAAAAATATTAAGGAAAAATGATAATTATTCTATTGTTAGCTCATATAGTTTAGAAGATTTACAACAATTAGGAGTAGATTCTAGTGAAAATACTAAACTTAATATTTATGATGCTATATTGGTTTCACCATAGAAATATTACAATTATATTACAATTATATTAAAATTTTGTAATATTTTACAAAAACCATTGACAAATTGTAGAAAATATAGGATACTAAATGTACTTTGGAAAAGATTTAGGGAGGTTAGTAAAATGGCTAATGCTATTATGAATAAAGTTTGGGGATTATTAGGAATGGAACAACCAGATGAAGAGGGAATGGAAGAAGAAAACGAAAACAATTTGTATAATTATAATTATGATGATGAAGACGAAGAAGTTGAAGAAAAAAAAGGATTTATGAGAAAAAAAGTTGTTCAAATGCCACAACAAGCTGTTAAAATGGTTATATCTCAACCAACAAATTTTGAACAATCAGAAGAGATATGTGGATTTTTAAAAGAAAAAAAATCAGTAATAGTTAATTTAGAATATGTAAATAAAGATGTAGCAAGGAGAATAATTGATTTTATAAGTGGAGGAGTTTATTGCTTAGATGCACATATACAAAAAGTATCTAATTCAATATTTTTAATTGCACCTATAAATTATGAAATAACTAATGAGATGGCAAGAGAGGAAATAAAAAATAAATTATCTGTATCATGGCTTAATAAAAATAATATAGACTAAAAAAGGAGGTCTTAATATGCTTACACCATTAGATATTGAAAATAAGAGATTTTCAAAAAAAAGAGTAAATGGATATAGTCCAGAAGAAGTTGATGATTTTTTAGAAGAAGTTGCATTAGATTACACAAAACAAACAAAAGAATTACTAGATGCAAATAAAAAAATAGAGGAACTTAATGCATCAATGCAAAAATATAGAACAATTGAAGATACACTTCAAAATACATTAATAATGGCACAAACAACTGCTGATGAGGTAAAAAAAGTAGCTAAACAACAAGCTGAACAAATAATAAATGAGGCAAAAACTTCTGTTCAAAAAGAATCAGATTCTCTTGAACAACAAATAATATATAAAAGAAAAGATTTAGAAGATATAAAAAAACAATTTGATATATATAAAGCAAAAATGGAATCTTTATTAATATCACAATTAGAATTAATTAAAGAAATAAATAAAGATGATGATTAAAACTAAAGACTACTCCTAACAAAATAGGAATAGTCTTTTTTGACAAATATTTTACAAAATATTTTATTTGTTACAAAAATATTAAATGTATATTACATTTTTGTTAATTCTATTGACAAATTAGAAAAATATTATAAAATATAGGTATAAATATAGAAAGGCAAAATAATGAGGATTATAAGTGGAAAATCAAGAGGAACAAAATTATATACATTAGACGGATTAGATACAAGACCAACACTAGATAGAGTAAAAGAATCAATGTTTAATATTATAAATAATCAAATATCTGAAGCAGTTGTTCTTGACCTGTTTTCTGGTAGTGGTGCAATTGGATTGGAATTTGCAAGTAGAGGTGCAAAAAAAGTATATGTTTGTGATAATTCAAAAAAAGCAATAGACATAATTAGAAAAAATATAGAAAAAACACATTTAGAAGAAAAAGTTGAAGTATATAATTGTGACTTCAAACCATTTTTTTCTAAAATTGGTGATATAAAATTTGATATTGTTTTTATAGATCCACCATATAGAACTAATTATATAAAAATATCTATAGAAAAATTATTAGAAACTAAACACATAGATAAAGATACTTTAATAATTGCAGAAACAGATGAAGTAGAAAGAGTATTAAGAGAAATAGAAAATTTGAATATAGAAATTATAGACCAAAGAAAATATGGAAGAGCTAATTTGATTTTTATAAAAGAAAAAGGTTTATAATATTAACAGAAAGGAAGTATATATGGAAATATTTACATATTTAGATACTTTAGAAGATATTCTTGAAAAAGGAAAAAGTGTACCTTTTACAAGCAAAACTATTGTAGACAAAGAAGAATTATTAGATATAATAAAAGAAATAAGAATAAAATTACCAGATGAATTGAAACAAGCAAAATGGATTAAAGAAGAAAGACAAAAAATTCTTGTTGAAGCAAAAAAAGAAGCAGATGAAATTGTAAAAGAGGCTGAAAATAGAATAATATCTATGATTGATGAACACGAAATTACTAGAAAAGCATATGAACAAAAAAATGAAATAATTGAAACAGCAAATGAAATGTCTAGAGAAATAACAAATGGGACTAAGGAATATGCAGATGATTTATTAAATAACACTGAAAAGGTTTTAACAGATACACTTGCAAATATAGAAAAAAGTATGGCTCAAGCTATGAATTTAATGCAAATATCACTTGAAGATACAATAAAAACAGTTCAAAACAGTAGAAAAGAATTAGAATAAAACTTTAAAAGGAGAATTGGAATGAGTACTTTAAAACGATTTGCAAAATATATATTAATGATATTAGGAATGTATTTTCTAACTACAATATTAGTTTTTTTTAGTCTTAATATGAGCTATTCAGATATCAACTTAAAAGGAGAGATACCTGAGCAAATTTCAATAGAAAAAGCAGAAGCTACAAAATCAAGTGGACGTGTTTATGGATATATTTCAAATCAAAAAGAAAATAATGTAAATAATAAATTTTTAAAAATATCTGTGTATGATGCATCATCTGAACTTTTAACAACAAAATATTTAAAAATCGATGGGATAAAATATGGAGAAAGAAAATTGTTTACTGCTAGATTTAATGCAAAAGGCACTGAAAGTTATTCTATAAGTATTGTGGATAATGAAAATACATAGGGAGGCAGTTTGGAAGGAAAAAGATTTAAAAATAAAACAAAAAAGACATCACCATTATTTTATATGATTGAATTAATTTTACTTGCAATTTTAATATATAGTGGTTATAAGATTATTAATTGGTATCTAAATAATAAACAAAATGAACAATTAATAAATATTATATCTGAAAGCATTGTAGAAAATGATGATGATAATAAAAAATACAATGTAAATTTTGAAAACTTAAAAAAACAAAATTCGGATACTGTTGCATGGATTAAAGTGGAAAATACAGAAATAAATTTTCCTGTTGTTAAATGTGATAATAATGATTTTTATTTAAAACATAATTTTGAAAAAAAATATAATATAGCTGGATGGATTTTTGCAGATTACAGAAATAAATTTGATGGAACTGATAAAAATATTATCTTGTATGGACATAATATGAAAAATGATTCTATGTTTGGAACCTTAAAAAATACATTAGACGAAAATTGGTATAATAATGAACAAAATAAATATGTAACTCTAATAACAGAAAATGAATATAGTAGATATGAGATTTTTTCTGTATATAGAATTGAGGCAGAAGATTATTATATTAAAACTAATTTTGAATCTACATCATTTATAGATTTTGTTCAAAATTTAAAAAATAGAAGTATAAAAGATTTTGGAATAAATATCTCAGAAAATGATTCAATATTAACACTTTCAACTTGTGGAAATAATAATAAAGAAAGAATAGTATTACATGGAATAAAAAAAGAGATTTAAGTCAATTAGACTTTAATCTCTTTTTTCTAATAAGAATTATTCATCATCATTTTGTTTGCTTTTTTTATTATTGTTATTTTTGTTATTTTTGTTTTTGTTTTTTTCTGACATACTAACACCTCCATAAATTTAGGATATTATTATTTTTAACAAAAAATAAAAAAATATACATTTGTAACCAAAAAAAATTTGAATGAATAAAATATTGTAAATAGATTTTAAGGAGGAATGTATGTACGAGGAATATATGAATAATTTGCTTGGGATTAGAAATGAAAATAGCAATTATGATTTAGATTTAAAAAAATATGATAATAATTATAATTATGATTATAATTATATGCAATCTCAAAATATGTTTCAAAATAGAGGAAATGATGAACTAGAAACATTGTATCCTGAAACATATAAAATAGTTTATCCAATGGTAAAAAAAGTATGTATGCAAAATACTAAACCTATCACACAAGAATTGGTAGATAATATGACAAATGAAATATATACAAATATAGAAGCTAGTGGAGATATAATAAATGTTAATATAGATGTTGGGGACAATAGAGAAACAAAAACAGATATGGAAGTAAAAGCAAAAAATAATAGAGGAACAGATAATAGGCAATTTAATGGTCCTATGAATGATTTAATAAAAATTTTAATATTAAGAGAGTTACTTGGTAGACCAGGAGGTTGGAGACCTGGACCACCACCACCTCCAAGACCACCAAGACCAGGGGTTGGATGGAGATAAAAAAATAAAAAATGCAGTTTTTTTAAAATAAATACTGCATTTTTTTTGAATATGTGATATAATTAATAGCGAAGGGAGTTAAAAATGGATATATCTTTAAAAAGAAAAATTGTAATAAAAATAAAGAAAATAATATCAAAAATTGTTTTATTCTTTTTGTATAAAGGATTTAAAGTTACATATAAATATGATGAAAATGTAAAAAAAGAAATTGATTCATGGAAAGATGGATTTTCATTTACAGTAGATACAGGCCAAAAAAATATATTTTTAACATTAAAAAAAGAAAATGGAAAAATAGTAAGAGTAAAAAATATGCAAGATGTAGATATAGAAATTGTATTTAAGAGTTTAGATGTTGCATTTTTAATGTTTACAGGTAGACTCGGAGTAAGTAAGGCCTATGCTGAACATAGGTTTACATTAAAAGGAGAGATTGGTGAAGCTATGAGTATAGTAAGATGCATGGATATTGTAGAGGCATATTTGTTCCCTGAAATAATTACTAGAAATATTTTAAAAGCACAACCAAGTAAAAAAATAGGAATATTAAGAACATATTTGTTGACATTATTTTAACTATTAATAAGAAAAATGTAGTTTTTTTAAAATAATTACTGCATTTTTTTTCTGTATGTGATATAATAGTTTGCGAAAAAGAAAGAATGGAGGAGAATTATGATACCAAGTTATTATGAATTTCAGAATTCAGCAAAAATTTTATCAGGAAAATTTGCATTAGAAAATATTCCAAATGAATTAAAAGGATTTAATGCAAAAAAAGTATTAGTGTTAAGTGACAAAACATTAGAAAAAATAGGAACAATTCAAATATTAATTGATGCGATAAGTGATAAAAATGTAGAGATAGGAGGAATATTTACAGATATACCACAAGATTCATCAATAGATGTTGTAGATATAATTGTAGGAAAATACAAAGAACTAAAATGTGATGCTATAATTGCATTAGGTGGAGGATCTGTAATAGATACCGCAAAAGGTGTGAGAATGGTATTATCACAAGAAAAAGAAAATATAATGGAATTATGTGGATGTGAGCTTATATCATATGGAAAACATATACCGTTTATAGCAATACCTACTACTTCAGGAACAGGTTCAGAAGCAACACTTGTTGCTGTAATTTTAAATAAAATTCAAAATGTAAAAATGGAATTTATTTCATACTTTTTGGTTCCAGATGTTGCAGTATTAGATTCAAGAATGACTCTTACATTACCTAAAAAAATAACTGCATCAACAGGTATGGATGCATTATGTCATGCTATAGAAAGTTATACATGTTTGCAAAAGAATCCTATGAGTGATGCATATGCAATAAGTGCAATTGAAATTATAAGAGATAATATTGAAATAGCTGTAAAAGAACCTAATAATCAAGATGCAAGATTAGAAATGGCAAATGCTTCTTTAATGGCTGGTGTAGCTTTTTCAAATTCAATGGTTGGTTTAATACATGCAATAGGTCATGCACTTGGAGGTGTATCAAGAGTTCCTCATGGTGATGCAATGAGTATATTAATGCCACATTGTATGAGATTTAATAAAGATAAATTAGAAAAGCAATATGCAAAACTTTTGCTATATATAGCAGGTGAAGAGGTATTGATAAATACTCCTAAAGAAAAAAGAGCAGATAAAACAATAGAAACAATAGAAAATTTATTAAATAGATTAAATAAATTATCAGGATTACCTACAAAACTTTCAGATACAGGTGTAAAAAAAGAAGATTTTGATAAAATTGCAAGAAAAGCATTAAATGATGGTGCAATGATAGTTAATCCTAAACAGGTAACTTATGATGATGTAATAGAAATATTAAATAAAGCATATTAGTTAAAATGGAGGGAGTATCATATGGAAGATATTAGTAAAATAATTAAAGAGCAAAGAGATTTTTTTAATACAAATAAAACAAAAGATGTAAATTATAGGATTGAAAAACTAAAAAGACTAAAAAATAAAATAATAGAAAAACAAGAAAAAATTTGCATAGCTTTACAACAAGACTTAGGAAAATCAAGTCAAGAATCTTATATGGCAGAAATTGGAATGGTATTAGAGGATTTAGGATATTGTATAAAACATATAAAAAAATGGAGTAAAAAAGAATATCATATGTCACCAATAGCACAATTTCCATCATCAAGTTTTAGAATTGCAGAACCATATGGTATAACACTTATCATGTCTCCATGGAATTATCCGTTTTTATTAACAATAGAACCATTAGTTGGAGCTATAGCAGCTGGAAATTGTGCAATTGTAAAACCATCTAGTTCATCTGTATATACAACAAAAATAATGAAAGAAATAATTGAAGAGGTATTTCAATCTGGATATGTAGATGTACTTACAATGACAAATAGAGAATCAGAAGAACTATTAAATAGCAAATTTGATTATATATTTTATACTGGTAGTGCAAGAGTTGGGAAAATTGTAATGGAACATGCTGCAAAAAATTTGACACCCGTAACACTTGAATTAGGAGGAAAAAGTCCATGTATAATTGATGAAAAATCAAATGTAAAGCTAGCTGCTAAAAGAATTATTTTTGGTAAATTATTAAATAGTGGTCAGACTTGTGTTGCTCCAGATTATGTTTTTGTACATAAAAATAAAAAAAGTGAATTTATAGAATATTGCAAAAAATATAAAGAACAGTTTGTAAGTGAAAAACCTCTAGAATATAAAGATTATCCTAAAATGATAAATCAAAGACAATTTGATAGAATTGTAGAAATAATAAAACAAAGTGATGTGATTTTTGGTGGAAAATATGATGAGAAAACTCTAAAGATTGAACCTACTTTAGTTGATAATAAGTCATTTGATTCAAAAGCAATGGAAGATGAAATATTTGGACCAGTTTTACCAATTATAGAATTTGAAAATATAGAAGAGCCTATAAACTATATAAATAATAATCATAAACCATTGGCACTATATTTATTTACAAATAATAAAAATTTGCAAAATAAGATTTTGAAAGAGGTTGCTTTTGGTGGTGGTTGTATAAATGATACTATAATACATTTGGCAACAACTAAAATGGGATTTGGTGGAGTTGGATACAGTGGTATGGGCGAATATCACGGTAAATTTAGTTTCCAAACTTTTAGTCATTATAAAAGTATTGTAAAAAAATCAACATTGATTGATTTACCAATGAGATATCATCCTTATAAAAAGTTTAATGATAGTTTAATTAAATTTTTTATGAAATAGAAAGGTTACACAATTATGAAAAACAAAAAAACATTGATTATAATAGCTATAATATTAGTTTTAATAGATCAAATTGCAAAAATATTAATGTTAAATATGGATTTTGTTTTAATAAATCAAAATGGATTTGGATTAAGATTAGAGCAAAATCCATCAACAGATAATAATATTGCATATATTTTAATAAGTGGTATTGCAATATATTTAATATTAAAATATATGAAAAGCAATAATTCATTTATAAAGTTTAGTAATAGAATTGTTTTGGATTTTGCACTTGCAGGTGCTATAAGTAATCTGATAGACAGGATATGGCTAGGTCATGTTATAAATTATATATCAATTCCTTTTTTTACTAATATGAATTTAGGTTATTTTTATATAATTATAACATGGATTGGACTTGCTGCAGTACTTACAAAATATACAATGAATAATATGAAAAAAAGGAAGAAAAAATGAAAAAAATAATAAATGTTGATATAGAAAATGCGAATAAAAGAATAGATGTTTTTTTGTCAAAAATAGATGAAAATTATTCAAGAACAGCAATACAGAAAATGATAGAAAATGAAAAAATAAGTGTAAATGGTCAGAAGATTAGGCAATCATATAAAGTTCAGGTAAATGATAAAATCGAAATTGAAGAAGAACCACCAAAAGAAATAGAATTGAAACCACAGGAAATCCCTCTAGAAATATTATATGAAGATAATGATATAATTGTAATAAATAAACCTAAAGGAATGGTTGTACATCCTGCAAATGGAAATCCAGATGGAACTTTAGTTAATGCAGTGATGGCAGTATGCAAAAATACTTTATCAGGAATAGGTGGAGAAATAAGACCTGGTATTGTTCATAGACTTGATAAAAACACATCAGGAGCAATTATTGTTGCAAAAAATGATAAAGCACATATAAAATTAAGTGAACAATTAAAAAATCATGAAATAGAAAAAACATATATTGCACTTGTAAGGGGAATCGTAAAAGAAAATAATGCAACAATAAATATGCCAATAGGAAGAAGTAAAAATGATAGAAAAAAAATGGCTGTTGATGCAAAAGGAAAAAATGCTATAACTCATTTTAAGGTTATAGAAAGGTTTTTTGAAAATAATTGCACATTATTAGAAATAAAAATTGAAACTGGAAGAACACATCAAATAAGAGTTCATTTATCATATATTGGATATCCAATCATTGGAGATGATGTTTATTCAAATGGGAAAAATAAATGGGATATATTAGGTCAATGTTTACATGCAAAATCTTTAAAATTTAAACACCCTATTACAGGAAAAGAGTTATGCATAAAAGCAGGATTACCTGAATATTTTGAAAATGTAATTAATGAACTAAAACATCAAGAGAGGAAGGTCTAGAAAATGGAAGAAATGCGATTGCAAAAATATTTGGCAGAATGTGGAGTTGCATCAAGAAGAAAGTGTGAACAATATATTTTAGATGGAAAAGTTAAAGTAAATGGAAATATTGTTACAGAACTTGGCACTAAAGTTAATAAAAATGATATTGTTGAATTTCAAAACAAGAAAGTAAAAATTCAAGATGAAAAAATATATATTTTATTAAATAAACCAATTGGTTATGTTACAACTGTAAAAGATCAATTTAAAAGAGATACTGTATTAGATTTAGTGAAAATAAATAAAAGAATTGTACCTGTTGGAAGGCTTGATATGTATACATCAGGTGCACTTATTTTGACAAATGATGGTGATTTTGTAAATATACTTACACATCCTAAACATGAAATAGAAAAAACATATAATGTAACAGTTGCTGGAAAAGTAATAGCAGAAGAAGTAGAATTATTAAAAAAAGGTGTAGAAATAGATAATGAATATATTACAAAACCTGCAAAAGTTAAAATTTTAAAAATTGATGAAGAGAAAAATATATCAAGAATCCAAATTACAATTCATGAGGGGAAAAACAGACAGGTAAGAAAAATGTGTGAAGCAATTGGTAAAAAAGTTATTGCTTTACATAGAAGTAAAATCGGAAATATAGATGTTAAAAACTTAAAATTAGGGACTTGGAGATATTTAACCAAAAAAGAAATAAGTGATTTAAAGAAGGGGTTTTAGTAAAATGAAAATACTAGAAATTTTATTAATCAGTATAGGTCTTGCTATGGATGCTTTTGCAGTATCAATATGTAAAGGTTTATCAATGAAAAAAATGAATTGGAAAAAAGCCATAATTATAGGTGGATATTTTGGCTTTTTTCAAATGATAATGCCAATTATTGGATATTTACTTGGATATAGTTTTAGTGGTTTAGTTGAAAATATAGATCACTGGATAGCTTTTGGACTTCTTTGCTTTATAGGTGGAAAAATGATAATAGAAGCATTTGGCGAAGAAGAAAGTGCAGATGATAAAACAGATTTTAAAACAATGCTTGGCTTAGCTGTTGCAACAAGTATAGATGCTTTAGCAATAGGAATTACATATGCATTTTTAGATCCTGAAAATAGTATGATTGCATTTATAATAATTGGAATTGTAACATTTATATTATCTGTTTTAGGTGTAAAAATTGGCAATAAGTTTGGAGATAAATTTGAAAGTAAAGCTGAAATTATTGGTGGGATAATTTTAGTTGGAACTGGAATTAAAATTTTATTAGAACATTTACTTAGCTAAAAGGAGAATTTATGGAAGAACAAATATATAAAATCAGTAATCAAGAATCTTTTGAATTAAAAGATATTTTTGAATGTGGACAATGTTTTAGATGGAATATGAATCAAGATAATTCATATACAGGAGTTATAAAAAATGGTATATTAAATGTTAATAAACAGGACGAAAATATAATATTTAAAGGTTTTTTAAATGATGATATAAAAAATATTGTAGAAAAATATTTTGATTTGCAAAGAGATTATACAAATATAAAATTGAAACTTGCAAATGTTGATGAATATTTAGAACAAAGTATAGAATTTGGAAAAGGAATAAGAATTTTAAATCAGGATTTATGGGAAACTATTATTTCATTTATAATTTCTGCAAATAATAATATTCCAAGAATAAAAGGAATAATAGAGAAGTTGTCAAAAAAATATGGAAAAGAAATTATTTGGGATAATAATAAATATTATTTATTTCCTACACCAAATGAGCTTGAAAATGTACAAATAGAGGATTTTAGAAAATTAGGATTAGGTTTTAGAGATAAAAGAATTTTTGAAACAACACATGCAATTTTAGAAAATCAAATTGATTTAAAAAGTTTATATAGTGAAAATACTTTGAATATAAGAGGAAAATTATTGAATTTATCTGGAGTTGGCCCTAAAGTTGCAGATTGTATTTTACTTTTTTCTGATTTAAAACGTTTTGATGTATTTCCTATAGATGTTTGGGTTAGACGTGTAATGAATGAATTGTATATTAAAAATGAAGATGAGAATAAAGCTAGCAAAAAGGAAATTATGGATTTAGCTTATAGTAAATTTGGAGATTTAGAAGGAATTGCACAACAGTATTTATTCTATTATAGGAAAACTATGTAATTACTTAAGTTAGTCATTTTTGTATATAATTCTTGATTATCTATATTGTATTATTTTAAAAATACTTTGCAGTCGCAATTTCCATATTTAAAATAAGAATAATGAAAATTGCTCCAATCGCACTCGCTAATGCTCGTTTGGTCGCTTACGCAGTATTTTAAAAATAATACAATATAGATCTCAAGCTTTAAAGTATTTATGACTAACTTAAGTAATTTTATTGACAAATATTGGATAAAAGGTTATTATATAGATATTATGAAAAAAAGGAGAAACAAATGTATTTAAAAAGACTAGAAATGCAGGGCTTTAAGTCATTTGCAGATAAAACAGTATTAGAATTAATGCCTGGAATTACAGGAGTAATAGGACCTAATGGTTCAGGAAAAAGCAATATTGTAGATTGTATAAAATGGATTTTAGGAGAACAAAGTATAAAAACATTAAGAGGTGGCAAATCAAGTGATATAATTTTTGCAGGAACAGAAGCAAGAAAACCATTAGGCTTAGCTGAGGCATCATTGATTTTTGATAATTCAGATGGAGTTTTACCTATAGAATATGCTGAAGTTACAGTAACAAGAAAAATATTTAGAAGTGGAGAAACAGGGTATTATATAAATAAGGTGCCTTGTAGATTAAAAGATATTTTAGAATTATTTATGGATACAGGTATAGGTAAAGATGGGTATTCAATAATTGGACAAGGAAAAATTGATGAAATTTTAAGTAATAAATCTGAAGATAGAAGAAATGTTTTTGAAGAAGCAGCAGGTATTGTAAAATATAAAACAAGAAAACAGGAATCTGAGAAAAAATTAGAACATACAAAACTGAATTTGATTAGAATTAATGATATTTTAACAGAACTTGAAAATAATATAGAGCCTTTAAAAGAACAATCTGAAAAAGCAAGAATGTTTTTAAATTTAAAACAAGATTTAAAACAAATAGAAGTTGGACTTTTTGTATATAATATCGAAAAATATAAAAAAGATTTAGAAAATGTAATGCAAGATATTGATATAATGAATTCAAACTATAATCTGGAAGAAGAAAAATTACAACAAATAAATGAGTTAAAAGAAAATTTAAAATTAAATGTTGAAGAAATTATAGAAAAAACAGAAAAAATGCAAAACATAGAATTTGAAAGTCAACAGAAAAAAGAAAAACTTAATTCAGATATTAATGTATTTAAAGCTAAAATTGATAATAATATGCAAAATATAGAAAGAATAGAAAAAGAAAATTTAGAATTAAATGAAAAAATAGTAAGCTCAGAAAATGAAATAGAAAATAAAATAAATAAGAAAAATAGTTTAAAACAAAACAAAGAAAAATTTGAAAAAGAACTAGAACAAAAACAAAATGAGCTTAATGAACTTACAAAAAACTTTTCTGAAAAAGAAATTAAAATTGAAGAAAAAAAGAAAATTGTAGAAGATAATAATGATAAAAAATATGAAATAGAATTAAATACAAATTCTCAAAAGGCAAATTTGATTAATATAGAAAACAGAGAAAAACAAATAGATAGTGAAATATCTACAAGTATATCTGAAAAAGATAAAGCTAGATTTGAAAAAGAAGATATACAAAAAGGTTTTTATGAAGTAGAAAATTTGAAAAAAGATAGAGAAAACAAATTATCTGAAATAGGTCAAATAAAAAAAGAAGCAGAAAATAAAATAAAAATATGTGATTTAAAAATTAATAATTTAACTCAAGAATTAAATTTTAAAAATTCAAGATGTAATTTTTTAATTGAAACAGAAAAAGAAAAAGAAGGATATGTAAAAAGTGTAAAATCACTTTTAAAAGATTGTGAAAATATAAAAGAACTTGGAAAAGGAATGAATGGTGCTTTGGCAGAACTTATTGAGGTTCCAGAGCAATATCAAACAGCAATAGAAATGACACTTGGAATTGGTCTTCAAAATATTGTTACAGAAAATGAACAAGATGCTAAAAAACTTATAGAACATTTGAGGAAAAACAATTTAGGAAGAGCTTCTTTTTTACCATTAACATCAATTAAAGGAAAAAAATTAGAAAAATTTAAAAATGTTGATGGTGTTATTGGAATTGCATCAGATTTAATTAAATATGATAAAAAATATGAACAAATTATTTTAAATTTACTTGGAAGAACAGTTATTGTAGATAATATGAATAATGCTATTAATTTAGCAAAACAAAATCAGTATAATTTTAGAATTGTAACATTAGATGGAGATTTAATAAATTCATCTGGTAGTATGACAGGAGGTTCAGTTTCTAAAAAAACTGTTAATATTCTAGGAAGAAATAAAGAAATAGAAAAATTAACAAAACAGATTAAAAAAATTAAGATTGATATAGAAAAATTGGAAAATGAAAAAAAAGAAATTCTAGCAAGTAATAACGAAGTTTTTGAAAATCAAAATAAAATCGAAAATGAGTTACAAACTATAGAAATCAAATATAATGTTGAGTTACAAAAACAAAAATCTATTGAACAAAATATTGAGAAAATAGAAAATAGAATATCAAATTTAAAAAATGAAAAAGAAAAGTTGAAAAATGAAAAAATAGAAATTGAAAATATTATTGTAAGAAATAATAAACAAATTGAAGAATTGGATATAGAAAATGAAAAATATCAAAAAGATATTGATGAATTTACAATGAATAATAAAGAAAATCAAAAAAAGGTTGATGATTTAAATTTTGATATTACAAATTTAAAAATTTCTGTTTCATCATTTGATGAAAGCGAAAATTCTATTACAGAAATAACTGATATTATAAAAAAAGAAATTGAAAATAGTAAAACAAGTATAAATAATAAGATTAATGAAATAGAAAATCTGAAAAAAGAAAACGAAAAATTAGAACAAAATATAAAAGATAATTTTAATAAGATTGAAGAAATTCAAAATGAAGTTAAAAATAGTGGACGAAATATCGAAAAATTAAAAAATGAAAGAATAAAAATTAATGAAAAAGTAAATCAAATTGAAAAAGAGCAAACAGATAAATATAGAATTATTGAGGATTTAAAATCACAAATTATAAAATTAGAAGTTAAGAAAAATAAATTTGATGAAGAAATTAATAATCAAATAAATAAGCTATGGGATGAATATGAGCTTACACCAAATGCTACTAGTGATTTTGAAAAGCCAACTAATATTCAATTAACTCAAAAAAGAGTAAATAATTTACATGAAGAAATAAGAAATCTTGGAAGTGTAAATATGGATTCTATTGAAGAATATAAAAATGTAAAAGATAGATATGATTTTATGAGTGAACAAAAATTAGATTTGGAAAATACAATTGAAAAATTGCAAAAAATGATAGTAGATATTACTTCAACTATGAAAACACAGTTTAAAGAAAAATTTGAAATTATAAACAAAAATTTTGGAGAGGTATTTGTAGATTTATTTGGAGGAGGTAAAGCTGAAATTGCTTTAGAAGATGAGAATAATGTACTTGAATGTGGAATAAATATTAATGTTCAACCTCCAGGAAAAAAATTGCAAAATATGTTGCTTTTATCAGGTGGAGAAAGAGCTTTTACAGCAATTGCTTTATTATTTGCAATTTTGAAAATGACTCCAGCACCATTTTGTGTATTAGATGAAATTGAAGCTGCTCTTGATGATGTTAATGTTTATAGATATGCAGAGTTTTTGAAAAAGTTTGCTGTTGACACTCAATTTTTAGTTATTACACATAGAAAAGGTACAATGGAGGCTGCAAATACTGTGTATGGTGTTACTATGGAAGAAAAAGGAATTTCAAAATTACTTTCTATGAAATTAAAAAATTAAATTAAGAAAGGAAAGTGCAAATGAAAAAAGGTTTTATAATCCTATTTATTTTAACATTATTTCTTGAAATATTTGTATTTAATTATAAATCATATAGGGTTTTGTCTTCTAAAAATGAAATTGAATTTTCAAAAAAAGATTTTTCATTAGTTGAGCAAACAGATGAATATAAATATGTTGAAATTGAAAATATTGATGCAGAAGTAAAGACTTTACATATATTTTTAGATAATGTAACTGATGGTACAAAATATGAGGTATTTTATACTGATGAAACCTCAAGTGGATTTAGATATTTAGGAACTAAAAATTATGCTAAAAATGTATGGAAAAGTACATATTTAGATACATATTTATCTGGAAAATCAAATAAAATGGGAATAAAAATTTATGACCCAAATGCAAGTATTGAAAAAATAAATATAAATGAAAAAATACCTTTTGAGTTTAATATTTATAGATTTATAATTTTGTATTTTATTTTAGTTAGTATTTATGCAATAAAAAAAGGTAGTATTTTCAAAGTCCCATATTCACAAAATAATTTTAAACAAGAAATTGTATTATTTACAGTATTAGCTGTATTTTCAATACTAATAGTATATATAAATACTTATAGTGAAGAAAATAGTATGGACTTTTACTCATATAATTTTGTAAAATCTATATCAGATGGGAAAATAGATTTAGGACTTGAGCCTTCAGAAAAATTATTGAATTTAGAAAATCCATATGATACAACTCAAAGATCAAAAGGAAATCTAAGAGATGGAAAAGATTATATTTGGGATAGTGCATTATATAATCAAAAATTTTATGTATATTTTGGAATATTGCCAGCATTAATCTTGCTAGTGCCATTTCATCTACTTACAAATTTATATTTGTCATGTGCATCAGGTATATTAATATTTTCAGTTTTAACAGGATTTGCATTAAAAAAATTAATAGAAAATATATTTACAAGATATTTTTCAAATATACCATTTAAGTTTATGCTATATTCATTTTTGATATTGCTTTTTGGTTCACAAATTCTTGTTTTAAATGGAATACCAAGAATGTATGAATTTGCAATAATATCTGGAATGTTTTTTGCAGTAATGGGAATAAATTTTGTATTTGAAGCATTAAAAACAAATAATGTGAAATATAGATATGTGCTATTTTCAAGTTTATTTTTAAGTTTAGCTGTTGCCTGTAGACCAACAATGCTTTTAGTATCACTTATTGCATTACCATTTTATATAAAAATATTGAAAGAAAATATAAAACAAAAAAATGGTATTATAAAATCAATTTGCACAATATCAATTCCATATATTGTTATAGGTGGTTTATTAATGTACTATAATTATATTAGATTTGGCAGTATATTTGAATTTGGTGCTTCATATCAAATGACTGTAAATGATATGTTAAATTTGAAAAATAAATTTATGTCTATAGGGACAGGTCTAGTATGTAATTTATTTGGAATACCAATATTTATGACAAGTTTTCCATTTATAGTGAATAATCATAATTTAGTTAGTTTTTACGGATATTATTATGTTGAAAATATGATTGGCGGATTATTTATGCTTGTTCCAATATGCTTCTATATTTTTGGAATAAAAGGTATTTTGAAAAAAAGTAGAAATAAAAAAACTTGTTATGCAATTTTAATATTTTCTGTTGTGGGATTAATTATATGTATATTAAGTACAATGATAGCAGGAAGTGTTCCAAGATATTTGTGTGATTATTCATGGATACTAATTATTGCAGGAATAATGTCTTTTATGGAATTATATAATTCATATAAATCAGATGAAACAAGAAAATTGGCAAATGGTATTTTGAAAATATTTGTTATATATATTGTATTTGTAAATTTATGTGGAGGATTTGTTTCAGAAGGAGCAAAATTTCAGAGAATTTCACCAGAAGAATTTTATAATCTGAAATATAACATAGATTTTTGGGAATAATCTAATTCAGAGAGGAATGAATTTTATATGAAAGAAGTTATAATAATAGGTGCTGGTCCAGCTGGACTAACTGCAGCAGATAGACTGTTAGATGAAAAAGGAGAATATAAGGTAACTATTTTAGAAGAATCACAAGGTTTTGGTGGTATTTCTAAAACTGTAAAATATAAAGGAAATAGAATGGATATAGGAGGACATAGATTTTTTTCAAAAAATAAAGAAGTAATGGATTTTTGGGAAAATCTAATGCCAGTTCAAGGTGTTAATTCTTTTGATGATGAAGAACTTGGAAGAAAAAAAGAGTTAATTCCAGGAGGTCCTAATCCAAATGAGCAAGATGAGGTTATGCTTGTTCGTACAAGAGTTTCAAGAATTTATTTTATGAAAAAATTTTTTGATTATCCTGTAAGTTTAAAATGGAAAACATTAAAAAATATGGGATTTATTAGAATTGTAAAAGTAGGATTTAGTTATCTTAAAGCTATAATTTTTAAAAGAGAAGAAAAATCACTTGAAGATTTTTATATAAACAGATTTGGAAAAGAGCTATATGAAATGTTTTTTAAAAATTATACTGAAAGATTGTGGGGAAGGAAAGCATCTGAAATTTCTGCAGATTGGGGTGCTCAAAGAGTAAAAGGAATATCCATAAAAGCAATTATAAAAGATATGTTTAACAAATTATTTGGAAAAAAAGATAAAAAAAATACTGAAACTTCGCTAATTGAACAGTTCTGGTATCCAAAATATGGTCCAGGGCAATTATGGGAAACTTTAGCCAAAAGAGTAGAATCAAAAGGTGGAATTATAAAAAAAAGTCATAAAGTTACAAACATAAATATTGAAAATGGAAAAATTAAATCTGTTGAATGTGATGTTAATGGACAAATAGTAACAATAAATGGAGACATATTTATTTCTACGATGTCTGTTAAAGATCTGATTTGTGGATTAAAAGGTGAAAATATTCCAGCGAATATTGTTGATATTGCTAAAGGTTTACCTTATAGAGATTTTATGACTGTAGGACTTCTTGTTGATAAATTAAATCTTAAAAATGAAACAGATATAAAAACTTTGGGTAATATTGTTCCTGATTGTTGGATTTATGTACATGAACCAGAGGCTAAACTCCTTAGAATACAGATTTTTAATAACTGGTCTCCATATATGTTAAATGATTGCAAAAATACAGTTTGGATTGGGCTTGAATATACATGTGAAGAAGGGGACAAATATTGGAAGATGAGTGATAATGAATTTATTAATTTGGCTGCAAATGAATTAATAAAAATGGGGATTATTGATAAAAACAATATTTTAGATTCTCATAGAGAAAAAATTAAAAAGGCTTATCCTGCATATTTTGACACATATAAAGATTTTGATCAGGTAATAAAATATTTGGACAGTTTTGAGAATCTATATTGCATAGGAAGAAATGGACAACATAGGTATAATAATATGGATCATTCTATGATGACTGCTTTTGAAGCTGTAAATAATATTAAAAATAATATAAAAGATAAATCTAATATATGGAATGTTAATACTGAAAAAGAATATCATGAAACAAAAAATGCAGATTAATTTTAAATAAAAATAATGAAGAGGAATGTATGAAGAAATTAATTGTAAATAAAAAATATGATAATAAAAAATTGGATAAGTTTTTATTTGATAATATTCCAAATTTATCCCAAAATTTGTTATACAAGACTTTAAGAAAAAAAGATATTAAAGTCAATGGAAAAAGAATAAATCAAAATATAAAACTAAAAGAAAATGATGAAATAATTGTATATATTGATGATAAATTATTAAAAAAAGATGATTTGCAGATTATATTTGAGGATGATAATATTCTTGTTTTAAATAAACCAACCAACATTGAAGTTGTAGGAGAAAATAGTTTAACTGAAATAGTTCATAGAAGATATGTTAAAAGCGATTTTCTTCCTATGCCTTGCCATAGATTAGATAGAAATACTAAAGGTTTAATTATTTTTGCTAAAAATCAAGATGCATTGAACATTTTACTTTCCAAATTTAAAAATCATGAAATTGAAAAGCATTATTTGGCTTTAGTGTATGGTACTCCCAAAAAGGATTTTCAAAGACTTGAAGCATATTTATTTAAAGATAGTAAAAAATCTTTGGTATATATTAGTGATGTTCCTAAAAAAGGTTATTCTAAAATCATTACTTCATATAATGTTATTCAAAAAAATGATGATAATACTTGCATTCTTGATGTTGAAATTGAAACAGGTAAAACTCACCAAATAAGAGCTCATCTTGCACAGATTGGTTTGCCAATTGTTGGTGATGGAAAATATGGGATTTATGAGATTAATAGAAAGTTTAATTGTAAAACTCAAAACCTTACAAGCTATAAAATTAAATTTAAATTTAAAACAGATGCTGGAATTTTGAATTATTTGAATGGGAAAGAGATTATTATTAAATAAATTTCAGAATTAATTAATAAAGTAAAAAAAAAAATTGAATTTATAGTTAAAGATTAATGAATAAGTGTATAAATAAAAATTCCTTAGAATATAATATTAATAATTATTATATAAATGTACAATTTGTGTTGACAAAATCTGATAAAGAATGTATAATAATTATAGATAGTAAATGTTTCTCGCTTGTGGTTGGTGCGAGTAATAAATTATACCATTTCGTAAATGTTTCTCGCTTGTGGTTGGTGCGAGTAATAAATTATACCATTTCGTAAATGTTTGTCCTTTGTTTCTTTAGAGGAATGAAGGGCATTTTTGTTAGAATTTTGGAGGAAAAAATATGGAAATGAAAGAAGGATATGTTTATCATATAAAAGATAGTTATTTTGATATAGTAAAAGATAAAAATTTAATGATAAATCATGAAGGAAATGCTACAAGACCAAATTATTTTTGTATGAGAATAAATGGAGATGATTTTTTATGGTTTATTCCAATGAGTAGCAAGATTTATAAATATAAAGAAATAATAAAAAACAAAGAAAGAAAGTATGGTATCTGTGATACAATTATTATAGGAAATTATAGGGGAAGAGAACAGGCTTTTTTGATACAGAATATGTTTCCAATTACTAAGAAATATATAGACCATATAGATACAGTTCAAGGAAAAGCTATACAAGTTCCATCAGCAGTTAGAAAAATACTGGTGAATAAAGTAAAAAAAATATTTAAGCTAAAGCAACAACGGTATTAATTTAATATTTCCTGATGTAGATAAGATTAAAGAGATATTGCAAGAAGAAAATAGTGAAGTAAGCAGTAAATGAAAAGGAGCTCTAGATATCTTTTTATTTACCACTTAATACATATTTTATAATGTTGGAATAGAGAATAGCTAAATATCATAAAAATTTTTAAAGCAATATCCATTTTCTCTTAAATAATCAATAGATTGTTTTAACACTTTAGAAGAATCACTTACATATTTAGTATCATGCATTAAAATAACAAGAGTATTTTTGTTTTTACAACTCTTTTTCAAATTATTAAAAAGTTGTTGACTAGAATATTTTTTTACAGAATCATTATTTAAACAATTCCAATCAATATAGGTATAACCAATACCTTTTAGCAATTGAGCTGCATGCTCTTTTTTCTTTTTATTATTAGGACTTTTAAAACCAGTTGGAAATCTAAAAATGTGAGAACAATAATTAGGAATATCAATAGCATTACCAATAGCAATATCCGTTTTTTCAATTTCATTTAAAAAGCTTTCATCATTTTTATATAGATTTTTATTATTATGGTCATATCCGTGGTTGGCAATAAAATGCCCTTCGTCATAAGCTCTTTTAACAATCTCTGGATAGGAATCAACATTTTTACCAACAACAAAAAAAGTTGCTTTCACATTTTCTTCTTTTAAAATATCTAAAATTTTAGGTGTAATATTTTTAGTTGGCCCATCATCAAATGTTAAATATGCAATTTTTTCATTATCTTTAGATAAATTTTCTATTTTATTTTTAGATTCCTCGCTTAAAAAAGAATCTTTTGAAATATCAACTCCAATTGATATTCTTGGAAAAACAAGACAAAATAAGATAATAAATAAAATTGCAAAAAAAATAATGCAAAAAATAAATTTTTTCTTGATAAATATAATCTTCATATTTAATTTTATGATTTTTTATGAATTTTAGCACTTTATTTATTTACTTTTGGTTAGAAATTTGATACAATAATTTAAATTTTATTCAAAATAAAAAATCTCCAATAGTATAGTAGATTTGAATTTGTTCAATAATGAAAAATATAGATACAAAATATAAAAAACATATACAACAAAAGAGAGAAGCACTAATATAAGATGTGCATTTTATATGTAAAGTATGTGAAGAAAGGTGGCAAAAATGACTAAACAGGAATTAGAAATACTTATAAAAGAAGGTGAAGGCTATACATTAGAATTTAAAGAAAATTTAGGTAAAAAATTTATAGTTGAAGTTGTAGCTTTTGCTAATAGTATGGGTGGAAAAATATTAATTGGTATAGATGATAATGGTAATATTATTGGTACTATTGATAAACTTAAATTGTTTAGAAAAAGTAAATAATCAATATATGTTTACAAATGCAGGTGTTATTTTCTTTGCAAAAAATCCAACCAATTTTTTAATCCAGAACTATATAACTTGCATTGCTTTTAAAGGAACAAATAGAGTTTATATTTTGGATATATTAGATTGCAATAAAGATATAATAACCAATATTGAAGATGCTTTATCATTTACAAAAAAACATGTGAACTTAACGTATTTAATTAATGCAGAGGTTATGAGAGAACAAGGGAATGCAACAAGAAAAGAAGTTTTAGAAATCCCAGAAGATGTATTAAAAGAGGCGATTATAAATCGGCATATGCCATCGACAATACTTTGAAGATGGCGCAAGGGTTATGGTAGAGATTTATGATGATAGAGTTTCAATAGTAAGCCCAGGTGGAGTACCAAAGGGAATTACCAAAGAAAATTTTGGTAAACGAAGTATTGCACGAAATCCTATTATTGCAGATTTATTAAGAAGAACACATTATATAGAAAAAGCAGGGACAGGTATAGGAAGAATGAGAGAATTAATGCAAAATGCAGGGCTGAAAGAGCCAAAATTTCAATACGATGAGTTTTTTGAAGTAAGTTTTTTAAGACCATCATATTATGATAAAAATTATGGAACTTATGATTTATCAAGCAAAAATCAGAATATATTTAATAATAAGGAATTATCACTAAGTAAGAGGCAACAAGAAATTATAAATATAATAATAGAGCAACCTAATATTACTCAATCAAATATAGCAAAAATACTAAAAGTAAGCAGACAATCGGTTGCTACAAATATAAAAGAATTAAAAGATAATAATGTATTAGAGAGAGTTGGTGCAAACAAAAAAGGTTATTGGAAAATATTATTAGATTTACAATAAACTTTACAATAAACTTTACCATTTTGTATATATAAAAAATATAATCTTCATATTTAATTTTATGTTACTACAGACATTGCAATTGAAAATATTCCTAAATATGAAAACGAGATAGTTATTAATATCAATAATGATATTCCATATTTTAAAGATGAAGAAATAACTACAGAGAAT
>CAKPOA010000008.1 GCA_934169575.1 uncultured Clostridia bacterium
GTTTTTTTATGCCTCTATTTTCTTTAATACATATTGTACTTTGTACATTTTCTGGTTCTCCCATAGAGCTTTCTCCTCTCATTTGTTGTTTGTTTAAATAAATTCATTTTATCATATTTTCATTTTCCCGTCAATCTATTTTAACATTTTTTCAAACAATTATTGACATAGAAAATTCATTAAAAAGTATTGAAGAAATCAATTAAAAATGATAAAATATTAAAAAATGAAAGGATAATATATATGGAAAATAGTTTAAAAAATGTTGCAGCAACAGAAAATAATGCTAACTGGAAAAATATAATAAAAAGAGAAAAAGAATTATATTCAAGAAATAATGATATTCGTTCAGAATTTGAAAGAGATTACACAAGAATTATACATAGCACAGGCTTTAGAAGAATGAAACATAAAACTCAAGTTTTTTTCTCTCCAACAAATGATCATATTTGTACAAGAATTGAGCATGTTATACATGTTGAATCAATTAGCTATACTATTGCAGAATTTTTAGGACTTAATACACAATTAACAAAAGCAATTGCAATTGCTCATGATATAGGTCATAGTCCATTTGGACACAAAGGAGAAAAGGTTTTATCTAAAATTCTAGAAAGAGATGTTGGAGAAACATTTTGGCATGAAAAAAATGGTCTTGATATGGTTGATAAAATTGAATTATTAGAAGATCCTTGTGGCAATAAGCAAAATATGAATTTAACTTATGGAGTTAGAGATGGCATTATTTCTCATTGTGGTGAAATTGATGAAAATAATTTAAAACCAAGAACAGAATTTATTGATTTAAGTAAATATGATAAACCTAACAAATTTGCACCTTATACTTGGGAAGGTTGTGTTGTTAAAATTGCAGACAAAATATCTTATTTAGGTAGAGATATTGCAGATGCAATTACACTTGGAATAATGAATGATAAATTAGATGACTTATATAAAATTTTAGATTATAAATCAGATAGTATTATTAACAATACTGTTATTATTAATGATTTTATTTATGATTTATGTAAAAATTCTAATATCGAAAATGGATTATGTTTTTCTGATGAAATTTTAGATAAAATTAATAAATTAAAAAAATTCAATTATGAAAAAATTTATTATTCAAAAAAGGTTCAAATCTCATCTGATTATTTTTGTTTAATTTTAACTACAATTTATGATTTATTAAAAGAAACCTTCTATAACAAAAAAGAGATTCAAAAAGATTTTCCTCAACTTTATGAAGATTTTGAAAATTGGTTTAGAAACTTTTGGACATTTGAAAGAATCTCAACCAACCAAAATGATGTTATTTTTGACCCATCTAATTTAAAAGATTATTGCAAGGCTGTTATTTATTACATTTCTGGAATGACAGATAATTATGCTATTAATATATATAATAAAATAATAGGTTTTTAATTGTTTATAGCTCTTTATTAATATTTAATAAAGAGCTGATATCATACCCAAATTATATTGTCTATACTTTTAATCAATTAATTCAGAATCTTGCAATGCAATAACATTTTCCGCATTTTTCAATACATTTTTTAAGATTCTATTATCATCATCTAGCAAAATTATTTGTTTGTTACTTTTTAAATTTTTTAAATAATTCGTTTTTATTTCAGGAGAGCTTATTCCCACATTTTTTTCTTTTGATATTATAACTCTGTTTTCATATTTAAAAAAATCAGCATATTTATCTAACCAATTATTTTTCTCTTGTATTTGTTCATTATTCATACATATTGATAATATAAATAATTCAACATTTGGTATTTCACTAACTTTTTTTATTTTTCTTATGTTTTCCATTAAAGGCCTTTTGTTTTCGTAATCTAGTGGTTTTCCAGCATCATATGATGCAATAACACCATCCATGTCTACATATAGTAAAATATCATTTTTTTCAGCTATTTTTTTTATTAAATTATAAAAATGCATATTATCCCTCCTTCTTTTTTACCATTTTTGCCCCTAAAACCATTTGTTTATATGCTGCAAAAATTGACAAATTCTTTTTATATAATCCATACTTTCTAATCACAAATTGTAAAAAAATTAATTTAGAAAAAATACCATATATTCTATAAAATAATGCACCTTGACAAAACAGAAACTCCTCATTATATCCTGTAAACCAAGTACTAGTTTCATTTTTCACACTACCAATTTTTTCATCAACACTATAAATTTTCACTTTATTTTTTAAACAATCTGCAAGGAAAATTGTATCTTCGCCTTTCTTAAATTTGTTTGGTGGCCCAAAGTTTTCATCAAATTTAATATTATATTTTTCTATAAAACTTTTTCTAAAAGCAATTTCAGAAGTTCTAGCTCTCATAATATCTAATATATTAATTTTTTTATTTCCAATATGTTTATTTTTCTCTCTATTTTCATTATAGTTACCAATATAAAATAATATTATATCTGCATCAGGATTTTTTTCAAAAGCTTTAGTAATAGTATTTTCATAGTTTTTATCATAGATCATATCATCATCTGCAAAAATGCAAATATCACCTTTAGCTAATCTCATCAAATTATTTCTACTTTTACTAGCACCTTTTTCATTCATTGAAAAACATCTTATATTTTCAAACTCAAAAATATCTTCATTATTTTCCACTTGATTTATAACTAAGACATCTGTTGTAATATTATTTTGATTAATCTTATTTTTTAATTGTTCTTCATTTTTTATATTCATAATTGACATCAATACTTCTAATTTCATATTTTTAATCCTTTTCCTCATATAGCTCTAAAGCTTTTTCATATGAACTAATATAAATTTCAAATCTCATTTTGCTAATTGTTTTACTTGACATATTTTTTTCATATTCTAATATACCTTTTGCAGTTTTCTCATATTCATCAATAACTATTTTAAGTAATTTCTTAGCCTCATCTGTTTTCAAACCGGATTTTTCATATATTTGAATAATCGCATCAGTTCGATTTTTTAATATCACAGAATCATGTATTCTTTCAACTTTATATTTTTGCAAAAAATCGATCATAAAATCAACATATTGTTTTTTTACATTTTCATCATCTATTTTTTCCAATGTATTCCCAAATATTTCATATAATGTATTTTGACAACTATATGGTTCATTTTGCAAAATATTTTTTATTTTTTCCAATTTTTCTACAGAATTTATATTGTTTTTTTCCATATAAATAACATCATTATATTTATATTCAAATAACCATGGAGCTATATTTATACTAGCTAAATTTTTTTCTTTCTCACTACTAGATGTTATATATCCACAAATATTTGCAATTAATATTATAGCAAATATCGGAATTAAAATATAATCTATCAAATTTACATTAACTTTTAAGTTTTTATCATTTTTATTAATAATTGCAATAAACATAAAAAACATTGATAAAATTATTAAAAATGACATATCAAAATCAATTAAACTATGTACAATTATCATTAATATTCCTGTGATTATACTAAGCATTAATTTATCTTTTAGTAATTTAGAGCCATTTTTTACTGTTATTGATATTATAAATATATATGCTAAAAATCCTATTAATCCATATGAAATAATTAATTCAATTAAATAGCAATGTGATTCTTTTGCATAATATAAATAATCTTGAACTTGTCCATATAACATTCTCCAAGCATTTCCACCAGCTCCAAATAAGAAATTCTCTTTTGTAAGTTTTAGTCCATCTTTCCAATAGTCAAATCTTTGAAATACACTTGTATATTTTAAATTAAAATTTTTAAATATTCGCACTAATTCATCTGGAATTATTTTATATTCTAAAATACATTGTTTATTATTTATTTTAAACCCTTTTATATTTATAGTTTGTTTAGTAGGATTTAAAATTCTAATTTCAATATATGATGCAATATCATCTGTTTCAAATTCAAAACTTTTCCATCCATTATAATTTGAAAAAGAAAATTTAGTCAGTTCTTTTTCAGATAAATATTTTGTTATTTCAACTATAACAATTTTGCAGCTATCATATTGTTTATCTGTGTTTGTTTCTATTTCCAAATCAAGTTTATACTTTGTATTTGGCTCAAATTCTCTTACAACACAAGTCTTGTTTTTTTCTGTTATAATTAAATCTTTTGGTATTTGTATTGCAATAAAAAAATAAATAATAAATACAATTATTGTACATATTCCAGCAATAATCCATTTTTTAGATATTTTTTTGTTTTTTATTCCCATTATTACATATATAAAAATAACTAAACCAGATATCGCAATTACTCCTTTTGATTGAGTAAGCAAAATTGTAATACTACAAATCAATATATATGCTAAATATAAATATTTTAATTTTTTCTTTTTTTCTGTTTTATACATATATATTGTAACAGCTGTTATTACAGCAAAATATATTGCACATGTATTTGCATAACCAAATGTTGATATAAACCTATTTTCATTTAATTTTACTGCTCCTATTGAATTTAAAAATGGTTCAAAAAAATTCAAATTCAAAAATTTATCATATCCAAATATCAAAGGTATTATTGATGATATTATAAAAGTTTTAAGTATAATTTCTATTTGCTTTTTTTCTGTTATTACATTTCTTGTAAGTATATATATTCCATATATTGACCAATATTTTAATATCATATTTATTGTTCCATCTAAAGATGCATATGTTTTAGCTATAAGAGGTATAAACATAGAAATCATTAAAATTATAACAGCTATATCTATCTTCCCTTTTATTATAACATTTTTTTCTTTATGTATTTTTTTTAATATAATATATATTATCGATACAAAACTCATAAAAATCTGTATAATCCAAATAGGACTTTTTATATTTGAACCTATATAAATATTTAATAAAACTATTGTTATTAAAATTGATATAAATCCAAATTTATCTATTTTTTTCAAAATTATCACCTCATATGTTTTTTATAAAATTTTTCAATTTTACTAAAAATTTTAATCCATAAAATAATCTATATTTTGCACAAAATAATATACATTTTTGATATATACTTAAATATTGTTTTTTTACATCTTTCATAGCCAAAATATACATTTTTGTATTTAACAAATTCTCAAATTCTTTTTTTGTTTCTTTATTATTTTTAGGATTTTCTTTATTAAAAAAATAATTTTTCATATATATATCTAAACTTGTTACAATTTTCACATTTAATAAATCTTTAAAATCATTATCTTTATTATATTTTTCAATATATTTTTTTACATATCCAAAATATTTTTCATAATAATCTACTGTATCTTTTGAAAATCTATTACATATTGAAAAATCATTTTTTTGATAATTATATAAATATTTGTCCAAAACATATATTTTTTCCGACTTTTCAAATATTTCCATATTAAAAATTGCATCTGGCATTCTTATTACTTTTGGAACAAATTTAATATTATTTTTAATTATAAAATCCTTGTTATATATTTTAGCCCATGGTACAGAAATATTTGTTTCAGGAGGATAATATTTACTTATTCCTTTTTCAATATTTTGTAGCTGTATTTGTCTAATATCATCTTTATTTAATCTTCCGTTTTTTGTATAAAATTTATTTTTTATTTTCTTACCATTTATATCTACATAGCAGTCAAATATAATAACATCAAAATCATATTCTATTTTTTCCATATATTCTAATACTTGCTTACACATATCATTTTCAAAATAATCATCACTATCTATAAAAGTTATATAATTCGTTGTTGCATATTGAATTCCAACATTCCTTGCTACAGATTCACCTTGATTTTTTTGGTTTATTAATTTTATTCTTTTATCTTGTTCTTTATATTTTTGACATATTTCTCTTATATTTTCATTTGAACCATCATTTACAAGTATTATTTCTATATTATATTCTGTTTGTTCAATTACACTTTTTATTGCTTTTTTTAAATATTCTTCAGGTGTATTATATATACACATTATTACACTTAATTTATATGGGTTCATTTTAACTCCTTATACATATTTAAGCTTAATTTATTTTTAGGCTAACTAGTAACAGCTCAAAAACATTATATCATCTTTATAAAAAAAAATCTATTATTTTGGGATAAAAAAATAAAGACCCGAAAGTCTTTATTTTAATACATACCACCCATATCTGGCATTCCAGCATCTGCTCCACCTGAACATTTGCAACTTTTTTCTGGAGCATCTGTTACTAAGCTTTCTGTAGTGATTACCATAGAAGCTATAGATGTAGCATTTTGTAATGCACTTCTAGTAACTTTAGTTGGATCAACTATACCAGCTTTTTTCATATCAACATATTTTTCTGTAGCTGCATCAAATCCAAAACCTTTATCTGATTTTTTAACATTTTCAACAACAACAGATGGTTCTAAACCTGCATTTCTAACAATTTGTTTTAATGGTTCTTCTAAAGATTTAAGTACAATAGAAGCACCTAATTTTTCCCCACCTTCTAAAGTCTCTGTTAATTTTTTTACTTCAGGTATAACATTTATTAATGCTGTTCCTCCACCTGCAACAATACCTTCTTCAACAGCAGCTTTAGTTGCAGATAAAGCATCTTCTATACGAAGTTTTTTATCTTTCATTTCTATCTCTGTAGCAGCTCCAACACCAATTACAGCAACACCTCCAGCTAATTTAGCTAAACGTGATTGTAGATTTTCTTTATCAAATTCGCTTTTTGTTTCATTAATTTGTGCTCTAATTTGACCTATTCTATCTGCTAATTGTTGTTTATCACCTGCACCATCTACAATTATAGTATTTTCTTTTTGAACTTTAACTTGTTTTGCTCTTCCTAATTGTTCTATAGTTGTATCTTTTAATTCCAATCCCAATTCAGAAGTTATAACTTCTCCTCCTGTTAATGTTGCAATATCTTGTAACATAGCTTTTCTCTTATCTCCAAAACTTGGAGCTTTAACAGCTACAACATTTAATACACCTCTTAATTTATTAAGTACAAGTGTTGATAAAGCCTCTTGTTCAACATCATCACATATAATTAAAAGTTTTCCAGATTGTTGCATAATTAATTCTAATAATGGTAATATTTCTTGAATATTACTTATTTTTTTATCTGTAATTAATATATATGGATTATCTAAAATAGCCTCCATTTTTTCTGTATTAGTAACCATATATGGAGATACATATCCTTTATCAAATTGCATTCCTTCAACAACATTTAATTCTGTTTGTGATGTTTTTGATTCTTCGATTGTAATTACTCCATCTTTAGAAACTTTTTCCATAGCATCAGCTATTAAGTTTCCAATTTCTGTACTATTGGCAGAAATGCTTGCAACTCTTGCAATATCATCTTTTCCATTTACAGTTGCACTTATTTGTTTTAAAGCTTTTACAGCTGTATCTGTTGCTTTATCCATTCCTCTTTTTACAGACATTGGGTCAGCACCAGCTGCAACATTTTTAACTCCTTCTTTTACCATTGCTTGTGCTAAAACTGTTGCAGTTGTAGTTCCATCTCCTGCAACATCATTTGTTTTTGTAGAAACTTCTTTTACTAAACGAGCTCCCATATTTTCAAATTTATCTTCTAATTCTATTTCTTTTGCTATTGTAACACCATCATTAGTAATTAATGGAGCACCATAGCTTTTATCTAAAACAACATTTCTTCCTTTTGGTCCTAATGTAACCTTTACAGTGTCAGCTAATTTATTGACACCTATTAATAAACTTTTTCTGGCATCTTCGCCAAATTTAATTTGTTTAGCCATTTTTCATACTTCCTTTCAATATTTATTTTACTATAGCAAGAATATCATCTTGTTTTACAATTAAATATTCTTCTCCTTCATATTTAACTTCTGTTCCAGCATATTTGCTAACAATAACATTATCACCTTTTTTTACATACATTTCTTGAAGTTCACCTTTTATTTTTTCTCCTGGTCCAACCTCAATAACTTCTGCTATTTGTGGTTTTTCTTTATTAGCACCTGCTAAAATAATTCCACTTTTTGTAGTTTCCTCATTTTCTTTCATTTTAATTAAAACTCTATCACTTAATGGTTTAATCATTAAAATCCCTCCTATCTTTTTAGCACTCTTCGTGTTTAACTGCTAATATATTATACCCTTTTTTATAAATTGTCAATAGTTATTTTTAAATTTCACAATTTTTTCACAATTAATTGTTACTAGTCAGCCTTAGAGTCATTTAAATCTAAATATGTATATAAAATTATTTTTTAAATACTGCGTAAGCGATCAAACGAATGAAATGAGTGCGATTGGAGCAATTTTCATTATATTAATTTTTTAATATGGAAATTGCGACTGCAAAGTATGTAAAAATAATTTTATATACATATTTAGGTAATAAATTTAAAAAAGCTGACTAGTAACAATTAATTGTAATAATTTTGAATACTTTCAGAAATACCTTTCATATATAGATCTGAATGATTTACAACATTTTCTAAATCTTTATTATTAATCATATTTCCAAGTTCAACCACATATGTTTCTATCCCAATATTAGAATTCACAAAATTATTTTTACCATATACTTTATTTCTTCCATCAACAAAAGCATTTGTAGCAATTCCCCCACATTCTCTTATCATATACAAAAAAGGTGTAGAAGTTGTTATATTATATGGTTCATATTTATTTCTAATAGCTGCATTTTTTTGTTCTAAAATATCCCAAGTTCTATAATTTCTAACATAAACTCCATCATCTTCTTTATATAAATCAGAAGATGAATATGAAGTATTTGCATATTTAACAATATTATCTGCCATTGATTTTGCAAAATTCAAATTGCTTAAACAAGGTGCATAAATTTCAACTCCAGAATTACTTTTAGCACTTTTATCAATATGTAAAGAAATCAATATTTTTGCATGTGTATTATTTGCAATATTAACTCTTCCATCATCATCATACATATTTAATGTAGTATCAACATCTTTTCCCATAGTTTCATCTCTTGTAACAAATACTTTATAACCCATTTCTTCTAATTGAGCTTTTAAAATATTACTACAATCTAAAACAATATCTGCCTCATTATATTCACCATTTTTGGTTCCTGTGTCTTTTCCTCCATGGCTTGCATCTATTACAATATCATATATATCATCTGGCAAGTTTTCTATATCTGATATTTCAGCTCCCATATATGATATATCATTATATTCATTAAATCCTATATTGATAACTTTATTAGTATTATTTTTTGTAATTGTATAATATGTGATATCTCCATATTCTGTTTCATTTTTTAATGAATAATTATATTTTTCATTATTTGAAAATATAACTTCTATAAAAAAGAAATATTTTTCTGAATTCAATTTTTCTAAATTTATACCATTATTAATTTCCTCTATAGTGGAAAAATTTAAAACACCATCTGAATATTTATAACTTGCTTTTAATATTTTCTGTTCCCCATTTAAATCTTGTACTATTAAATTTACTTTTGATACAGAAATTTTTGATATTTGTGGTATCTCTATTTTTCCTTCTAAATTAAAGTTTGTTCCATATACTATGTATTTTGTAATCTTGGCAAAAGAACTTGTATTTATACTACTAAAAATTTCTTTTGTTTTTTGTTCTATATTATTTTGGGGATTTAAATCATTTCTTATTTTAATTCCTACTAATATAACCATTAATATTGAAAATAATATTACTATAATCTTTAATTTTAATTTCATTTTACCACCACTTCTTATTTATCATTATCAATACTTTAACATAAATTTAAAAAATTATCAATACCCAAATTCTAAGGCACTAAAAAAGATATCCATATTTGGATATCCTATTATATTTGGCCCCCGCCTCATACCGCTTTGCGGTGTATGGCGGGGTCTTTGTTGTTTTAGACAACAAAACCCCCTAAGGTTTATTTAAATTCCATATTTTACCAATTGGCTATTACAAGTGCATCGCAATTAGCATTCAGGCCTACTTAACATAAAGTGTGGCCCTGGTGGAAATGAAGTATTCGCTGTCAGTTGGAGAGCCGTCGCTGCGACGAGTCGCTGGAAAGCTGCTGTTGTAACCGCCCCCTCGAGCAACTCTGCTGAAGGTGTCATAGGCCTCTAATGTCCATTCGCATCTTCCACCATATAAATCATATACTTTATTTATTACATCTTTTGATCCTGAAACTCCTGTTATTGTTGAATTTTTGTTATAATTTGTACTATCTTCTTTAGTTACATCTATTCCATTTTTTGCCATCCATATCATCATTTGGTCATATTGACTTCCCCATATTATTGTTGACCCAATTCCATCATGTGTATAACTCTTTCCTGCTTTATATAATCCATACCATGTTAATTTATTATTTTTATATGTTGTACCTCCAGTTAATGCTGTCGCATTTGGCTTACTTTCTGTAGTTATATTTCCACTTGAATCTATTGTTCCGCTTATTTCATATCTTGAGATATAATATCCTCCTGCTGATGCAACTTTTTCAACCATTTCATCAAACTCTGTTTGCATTTGGTTTGTCCATGCTGTTTTAAGCTCATTATCATCTGTTTGTGTCATTCCAACTATATTTCTTAAATAATTTTTTCCATTTGTACTTGCATCTCCATATGTTGTATTTTCCAAATATGCAGGCTCTCTATATCCTGATGTTGCTGAATAGCTCTTTGGTGTCATTGAAACTGTTCCACCTGATGATGAAAAATCATATGACACTCCTCTATATGCTGTTTTTCCATTACTATCAGTTGAACCTGTTTTTACTGCAATTGGGTATTGTTTGTTATTTACCATTGTTGTTATATCTGCCTCTGTATTTGCTATTGCATTTGGCACTGGTACCCATACAAATTCATTTCCACTTTCGTCTTTTATAACTACACCATCTTTTATTTTGGTTGCTGAGTCATCTGCTATAGTGTACCCTCCTGGTATTGTTATTTTATATCCTGTATCTGTTTCAGAATATTCAGATTTATTTGTATATTTTTTTCCTGTTTCAATTTTACTTATTGTTTCAGTATTTCCACTACCTCCACCAGTTGGATTTGATGTTACCCATAAATCAGAAATATCCATATAATTTCCATTTTTTGTTTTAACTCTTCCTGTTTTTTCTGTAACAGGGTTACCCGTCACTTTTTCTACTGCATCAATTACATCTGCATTTGTGTATTTTCCATTTGCATCATATTTTCCTATTAACTCTAATTTTATTTGTTCTTTTGTTCCTTCTATATCATTTTGTGTTTTTGCTCTTCCTGCTCTATTTAATATTCCATCTTGTCCTGATATCATTGCTATTGAAATTCCTGCTAAAATTATTAATACGATTATTGTAATAATTAACGCAATTAATGTAATACCTTTTTGTCCGTTTTTTCTTTTCGTTTTCTCCATTTTTTTCCTCCCCATATTTTTATATAATCTTAAAAATAAACAATAGTCACCTATTATTCAGGAACAAATTATTTAATTTTCAAAGTTCTATTGTTTATTATTTCAATTCCTAAAAAGATTATACCAATTTGTTATAAAAAATGCAAGCACTTTTGCTTGCATTTTTGTGAAATTTTTTTGAGTTAATTTTCTATCATTTACAATTACATTTTTAGATGTAAGATAATCTATAAACTTTTCATTGTTTTTATATTCTTTCATCATACCTCCAAATAATATAAAAGATGACTCAAGGCTTCGAAAGTTTCTTGAGTACCACTCAATATATTTATAACATATTTTTTAGTAAGTTTCAAGACATTTTCATTTACTAGTCACACACTTTTTTACTGAATCAGTTCTTAATATTGATTTTTATAAGTTTCTATGTTATACTAGATAACATAGGAATGGTTATAATTTTAAACAAATAGACAATAAAAAAACACATCTGTAATTTAACCGTTGCTTATGTGTTTTTACATATATATTCGTCAAACAGCGTTTGTGATTCTTCATTTCCTATATTTATTATACTAGCTTTTCATGTTTTTATCAATTATTTTTGTAACATTTAATTATACTGAAAACATTATAAATGAATTGCTATTAAATGATTGGAGAGAATTAATGAATAATGAATTAATCAATAATGATAATGAAATAAATAATATTTTTGATAATATCAAAGATTTAATTATAAATAGTAGAAATAAAGTTTATCAAACTGTAAATACTGAAATGCTTAGTTTATATTGGAATATAGGAAAAGCAATTATGGAAATACAGCAAGGCGATGAAAGAGCAAGTTACGGAGATGCTGTACTAGATAAATTGTCTCAAAAACTAACTAATGAATTTGGAAAAGGTTTTTCTTCAAGAAATTTACGAACTATGAGAAAATTTTATTTAATATATCCAATTTGGAAGACAGTGTCTGCCAAATTGAGTTGGTCTCACTATTTAGAACTTATAAAAATTGATGAAAAAACAAAAAGAAATTTTTATTTAAATGAATGTATTAATTCTAAATGGAGTGTTAGAGAACTTCAAAGGCAAAGAGATTCTTTATTATATGAAAGATTAACACTATCTGCTGATAAAGAAAAAATATTAGAACTATCTGAAAAAGGACAAATATTAAAAACAAGTAAAGATTTAGTCAAAGACCCATTTGTATTGGAATTTTTAGATATAAAAGAAAATACGGATTATTTAGAATCTGATTTAGAAAAAAATATTATTGAACATTTAAAAGAATTCTTATTAGAGTTAGGAAAAGGGTTTAGTTATGTGGGAAATCAAGTAAGATTAACATTAGAAGAAGATCATTTTTATCCAGATTTAGTTTTTTATAATAGGCTTTTAAGATGTTTCGTTATTATTGATTTAAAAATTGGAAAAGTATCACATCAAGATATTGGACAAATGCAAATGTATGTTAATTACTATGATAGAGAAATTAGACAAGATGATGAAAATAAGACAATTGGAATATTGCTATCAACAAATAAAAATGAAACAGTTGTAAAATATACTCTGCCAGAAGATAATAAAACAATATTCTCTTCTGAGTATAAATTACATATGCCAACAGAACAAGAATTAATTACCGCTGTTGAAGAAGAAAAGAAAAATTTTGAATTAAAAGAAGAAAATTAGTTGTGGTAAATAGAAAAATAGATAATTAAGAAGTAAGCGATAAATAAAAAGACATCCATATTTTGGATATCCTATTATATTGGGCCCCCGCCTCATACCGCTTTGCGGTGTACGGCGGGGTATTTGTTGTTTTAGACAACAAATACCCATAAGGTTTATTTAATTGCCATATTTTACCAATTAGCTATTATAGTGCATCGCAATTAGCATTCAGACCTACTTTATTTAATGTTTTAATACTTTTTATTTTCATATATATTCACCAATTCTTTATACTAGATTTCATTCTTACTTATTATTTAATCTTTTCTCTAGTGTTTCAATACTTGGTAAATTATCTGCCAAATAGTCTGGAATTTCTTGTAAATATTTATATTCTGCTACACCAATAGGTTTATATAAATTAGTTGCAATTTGATGTTCAAGTATTGTTCTAGACCATAGATTTTCCAATGCTTTTTCGGCGTACCATAATCTTTCTTCTTCATCTTTTATTTTATCCATTATAGTAGTAATAGTAGTTCACGGCAATTTTGCAACATAATGCTGCAATTTTTGAATTTTTATTAATTATAACATACAGCAGACTATGTCCGCAACCTAATTTTGAAAAAATAGTAAACCTCTTTAAAATAGCTTGTAAATCAGGTATCAAGGTTACCGAATAAAATTTAAAATTAATGTTATAAGTCAAAATCTAAATATGCATATTTTTTAGTTTTAAAGTTTAAATACTCATCTATTTTTTCTTTAGCAAAATCAGAAATTTCATTTACCCTTTTATAATAATTAGCATATTTTACTAATGGAACTATATATCTTCTTTTTGCTGTTATGCTAACACAATATTTATCAAAAATAGGAGAATCACTTTCTGATATTTTTGTTGAATTTCTAAATAATTTGAAACACTTTGAAATTTTTTCATTAGTACAATTTTCTATTTTATCTATTACTTCTTTTTCAGATAAAGTATATAAATCTTTTTTAGTTAAAAGATTTTCTTCAAACATTTTCTTTACAATATCTGCTAAAAACTGCATTACCAATTTATCTTCATTTGATACCCATAATGGCCATAACTTACTTGCTCCATCTATAAATTTTTCTGCTATATTTTTATCTTTAAACCCTAATTCTTGTATACCCTCCTCATTTATTTGTATTTCAATATTAGAGTAAATTTCTTTAATTCTTTTTATATCCCAAACTTCCTTAAAATATAGACCATTAGAAAAAGTATATTCTAATCTATCTGCTGATAATTTTGGTGTATTATTATCTGCTATTGGATATATATGATAATTGTCTACTTCGTTTATTTTTATATTATCTCTTTCTAGCAACTCCATTATTTCATTCGAATTTTTTATCATATATGTTGTTAACTCTTCAGTAGATTCCTGTGTTTCATGATCTCCATTCATGAAATCAATACAGTGTTTAAATACAGGGGTACTAATATCATGAAAAAGTCCAGCAATTGTTTGTTTTTTATCTTTTGTAAAATTCCATATAATTAAAGCAACACCTATACTATGTTCTAAATTTGAATAAAAAAATTTATTATTAAATATTTTTGTATATTCTGTTCCACAGCCACAACCAATTTTTCCTATTCTTTGCATTGCAGACGTATTTATGTAGTCATATAAAAAATTTGGTATTTCATCTGATAACACTTTAAAATATTCTTTTATTGTTTCATTTAAATTTTCAAAATATTCATTCATTAATTTTTCTCCATTTTTAATTTTATTTTTGTTTTCTTGTTTGAACTGCAAAATAAGTTTGTGCAAGTGCAATAACTTTTTTTCTACTATCTCCATTTTGTGCTATTAAATAACAAGCATAACGAGTTAATTTATAGTCTGTAATTGTCTTTTCCGCTCCTTTAGGCATTTTGATCGTTTTATTGACGTCAGTAAAATGTTCAAATACACTAATATCACTGTTTTCGCAAGATATTTTTGCTTTATAAATTATCTTTTCAAAATTTTGCCAATTAGAATATTGTAAAATAGGCATAAGTTCTCTAGCATACCAAAATTCAACACCGTTTTCATCAATATGCTTAATATCTTCAAATGATTTATTGTTTTTATCAATTTCTTTCAATAGTATCATCTCCATTTCTTAATATTATATTTTGTTATTATTATAAAACAGTTGTTTGTTTTTGTCAATAGTTTTCACTTAAATTTTCTAATAAAAAAAATATGGCAAATTTGCCACAATTAAGTCTGTAAGTTAATTTCAAATGGAGCCACTAGGCAGAATCGAACTGCCGGCCTACGAGTTACGAATCCGTTGCTCTACCAACTGAGCTATAGTGGCATAAAAATCAAAAGTTACATTTTTTGTATCTTTTGATTTTTGTTATGATTATTCATCTTGATTAATTTTGTTTTTCTTTTCAACAAATTCATTAAGAAGAGTATATAAAACTGATGTGATTGGCAAGCAAATTACCATACCAACAATACCGCCTATTGCACTACCAATAGTAACAGCAATTAAAACAATTATTCCTGGTAATCCAACTTTATTTCCGACAACTTTTGGGTAAATAACATTACCTTCAATTTGTTGCAAGATTATAAAGAAGATTAGAAAAGCTAATGCTTTTTCAAAAGCAATTGGTAATAGTAAAACAACACCTATAAATCCACCAATAAAAGCACCAACAATAGGTATAAAAGCAGTAACAGCTACTAATGCTCCAACTGTTGCAGCATAAGGCATTTTTAATATTAGCATCCCTATTGCACATAAAGTCCCTAAAATTAAGCATTCTGTAAATTGTCCTGTAACAAAATTATAAAATGATTCTTTTGAAATTTTTGCAATTTTGTAAATTTTGTCTGCCATGTCTTTTTTAACAAAAGCATAAAGTATTTTCTTTAAACTTTCAAAAATCTTTTCTTTTCCAAGTAAAATATATATCGCAAAAATTATTGCAATTACAGTATTTAAAACTCCTTTTACAGTTGATGAGATTACACCAAATGAAGAAGTTACAATTGTTGTTCCTATTGTAGTTAGATTTTTCATCATTTCAGAATTTATATTTTCTAAATTAGATTGCAATGTTGCAAGTGTATCAGAAACTTCTGGATGTTTATTTGCAAGCTCACTTATTATATTTTTAGAATCTGTTAATAATTCTGGTAAATATGATATCATCTCAGAAATAACATCGATTACTTCTGGCACAACTAAATATGTTATTACAACTATAACAGCAATTATTATAATAAGTGATAATAATATACTTGCAATTCTTTTTAATTTTGATGGTTTTTCCTCTATAATTCTTTTACCTTTTTTATCTTTTTTTCTTGTTTTAAACAACTTTTTTTCAAAAATATTCATAGGAATATTTACAATAAAAGCAATTGCAATTCCTATAATAAATGGTTTTAGTATTCCAGCAAGTGTATGAAATATATTGCTAATTAATTGTATATTACCAAGAGCCCAATATAGTACAACCCCAAATGCAACAATTTTGCATATATTTGTAATATCTTTTTTACTCCAATTCATTTATCTATCCAATCCTCCAATTCATCATCATTTTTTCTTTAAACGAAAATTGTAACTGAGTTACTTCTCTTATATTAATTTTTTTATTATTTAATACTAATTCTGCATTTTCTGTTGTTAATTCATCTACATATTTTTCATCTAACTTATCTTTTAAAAAATTCACAATTCTTGGTATTTTAGGATAAATTGTTCCTTGCTTATGTACATCACTTCCTAAAAAATGTATCATATTATTTTTTAAGAATTCCATCACAAGTATCTTTTCTTTTTTACCATATTGACCAATTATACTTCCATAATTTGATTGCATTAAAACACCTTTTTCAATCAGATCGGCGATAATATCTGGATCTTTTTGAACATATCTATATCTTTCTGGATGTGCTAAAATAGGTACTAATTTATTTTTAAGCATTTCATAAACTATATCATATAAGTTCATAGGTTCTGTATTAAAAGGCAATTCAAATAATACATAACTTGTATTATTAATTGTTGAAGCTTTTTCACTTTTTAATAATTCAATCAAATTCTCAGTAATATAAATTTCATTTCCCATATATATTTTGGCATTTATATTTTGAGAAGAGAATTGTTGGCTTAAAGACTTTATCCAAAATTCTCGTTCTCTGTTTTCTGTTTCGTAATAATTTTCAATATAGTGTGATGTTGAAATAATTTTATCAAAACCAGCTCTTTCCGCTTCTTTTATCAAATTAAATGTTTCCTCAATACTTTGTGAACCATCATCAATATTTGGTAATATATGTGTATGAAAATCTATCATTTATATTTTGCTCCTTTTAAAATTATTTCAAATTATTTTTTTCTTTATCTATATATTCATTTATTTGTTTTAAAATTTCATTTGTTTTACCTAGAAAATTATCATTATTTGTTATACTTTTTTCTGGTTTTGAAGTCAATTGGATTTCTGCTTTTGAGTTATTGTTTTCCTTTACATCTTTTTTCTTATTAATTTCATTTTGTAAATTCATAACATTTGTATCAACTCTTTTATTAAAATCATTCATTTTCTTTATAACATTTTTCTTAGTTGGTATACTCTTTTTACCATAATAATAATATTTTTCTACATATTCTTTTCCTTTTATAGGCATTTTGTTTAAAATAACACCAGCAATTTTTCCACCAACATTTTGAATATTTTTAATACATCTATCTAATGAATCTTTTTTAGTTTTTTTGTATGCTGTAACTATTATTACTGAATCAACTAATCTTGATAAAATAATTGAATCAGCAACAAGTTCACATGGTGTTCCATCAAATATTATTATATCAAACACATTTTTCAAATTTTCTATTAAATTAACCATTTGTGCAGAACCAATTAATTCGGCAGGATTAGGTGGGACATTTCCAGATGTTATTATAAACAAATTATTTACTTCAGTTTCCTGAATATATTCTTTTAAACTTTCTGTTGCTTGTCCTTTATCATCAAATTCAGTTGATGATAGATAATTTGATAGTCCAGGTCTTGGAGCAACACCAAATATAGCATATTGCCTTCCTTTCCTCATATCAGCATCAATTATTAAAACTTTTTTGCCAGTTTGAGCAAATGTTGTTGCAATATTTGCTGCAACCCAACTTTTTCCTTCTCCTGCAAATGTTGATGTAATCAACATTGTTTTCATTTTTTTGTTTATATCCATAAATTGTATATTTGTTCTTAATGTTCTAAAAATTTCTGAAATTGGAGATTTAGGATTTTTGTGTACAATTACTTCTTTTCTCATTATTTTTTACCTCCTTTTTCATTTTCAAAACTTTCAATAGAAGGAATAGTTGCAAGTACTGGAATATCGTAATTTTTTTCTATTTCTTCTGGACTTTTTACTGTAGTATCTAACATATTTAATACAAAAGTATATGCTAATGATAAAACAAGTCCTATAAATGCAAATATCAATACATCTTTTGCATGATTTATATTTGATGGTGCTTCAGCAACTTCTGCTTCATCAACAATATATATATTATTTATTTTATATATTTCATTTATCTTTTCTGAAAATACTTTTGCAATTTCATTTGCTATTTTTGCAGCATATAAAGCATTTTCATGTGATACTGTTATTTTTATAACTTCTGTATCTTTTACAGATGTTACAGAAATATCCTTTTTCAAGCTATTTTCGTCTTCATTAATATTAAGATTTGATATAACCTCTCTTAATATATTTTTACTTTTTACTAATTCACTATATGTTGGAACCAATTTTGCATTTAAAGTTACATCTGTTGTTGTTATAGAATTATTTAAATTATCACTTTCTTTTGTTCCAGCCATTGCTAAAACAAGCGTTGTAGATGAGCTATATTTAGGAGTTGTAAACCCCATTGTATATACGACACCCATAACCATAAATATAATTACTACTAATAATATTTGTATTTTTTTTGTCCAAAATATTTCAAATAGTTCTTTTAAATCAATTTCTTCCATTTTTTTCTCCTAACTTTTTCTATAGTTCTTCTTCTAAACCATATTTTTTTATATTATGAATTAAATTTGATAATATAATTAATACTAATCCAATAACACTAAAAATTATACCATAAGTAATTATATTATCAAGCAATTCTTGCAAAATATTTCTTAGTGTTGTTGAACATACACTATTTAACACTGTTATAGTTTGTATTTTTATTTTTGTGTTTATATATATTTTTGCAATTATAAATATCACTCCACTTGAAATCATAGATATACCAATTGCAGAAATAGACTTATAGATCCTTCTAGTGTTTATAATTAAAATCAATATAACAAAAAATCCTATAGATACTAATATAACTTTTTCTCCAAATGAAACCATTTTAATGATTTTCTTATACATATTACTCAAACTTTTTTCATAATTTGTATGAAATATTGTTGTTTCATATTCATTTCCTATTTTATCAATAAAATCATCAATTGCCTCTTTTTCACTAGAACTTAATTTTTTATTTTCTAATGATTTATCTATATTTTGCGTTAGTCTTTCTTTGATTTTTTCTGTAGATATGTTATCACCTATTCCAGAATATATATTATTTAATATACTTTTTGTATCTTCTTCAATTTCATCTTTTGTAATAATATCTTTTAATACCTCTTCATCTAATCCAGATTGTTGAATATAGTTTTCAAAATTTGATTCAACAAGTTCATATGTTTTATTATAATAATCATTTTCCTCTAATTTAGATATCACATAATTTTCATTTAGTACAGTAGAAGAACATAATTTAATTATTACATATGATAAAATTAATATTGTTAAAATAATTGTAAAAATAAATGTTATTATATTTTTAAATATTTTCACTGTAAATCACATTCCTTTCTTCTATTCTACTAAATTTGCATATACTACATATCTTTGTTTTGTATAACCAATATTATTAAATGGATAACATGTATAAATCATTAGAGTTTCTTTATCATTTTTAACTGGCAACTTACTTATATCTGTTTCTTTTATTATTTGCATATCATAAATTTTATACTTATATTCTCCATATGAAGTATCTACAACAATTTCATTTCCTTTTTGAAGTTCAGAAAATCTCCTAAAAACTTTTTTAGAATTATGCCCCATATATATTATTGTTCCACCTTCTCCAGGAAAATAACTTCCACTAGAATGTCCTACACCTTTTTTTAGAACTTCTAATGTATCACCATAATATACAGGTAAATCTACATCTATTTTAGGAATTTTTATAGTTGCATATTCTGTACCATATTCTGGATAATTTGTTATTTTGTTATTATCCAAAACTGTTTTTTGTACATTTTTATTTTCATCATTTATTGAAACTTTGCTAACTAATGTCACAGCTTCATCTATTCTAGCCCCAAAGAATATTTTAACTGCTCCAATTGTTAAAATTATAATTAATAAAGCAACTATTAGATTTATAATAGTTGCTTTTATTGTCTTAACCCCGAATTTACGCATTAGCAGATTTCTTTCTTGCAACAAATACTAAAGCTAGGGCTATTATTGCTACTGAAGAAACAACTAAAACAGCATTTGTATTATTTCCTGTATATGCTAATTTTCCATTGTTATCATATGTTACTACATCTATTAATTTTCCATCTTGATAAACTTTAACTTGTTTATTTGAAAATTCAAGTGTTAAATCAAGAACTTTTGCAGCATCAATAGCTAATGATTTCATTTCTTCTTTTTGGCTATCTGATAATTTAGAATAATTAGTTGTTCCTGCCTTTTCCATTATTGCTACAGCTTGCTTAGCTTTTGAAATTACTTGATTAGCTTGTTCATCTGTCACTTTGTTATCTGTTAAATATCTTTCGATTCTAATTTTATCAGATGATGTCATTCCATAAGGTTTTCCCATATCATATAATTCATCAGCTAATCCTGAACTGTTTGTTGCATTAACAGTTGTTGCAGTTGCTATTAGCAATATAAATAAAACCACAAATGATAATAATTTTTTCATTTTTATCCTCCTTTTTGTTTTGATAAATTCATTATACCATTACATTTAATTTTATGCAATATATTTTTTAAAATTTTTTAATATAATCACTATGGTAATAATTTCCATCTTTAATTTATTACTTGAATATTGTGTGTAGAATTATTTTTTAAATACTGCGTAAGCGACCAAACGAACGTAGTGAGTGCGATTTGAGCAATTTTCATTATATTAATTTTTAATATGTAAATTGCAACTGCAAAGTATGTAAAAATAATTTTACACACATATTCAGATTTAAATGATTAGTAACCTCGTGGTTGTAAATCTAAATAAATAGGTTTTTCTTCTTTTATCATAGTTGATTTTCCATGGCCTGGATATACAATTGTTTCATCAGGTAAACTCATTAATTTATTTGTAATAGAATCAATTATATCTCTAAAATTTGATGTTGGCAAATCTGTTCTTCCCCATGTGCCTCTAAATAATGTATCACCAGAAAATAACAATTTTTCTGTATCGCAATATAAACAAGATGAACCACATGTATGACCTGGAGTGTGGATTACATTAAATTCAAGATTTCCTAAATGTAATTTATCTCCATCATCAATCCTTGAATCAGCTTCAAGATGAATTTCTGGCATATCAATAATATGAGTTAAATTTATATTAACATCATTTAATCCTTCTGCATCATTTCTATGGATTATAATTTTGCCACCTTTTTTTTCTTTTAATTCAGTAACACCACCTATATGATCACCATGGCAATGTGTTAAATAAATATATTTAACATTTCCTTTTAAAATATCAATTATCTCAATTATTTTATCAACATCTCCAGCAGGATCTATGACCATTGTTTCTTTTGTTTCTTCATCAAAAACTATATAACAATTAGTTGCATCACCAGACCATGTTGAAATTTTTAGTTTTTTCAAAATCATTTTATCACACTTTCTTTCTTTTTACTTCATAAACACTATCAACTTTTCTAAGTGTTTTTATAACTTTATTTAATTCATCTAAACTTTGTGTTTCTAAAGTCAAGGTAATTACTGCTATTCTATCTTTATTTGCTTTAGCATTTACTCCAATTAAATTAGCTTTTATATTACCAAGTTCTGCAATAACATCTGCTAAAAGTCCATTTCTATCATTTGCTGAAACCTCTATATCTACTTTATATGTTGCTTTTTCTTCATTTGCCCAAGAAACATCAATCATTCTATTTTCTTCTTTTAGCAAATCTTTTACATTTACACAATCTTTTCTATGTATAGATACCCCCCTACCTTTTGTAACATATCCTATAATTTCATCTCCTGGTAGTGGATTACAACATCTTGATAATCTAACTAAACAATTATCAATTCCTTTAACAATAATTCCATTTGTTGCATTTTTAGCCTCTTTTTCTTGTTTAGATTTTGTTAATTTTTCAATTTCTTCTTCAATATTATTTTCTTTGTGAAATTTTCTATATTCAATAAGCATTCTTGCAATTACTTTTGTAGCAGTATTTGAACCAATACCTACAGCCACATACATTTGGTCTAAATTTTCATATTTATATCTATCAAGCATTGGTTTAATATATTCTGGTTTAAATAATTCTGAATAAGGTATACTGATTCTTTTTACTTCTTTTTCAATACATTCTTTTCCTTTTTCTATATTTTCTTCTTTCTTTTCCTTTTTAAACCATCCATTTATTCTATTTCTTGCTTGTGAACTTTTAACAAATTTAAGCCAATCTAAACTTGGACCTTTTGAATTTTCAGCAGTAACAATTTCAACTATATCACCTGTTTTTAAAGGTGTAATTATTGGCATCATTTTACTATTTATTTTACACCCTACCATATGATGACCAATTTGCTCATGTATTGCATATGCAAAATCTATAGATGTAGAGCCTTTTGGCAATACTTTTATTGTACCTTTAGGTGTAAATACATATACTTCATCTTCAAAAAGTTCTGTTTTTAATGTTTCCAAAAATTCTTGAGGATTTTGCATTTCTTGTTGCCACTCAATTGTTTCTCTAAGCCATGCCAATTCATCTTCTTTAACTTTTATATTTTGTTTTCCAATTCCTAAGAAATTAGCTTCTTTATATGCCCAATGTGCAGCAATACCAAATTCAGCTACTTTATGCATATCCCATGTACGTATTTGAACCTCAAAAGGAGTACCTTTTTCACCTAATAAAGTTGTATGTATTGATTGATACATATTTGGTTTAGGAACAGCTATATAATCTTTAAATCTACCAGGCATCGGACTATACATTTCATGAACTACTCCTAATGCTGAATAACAATCTTTCACAGAATTAACTATAATCCTTACAGCAAACAAATCATATATTTGCTCTAATGTTGAATTATCTCTTTTCATTTTTTTATATATACTATAAAAATGTTTTGCTCTACCTGTAACTTCTGCATCAATCCTATGTTTCTTTAGGTCTTTTCTTATATCATTCATTATTTTATCTAAGAATTTTAGTCTTTCTTCTTTTTTCTTATCAATTCCCTCTACAATTTCTCTATATTCTTCAGGATATAAATATTTGAAAGATAAATCATCTAATTCAGCTTTAATATTATATAATCCTAACCTATTTGCAAGAGGAGAATATAATTCCATAGTTTCTTTTGCATTTGCAATTTGTCTTTCTCTTCTTAAGAATTTCAAAGTTCTCATATTATGAAGTCTATCTGCTAATTTTATTAAAATAACTCTTATATCTTTTCCCATTGCTAAAAACATTTTCCTATAGTTTTCAACTTGAGTTTCCTCTATTGTTGCAAATTGCAAAGTACTAAGTTTTGTAACACCTGCAACCATATCTGCAACTTCTTGTCCAAACATTTTTGCAAGATCTTCACTTGTAGCATCTGTATCTTCAACAACATCATGTAAAAGTGCAGCAGCTATTGTTTTTTCATCTAATCCCATAGTTGCAAGTGTATATGCTACTTGCAAAGGATGGATTATATATGGCTCACCAGAATTTCTTTTTTGATCTCCATGTTTTTCTTTTGCAAAATTATATGCTTTCATTATAAATTTACTATCAACTTTTTTTGACATTGACTTTTTCTTTGAAATAATATCTTGTATTGTTACATCTTTAAGTTCTGACATAGTATCCCCCCTATACTGTTTTCATCATATCTTTTAAATTAATTTGTAGTTTTTCGACTCCATTAAAACTATTAAATTCCAAATTTCCAATAACATCCACTTTATCACCAATAACATATTGTTTTGATAATTCTCCTAAATTAAATCCAATTGCATCTATTAATGTATTTTTATCACTTTTCAAAGATAATTTCAAATGTTTTCCATCTGTAAGTGCTCTAATTGAATTAATTTTCAAATTTTTAAATGAAAATATTGGCATTTGGTTTGCCTCCCCTAAAGGTTCTAATTGTATTAAACTTTGAACCATTTCTTTTGTAACATCATCTATGTTTAAAATTGCATCGATTTTTATTATTGGGCATAATTCACTTATAGCGGCTTTTCTTGCAATTTCTTCAAACACATTTTGTAATTCTTTAAATTTTTCTTTTTCAACACTTATACCAATTGCCATACTATGTCCACCAAAACCAGCAATAATATCTTTGCATTTAGTTAATGATTTATACAAATCAAAACCTTTTATGCTTCTTCCTGAGCCTTTACCTATATCATTCCCATCTTCAAAACATATAAGTATACATGGCTTATAGTATAATTCTGTTATTTTAGATGCAACAATTCCTATTACACCATGGTGCCAACCATCTCCACCTAAAACAATACTATTTGAATTTTCTAAATGTTGTTCTTTTATCTGTTCTACTGCTTGCAAAAATATTTCTTTCTCATATTCTTGTCTTTTATTATTATATTTCATAATATTTTTGGATTTTTCTATTGCATCTTCAATATTTTCTGATAATAAAAGTTCTAGTGCTTCATCTGCAACTCCCATTCTTCCACAAGCATTTATTCTTGGAGCAACGCCAAAAGATATTGTATTTGAATCTATTTTATTATATCCTGATAAATTAATCAAGGCTTTTAATCCACTATTTCTTGTGCATTGTACCAATTTCATTCCTAGCTTAGTAATTACTCTATTTTCATCAACAAGAGGAACTATATCAGAAATTGTTCCAATAGCTACTATATCTAAATATTTTAAATATTCCTTTTGTTCTAAGCCTAATTTCATTCCTATTGCTTGGCACAACTTAAATACTACACCTACTCCTGCAAGTTCTCTAAAAGGATATTTATTATCTTTTCTTTTACAATCTATAACTCCTATTGCCTCAGGTGTAGTTTCACCTGGCTCATGATGGTCTGTAACTATTGTTTCTATTCCCAATTCTTTTGCATATTTTATTTCTTCGATTCCAGTAATTCCACAATCTACAGTTATCATTAAATCATAATTTTCTTTTGCAATTTTTTCTATTGCATTTTTATTTAAACCATATCCTTCATTTAGTCTATTTGGAATATAGTGATTTACTTCTAACCCTCTTTCTTTTAAAAAGCTTTCTAATACTGTTATACTAGTTATTCCATCAACATCATAATCTCCGTATATTATTATTTTCTCTTTATTTTCTATTGATTTTAAAATTCTTTCCACTGCCTTTTCCATATCAGGCATTTCATATGGGTTATAAAAATCGTTTCTTGTTGGCTCTAAAAATTTTCTTATCTCTTCTTTTTTTATTCCTCTATTTACTAACACAATTGCAAGCAAATCATCTATATTATATTCTTTTTTTAATTCTTCTTTTTCTTTTTGGTTTATTTCATAATATTCCCACTTTTTTTTCATTTTCTTCTCCATATTTTTATTATTATAACTTTTTATTTATAATTGTTTTATTAAAATTTCAAATGATTTTTCTGTAAACTCTTGTAGCTTATCAAAATTCATTTTCAGTATTTTCTTAATTTTATGTATACTTGCATATGCATTTTCAAATTCATTTTCTGTAATTATTTCTCTATCTAAAGCATCTTTTAATTCATTTTCATCTAAAATATAAGATTTTCCATTTGGCAGAACTACAATGTCTAAATACATATCTTCTCCATATGGAATTCCCTCATCATATTTGCATTCTTTTCTTAATATATCAAAATACCATTGTAATAATTTGCAATCATTGTTATACATAGCTGAAAAACAATAAGATTCATTTTCTGGAAAAAAAGTCAAAATTTTGTAATCATTGTCAATTACAACTTCAATTTCTCCTGTTGGTCTTTTGGCTATAAATTTTTCATTCACTCTTTCAAGTTGAATTAATGTAATCTTTCCTTTGAAATAATCATCATTTGAATTTATCATTTTAAATTTTTTACATAAAATATTACTATCATTTTGTCTATTTGCATAAATTTTTTTCATATCTTGCCTCTCTTTTAGAATATTCCTAAATATATAATTGACTATTTCAATTCTTGTTATATTATACACTTTTTTAAACATTTTTGCAAATGTTTTTTCACTTTTGTATTGTGGTTTTCAAAAAAATATTTACAAATGTTAAATTTCGTAGTATAATTGCTTTTAATAGGTTAAAATCATAGTTTATTAGATGGAAAACCTTGTATCTAAACTGACAATAGAAGGTGAAAATAAATGAACAAAAATGAACAAAAAAAAGAATTAATTAATAAAATGCTAGAAAAATCACAGGAAGCATTTTTATTAGCTATAGAAATTTATAATAAACCTACTATAAAATATAGATTAGAAGGTTTTGCATTTTTTGTATGTAATGCATGGGAGTTATTGTTAAAAGCCCATATTATAAAAAATAATAATATAGATAGTATATATTATAAAAATAAACCAGACAGAACTATTGCATTGACCGACTGCATAAAAAAAGTCTTTACAAACGAAAAAGACCCTGCTAGAAAAAATTTAGAAATAATTGTAGATTTAAGAAATACATCTACTCATTTTATAATTAAGGAAATGGAAAATATTTACCTTCCATTTCTACAGGCTAATACTTTAAATTATTCACAAAAATTATTTGATTTCTTTAATATAGATATTACCAAAAATATAGATACTTCTTTTTTATCTTTAGTAACAAACAATTCTAATTTAAGTGATGCAGAAATATTAAGCATATATGGAAATGAAATCTTTGATAAATATAAAAAAGTAAGAAATGAAACAACTAATTTATTAGAAAATGAAAAAAATAATAAATTAGCAATAAATGTTAATTTAAACTTAAGAGTAGTTAAAAATGCTAAGGACGCACAATTAACTTTTTCAATATCAAAAGATGCAGAAGATTCTATCTATATTGTAGATAAAATAAAAGATATAAATACTACTTATCCATACTCTCAAAAAAATGCAAGAGAATTGATTATGAATAATTTAAAAAGAAAAGATATTGAAATAAATTTACATCAAAGAAATTTCAATTTAATCTGCAATAAATACAATTTAAAAGATAACGAAGACTACTTTTACTATCACAATCTTTCCAAAAGATATATGTGTTCTCAAAAACTAATAGACTTTGTAACAAAATTACTTCTGGAAAATCCACAATTAATAGATAATATTAAATTAGAAAGCAAAAAATGAGTTAACCCCAGGGGCAAAGGATTCTAAATGTATAAATATACATCTACTCCCATTTGGGAACCCAGCCTTATCCTTCTCAAGTTAACTCTTATTATATATAGTATACAAACTTTTATAAAAAAATGCAAGCTTTTTATAAAAATTGTTAAAAATTTGTTAATTTATTGTAATATTTTTGCAATATTTCATTACACAACATTAAGGCAATAGAAAAAATCAAATATTTTTTCTATTGCCTTAATGTTGTGTATATCTTTGTTTCTGGAGCTTCTAACGGGAATTGAACCCGTGACCTCAGCTTTACCAAAGCTGCACTCTACCGACTGAGCTATAGAAGCATATACATTAAAAGGGAGATTTCCTCTCCCTGTTTGAATACTATACTCTTTCCATATATTCACATGTACGAGTATCAATTCTTAAAACATCACCTATATTTACAAACATAGGAACTTGTATTTCTAAACCTGTTTCAAGTGTTGCTGGTTTACCAGAAGTTGTTGTTGTGTTTCCAGCAAATCCTGGTTCTGTATATGTAACTTCCAATTCAACAAAAATTGGAGGTTCAACAGCAAATACTTTGCCTTTATATGATAATATTTTAACTTGCATATTTTCTTTCAAATATTTTAAACAATCACCTAATTGTTCTTTATTTAAAGGCATTTGATCATATGTTTCATTATCCATAAAATAATATAGATCTCCATCATTATATAAATATTGCATTTCCTTTTTTTCTATTTCTGCTCCTGGATATTTATCAGATGGATTAAATGTTTTTTCTAAAACTGCACCTGTTATAACATTTTTTAATTTTGTTCTTACAAAAGCTGAGCCTTTACCAGGTTTTACATGTTGAAATTCAACAACTCTAAATACATTTCCTTCCATTTCAAATGTTGTTCCATTTCTAAAATCTCCTGCTGAATAAACTGCTGCCATAATCAATTCTCCTTGTATTATTATTTAGGTTTTTTAGGTTCCTATAAACCTTTTTAACTATATTATTATACACTCTTTACTTGATTCTGTCAATACCACAGGTTTATCCTTTGTTATCAAAATTGTATCTTCAATTCTTATTCCAAAATCTCCTAATATATATATACCTGGTTCATCTGTAATAATCATATTCTCTTTTATATAATAATCATTTGTTGTACTAAAAACTGGTTTCTCATGTATTTCCATTCCTACTCCATGACCTAAACCATGAATTAAATCAAAACCACTTAATTTAAAATCACCAATAACATCTTGTACAATTGGTTTTAAATTTGCTCCATCATTTAATCTTTCAATAACATTTTTTTGATTTTTCAAAACTATATGATATACCCTTTTTTGTTCTTCTGTTGGATTACCAACAAATATGGTTCTTGTCATATCAGAGCAATATCCATTTACTATACATCCCATGTCTATAGTTATTATATCTCTTTCTTGAATTTTCCTGTCAGATGGTACAGCATGTGGTTTTGAAGAATTTTCTCCTGATGCTACAATTGTATCAAAAGCAAGTCCGTCTGCATTTTCTTCAAAAAATTCTTCTATTTTTTTTGCAATTTGTTTTTCACTCATTCCAACTTTTATATAACTTAACAAAAACTCAAAACATTTATCTGTTATATGACAAGCTTTCGTTATATTTTGTATTTCTTTTTCATCTTTTATACTTCTAATATTTGAAATTATAGAATCTGCTTCAACAAAATTATTTATTTTATATTTATACATATATTCTTTATATTTAGAATATGTCACATAATTTTCTTCAAATCCAACATTTTCGCAAAACATAAAAAAGTTTTCATATTCATCTTTAGAAATATTTTTATAATTATCAATTATAATTTCATCAAATGGCGTAATAACACTATTTACATATTCAATATATCTTCCATCTGTAATATAAATATTCTCTTTTCTTGTTATTAAAAAAGTGCCTTCTGCCTCTATCCCTGTTAAATATTTCACATTTACAGGATTAGTTATTATCATCCCCTGAATTTGTGCACCAGCCATTTTATTTCTTAATGTTTGAATTCTATCATTCATGGTAATTAACATTCCTCTCTATTAATTTCTATTATACAATCCTAAAGTAAATATATTTAATAAAATTGTTATTAATATATTATATGGAACAAAAATTACAATTAAAGTTGCAATAACTATAAATGGTCCAAAAGGTATGTATTGATCCATATTTTTTCTTCTGACTATAAGTAAAATTATACTCAAAATTGCTGCAACTAAAAAAGATACTAATGCAATTATAATTATATTTGTAAGTCCAAAATATAATCCTAATGCTCCCATCAATTTCACATCACCAAGTCCCATAGCTTCTTTTCCATAAAATAGTCCTCCAAGTAATGTTATAGCTAAGAATATTCCTCCACCTACAAGCATTCCAAGTAACATATTTATTGTAATTGCAACATTTGATAAACCATATAAAAATGCAAAAGCAAGACCAATTTCAAACATAGTAAGAGATAATCTATTTGGTATTATTGTTAATCTATAATCTATAGTAAATACTGTTAATAACATTGGTGTTAAAATCATATATTTTATTAAATCAAGATTTTCTATAAAACCAGATTTTATTCCAAATTTATATAAAAGTGCTATATATATAATAGCAGTTAATATCATTAAAATATAATTTGGATTAAAATCTGCCATATATTCTTTAAAAGTTCCTTTTCCAATTACTTTTTTATAATCTGGAAGTCTTTTATCCATCCAATTCACAAATTCCCCTACAATTAAACCAAGTACAGATATTATTATATAATATCCTATATTTACATCATTAAAATACATATTTTATTTTTCCTCTCTGTATAACTGAAATTTCTGTTTTAATTTATTTTCAATAGGTCTTTTCCAAGCTGTATACCAATAATCTTTTTTATCTACTGGATCAACCAATATTGTAAACATTTTGCATCTATTTCCACCAATTACATCTGTAAAAATTTGATCACCAACAACCCCTATATTTTCATTGTTGATTTTGAGTTCTTGTTGTATCTCATTAAAGCCTTTTTTAGATGGTTTTTTTGCTAATATTTTATATGGTATTTCTAATTTATTTGCAACTTTTTTCACTTTTTCTTTTTTGTTTGTGTTTGATAAAATATACATTTTTATTCCTTGTCCTTGTAATTCTTTTGACCATTCTTCAACTTCTTTTGACATCTTTTTTGTATAATCTATTAATGTATTATCAACATCTAATATTAAAGCTTTTATTTTATTTTTTATTAAAAACTGTATTGTTATTTGTTGCACATTTTTAAAATATGCTTTTGGATATATTAGTTTTTTTTTATCCATGTAGTAACTTCTTCCCTTCTTTAATTCCATATTTTAAACTTTATATTTTATTATTCATGTAATACCACGTAAGCGACCAAACCAGCAATGCGAGTGCGATTGCAGCAATTTTCATTTAATTAATTTCTTATATGGAAATTGCGACTGCAAGGTATAAATGAATAATAAAATATAAAGTTTAAGTATTGATTAACATTATGATAGCTAATATAATTGTTTTCAAACAAATCTTTAAAAACATATCATAATTTATGGCTTTTATTCCTATACTATTTAAATTATCATATTCATTTATGATATTTTCTATATCTTCATTATTTGAAATTTTTTGTTCTTTCAAATATTGTTTAGCTACAAATCTTGCTTTTATCATAGCATCATTTTCTAAATATGATTTCACAAAATAATGTATAAATCCTAATATCATATATATCATCAAAAACAGCATTTTTTCTTTAATAATCCCTGTTAATGATAAAATTGCAATTATGAAAAATGATAAAATATAAATATTTGAAAATATGTAATTAAATATTAATATTCTTCTATTTTGAATTGAATGCAAACACTCATGAGCAATAGTTTGTACACGTGTAAAACTATCCCTCATGTTTGCAATTATAATTTTATTTGTTATTGCTATATATAAACAATTTCCTGCATTTTTTTCTTCTACAATTTCAACATCTTCGTTTTTTAATTTTTTTAAAATTGATTTACATATTTCAATATTAGATGGATATTTTTTTATCTCATCATCTAATTTTTTATTATTTTCTGCAATTTCTTTTATTTTCTTAAAATTAATATCATAAACTATTTGCAAAATTATTAAACTAATTATCAAAAAAACAATAATAATAATTAAATCCATAAATAACCTCTACTATTTAATTAAATCTCTAACTGATTCTGAAATAATTTTATTAACATCTCCAAGCATAACATTAAATTTTAGTTCTGCATCAAAATATTTTTTTGCTTCCATATTTTCGATAAGTTCTCTATATAAATCTTGAACTTTTTTTATTTTTTCTTCATCAATTTTTCCTGTTTGCATAGTAGACATTTGTTCTTCATATCTTGCCATTTCAAATTCATTTATTTTCTTTTTTAATTCTTCATTTAAATTTATAGTTTGTTTTGCCATTTTATAATTTATAAATTCTTCAGAATCTTTTATCTCTTGTGCCAATCTATTTGCTGTATCATAAACCTGCATAATGCACTCCTTTCAAAATTAAGCATATAATTGTTTTTTTCTTGTAAATGGAATAAGATTTTTAAATTCGTTTTCTTTTGTCTTTTTAATTTTTCCAGAATTTACTTGTTCCATTTCTTTGCGTTGTTTGTCTGCAACTTTTTCACAAATTGCTTTCATATATATAAAATGTGTATTTTGAGCAATTTTATTCCAACTATATTCATTTCTAACTTTAGCTTTAGCTTTTTTTACCACATTTGCTGATAATTGAGGATCATATAATAATTCTAAAATAGAATCAGCAATAGAATTTGCATTTCCAGCATAACATTTCATACCATTTTCTCTGTGTTGTACTATCTCATTTAATCCACCAATATCAGACACAACAACAGGAACTTCTGCAAGCATTGCCTCTAATGCAACAATTCCAAATGGTTCATATGTACTTGGAAATACTGCAACATCAGCTGCTTTATATAATTTTCCAACATCTTTACCATTTACATATCCTGCAAAATATACTTTTTCCCCTAATCCTAAGGCATTAGCTTGTGCTCTTAATTCATCTATCATTCCACCTTTACCTGCAACTACAAGTTTAGCATCATGATAACCATTCAATATTTTTGGCATTGCAGTAATCAAATGTTGAATACCTTTTTCATATACTAGTCTTCCCATAAATAGAATTATTTTTTCATTATCCATTGCATATCTTCTTCTGAAATCATAATCCCTTTCTATTCCAGAATAATTTAGTGTATTTACACCATTTGGCACAACATTTATTTTTTCAAATGGTAATCCAAATAGTCTTTGCAATTCACCTTTCATATAATTACTATTTACTATTACTTCTGTAGATTCATATGTTAACATCCATTCTGTATCATTTATATATTTTTGTTGTTCATCTCTTATGCCACTATTTCTACCTGCTTCAGTTGCATGTATTGTAGATATTAATGGTATATCATAAGAATTTTTCAAAGTTTTTGCAGCATATGCAACAAGCCAATCATGTGCATGTATAACATCAAATGCCCCTTCTTTTTGCATTATTTCTGATGCTTTTGCAACCATATTAAAATTAAGTTGCATAATCCAATCAATAAAATTATTTGCATTTATCATAAAGTTATCAACTCTATATACTTTTACACCTTTATCTAATTCATAATATGGTGCATCACCTTCTCTATATGTGACAACTGTAACCTCATGCCCATCTTTTATTAATCTTTTTGATAAATCATTTACAACTCTTGCTATTCCTCCAACTATTCTTGGTGGATATTCCCATGTTAACATTAGAATTTTCATTTATTCTTACCCCTTTCAGATTTGTATATTACTAAATCTTTTACTTTTGTTTTTTCGACATTTTTTCTTCTACTATTTTATACAAACATTTGCAAAATGTAAAGAGTTTTTTCAAAAATATTTAACTTTTTTATTGACTTAAGTAAAAAAAAATGTTATAAATATATAGATGACTTTTCTGGCCCCTTGGTCAAGCGGTTAAGACGCCACCCTCTCAAGGTGGAATCATGGGTTCGATTCCCGTAGGGGTCACCAAAATAGAGTATTAAGCATTTTGCTTAATACTCTTTATTTACTACTATTCATTTTCAGTATTTTCTTCATTTGGTGTTGTTTCTGTAGCATTTTCTTCATTATTAGTTGTTTCTTTATTTGGTGTTTCTGTTGCATTTTCTGTATTTCCATTTTGTTCTTGATTTTCAGTTGTTTGTTCATTATTTTCAGTAGCTTGATTTTCCTCATCATTTTCTACCGTGTTTTCTTCAACAGAAGTGTTTTGAGTAACATTATTTGAATCTTGCTTACTATCTGAATTCATCCAAACAATTCCCCAAATCAATACAACTAAAATTATTATCATCCCCAATATTTTTAATAGTTCAATTTTTGTGTTTTTGTCCATTTCAATCCTCCATTCTATTACACAAAATATTTCCGTTTTTATTTTAGCACATTATTTTTTATTTTTCAATCATTTTTTTCAAAAATTGTCCTGTAAAACTTTGTTCATTTTTAACTATTTGTTCTGGTGAACCAACAGCAATAACATTTCCCCCATTTTCTCCGCCTTCTGGTCCTAAATCAATAATATGGTCACAGGTTTTTATTAAATCTAAATTATGTTCAATAACAATAATTGTATTTCCTGTATCAACTAATCTTTGCAAAATATTTATTAATTTATGAACATCAGCAATATGAAGTCCTGTCGTAGGTTCATCTAAAATATATAGAGTTTTTCCTGTAGCTCTTTTTGAAAGTTCTGTTGCAAGTTTAACTCTTTGTGCTTCACCACCAGATAAAGTTGTAGATGGCTGTCCAAGTTTTACATATCCTAATCCAACATCATATAATGTTTGCATTTTTTGTTTTATTTTAGGAATCTTATCAAAAAATTCTAATGCTTCTTCAACAGTCATATCAAGTACATCTGAGATATTTTTATCCTTATATTTTACTTCTAAAGTTTCATAATTATATCTTTTTCCTTTGCAAACCTCACAAGGGACATATACATCTGCTAAAAAGTGCATTTCAATTTTATGAACTCCATCACCTTTACATGCCTCGCATCTACCTCCTGGTACATTAAAGCTAAATCTACTTTTTGTATATCCTCTAAGTTTTGCTTCATTTGTAGCAGCAAATATATCTCTAATCTCATCAAACACTCCAGTATATGTTGCAGGATTAGAACGTGGTGTACGGCCAATTGGAGATTGATCTATATTTATAATTTTATCAATCAAATCTAGTCCTTTTACTTTTTTACATTTACCAGGTTTTTCATTTGCACCATTTAAATCTCTTGCAATAGTTTTGTATAAAATTTCATTTACTAATGTTGATTTTCCAGAACCTGAAACTCCTGTAACACAATTAAATATTCCTAGTGGAAATTTAACACTAATATTTTTCAAGTTATTTTCTGTTGCGCCAACTACTTCTATACATTTACCTTTTTCAGGCTTTCTACGTTTTTTAGGTATTTCTATTTTGTTTTTTCCACTTAAATATGCACCTGTAATTGAGCCTTCAACATTTTTAATTTCTTCAGCAGTTCCTTGTGCTATCAAGTTTCCTCCATGAACCCCTGCTCCTGGACCAATATCTATTATTTGATCTGCGGCATACATTGTATCTTCATCATGTTCTACAACAATCAAAGTATTTCCCAAATCTCTCAATTTTTTTAATGTAGCAATCAATTTTTCATTATCTCTTTGGTGCAAACCTATACTTGGTTCATCTAAAATATATAAAACTCCTGTAAGTCCAGAACCAATTTGTGTTGCAAGCCTTATACGTTGTGATTCTCCTCCAGATAATGTACCACTACTTCTTGATAATGTTAAATATTGAAGTCCAACATCAATCAAAAATTGTAATCTTTTATCTATTTCAATTAAAATTAAATTTGCGATCATTTTTTCTATTTCAGAAAGTTCTATATTACGCAAAAATTCTTGAATTTTATTTATTGACATTTCTGTTAATTCATTTATATTTTTGTCTCCAATTTTTATTGATAAAACTTCCTTTTTCAATCTTGCCCCATTACAAACAGGACAATCAGAATTGCTCATATACATTTCATAAAAATCTCTCATGCCTTGAGATTTTGTTTCACTATGTCTTCTTTCAAGTGTAGGTATAACTCCTTCAAATGGTGCTGTAAATTTTCTCACACCATAACTTGAAGCATACTCAAAATCAATTTCATCATCACCAGTTCCATACAATATTTTTTCTAAAAATTCTCTAGGTAATTTTTTTATAGGCTTTTTAATATCTACTCCATAATGTCTACCAATTGATTCAAAATACATTTTTGCCATAGTGTCACCTTTTTTCATTGTACTTGCACCAAATGCTTTTACCCCATCATATAAAGTTTTACTTTTATCTGGAATAATCAAATCTTCGTCCATTTTCATAAGATATCCTATTCCTAAACATGATGGACATGCTCCCATAGGGTTATTAAAAGAAAACATTCTTGGAGTAATTTCAGGGAAACTAAATCCGCAATCAGGACAAGCATAATTACAACTAAACAATATTTCTTTTGAATTGTCTTTAGCTGTTTTTACACCAATTTCATTTAAAATTTTTTCATTTTCATCATATTTACTCATAACATTTATTACAACCAATTTATTTGCCTGTGATAAAGCTGTTTCAATTGATTCTGTTAATCTACTTTTTATATCATCTCTAATAATTAATCTATCTATTACAATTTCAACATAATGTTTTTTATTTTTTTCAATTTTAATTTCTTCTGACAAATCATAAATTTCTTCATCTATTCTTACTCTTGCAAAACCAGATTTTCTAAATTGTTCTATTTCTTTTGCAAATTCTCCTTTACGATCTCTCACAACAGGTGCTAAAACTTGTATTCTTGTCCCTTCTTCTAATTGCATTACCTTATCTACAATTTGATCCAATGTTTGTTTTTCTATTTTTTTATTACAATTTGGGCAATATGGTGTTCCAATCCTTGCATATAATAAACGAATATAATCATAAATTTCTGTAACAGTTCCAACTGTAGAACGTGGATTTTTAGATGTAGTTTTTTGATCTATTGAAATAGCTGGAGACAATCCTTCTATTTTATCTACATTTGGCTTTTCCATTACACCTAAAAATTGTCTTGCATATGATGATAAACTTTCTACATATCGCCTTTGTCCTTCTGCATAAATTGTATCAAAAGCAAGTGAAGATTTTCCAGAACCAGATAAACCTGTTATTACAACAAGTTTATCACGTGGTATTTCTACATTTATATTTTTTAAATTGTGTTCTTTAGCCCCTTTTATTATAATCTTATCATTCATTAAAAAACACTTCCTTTATTAAGTCGCCAATTTTACTATATTATCCATAATCTCATCTGTAACTTTATCTATAGTTTCTTTTTCTTTTCTTGTATTTTTATATTCATCAAAATTTAAAGGTTTACCATATGTAATTATTACTTTTTGAAATGGTTTATTTCCTCCTTTAATTCCAACAGGTATAACTTTTGCATCACTATTTAGTGCAAAAAATGAAGCACCACCTTTTGCTTTTTCTCCTTTTTCCATTCCATTTCTTGTTCCTTCTGGAAATACAGCTATACATCCTCCAGATTTTAAAGTTTTTAAAGATTCTTTTAATGCTATCACATCTTTTGAATCCCTATTTACCAAAATAGCCTCAAATATATAACCTAAAAAAGCTAAAAATTTATTTTCAGTCAGCTCTTTTTTTGCAATAAATCTTGTATCATCTCTTTTACAAGTCACTTCTATAAGTGGTGGATCTAAGAAACTTCTATGGTTACCACAAAACACTACAGCACCATCTTTTGGAATATTTTTAGTTCCGATTATCTTAGCTCTATAAACTATTTTGCAATATATTAAAATAGCACCTTTTACAATTGCTCTTGTAATTTTTTTTCCAATTTTATTAGACTGCTTACTTCCCTTTTCCATTATTTTTCTCCTTTTTTAGTTTTTATGATTTTTATAATCTCATCAACTACTTGCTCTATAGTTAATTTGGTTGAATCAACTACAATTGCATCATCTGCTTTTACAAATGGCGATATTTCTCTTTCAGTTTCAAGCTTATTTCTTTCTATTATCTCTTTTAATATCTCTTCATATGTACATTTTATTCCCTTTTGTTGATTTTGTATATATCTTCTTTTTGCTCTTTCTTCTGTAGAACATTCTAAAAATATTTTCACATCAGCATTTGGAAAAACTGTTGTACCAATATCTCTTCCTTCCATTATTATATCTTGAGTTTCTCCCATTTTTTGTTGCATTGGTGTAAGCTTTTCTCTAACACATTTTAATGCTGCATATTTTGCCACAACAGAATCAACTTTGGTTGTTCTAATCTCTTCTGTTACATCATTATTATTTAATAAAACTAATTGTTTTCCATCATCATTTTTAAATTCTATTTTTATATTTTTTAAAACTTTTTCAACACCCTCTATATCTAATTCACTTATATTTTCTTTTAAACAATTAAGTGCTACACATCTATACATTGCACCTGTATCTATTGAAATTAATTTTTCTTTTTCAGCTATTATTTTTGTTACTGTACCTTTTCCGCTTCCTGCAGGTCCATCTATTGCTACTATAAATCCCATAAAATCACTTTCCTTACTATATAATTACTTATCAGCTATTTTAATTTTTATTTTCTAAATATGTATATGGAATTATTTTTGAAATACTGCATAAGCGATCAAACGAATGAAATGAGTGCGATTGGAGCAATTTTCATTTATTTATTTTTTAATACGGAAATTGCGACTGCAAAGTATGAAAAAATAATTCCATATACATATCCAGATTAAAATTACTTTAATGCTAATTTGTAATTACATAATATCATTTTTTTACAAATTTTGCAATATATATTGATTTTATTTTAAAAATATGTTAAAATATTTATATTATGAATATATTTAGGAAGACTGAATGTAGTGACATATACACTTCATTACTTTGTTTCTTCCGGAAAAATGGAGTTTATTATAAACTCCATTTCTCTATTGTATTAAAACTTTTATATTAGCACCCAAACTATTTAATTTTTCATCTAATTCTTCATATCCTCTCAAAATATATTTTATATCATCTACTTTTGTTTTTCCCTTAGCTATAAGTCCTGCTAAAACCAAGCTTGCTCCTCCTCTTAAATCTGTTGCTTTAACATCTGCACTATATAATTTTCTTGCTCCTTTTATAATAGCAGTTTTTCCTTCAATTTTTATTTTCGCACCCATTCTCTGTAATTCCTGAGTATATTTAAACCTATTTTCAAAAATATTTTCAATAATCAAAGATGTTCCTGAAGCTATACAAAGTATACTTGCAAAAATTGCTTGCATATCTGTAGGAAATCCTGGATATGGCATAGTTCGTATATCAACAGCTTTTAACCTTCTTGGTGCATCTAATATAACATTATCTTTTCCAAGACTTATTTTGCAACCTGTTTCTTCTAATTTATCTAAAACAGGAATTATATGTGTTACATTCACCTTTTTCAAATTCACATTTCCTCCTGTAATTGCAACAGCACACAACAAAGTTCCTGCCTCAATTCTATCTGGCATAATATTATAACTTACATCTTTTAATTTTTGAACACCTGTTATTTTTATTATATTACTTCCTGCTCCTTCTACTTTAGCTCCCATTCTATTCAGAAAATTTTGCAAATCTTGTATTTCTGGTTCCATTGCAGCATTTATTATTTTCGTAACTCCTTTTGCTAATATAGATGCTAATATTATATTCTCTGTTGCACCTACACTTGGAAAATCTAAAATTATTTCTGTACCACATATTTCTTCTGCATTACAATTTATTTTTCCATGTTCTTCTTGTGCTTTTATGCCTAATTTTTCAAATCCTTTTATATGTAAATCTATAGGTCTTGTTCCAATATCACAACCTCCAGGATATGAAAATATTGCTTTTTTATATCTTCCTAAAATACTTCCAGCTATTATAACTGATGACCTCATTTCTCTCATCAAATTCTCTGGTATTTCAAATTTATTTACTTTTGATGAATCAATTACAACTTTATTTCCATTTTTCTTTATTTTGCAACCTAATTTTTTTAGTATTTCTATCATCATTTGTGTATCATGTATATTAGGTACATTATATAATTTAGATATTCCTCTATTTAAAATTGTTGCTGCCATTATTGGCAAAGATGCATTTTTCGAACCTGATACATAAGTTTCACCTTGCAACTTTTTTCCACCTTCTATAATAAAACTTGACATTTTTATCTTTCCTCCAATAGTTTTTGTTTTATTTTATGTCAAGTTTACTACAGATGTTACATCTTAATTTTTAACAATTGTAAATTTTTCATGAATAAAAGAGACTTTTTGTACAGCCCCTTTTATATTTTTATATTAAAAATTAATTGTTATTTTCTTCTTCAATTTGATGTCTAGCTACTGCTTCAAAATCCCATCTCATAAAAGCTTCTATGCTAGGGCAACTTTCTGATTCTACTTCACTTTCATAAAATTCTTTTAATGTATTATATTTTGTATTATCAGGTCCCCCTGCATCTTTCCAAGTATTCCATACATCTTGTAAACTAGTAAATTTTGTATCATTTGAAATCTCTTCATTAGCTATCATTTGATAATTTTCTCCTTGTATAAACAATTCAGTCAATTTATTCCATTTTTCATTTTCATCTGTTGGGATACTTTCTAATATATCCATTCCTCTTGCTCCAACTTTCCATTCATATATTGTTTTAGAACCTGAATACTCTCCCTCACTATTACAATATTCTTCTAATGTATTATATTTTGTATAATCTTCTATTGTATATGGTCTAACATTAGAGTATCCCCCAAAACCATTCTCTTTCCATGAATTCCATACATCTTGTAATGTTTCAAATCTTATATCATAAGAAATATTTTCACAATATATCGAATAAAAATTCATGTATTTTATAAATAATTCTGTTAGTGTTTTTTGTTCTGTTTCATCTTTTGGAAATTCTATATGAGTATAATATATTGTTGCATTTAATAAAGAACTATTTTTCGCTTCAATTGTTATATTTTTCCATTGTTTTTTTGTTCCTCCATAATATACTTTTTCTAAGTGTTTGCAATCCTCAAAAGCCCAAGTACCTATATTTTTTACGTTTTCTGGTATTTTTATTTCTTTAATACATGAACTCCTAAAAAAGGAATCTGGAATCTCTGTTATATATTCAGGTAAAATAACCGTTTTTTGTACAGATATTTCCACATCATTTCCAGTCGCTGTTACTGAAGAGACACATTTAGTTTCCATTGTTCCACTATTATTATCATAAGAAATCTTCATAACAGTATTTGGATATACTATATTTTCTATATTAGGTAATACGGCACAATATATACGCCCTTCATATTCAACTTTTTGTGATATATCAACTTCAGTTACTGTATACATTTCGCCTTCATATTCAACTTGATAAGGTATAACCAATGTATTTGTCAAAGTAAAATTCCCTTTACTATATGTTATACCATAATTTCCTGTATCACTTTTATCATCTAAAAGTCCATTTAAATATTGTGATTTTATTCCTGTAATCTTAATCTTTTTTGTTGGCAAACTTCCAAAGTCACCATTTGAGGCAACTTTTGTATTATTTGCACCTGTTGTTGTTATTGGTTCATAGTTAAATAAATCATTTGGTGCTATTTGACTTTCATCTACATCTGTAGAATATATTCCTGACGCTACAGTATTCCCTTTTTCACCAACTGTTAAATCTAAATTCACATACACATCTATCCCATTTTTAACAAATTTAATATTTGTTGGAAAAGTATCTCCCTCTGCTACAACATCACTCCTTGAATTATCTTTGTTTACTTGTTCAGCAACTTTTGCTGGAGTAATTCCATTATTGCTTCCTTTTCCATCAATTTGCAATGATAAAATTGCTCTTTTTACTGCCTCTTCAGCACTTGCCTGTCCAATTGTTGTTTTTGCATTTCCTGCCCTTTGTAAAATTCCGTCTTGTCCTGATATCATCATTATACTAATTCCTGCTAAAATAATTAAGACAATAATTGTGATAATTAATGCTATTAATGTGATACCTTTCTCTTCACTTTTCTTCATAAACTTTTCCATATATCTTCTCCCCCTTTTTTTATCTATGTGCTTTTAAATATAGTTTGCACAGGTGGTTTAACCACTTTTGTTTTCTTGTCACATTTTATCATTTAATCTTTTTTCATGCAATCCCATTTTTCTTAAAAATATCGATATATATATATATATATATATATATACAGCCACAAGGGTTTCAGGGAATATTACATTTTTATGACATTTTTATTACAGCTATGTTAATTTATTTTGATTGCTTGCATTTAACTTCTTATAAATTCAATTGAAAATTTTATTCCACCTATTGTTGAATAAACATATATCAATAGAAATTGCACTATTTTTAACAATTGTAAATTTTTCATAAATAAAATATTTTTATGAAATATGCATAAAATATAGTAATATTTATTATATTTTTCTTGACATAAGTCTAGAAATAAAGTATAATAGATATAAGAAAATCGGGTGTTTCGCAACCTTGAAAGTGCGAAAATTATAAATCGGGTGTTTCACAGCCTTATAAATGAGAAAATTATAAATCGGGTGTTTCACAGCCTTATAAATGAGAAAGTTAAAATTAAGAGAAGATATCTAAGTGATATTCTTCTCTTTTAATAGGAGATGAAAATGAATTTAAATTTATATAGTGTAAGTGATAAATATATAAACTTTTTAAGAAAGTTTGAAAACAGGATATATGATAATAAAGAGGAAAAAAGAAAACATAATAGAAAATATATAGGGATTGTATTAACAATAGGAAGATATAACTATTATATTCCTATGTCATCTCCTAAAAAAACAGATTATATTGATTTTGAAAATAAAATTATTAGAAATGATACAAAAACTATAATAAGAATAAGAAATAAGGATAGGCTATATGGTACTTTAAGAATTAGTAATATGATACCTGTACCAATTACAGAACTTAAACCATATATACTATCTGCTGAAAAAGATATTAAATATAAGGATTTAATATTAGGTGAATTGAGATTTATAGAAAAGAATAGTGATAAGATAAAAAAATATGCTAAAATGGTATATACTCAAAAATTAAAAAACGTAAATGTCAGTTATATAAAAAATACAGTAGATTTTGAAATGTTAGAAAAAAAATTAGATGAATGGAACTTTTTAGTCAATTGAAATGAGAAACTTTCGTGAACGATTCTCAGGAAATTATAGAATTATATACTTTATTTCAGAATTTGATTAAACAGTTTATATCAAATATATTATTAGCTCTAAGCAAAATAGCAATTTATTTTTTTAAGTTCATAAAAAAGAATTATATGATTTTTTCAATAAATTTTTTAATTAATTTTTTTCTAAATATTTTTAACAATTGTAAATTTTTCATAAATAAAACACTAACAATTATGTTTCTATAATTATTAGTGTTTTATTTAATAATAACAACATTTTTCAATGTTTAAAATATATACATAAATATTTATATCAATAGTAATACTTTTTAATTTTACTAATTATTGTTATTCATAAAGTTGATACCAAGCTATGTCTGCAAAATATCTATTGGATGCAAAAAATCCTTCTATGCTTTTCTCCACATCAGGACCGGTAGGATAATTTAAACTTTCCTTTATCTCCTCATACCAATCTTTTAAAGTATTATATTTTGTAAAATCTGTTCTTCCATCATCTATCCAAGCATTCCATACATCTTGTAAATCATTAAATTTTGTATCACTTGAAATCACATCATTATTAATCATTTGATAATTATTAGCCTGTATAAATATTTCAGTTAATCTAGCCCATTTTCCTGTTTCATCTGTTGGTACACTATCTAATATATCAAATGCTTTTAAAAATACAATAGACATATCTGTTGACAAAAATTCTTCTATATCTAAATAATTGTTTGAAAGCTCATTTTCAAAATATTCTTGCAATGAATTATAATTTGAATTTATATAACCAGCATTCTTTTCTGCATCAAATGTTTCTTGTAATGTTTTTAATCTAACATTTGCGGAAAGTCTACCTCCTGATATTAAACTATAATTTGTTACCTTTATATACATATCTGTTAAAACTTTTTCCCTTTCTATTTCGTTTTCAGGAAGTGTACTTTTAAATTTTTCATATTGTTCGTTATATGTTACAAGATGTTTTCTTATACTTGAAGCATTTATTATAGTTATCTCATTAAACTGTTCATATGTTCCTTTATAATATACTTTTTTTAAATTAGGACAATCATAAAATCCTTCTATAGATTTAATGCTAGCTGGTAACACAATTTTTTTCAAATTATCACATCCTGATAATGCACTATCCTTTATTTCTGTCACACCGTCAGGGAATTCTATAGTCTTCAAGTTATCACATTCATGAAACATATAACTTCCAATTCCAGTTATTTTTTTAGGTAACTTTATATTCGTAAATTCTGAATAAATAAAAAAACCATCTGGAATTTCTGTTATATTTTCTGATAATATTATGTTTTTTTGAACTGATATTGAAGTTCCTCCATTTCTTACTGAATTTACATTACAATTACCAGCATGTGATCCCCATTCAGACCCATAAATTTTAGTTACTGTATTCGGGTATATTATATTCTCTACATTAGGCAAATTTACTTCTACATCTAATTCGGTTTGTTCTGGATAATACACATTCTTAACCATTTGAATTAAATTTACTTCTGTTACTGTATACATTTCGCCTTCATATTCAACTTGATATGGTATAATTAATGTATCAGTTAAAGTAAATTTTTCAGTTTGGTAATTTATACCATAATTTTTTTTATCACTATAATCATCCAAAATGCCATATAAATATTTTGATTTTATTCCTGTTATTCTAATCTTTTTTTCTGGCAAACTGCCAAAATCTCCAATTGAAGCAACTTTTGTATTATTTGCACCTGTTGTTGTTATTGGTTCATAGTTAAATAAATCATTTGGAGCTATCTGACTTTCGTCAATATCTGTAGAATATATTTTTCTTGTATCTTTCCCAACTGAAAAATCTATATCTACATATACATTCACACCATCTTTAACAAATTTAATATTTGTTGGAAAAGTATCTCCTTCTGCTACAACATCATTTCTTGAATTATCTTTGTTTACCTGTTCTGCAACTTTTTCTGGAGTAATTCCATTATTACTTCCAAGCCCATCAATTTGCAATGATAAAATTGCTCTTTTTACTGCCTCTTCAGCACTTGCCTGTCCAATTGTTGTTTTTGCATTTCCTGCCCTTTGTAAAATTCCGTCTTGTCCTGATATCATCATTATACTAATTCCTGCTAAAATAATTAAGACAATAATTGTGATAATTAATGCTATTAATGTGATACCTTTCTCTTCACTTTTCTTCATAAACTTTTCCATATATCTTCTCCCCCTTTTTTTATCTATGTGCTTTTAAATATAGTTTGCACAGGTGGTTTAACCACTTTTGTTTTCTTGTCACATTTTATCATTTAATCTTTTTTCATGCAATCCCATTTTTCTTAAAAATATCGATATATATATATATATATATATACAGCCACAAGGGTTTCAGGGAATATTACAATTTTATGACATTTTTATTACAATTATATTAAATTCTTATATTTTTCATTTTCAATGTTAAAAGCATAGATTTGATATTTTATACAATTTTCTATATAAAAAACTTTTTAAAAAATAATTGTATTCTACTCATAAATATGATATACTATTTTCGTAGGAGGTGATATTATGCCAAGTGTAAAACAACGAATGCTAGATATAGTAGATTCTGTTCCTGAAAATTTCTTTGAAGGATTAAAGCCAACAGAAATGGTTTTTAAGCTCATGTTTGAATATATAGACAGATATGGTGAAGATGAAACCACTATCCTTCCTGGTACAAATAAGCATTTAAATTATGAATTTCTAAAAGAAATTTTAGAAGATAAAAATCCAAGTTAGGAGGTAAAAATATGGATTTTATTAAAACAACTTTAAATCAAGTAAATACACAAGAAAACACTTTATATGACTTCATATATACATTGTTTTTTTATTCACAAATAATAGAAAGTGAACATGAAATAGAAAAAGGTGAAGTCTGTACATTAGAAGAGTTAAGAAAATATATTGACGAATTAGAGGTGAATACTTGAAAATAATAATATCAAACAATTCCAAATTGTCAATAAAAAACATCTTTAATTTCTCGTCAAATATTTCTACAAAATATGCTAATAAAGTCATTAATAATATTTACTCAACTATTGATTCAATAAAATTTATGCCGTATATAGGCAGATATGTTCCTGAAATACCTTTAAAAAGCTTTCGTGAACGACTCTCAGAAAATTATAGAATTATATACTTTATTTCAGAATTTGATCAAACAGTTTATATCAAATATATTATTAGCTCTAAGCAAAATAGCAATTTCTTTTTTAAAGTTCATAAAAAAGAATTGTATGATTTTTTCAATAAATTTTTTAATTAATTTAAGTTTCTAAAGATTTTTAATAATTGTAAATTTTTCATAAATAAAACACTAACAATTATGTTTCTATAATTATTAGTGTTTTATTTTTTGTTAATCAATCTTAATTTAATCCGTGTTTTCTTCAGATTTATGTTTAGCTATTGCTAGAAAGTCCCCCGCCATAAAAGCTTCTATGCTAGAATAATATCCTGTCGGTTCTATTTCACTTTCATAAAATTCTTTTAATGTATTATATTTTGTATTATCAGGTCTCCCTGCATCTTTCCAAGCACTCCATACATCTTGTAAACTAGTAAATTTTGTATCATTTGAAATCTCTCCATTAGCTATCATTTGATAATTCTCACCTTGTATAAATATTTCTGTTAATTTATCCCATTTTTCATTTTCATTTGTTTGCATATTAAATTTATTTATTTCTTCCACAATTATATCAAAATCATTTCCCATATTATACCAAATTCCAAAATATTGGTCATAATATTTTTCTACACTTATTAAAACCCTATCCACAAAATAATCTTTAAATGTTTTATATCCTGTGCATTCTTCTATACTTGTATACATTTTATCCTTATCAAAGCGACCATACATATAATTATTAGCTTTGATAAATACTTTTTCTAATTCTTTTAGTTTTTCTTCTTCATCTGATGTAAATTCTTTTTTGTTTTTTTCAAAAGTATTTATATCATAATTATAATTTACTTTTACATCATAATCAATAGCTCCATTTTCTTTTATTATATTATCCCATTGTTCTTTAGTTCCCATATAATTTATCGTAGTTCCAGTGCCATCAAATGCCTTTTCTGAAATTTTAATTACACTAGTTGGAATAATTATTGTTTGGGCTTGTGTGTTTTGAAAAAAGAAACTTGGAATTTCTTCTAATGATGATGGCAAAATGACACATTTTTGTATGCAAAAGTCCCCTGTATTTCTTCCGCTCATTAGACCATTTCTATAATTAGAATTAAAACCTAATTTAGTCACAGTATTTGGATATATAATATACCCAATATTAGGTAAGGTTACATTTCTTGTTTTATTATAATCATCAACAACTTGTGTTGTTAAATCAACTTCAGTTACTGTATACATTTCACCTTCATATTCAACTTGAGATGGTATAACTAATGTATCTGTTAACACAAAATTATTATTCTTATATGTTATTCCATAAAATCCATTTTCTAATCCTCCACTACTCTGCTTATTTAAATATTTTTCTTTTATGCCTGTTATCTTAATTTTCTTTTTAGGTAAATTATCCAAACTATTTGTTGATGCTATTTTGGTATTATTTGCACCTGTTGTTGTTATTGGTTCATAGTCAAATAAATCATTTGGTGCTATTTGACTTTCACTAATATTATCAATAGGATATAATCCTGGAGCTACTGTATCATTATGCTCTCCTATAGTTAAATCCAAATTCACATACACATCTATCCCATTTTTAACAAATTTAATATTTGTTGGAAAAGTATCTCCCTCTGCTACAACATCACTCCTTGAATTATCTTTGTTTACTTGTTCAGCAACTTTTGCTGGAGTAATTCCATTATTGCTTCCTTTTCCATCAATTTGCAATGATAAAATTGCTCTTTTTACTGCCTCTTCAGCACTTGCCTGTCCAATTGTTGTTTTTGCATTTCCTGCTCTTTGTAAAATTCCATCTTGTCCTGATATCATCATTATACTAATTCCTGCTAAAATAATTAAAACAATGATTGTGATAATTAATGCTATTAATGTGATACCATTTTGTCCATTTTTTTCCATATATCTTCTCCCCCTTTTTTATCTTTGTGCTTTTAAATATAGTTTGCACAGGTGGTTTAACCACTTTTGTTTTCTTGACATATTTTATCATTTAATATTTTTTCGTGCAATACTATTTTTATTAAAAATATCGATATATATACACAGCCACAAGGGTTTCAGAAATTATTACTTTTTTATTACAACTTTATGACATTTTTGTTACATTTTAACTTTTTTCACCAAGCCTAATATTTATTTTAAAAACGGGCAAAATATTATCAACTATATTTTAAAGGAGAGAAAAGTGTTAGTAACAGCAAAATTTCATAGTCCCAAAAAAGGAGAGATAAATAAATTTTTAAGTGAATTTTATGATTTAGATTTAATGATTCAGGATAAACTTGTTTTTGAAAAAAAATATAATAATCCTATTGAATTGTCTGATATTATAGGAGTATATATAGATAATAAAGAAAAATTTGATTTACATTTGTGGGTTTGTTTAGATAAAAATGTATTTATTTATGTAACAGATCTAAATGCCAATGAAATTATAAAATATTTATTTGAAAGATATCCTTATTAAAAAAGTGCAAATAATTATTCTAAGTCAACTAAATTAAATATATTTATATTGTATTATTTTTAGAATACTGCGCAAGCGACCAAACGAGCAGGGCGAGTGCGATTGGAGCAATTTTCATTATATTATCTTTTAATATGGAAATTGCGACTGCAAAGTATGAAAAAATAATACAATATAAATATCAAGTTTAAATTATTTTTAGATTGACTTGTAATAATCAATGCACTTTTTTTAATTATCTTTTTCTTCCTGATTATTTTCATTAGAACAATTACATTCAGATTTTTCTTCATTTGTATTTTCTTCTGAACAATCACATTCAGGTTGTTCTTTATCATCATTACAATTGCATTCTGCATTTTCTTTACATTCACATTCAGCATCTTTATTTGAGCAACAATTTTCTTCTTCAACAACTTCAACTTCTTGAGCTTCTGGTTCTTTTATTTCTGGTTGTTCAGCTCCGCAGTTTGGGCAGAATTTTGCAGAAACATCAATTTCATTTTTACAATTTGCACATTGTTTTATATCTGATAATTCTAATTTTTGTCTTTCAAATTCTTTTATTTCATTTGATAATTCATCAATTCTTTCAAGTTCTTCTTTTATGTCATCTTTTATACATAGATTTCCATCAAGTGTATATTTTTGATAAACCTTTTTTCCTATTTCTGTGTATATATCTTTAATCTTAGATTTATTATCACTTATTTTTAATTTTAATTTTGTTTCACTTGCTAATTTGTTTGTTTTTTCAGCTGCAGATTTATATGTTTCTGAAGCCTTCTTACCTAATTTTTCAAAAAATTCCATATTTTATCACATTCCTTCCATAAAACACATTCTTTAAAATAGTGCTTCCATTTTTTCTTATATATATTATATTAAAATATAAGCAAATTATACAAAAATCTAATCTTCACACTTTTTTTCTCTTGTCATCAATATTTCAACAGCTTTATGAGGATCTAAATTATTATATAGAATATCATAAACTGTATTAACTATTGGCATTGATAAATTATATTTGTCACTTAAAATTTTGGCAACCTCAATATTATCAATACTTTCAATTGTCATTCCCACTTCTTTTTTAGTTTCTTCAATTGTTTTTCCTTGACCTATTAAAAATCCAGCTTTTCTATTTCTACTATGTTCACTCAAACAAGTAACTATTAAATCACCTAAACCACTTAATCCATAAAGTGTATTACTTTCTGCTCCTAATTTTATTCCAAGTCTTCTTATTTCAGTTAAACCTCTTGTAATTAAAGCTGCAAAAGTATTATCACCATAACCTAAACCTGCTGCAACACCTGTACAAAAAGCTATTATATTTTTTAAAGCTCCTCCTAGTTCTACGCCTTTTATATCATCAGATGTATAAATTCTTAATTTGTTATTCATAAAAATCTCTTGAACCATATCTTGTATTTTTTTATCTTTTGAACCTATAACAAGAACTGTTGGTATTGCAATAGATACTTCTTCAGCATGGCTTGGCCCAGATAATGCACCAATTCTTGCATCTGGCATTTCTTCTTTAATTACTTCATCTAAAGTATATACTGTTTCTTTTTCTATTCCTTTAGAGCAAATTATAATTGGTTGATTTTTACAATCAACATATTTTTTATAATTTCTAACAGTTTCTCTTGTTGCTTTTGATGGTGTAACATGTAATATAAGATCTGCACCATTTATTACAGGTTCAAATTCTGTAAAACATTCTATATTTTCTGGAAGAATTACATTTGGTAAAAATACACATTTTTTTTCTTCATTTATTTTCTTTGCTTCATCTTCATTATATGACCACATTTTAACTTCATGTCCCATATTTGTTAAATGAATTGCAAGTGCAACTCCCCAACTTCCACTACCTATTATTGCTATTTTTTTCATTATATCAGTACCTTTCTGCTATTTTTTTAATTCAATTTTGTTTTCTGTTCCATTCATTATTCTTTTAATATTTTCTCTATGATTAAATATAACTATCAAAGCTAATATTAAACTATATATAAAATATTTCATTCCAGATGCTGCAACTACGAAATTATCATTCATAAATAATGTTAATACTGGAAATAATATTGCTGCACCAACAGCTCCCATAGAAACCATTCTACTTGCAATAATTATTACTAATGCAAATACTAAACATATTAGCCCAATTTCCCAATTGCTCATTAATAACACACCTAATGCTGTTGCAACTCCTTTTCCACCTTTGAATTCAAAAAATATAGGGAATGTATGTCCTAATATAACAAATATACCTGCTAATTGTACTAATAGTGCCCTATCTATATTTTTCACAATATTTCCGATTAATAAAGCTACTAAAATTGCTATTACACCTTTCAAAATATCACATATTAAAGTAAGTAAAGCTGCTTTTAATCCTATTGTTCTTAAAACATTTGTTGAACCTGCATTTCCGCTTCCTTCTTGTCTTACATCAATTCCTGCCATTTTTCTTCCAATTATTACCGAAAAATTTATACTACCAATAAAATATGCTATTACAGCCATAATTATATATGTTGCCATATCTATCCCTCCTTAATTAATTGTTACTATTATATATACATCATCTGATGCAAATGTTTCATCATTTAGTTCACCATTATATGTTACCCAATATAAATGGTTTTCAAAATTATATTCTGCTATACTATCATATTTTTTAAATTTAATTATTCTACCTTCTTCACTTGAATATTTATCTCTTGTACTATCTGTAACTACAGTTACTTCTTTTGTTTGGCTATCATAAAATAAATCTGTTAAAAAAAGATCTCCCTCAATAGTATTTTGTCCAACTCTTATAAATGCATCTTCATCGTTTTTATATTTTTCCATAAATTCGTTATACAAATAATCATTATGAACCATTGCTCCTACTATAAAGCAATTATCTTGTTGAGCTGCCTGACTATCATAATTTTCACTTAAATCTCTAATATCTTTATAATTTTTAGCTACATCACTTTTATAAATTTTATCTAATTCATCAATAGGATAATCTGTTGATATTACTTTTGAATTATCATGTTTATGTATTGTCTCTTCACTTTCATTTTTCTTGTTTTTTATATTTACTCCTGCAATTATTCCTATTATTATCACTAAAATTATTGCAATTATTATTATTAATTTTTTCTTGTCCATGTCTTTCCTCCTTCGATTTTTCTTATTGTATAAATTATATCAATTTTTAATCAATTGTCAATAGTTTTTTTTGATTTTTACAAATAAATATGTTATACTATTTTACAGGTCAGCAATTTTAAATTTATTATCTAAATATGTGTGTAGAATTATTTATGAAATACTGCGCAAGCGACCAAACGAATGAAATGAGTGCGATTGGAGCAATTTTCATTATATTAAATTTAAAATATGGAAATTGCGACTGCAAAGTATGAAAAAATAATTCTACACACATATCTAGGTTGAAACTGACTAAGTAATATAAAAAATGTGAAAGGGTGATACTATGGCAAATATTTTTGATTATTTAGATTGGAGAGATATTGAGCTTGAAAAAGTCGAATTTAATGAAATAGATAACTTAATATGTTCAAGAGTTTCATATTTTCCATTTGATGACATAATAAAAGAAAAAACATTAACACTAGAACAAGCATATGATACATATCTATTAAATGGTGCAAAAGGAAGAATTTTGCAGCAAGAAGATACTGTTCTTTTTCCACGCCTTGCAAAAAGTAAAAGGTTTGGAAAAATAAAACTTTCAAATTACATAAATAAACTTGACCCTAAACAAGAAAAACAATTTTCAGCAATAACTTTTGAATTGCCAGATAATACAATATATGTTGCATATAGAGGAACTGATGATACTATTGTAGGTTGGAAAGAAGACTTAAACATGAGTTTTAGTTTACAGGTTCCTGCTCAAATAGAGGCTGTAAAATATTTAGAATTTATAGCATCAAAATTTGATAATCAAATAAGAGTTGGTGGGCATTCAAAAGGTGGAAATCTTGCAATATATGCAGCATCATTTTGCAACCCAGAAGTTCAAAATAGAATTATAAAAGTATATAATAATGATGGTCCTGGTTTTCATGAAAATGTTATTTCAAGTAATGGCTATAAAAATATATTAAATAGAACAACTTCATATATTCCTCAAACATCTATTATTGGTAGATTTTTAGAGCATAATGAAGATACAATAATATTAAAAAGTACACAAACTGGAATTATGCAACATGATTTATACACTTGGCAAGTTTTAGGTGATAAATTTGTTAAAGACACACTTACAAATTCAAGTAATTTTATAGATAAAACTGTTTCTAATTGGGTTAAAGAAGTAAGTCTTGAACAAAAGCAAAAATTCATTGATGCACTTTTTGAAATTCTTAATGCAACACAAGTAGATACACTTGCTGAAATGGGTTCTAATAAATTAGAAAGTGCTAAAGTTATGGTTACAGCTTATCGTAATTTAGATGAAAAAAGCAGAGATATTTTATTTAAGACATTAAATATCTTTTTCAAAGAAGCTGCATATTTTTTAAATAATAAAAATAATCAATAGGAGGAATTATGTTCAAATTACATTCAAAATATAAGCCAACAGGTGATCAGCCAAATGCAATAGAATATTTATCACATGGCATAAACAGTGGAAAAAAATATCAAACTTTACTTGGTGTAACAGGTTCTGGAAAAACTTTTACAATGGCAAATATTATTCAAAATGTGCAAAAACCCACTTTAGTTTTAGCACATAACAAAACTTTAGCAGGACAACTTTATTCTGAATTTAAGGAATTCTTTCCTGAAAATAATGTTGAATATTTTGTAAGTTATTATGATTATTATCAACCAGAAAGCTATATTGCACAATCTGATACATATATAGAAAAAGATGCTTCTATAAATGATGAAATAGATAAATTAAGACATTCAGCAACAGCATCATTATTTGAAACAAGAGATGTAATAATTGTAGCATCTGTATCATGTATATATGGTTTAGGTGATCCTATTGATTATGAAAATCTAACTGTATCTTTACGTCCAGGTCAAGAAATTGCAAGAGATACAATTTTAAAAAAATTGGTTAATATGCAATATTCTAGAAATGAAATTGATTTTAAAAGAGGTACATTTAGAGCTAAAGGAGATGTTTTAGAAATATATCCATCAGATAAAGGTGAATCTGCAATAAAGGTTGAATTCTGGGGGGATGAAATTGAAAAAATCAGTGAACTAAATCCTTTAACTGGTAAAACTATAGGTATACGTGAACATGTAATGATATTTCCTAATTCACATTATGTTACATCTTCTGATAAAATGGAAAGAGCACTTGGTTCTATTGAAGAAGAAATGAAAGAACAAGTAGAGTTTTTTAAAAGCCAAAATAAATTGATTGAAGCTCAACGTATAGAAGAAAGAACAAATTTTGATTTAGAAATGATGAGAGAAACCGGATTTTGTCAAGGAATTGAAAATTATTCAAGACACATAAGTGGCAGAGCGCCTGGTTCTCCCCCATTTACTTTATTTGATTATTTTCCAGATGACTTTTTATTACTTATAGATGAATCACATGCAACTATCCCTCAAGTTAGGGCAATGTATAATGGTGATAGAGCAAGAAAAGATTCTCTTGTAAAATATGGTTTCAGGTTACCATCTGCATATGATAATAGACCTTTAACTTTTAAAGAATTTGAAGAACGCATAAATCAAGTTGTCTTTGTTAGTGCAACACCTGCAGATTATGAAAATGAACATAGTAAAGACAATGTTGTTGAACAAATTATTCGTCCTACTGGACTTCTTGACCCTAAAATTGAAGTTAAGCCTGTTTCAAATCAAGTTGATGATTTAATAGAACAAATTCGTATTAGAGTAGAAAAAAATGAAAGAGTATTAGTTACAACTCTTACTAAAAAAATGGCAGAAGATTTAACCTCATACCTTAAAAGTCTTGATATTAAAGTAAATTATATGCATTCAGATATTAAGGCATTAGAAAGAATGGAAATAATCAGAAATTTACGTTTAGGCGAATTTGATGTTTTAGTTGGTATAAATCTATTAAGAGAAGGGCTTGATATTCCCGAAGTTTCTTTGGTTGCAATTTTAGATGCAGATAAAGAAGGATTCTTACGTTCTGAACGTTCTCTTATCCAAACTATTGGGCGTGCTGCAAGAAATACTGATGGTACAGTTATTATGTATGGTGATGAGCTTACAGATTCAATGGAAAAAGCAATTAGAGAAACTAACAGAAGACGTGCTATACAAGAACAATACAATATTGAACATAATATTACTCCTCAAACTATTAAAAAAGATATCAGAGATTCTATTAAAGCAACTAAACTTGAAGATATTGAAGTTGAATTTAAAATTAATAAAGATGAAGATATTAAAGATATTATTAGTAAACTTACTGATGAAATGCTTAAATATGCAGCTGATATGGAATTTGAAAAAGCCGCAGAAATACGTGATAAAATTAAAGAATTAGAAAAATTGTATACTAATTAAAGTATACAATTTTTCTCTATTTCTTCCCATACATCATCACAATACACTTTCTTTTCTGATGAAAATGGTAACATTTTTGCATCACCTATAGGGTTTATTTCTTTTTGAACTTTTTTTGCAGCATCTAATACTTTTGTTGGAGCAATTTTATCTGCTTTATTTGCAAGTATTATAAATGGCAATCCTGAACGTATTACATATTCATACATTAATCTATCATTTTCACTTGGTGAATGTCTTATATCAATTAAAAATATTACAAGACTTATTTTTTTACAATTAAATAAATATTGTTCTATAAACCCTCCTACTTTTTCCTGTTCTTTTTTAGACATTTTACTATAACCATATCCAGGTAAATCCACAAAATAAAATTTCTCATCTATATTATAAAAATTTATTTGTCTTGTTTTTCCTGGCTCACTACTTGTTCTAGCTAAAGATTTTCTATTTATCATTGTATTTATAAAACTTGATTTTCCTACATTTGATTTTCCTACTAACACAATTTGTGGTAAATCATTTTTAGGATATTGTTTCGGACTTACAGCAGATATTTCAAATTTTGGATTTTTAACTATCATTATTCTTTCCTTTCTAAAAAAATCTATTTATATTATATTTCAAAAAATCGCAAAAGTCAAATGACTTCTGCGATTTTTTTATTTTTCAATACATAATTCATCATTTTTGCAATCGATCTTTACTATAGAATTTGGTAAAATTTCTTGTGCTAAAATCTTTTTAGCAATAAGTGTTTCAAGTTTTTTCTGTACAAAACGTTTAAGAGGTCTTGCACCATAAACTTCATCATAACCATTATTAATCAAATAATCTTTTGCAGATTGAGTAAGTTCAAGTTTAATATTTTTCTCTTCAAGTCTTCTTTCCAAATCTTTTATTAACAATTCTAAAATTTGTGAAATCTCATTTTTCTGTAAAGGTTTATAAAATACAATCTCATCTAATCTATTCAAAAACTCAGGTCTAAAACTATGTTTTAATAGTTCTTCAACTTTTTGTTTTGCCTCTTCTGAAATCTCACCATTTTTTCCAATACCTTCTAAAATATATTCAGAACCTAAATTAGATGTTAGAATTATAATAGTATTTTTAAAATCAACTGTTCTTCCTTGTGAATCTGTAATACGTCCATCATCTAAGACTTGTAATAATATATTAAATACATCTGGATGAGCTTTCTCAATTTCATCAAATAAAACTACAGAATATGGTTTACGTCTTACAGCCTCTGTAAGTTGGCCACCTTCTTCATATCCAACATATCCAGGAGGAGCACCAATTAATCTAGAAACCGAATATTTTTCCATATATTCAGACATATCAATTCTTACAATATTATGTTCATCATCAAATAAACATTCTGCAAGAGATTTAGCAAGTTCTGTTTTACCAACACCTGTTGGACCTAAGAATAAGAATGAACCTATTGGTTTTCTTGGATCTTTTATACCTGCTCTTGAACGCATAATTGCTTCAGAAACTTTTTCTACTGCCTCATCTTGACCAATAACTCTTTTATGAAGTACTTTATCAAGATTTAATATTTTTTCTCTTTCACCTTCCATTAATTTTGTTACAGGTATGCCTGTCCATCTTGATATAATTTTTGATATTTCTTCATCAGTAACTTTATTTCTAAGTAAACCTGCCTCTTTTCCTTTTTCTGCTTTTTCTTCTTCCTCTTTTAATTGTTTTTGAAGTTCAGGTAATTTACCATATTTTAATTCTGCTGCTTTATTTAATTCATAATTTCTTTCAGCTTGCTCAATTTCTCCATTTACTTTTTCAATTTCTCCACGCAATTTTTGAACTTTTACAATTGCTTGTTTTTCATTTTCCCATTTAGCTTTCATTCCATCAAATTTTGTTTTAAGTTCTGCTTTTTCTTTTTGAATATCTGCTAAACGAGTCTTTGACATTTCATCTTTTTCTTTTGATAGAGCCGTTTCTTCTATTTCTAATTGCATAATTTTTCTTGAAATTTCATCAAGCTCTGTTGGCATAGATTCCATTTCTGTTTTTATCATACTACAAGCTTCATCAATTAAATCTATTGCTTTATCAGGTAAAAATCTGTCTGAAATATATCTGTGTGAAAGCACAGCTGCAGCAATCAATGCATTATCAGATATTTTAACACCATGATAAACTTCATACCTTTCTTTTATACCTCTTAATATAGAAATAGTATCTTCAACAGTTGGTTCATCTACCATAACAGGTTGAAAACGTCTCTCTAAAGCTTGGTCTTTTTCAATATATTGCCTATATTCATTTAAAGTAGTTGCACCTATACAATGTAACTCACCTCTAGCAAGCATTGGCTTTAATAAATTTCCTGCATCCATTGCACCTTCTGTTTTTCCAGCACCTACAATAGTATGAATTTCATCTATAAATAATATAATTTTTCCATCACTTTTTTTGACTTCTTGCAAAACTGCTTTTAGTCTTTCTTCAAATTCGCCTCTATATTTTGCACCTGCTACCAAAGATCCCATATCTAAAGAAAATATTGTACATTGCTTTAATCCTTCTGGAACATCACCTCTTACAATTCTAAGAGCTAAACCTTCAGCTATTGCTGTTTTACCAACACCTGGTTCGCCAATTAAACATGGATTATTTTTTGTTTTTCTTGATAATATTCTTATAACATTTCTTATTTCTGAATCTCTTCCAATTACTGGGTCTAATTTTTGTTCTCTAGCTAAAGCTACTAAATCTTGACCATATTTATTTAATACATCATATGTTGATTCTGGATTATCTGTTGTCACTCTTGTATTCCCCCTTACTTCTGATAGAACTTTTAGGAAACTATTTTTTGTTATGTTGTATTTTTTCAATATTTCACTTATATTTCTATTTGCATTATCAAAAATAGCTAACATAATGTGTTCTACAGATACATATTCATCTTTCATTTTTTGTGCAATCATTTCTGAATTAGTAAGAACAATATCAACATCTTGTGCTACATATATACTATTACTTTGTCTTGCACCACCTGTCATTTTAGGCATATTTTCAATTTTTCTTTTTACCTCACTTTCAAAACTCTCTTCTTGCCCAATTTTTTTAATTAGTTCTTTTATTAAACTATTTTCTTGCTCTAATAATGCTAACACAATATGCTCTTGTTCTACTTGTGCATTTTGATTTTGCACTGCAATATTTTGTGCTTGTTGTATTGCTTCTAATGATTTCTGCGTAAATTTTTGTACATTCATTTTTCTTCCCTCCTCGTTTATTTTATTTGTTAACTAAATTACATTATAATACTTATTTTTAGCAAAGTCAATAGAAGAGTGCTAATTTTTAAAATTTTAAGTTAAAAAAGGTTACTAGTCAGCCTTTTTAAATTTATTGTAAAAATAATCCCATATACATATTTAAACTTTATTTACTTTTAGGCTGACTAGTAACTAAAAAAGATGGTATATAATATGTCATGTTTATTTAACAATATTATACACCATCATAATTATATACTATTATATTTATGACAACCACCCCCCTAAGGTTTATTTAATTGCCATATTTTACCAATTAGCTATTACAAGTGTATCACAATTAGCATTCAGACCTACTTAACATAAAGTGAGGACCTCAAAGAAACAATAGGGTAGCTACCATTCGGATCGTAGTAGTCGCGAAAAGCCGCTGGACTGCTACTGTCGTAAAAGCCCCCTCGCTCTGCTCTGTTGTAGGTACGAAAGGCTTCTGATGTCAATTCTAATAAATTTCCTCCTAAATCATATATATTGTTTATTTTGTCTGATGTTCTTGTTAATCCTGTTTTTAATACTGGATTGGTATAATTTCCATACTCTGTTGATGTTACTTTTGATTTATCATTTCCTGTTAATGCAAAATTTAACATTGCATCATATTGGCTTCCCCATATCATTTGACTTGTTACTGAATTTTTATTATTTGTATATGTTTTTGCAAGTGAATATAATCCATACCATGTTTTGCTTTGATCATTTGCAGCAGATGTTGGTATAATTCCTATCTTAGATGTTACTTTTCCATTTTCTATTCCTGCTTCATATCTTGCAACATAAAATCCTTCATATTTTTTTATACTTGCTATCATATCATTATATTCTTTTTGTAAATTCTCTTTTTTTATCCCTACTGGATCATCACTTGTTTCATCAAGATCTGATACTACATCTGGCTCTCTCCAACTTGTTGTACCTAATCCATAATCTGTCATTTCTGTTGAACTTGTTCCACTAAAATTATATAAAACACCTTCATAATCTGTTCCACTTGATATTTTTGTTATTTTCTTGTCTGTATTTCCTACTGTTAATTTTGTTTTATCTACTGGTATCCATACATATTCATTTCCAGTACTATTTCCATTTGAATCAACACTATCTGTAATAACTAGTCCTCCATTTACACTTTTTACATTGTCACTTGTTCCATATGCAAATCCTGCAGGGACTGTTACTGTATATCCATCACTTGTAATTTCTGTATTTTCATCACATATATTTGAAAAGGTTTCTATTTTACATTTTGTTATTGTAGCTTTTGTTGTTCCTCTTCCTCCATCCGGTGTAGTAGCAGTTACATCATATTCTCCATTTACCGAAATTGCAAATTCTGCATATTCACTTGTTATTTTTTCTGTTTGTCCATTACATACTACTGTAGGTGCATTTTTTTCATCCAACATCACACCTGCAACTTTTACTTTCAAAGCAGTTGCTCTTGATTCTGTTTCTTCTTCTTCACATGTTATAGTTAATTCTTTTGTAACTTGATTTTGCCATAAATCAGCTATATCCACAATATTTCCTTTTTTGCTTAAAACAGTGTCCTTTCCTATTTGAACTGTATGTCCTGTAACTTTAAATACTGCATTAATTACATCTGTATCTGAATATTTTCCATTGTTATCATATTTCCCCATAAGCTCTAATTTTATTTTTTCTTTTGTTCCTGCAATATCTGCTTGCACACTTGCATCTGCTGTTTTGTTTAAAATTCCATTTTGGCCAGATATCATCATTATACTAATACCAGCCAAAATAATTAAGACAATAATTGTAATAATTAATGCAATTAATGTTATACCTTTTTGTCCATTTTTTCGTTTTGTTTTTTTCATAAAATTTCCCCCTTTGATTTTTTGTATTAAAATATTTTTCAAAATAATATTATCATTCATAATTTTATTTTGCAATACAATTTTTTCTAAAAATATCGATATATATATATATATATATATATATACAGCCATGCGGGTTTTAAAGTTTATTACATTTTCTTTACATTTTTATTACTTTTTTATTACATCTAAAATTTTGCGGTTAATATATAGAAAAAGTCCTTCATTCCTCTAAAGAAATGAAAGACAAACATTTACTGTCTATTTTTTATAATTTCATTCATA
>CAKPOA010000009.1 GCA_934169575.1 uncultured Clostridia bacterium
ATATATATATATATACAGCCTCAAGGGTTTCAGCGTTTATTACGATTTCATTACATTTTTATTACTTTTTTGTTACACTTAAAATCTTTTGGCTAAACCTATTTGCAAATAAACATAAATAAGATTGATAACAGTTATATTCCTACATTTTGAAAAACTTAGAAATTTATGAAATACTCTAAAAAAGTATTGATTTTATAAATAAAATGAAGTACAATGAATATATTAATATTGATAAATTAATTTTATCAAATAAATTAGGTTGCACAAGCCTTTGATTAATTTCATAAACAAGTGCAAATATAAACATTAGGTTAGATATGAGCCTTTAGGATAAAATCCTATAAACGAATATTCTATTGAACATTAGGTTAGAAACGAGCCTTTAGCTTTTGCTATAAACGAGTTTTCGAAAAAAAATATGGGGGAGCACTTAAAAAAGTTCTCCTCTATTTTTAGTTTGGAGGAGAAAATGAAAGATAAAAAGAAAATAAAGCTAGGAAAATTAAATTTTTATATTATAGATGATAATTATATTAAATATTTGAGCTAATTTGATAAACATATTGCTTATAATAAAAATGAAAAAAGACCATATAATAGCATAGTGCTAATTTCTTAAATTTTAATTTCAAAAAGATAGTACACAATATGTTTATTTATTTTACACATATTATGCACCATCTAATTATATTCTATTATATATTATAAGCTATCTAAACATTTCTTTATAAAGACTTGCATATTTGTTTTATTTGATTTTTTAAATATTTTCATTAAATCTTCTACTTGTTGTTTATCCGATTTTCCTATATTCTTTGGAAACAAATCCCTATATACCTTACCCTTCTCTTTATTATTTGGTAGTTTGTCTATTAGCCCTAAATCTAGTCATTAAACTATCTATTTGTATGCTCGTTTTTCCATTACTCTCTGCATATATTTCTATAGGCAAATGTAAATTGCTTTTTATATACTCTGCTAAAAGAAGTTCACTTTTTCCATGTACTATTATAATCCCTTTGCAGTAATTAGGTTTCCTCGCCATCAGCATTTTCCTCATTATCTTCCAAGTCTTCTAGAGTATATTTTATTTCTTCAAAATCAATATAGTCTGTTGTTGGAATCCCTCTAAAGATTCCTTTAAAATACAAATCACGAGCATTATTATTTTTTTGTATTTTAATTCCATATTCTTTTATTGAATTTATTGTTTTGTTTCCATTATAGTCTGTTGACAATATATAGATATATTCTTTTGGTAATATTTCTAATAAAAGTGTATTATGAGTTGTTATTATCAATTGTCCTGTTATCTCATCTTTTATTGACATTATAATATTTTTCATCAATACGTCATGTATTCCATTATCTATTTCATCAATTATAACTGTTTCTCCTAACAATGAACCTATTATCGTATCAAATTGATTTAGTATTCTTCTTGTTCCATCTGATTCAAGTTTAGAAGGAATAGACTTTATTTTTCCTCCTATCATTTTATAAAAATATAATTCATAATGAATTCTGTCTTCTTTTTCATTTATTTTGTATTTTACTTCTTTTATGTCTGCATATGCTTGTGTAAAAAATATATTTAGAACATTTTCATATTTCTTTATTTCTGGTAGCTTATCTTTTTTTACAATTCCTTTTTGTATATTGTTTAATTTTCTTGCTTTTACCAAACTATCTGGTATTATTTTTAAAGCACCTTTATCAACATGTACCGTCATTGACCAAATTTTATTTATTACTTCCATAATATTTTTAGATATATTATTATCTATATAGTTTTTATTTTTTTCTATTGCTTCAAATGATAATAATGATAAAAAAGTATATTTGCCCCAATACTTATCAATTCCGTCAATTAATTCTTCATTATATTTTTCATTAATAAATATGTTTTTATTTAAGTTTTTAATAAATTTGTTATTTTCCTTATTTATTTGAAATAGATATGCTCTTTGTTTTCCAGCCATATAATATAGTCTTTCTTCTATAATCTCATCATCAAATTTTATATAATAAAATCCATCATTATCATTAATTTTAAAACCATATTCGATTTCAGTTGGTTCTTCTTCCTCTAACATTCTATATTCTTTTAAATTAAGTGATAATTCAAAAATTTGTCTTATTTCTGTTGGTAATTGATCTGGCATTTCTTCTTGTATTTTCCAAAATTCTTTTGGAACCTTATTCATCGCAACATCTGTTGCTCTTGACATTATTAATTGCTGTAGTAACTTGAATAATTCTACAATATTGGTTTTTCCACTTCCATTTTCACCATATATAGATATAAATTTGTTCGTTTTTGTTTTTGTTTTATTTAAATTAAACTCTATATCTTTTAATGATTTAAAGTTTTTAGCTTTTACATATGTGAACATTTTATCAACCTCCTATAATATTGTATCATTTTTTAACTTTTCTATACTATTTTACACTATTTTTCAGTATAAGTCAATTGTTTTTTATACATTTTGTATTATTTTTGCGAAACTTTATATAATATTTTATGTTTTATTTATAAAAATAGCACTTCTTTTATATTTATTATTTTCATTTTCTATTTATGTAGCTTGTTTTCGTTAATTCGGTTTTCAATAATGAATCATTATAGTTTTCATAATCGTCTGAATTAATTTTGTATTTATCACTACCTGTTAATGCAAAATTAAGTATTGATTGCATCATATTGACTTCCCCATATCATTTGACTTGTTACCGAATTTTTATTATTATATTATTTTTTGTTTATTCGCAAGTATTGGCTAAACTTATTTGCATACCAAAAGCGACCTGAATTACAGGTCGTTTTTATTTTGGGACGTAAGAAGAAGAGGTGATTGTTTTGCTAACCAATCTTCCATTTCAAACTTACGCCTGAGTTCGGCGTATTCCTGTTTGTCATGGATATTTTTTTTGCAATTACATTCCTTTCTTTCTGCAATTAACTTTTTCAGCAATATTTTTCTTCTTCTTTTTAATTTTCTTGCTTTCCAAACATTTTTAGCAATTTCTACAACGTAGAAAATCACTATTATAAATGCTAATTCAGCAAGAAATCCATATAATCCTATCTGTAATAATCTTTCTGTCTCCCAGTAACTCATTGTTTCCTCCTTTGTACTGTTGCCTCCATAATTTGGCAACTTCACTGCTTTAACTATACCTTTATTATACCAAATTTTTGTTCAAAAGTCAAATTCTCTATTTCTTATTTCTCTAACTATTGATAAAAAACAAATTTTAGTATAAAATATAGGTTATACTCGGAGGTGCAATATGAAAAAAGTATTATTAAAAATAGATGGTATGACATGTAGTGGTTGTTCATCTGGATTAGAAAAATATCTAAACAGACAAGAGGGTATCAAAAATGCAACAGTAAATTTAGTTATGAATAATGCAAACATAGAATACGATGATAAAAAATTAAATATAGCAGACCTAGAAAAATTTGTTGAAAAAGCTGGATTTAAGAGTTTAGGAATTGACAATTTTCAAAAAATAGAAAAAAAGAAAAAGGGTGAAAAAAATCGCTTAATTTTGATAACTATAATCTCAATATTAGTTTTATATATTTCTATGTCACATATGATAGGGTTACCCGATATCCCATATTTTAATATGATGGAATATCCTATTAATTATTCTATATCATTATTTATATTTACAACAATCATATTATTTTTAGGTAAAGATATTATAAAAAATGGTTTTAAAAATTTAATCCACAAAATGCCTAATATGGACACATTAGTAATGATTGGAGTAATGGCAAGTTATATATACAGTATTTATGGAACTATACAAATATTTAGAGGACATCATATGTATGTAGAAAAACTATATTATGAATCTGCGGCAATTGTTATTTTCTTTATAAAAATAGGAAAATATATAGAAAATAAAAATAAAGATAAAACAAAAGAAGCTTTGCAAAAATTAATGAGCATTACACCAAATAATGCAACAATTTTAAGAGATGGCAAAGAAATAAAAGTTACAATTGATGAAATACAAAAAGGTGATATTGTTGTTTGTAAACCAGGTGAAAAAATAGCAGTTGATGGTGAAATTATTGATGGGCTTACACATATTAATGAATCTTTTATAACAGGTGAAAGTATTCCTGTAAAAAAAGAAATTGGAGAAAAAGTGATTGCTGGAAGTATTAATTTTGAAGGAACAATAAAGTATAAAGCTGAAAGAATTGGGAAAAATTCTACAGTTTCTGAAATTGTAAGATTAGTTGTTGAAGCCACAAATACAAAAGCTCCAATTGCAAAAATAGCTGATAAAATAAGTGGTATTTTTGTTCCAATTGTTTTGTCAATTGCATTTTTAGCATTTATAGTTTGGTTGTTTATAAGCCAAGACTTTGCATTTAGTTTTAATATTTTCGTAAGTGTTTTGGTTGTTGCATGCCCATGTAGTCTTGGACTTGCTACTCCTCTTGCAATTGTTATAGGAGCAGGAAATGCAAGTAATAAAGGTATTCTTGTAAAATCAAGTGAAGCATTAGAAAATGCTCACAAAGTTAAAACTATATGTTTTGATAAAACAGGAACTTTAACTAAAGGAACTCTTAGTGTTTCAAAAATATATAATTATAGTAATATTGATGAAAATAAAATATTAAAAGATATTGCAAGTATAGAAAATAAATCTGAACATCCTATTGCTAGAGCAATTGTACAATATGCTAAAAATAAAAATATTGAATTAGAAGATGTTACAAATTTTAAAGCTCTAGTTGGATATGGGGTTGAAGCTATTTGTCAAAACAATGATAAATATTTAATTGGCAATAAAAAATTAATGGTTGATAATAATGTCGAAATTAAAAATGATACTGATGAAAATTTCTTAGTTAATAATGGTAATAGTATATTATTTGTTAGTTTAAATGGTAATTTAGTAAGTTTAATAGGTGTAAAAGATGTTATAAAAGATAATGTTTCTGATATTATAAAAAATTTAAAAAATAAACATATTGATGTTGTCATGCTTACAGGTGATAATGAACAAACAGCAAATATTATTGCAAAACAAATTGGAATTGATAATGTTGTTTCAAATATCACTCCTAAAAATAAGGCTGATGAAATTGAAAAATTGAAAAAAAATGGATATGTTATGATGTGTGGAGATGGAATTAATGATAGTGTAAGTTTAGTAAAAGCTAATATAGGTGTTTCTATTTCTTCTGGTACAGATATTGCAATGGACTCTGCTCAAGTTGTATTAATGAATGACAATTTGCATAAAATAATTGATTTAATTGATATTAGTTCTAAAACAATTAAAAATATTAAAGAAAATCTATTTTGGGCATTTTTCTATAATATTTGTATGATTCCAATTGCATGTGGAATACTAACTCCTATTGGAATTACTATGAATCCTATGATTGCTGCTTTTGCAATGACTATTAGTAGTTTGACTGTTGTACTTAATGCTCTTAGGTTAAAAAAAAGCTGAAGATAAATTTACTTCAGCTTTTTTATTCTATTTTTTTTAATTCATTTGTTAAATCAAAATTAAGAATATATTTTCCATTAATATTTTCATATACTTCTCCAGCCTTTGAATTTTTCGGCAATTCTATTTTACTAATAGAGGTTGCTCCTCCATCACCGTTTTTAGATAAACATATTGAGTTTTCATCCATAATCCATACTAACTCATTTCCATTTCTACTTTGATTATCTAAAAATATCTTTTTTCTTTCATAAATATTATATTCATCCATCTCTTTGCACCTTTCCCCCATTTTTTCTTTATTGCATATTTCATGTTCTAAAACATTTTTTAATTCATTAATAAATTGGTTTAGAAAATTATCTTCTTTAAATTTACCCTCAAATAAGTCTAATTTCAATCTTTTGCCTCCTCACTTTTTCCTGTTAAATAATCAATTGAAATACCATCTTGAACATTGTATATATATACATTGAATTTTAATTTCGAATAATATTCTTCGTCTAAACTCATATCTTCATCAGAAAATTTTGGATTATTATTATATAATTCAATATATGGTTGTCCATTGTATTCTGGAATATTTGATATTTCATATGATATATTACTCTTTACATTATTATTTCCTTCATTATTAAAATAAGCACTTATAATAAATGCTATTATAAATAATAATATTACTATAATTTTTTCTATTTTGTTTTTCTTCATATATTTCACCAACTTCTTAAATTTTACTAAATGATTTTTTATGATAAAAAATTTTTGATTTAAATTATACTTTGAATTTTCACTATTAAATTTTATAGCCTATATATTTATATCATATTTTCAAATGAATTTCAATAAATTTTAAGAAAAAAATTTTTATACTAGTCAGCTACTTTAAAGCTGACTAGCTATTTTTTCCAATTATCCTAAAGCAACATCTAAAATCATCATTATAATAAATCCTGCAATTAACCCAAATGTTGACAAATTCTTATGTTCTCTTACAGATTCAGGTAAAAGCTCTCTTGCAACTACAACAATCATCGCACCTGCTGCAAATGCAAGTAAAAGTGGTAAAATACTACGTACATATAAAACTGCTATTGCTCCTATTACAGCAGATATTGGTTCAACTAATGCAGATGCCTGCCCAATCATAAAACTTTTCATTCTTGAATATCCTTCACTTCGAAGTGGAAGAGAAACAGCAGCTCCTTCCGGAAAATTTTGAATTCCAATTCCTACTGCAAGCATAATTGCTCCAATTAAAGTCATTCCTGGTACACCACTTGCTATTCCTCCAAATGCAACACCTATTGCCATACCTTCTGGTATATTATGGATAGTAATTGCAGATACAAATAAAATACTTCTTTTTAAAGAATCAGCACTTCTTAAATTTTGATTATTTTTTAAAACTTTATCCAAAAATCTATCTGATAATAGAACAAATAATCCACCAACTGCAAAACCTATTGCAGGTAATACCCATTCTATGTATCCCAATTGCTCAGATAAATCTAGTGATGGTATAAGCAAAGACCAAAATGAAGCTGCAATCATAACTCCTGCACTAAAACCAAGAATTGTATTAAGCACTTTTTTATTCATATTTTTGAAAAAGCATACTACAAGTGCACCAAGTGTTGTAACTCCCCATGTAAATGTAGTCGCTATTAATGTTTGGATAATTGGATTTAAACTTTCAAACCAATCCAATTTTTTCACCTCACATTATATATTATGTTTATTAGCTAATTATGTTAACAAATATAAAGAAGTATATGCAATAAAAATTATTTCATATACTTCTTTATTTTTAATCTGCTAATACTGAATAATAATGATATTTTGTTTTTAATATCACTTTAACATTAAACTTTGGAATAAAACCAGTTTGCCAAAGTACATCTTTGGACAATCCAGATTTTATTTCTCCATTTAATAGTTTTTTTGAAATTTGGATTGCTTTTTCAGAAGGTTTTAAACCCTTAACAATCTTTCGATATGTTTCAGGATACTGCCCCTTCTGAGTTAAAACCTGATAAATTGTATTATAATCTTTAAATTCCCAATATTTAGAATTTACCCGATTTAATACAACCTGACCAACTTTGGCCATTTCATCTTCTGCTTCTCCACCTGTTTCAGCAGTGATTATTTGAGCAAGCAGATACTGATTATACTCATCAGCTTTTTTCTGTTGTTCTTCCTGTTGTTGCATCTCTGTTTGCATTATAGCCTGATATGTAGTTGCATATGGCTCTAGTGGAAATGACATTACAGCAAGAGTTGCTCCTGTTGTTGCAATTATTAGTGCAATTTTTCTTTTCATTTTTCCTCCTTCTTAGCAGATTTTCAGCACACTACATTTTTATTATACCACTTTTTTTCATTAAATGGTAGTTTTTTTTATAAAACCATTGAAATTTTATAAAAAAAGTACTATAATATCATTGAATAAAATTTCCGTAAACGGAAAAAATATTCAATGAGGAGGTTAATTATGATAGAAATAAAACGAGATGTATACTTAAATAAGTTAATAAATAAAAAAGAAAATGGATTAATTAAAATAATTACAGGAATCAGAAGATCTGGAAAATCTTATTTATTAGATCCAATATATAAAAATTATTTGTTAGAAAATGGTGTTAAAGAAGACCATATAATAAAATTAGATTTAGATGAAAGGATAAATAATAAATACTTAGATCCAGATAAATTAGACCAATATATTAGAGGGGTAATAAAAGATAATGAGCAATATTTTCTAATTTTAGATGAAATACAAAAAGTTGATGACTTTGAATCAGTACTTAATGGTTTCTTGCACATTAGAAATTTAGATATATATGTAACAGGAAGTAATTCTAAATTTTTATCATCTGATATAATAACTGAATTTAGAGGAAGAGGTGATGAAATAAGAATGCATCCACTTAGTTTTAGTGAATTTTGTTCTGCTTTTGATGGTAATACAAATGAAGCATGGGAACAATATATTACGTATGGTGGGTTGCCAAGAATTCTTTCTTTTAAAAATGAAATTGAAAAAAGCGAATATTTAAAAAATCTTTTTGAAAAAACATATTTAAAAGATATTATAGAAAGAAATAATGTTCAAAGAGTAGATATATTAGATTCAATAGTTAATATGTTAGCTTCATCTATTGGCTCATTAACTAATCCAAATAAATTATATAGGACATTTGAAAGTAATGGATTTAAAGATATTTCTACAAATACTATAACATCATATATTAATTATTTGCAAAATTCTTTCTTAATAGAAAAATCTGAAAGATATGATGTAAAAGGGAAAAAATATATTCAAACACCATATAAATTTTATTTTTCTGATATTGGATTAAGAAATTGCAGATTAAATTTCAGACAACAAGAAGAAACTCATATAATGGAAAATATAATATTTAATGAATTATTATATAGAGGATATAATGTAGATGTTGGAGTTATAGAAATTCGTGAAGGTGATAATAAAAAACAAATTGAAGTTGACTTTGTATGTAATCAATATAATAGAAGATATTACGTTCAATCTGCATTAAGTCTTCCTACAAGGGAAAAAACTATACAAGAAGAAAGACCTTTGATGAGTATACCTGATAATTTTAAAAAGATAATTGTTGTCAAAGATGATATAAAATCATGGATTTCAGAAGAAGGCATAGTAATAGTCGGATTAAAAGAATTTTTATTAAATCCAAATAGTTTGGATTTATAATCTAATTTAAATTTTTATTATAAAATCAAAAAAAGATGAAATTGTTTTATTTTTTATCTTTTCCTAAACCTAAAAATATTATAACAATATGTTTTCTAAAATGCAAGTACTTTTGCTTGCATTTTAGAAAATTTTGAATAAAAACTTTTTTTATTCATATAATATTTGTAAGGAGAAGATGTATTGTGGAAGATTATATAAAAGATAAAAACTTTATAGAGTTTAGTGATAATGATAAAAAAAATCAATTAATGCAAAATATTTTGCAAGCTCAACGTGATTTAAATCAAGCACACATTAATTTTGAATATGCTGAAGATGAATTAATTGATTTTTACACATATCAAATAAAAGCTACACAATCAAAATTGGATTATTTAACCAAACTTGCTAAATCACAAAATTTAGAAAATACATTATCAAATGAGATTTAATATAAATCCAATATTATATAATTTTTAAAATATATAATATTGGATTTATATAAACATTATATTCCAACTATTCTTGCACTTTTGGCAGCAAAAGCAACAGTTGATTTATTATCTGCTAAATCTCCAATAGCATAAACATTTGGTATAGAAGTTTGTCCAAATTCATTTGTCAAAATTTTTCCATTAGACTTTAATTCAAGTCCAAGATTTTTAACAAAATTTGCTGGATGAGAACCTAATGCCATAATTACATAATCAGCATTTATTGTATAATCACTATTTTCTATATTAACAGGTGTTAATCTATTGTCATTTGGATTTTTTACAAGTTCTGTTTTAATTAATTGTACACCTGAAACCTGATTTTGATTATTGCCTATTATTTTTACAATATTATTTTGAAATAAAAACTCTATGTTTTCATTTATAGCATCTTCAACTTCTTTCTTTTCTGCTGGCATTTCATTTTTAGAGCGACGATATGTCACAAAAACATTTTTAGCTCCTTTAGATTTTGCTGTTCTTGCAGCATCTATTGCAACATTTCCTCCACCATTTACAACAACAGTTTTCCCATTAAAATCGATATTATATAATCCTTCTAAAAATTCATTTGCACCATAAACACCATTTAAATATTCTCCATCGATATTCATTTTATTTGAAACATTTGCACCCAAAGCCAAAATAATTGCATCATATTTATTTTTAATATCTTCTAAATTAAAATCTTTTCCAAGTTGCATATTATATTTAACATTTATTCCAAGTGCCAAAATCTTATCAATAGATTTTTCTACTATATTTTTTGGTAATCTAAATTCAGGAATTCCTCTTGTCAAAATTCCACCTAAATTACTGTATTTTTCATAAATTGTTATATTTGCACCTCTTCTTGCTAAAAAAGAAGAAACAGTTAAGCCAGATGGTCCTCCACCTATAACAGCGATATTTTTTTGATATAAATCCTGTTTATCAAACTTCTTTATATTATAATTATGTTTTATAGCCATATCACCTATAAAAGCTTCTATCTCACCAATACTTACTGGATTTCCTTTAATTCCTCTTATGCAACTTCCTTGACATTGTTTATAATGTGGACAAATTCTTCCACAAATTGATGGTAAAACACTGGTTTTTGTTATAATTTCATATGCTTTTTCAAACTCACCATTTTTTGCTAAATTAATAAATGTTGGAATATCATTATTTAATGGACACCCTTTATTTGAACATGGTTTTGCTTTGCAATTTAAACAATAATTAGCTTTTTGCTTTAATTCTTCAAAATTATTTATCATTTTCCAAACTCCTCCACTTTTCCGAAACATTTTTCAAATCGGTTAAAAAATCTATTTTTTTAGTTTCATCTCTGAGTAATGCAGCAGGGTGCCATGTTGGCATATATAAAATTCCTTTTTTTTCAATCCATTTTCCTCTACTTGCAGTAATTTTAAATTCTTTTCCTAAAATATTTTGAAGTGCAATTCTACCAAGCAAAACAATTATTTTTGGTTTTATTAAAAGAACTTGATTTCTTAAATAATCCATACATGAATTAATCTCATCAATTTCTGGATCTCTATTATGTGGAGGTCTACATTTAACAATATTTGCAATATAAACATCTTCTCTTTTTATATCCACAACATCAAAAGCTTTATTCATAAGTTGTCCAGCTTTTCCAACAAATGGTTCGCCTATTCTATCTTCATCACCACCTGGACCTTCACCAATAAACATTAATGATGCAGAAGTATTTCCAACTCCAAATACTACATTTTGCCTTGCTTTACACAATTTGCATTTATTACAATTTAATACAACATTTCTTAATTCATCTAAATTATCATACATTATTACATCTCAGTCCTCTCATGTATTAGTACAAAATTAGGTTGAAAAACTTAAAATTTTCCAACCCATATTTTTTATTCAACAGTAACAGATTTTGCCAAATTTCTTGGTTTGTCAACATCTAAACCTTTTTCTTTTGAAATATCATATGCTAAAAGTTGTAATGGAATAATAGAAACAATAGGAGATACATAAATATTAACATCTGGTATTTCAATAATATTTGTAAATAAATTAACATCAACTTGTTCCATTATTTTTTTACTTAAAACAACCGTTGTTAAAGCACCTCTTGTAATTATTTCTTCCATATTGCTTACTGTCTTTTTAGCAATTTTTTCATCTGTTATTATTCCAATCACATTAATTCCCTTTTCAATTAAAGCAATTGTACCATGTTTTAATTCTCCTGCTGCATAACTTTCACTATGAATATATGAAATTTCTTTTAATTTCAAAGAAGCCTCTTGTGCAGTTGTATAATCTATACCTCTACCAATAAAAAATACATCTTTTTCTTTGCATAATTTTTTTGAAATTTCTTTTACATTATCTGCCTGTTTTAAAACTTGCTCAACTTTGCTTGGTAAATCAAGTAATTCTTGTAATATATTTTTTCTTTCTAATTCATCCATACTTTCTAATACTTGTGCAAAATATATTGCAAGTAATATTAATAAAGTAATTTGTGAAGTATATGCTTTTGTTGATGCAACTGCAATTTCTGGTCCGGCATGTGTATAAATAGAATAATCTGCTTCTCTTGTAATTGAACTTCCTATAACATTTGTAACTGCCAAAGTTTTGGCTTTCTTTTCTTTTGAAAGTTTAAGTGCTGCTATTGTATCAGCAGTTTCACCAGATTGGCTTATAAAAATACATAAAGTATTTTCATCAACAATAGGATCTCTATATCTAAATTCTGATGCAATCTCAACATTTGTATGTATTTTACACAATTTTTCAATAGTATTTTTTACAGTTAATCCAGCATGCATAGCTGTACCACAAGCAATAATATAAATTTGTTTTAAATTTGATAGATATTCTTTTGAAAAATTTAATTCATCAAAATTACATTTATCATTTTCAATTCTTGTACCAATTGTTTCTCTAATTGCAGTAGGTTGTTCATATATTTCTTTTAACATATAATCATCAAAACCATTTTTTTCTGCAGACATTGCATTCCATGTAATAGTTTCAATCTTTTTATCAAATTCTTTTAAATCATTATCAAAAAATCTTATATTATCTCTTGACATAAATGCAAATTCAAGATTTTCTAATAAATAAAAATCTTTTGTATAACTTAAAATTGCTGGTATATCTGATGCAACATAATTTTCTCCATACCCTTTTCCAATAACCAAAGGACTATCTTTTCTAACAACAATCATATTATCTGGACAAAATTTTGATATTACCTCTAAAGCAAAACTTCCTACTAATTTATCACATGCTGTTTTTACAGCTCTTAAAAATTTTAATTCATCATTTGAATTATCATTTGTATAAAAATAATGTATTAAATTTGGTATTACTTCTGTATCTGTTGCAGAATAAAATTTATATCCATTATCAGTTAAAAACTTTTTTAATTCAACATAATTTTCAATTATACCATTATGAACAACTGCAAATGATTTTGAATTATCCAAATGTGGATGTGCATTTATTTTTGATGGAACACCATGTGTAGCCCATCTTGTGTGAGCAATTCCAATATTTCCATTTAAGTTTTCAATTTCTTTTATATTATATAGATTTTTTACTCTACCTTTATCTTTTTGTACCTTGATTTCATTGTTCTCAATAATTGCAAGTCCAGCAGAATCATAACCTCTGTATTCCAATTTTGTTAAACCAGCTAATAATATAGAATTTGCTTTTTTATTTCCTATATACCCAACAATTCCACACATAAAAATCTCTCCTTTACTTAACATTATGTACTATCAAATTTATTATTCATACCATTCAAGTTCATAATCTAATATTTTAACAATATCTCCCTCTTTTATTCCCATTTGTTTTAGTTTTTCATCAATGCCTAAATTTGTTAATGATTTATGGAAATAATACATAGATTCATTATCATCAATATTTATTCTTCCCATTAATCTTTCTATTGCTTTTCCTGTAATAACAAATTTATTTGATATTTTTTCAATCTTGAATTTTTCTTCTTCTTCAAGATTATACACAACTTTATCTTCAATTTCAAATAGTTCTTCATATGGTAAAGTTTTTAAAGTTTTAGAAATAATATCTAAAATTTCATTTATTCCTTCACCTGTAACACTTGAAATTTTATAAATTTCCATATTTTTTTCTTTTGCCATTTTTTCTAAGTCATTATATAAACTTTCATCTTGCATTGAATCAATTTTAGTTGCAATTATAATTTGTTTTCTTCCTGCTAATTTTTCACTATATTTTTTTAATTCTTCATTTATTATATTAAAATCTTCAACAGGATTTCTTCCTGTACTTCCGGAAACATCAATAAAATGAAGCAATAATCTAGTTCTTTCAATATGTCTTAAAAATTGTAATCCTAAACCAACTCCACTACTTGCACCTTCTATTATCCCTGGTATATCTGCTATTACAAAAGAATCTCCATTTTTTGTTTTAACAACTCCAAGGTTTGGTTCTAGTGTAGTAAATTCATAATTTGCAATTTTAGGTCTAGCTTCTGTAACAGTACTTAAAAATGTTGATTTTCCTACATTTGGAAACCCTAAAAGTCCAACATCTGCAAGTAATTTTAATTCTAAAATCACTTCTTTTTCTTCACCTTTTTCCCCATCTTGTGCAAAACGTGGAGCTTGCCTTGTAGATGTTGCAAAATGTGTATTTCCTTTTCCGCCATTTCCACCTTTTAATACAAGCTCAACCTGATCAGGTTTAGATAAATCTGCAATTATTTTACCTGTTTTTGCATCTTTAATAACTGTACCAATAGGTACACCTATATAAATATCTTCACCATATTTTCCATTACATTTAGCACCACTACCATTTTGACCATTTTCAGCTTTATATTTTTTATTATATCTAAAATCTATTAATGTATTTTTATTTTTATCAACTTTAAAATATACATTTCCACCTTTGCCACCATCTCCACCATCTGGTCCTCCAGCAGCTACATATTTTTCTCTTCTAAATGAGATGGCTCCATTTCCACCATCTCCAGATTTTATTATTATTTTAGTATAATCTGTAAACATATTGTTCTCCTTTAATTATAATTTTGCAATTTCAGATCTTGCAAGTTCATCACATCTATTGTTTAATTCAACATCACTATGACCTTTAACTTTTATAAATTTAACATTATGTTTTTGAGTTAAATTATAAATTTCTTGCCAGATCTCTTTATTCTTAACACTTGATCCATCTGAAAGTTTCCAATTTTTCTTTATCCAATTATAAATCCAGCCTTGATTAAACGCATTTACACAATATGCACTATCACTATAAATATCAACATCACATTCAAATTTCAGTGCTTTTAATCCTTCCAAAATGGCTGTAAGCTCCATAATATTATTTGTTGTATTTTTATTTCCACCAGAAATTTCTTTTTTATTATTTCCAGAAATAAGTACTGCTGCCCAGCCACCTGGTCCAGGATTTCCAGAACATGCTCCATCTGTATAAATTATAACTTTTTGCATTTTTATCACATTCCTTTTTATTTTCCGATCCATTTAATCAAATCTAAATTTTCGCTATCTAATAACATCTCATGGTTTGGTAAAACTCTGAAAGTATATCCATATTCTCCACCTGTTGCTATATTTATTTTAGCAGTGAAATAATATCTATTATATTCTTCTTCAAATTTCACCATTTTCATTGGTACAATAATTATATCTTCTGCTTCACCATTATCTGATAATTTACAACAATATGTTTGAACTTTTATATCTTTAATACTTAAATTTGGTATTGTGACTTTACAATTTACTTCTATACTTTGACCTGCATCTATAGTTGCATTTTTTATATTATCATCTTGTTCTATTACAATATTTTTCCAATTTGCATATAACTCATCTTTCCAGGTTGTATATCTAACTGCTTTTTCCAAATCAGAATAATATTTATTTGTAACATTTATTAATGGCATATATAATTTTTTCATGTAGTCAATAAGCATTCTTGCTGTACTATATTTAGCTCCTGTTGATATAATTGAGCTTTTCATCAATTCTACCCAATTATCTGGAATTTCTGTTTTTGGTCTATCAAAATACATTGGTATAATTTTATTTTCCAAAGTTTTATAAATACTTATACTATCTTCATTATCTTGTTCTTGATATGTTAAATATTTTTTATTTGTTCCAATACTCCAACCATTATTTTGATTATATCCTTCAGCCCACCAACCATCTAATACACTAAAGTTTATTACACCATTTATAGCAGCTTTCTGACCACTTGTTCCAGAAGCTTCCATTGGTCTTCTAGGAGTGTTAAGCCATATATCAACACCACTTATTAAATATCTTGACATTGCTATATTATAGTTTTCAAGTAAAAATATTTTGCCTTTAAATTGAGGTTTTAAAGAAATATCTTGTATAAATTTTATAAGTTCTTGTCCCTCTTTATCTGATGGATGTGCTTTACCTGCAAATATTAATTTTACTGGTCTATCTGAATCATTTAATATTTGTGTTATTCTTTCTAAATCATTAAATATTAATGTTGCCCTTTTGTAGGTTGCAAATCTTCTTGCAAAACCAATAATTAAATCTGTTGGTCTTAACCCATTTACAATTTCTTTGATAATTTCATAATTCACATTATCTCTTCTTAATCTTTCTGTAACATTTTGTTTTACAAGTTCAATCATTTTTTCTTTTCTGCAAAAATGTTCTTTCCATAATTCATCATTTGGTATGTTTTTTATTCTTTTCCATGTATCTTCTAAATATATTTTATCTTGCCAATATAAATTTGTTGGTGTTGTTAAATATTTATTATATAATGCTTTAATATTTGGTGCAAGCCATGAACAGGTATGAACACCATTTGTTACATATGTTATTGGTGATTCATTAGGCTCAATATTTTCCCAAACATCAGCAAAAAGTTCTCTTGAAACAGCACCATGTAATTTACTTACTCCATTTTTCTTTCCTGCAATTTTTAGAGCTAAAATTCCCATATTAAACCCTGTTTGTAATTCTTCACATGGTTCCATACCCAATTTCATAAATTCATCTCTATTAATTCCAAGCCTTTTCCAATAATCTTTAAAATATTTTTCAACTAATTCAACAGGAAATACATCATTACCTGCAGGTACAGGTGTATGTGTAGTAAATACTGTTTTTGCACTTGTTATATCTTTTGCTACTTTAAATGATACCTTTTTTTCTTTAATAATATTTTTCATTAATTCTATTGTTAAAAATGCAGAATGCCCTTCATTCATATGGTATATAGTTGGATCTAATCCTAATATTTTTAATAAATTTACTCCAGCCATTCCAAGAACAATTTCTTGCCTTATTCTCATTTCTTGATCTCCACCATATAATCTTAATGTAATCTCTCTATCTCCTGCTATGTTTTGTTCAATATCTGAATCAAGTAAATATAGTTTTATTCTTCCAACATTTATTTGCCATGCTTTTAAATAAATTTCTCTTTTTAAGAATTTTACATTTATTATTAAATCATTACCATTTTCGTCTTTTACAGGATATATTGGCAAATCATCTAAATCAATATCAATATATTCACATTGTTGTATTCCTTTAACACCTATTTTTTGATGAAAATATCCATTTTTATATAGCAATCCTACACCTACTAATGGAATTCCTAAATCACTTGCTGATTTTAGATGATCTCCTGATAATATTCCAAGTCCTCCAGAATAAATTGGTATTGTTTGATCTAAACCATATTCTGCAGAAAAATATGCAATACTATCATTTTTATTTTCTGGATATTCTTTATTAAACCATGTATCTTTACTTTTCATATAATCATCAAAATTTTTAACAATTTTATTATATTCTTTTACAAATTTTTCATCATTTGCTACATTTTCTAATCTTTCTTGTGATACTCTTTTTAAAAATTTTACAGGATTTTTATCAACACTTTCCCATAAATCTTTATCTATTCTTTTTATTAATCTTAAATATTCTGTATTCCAACTCCACCACAAATTACTTGATATCTCTTGTAATCTGTTTATATTTTTTGGTAATTGTGGTCTTACTGTTATTTTATTTAATATGTGCATAATTTTGTCCTCCTTAGTATTTTTCAACATCTATTATCTATTAAAATCTCCATTTTGTCAATAAATTTCTTATAATTTCTAAAAAAACTTCACACATATATTTTATGTATGAAGTTTTTTAAATTTATAATAATTTATAATATTTCTTTTACATTTTTAACTAATATTATATCTTCTATTATGTCTATAACTGAATATATAATCATTATAACACCAAGTGTTATAACTACCATTTCTGGATTTAATATAACAAATAGTCCACAACCAAACATTATTATAGATAATATCAAACTATATGTCCATACATTCAATTCTAATCTTTTTAATTTAATTGATACACTCATTCTAACTACTGCAGTATATATAATCCAAATTCCGATTATCATTTGTAAAGCACGAAGTACTTCTGAATTATATATTAATGTAATAATACCTAATACACAAGCCATTATGCCAAATACAGCATCATAATTATAGAAATCATATTTCTTCTTTGTTAGTAGATAATTCATAATTTTAAATACTCCAACTGCTAAAAATATTATTCCTAATATACTTATAACAATTTTAATTGTTAAAGTTGGTTTACAAATTAGGATAACACCTAGAATAATAACAATTATTGATTCTACTATTGACAATACACAATTGTCTTTAAATGTTTTTTTAATCATTTCTCCCATAATATTCCTCCTATCTTTCTTCTGTTATATTATAAATTATTTTTCTACATTATATTATATTTCAATTTAAAATTCAATACCAAAATATAAAAAAATAAAAAATAAAAATAAGAGGCTCTTGCCTCTTATTTTTACATTGCTTCTTGAACATCACTTGAAGTTTCATCATTATTTTCGTTTTCTTGTTCTTCGCCTTTACCAAATTCCCTTATTACTTCAAGACTTCCAATAGATACTTCATATGCTACTTTTGTAACAATACTTCCATCTTCTAATTTTTTTTCATAATTTCTTGACTGAACTCTACCTACTATTTTTACTTCAGTACCAACATCAAGGTTTTGGCAGAATTTTGCTGTTCTTCCCCAAGCAATTGATGGAATATAATCTGATTTATTATATGATCTATTTACAGCTAATAATAAATCTGCGATTTCTCTTCCAAATGGTGTTTGTCTATAAACAGGTTTTTTGCATATATATCCTATTAATACTACTTCATTTGTAGTATAATTTTTTAAGATATAATTATTTTTTGCTGTTTCTTCATCACCATTTTCTTCAGAACCTTCTCTGTTTTCAATAAATCCATCTTTTAATTTTTCTTCTTCATCAAAGATTTGAATATCTTTTGCAAATACTGTAAGGATTAATTTATTTTTGTTATTTTCATAACTATTATAAGATCTAAATTGTCCTTTTATTGTTAATTTAGTTCCTATTTTTAGCATATCCTCAGTATATAATCTTTCAGATGCTGTTACTGGTATTACATCTGCTGCTCCACTTAGACGTGGTACTAAAAGGTCAAATGAATAAAACCTTTCTCCATAAATTTCGTGACTGAATTTTTTCTCAGAAGTTACCTTTCCTACTAAAGTCAAGTAGTTATTTTCTAAATAATTTGTATCCAATTTTAATTCCTCCCTATTATTTTTTAGATTTATCAATAGTGCCTTGTTTTTTTTGCCTCTCTTAAATCTCATAATTCTTATTATACACTATTTTTTGCGTTTTGTCTACATAAAAAGTTAATTTTTTCTAAATTTTTTTCAAAAAATCCCCATAAATGAGCAAAATAGTAAAAATTGCCATAGAATTACTTACTTTTTTTAAACTATTTTTATTAATTTTAACATTTACTTCTTGTTCTTCAATTTCATCATTATTAATATTTTTTAGTTTATTTTGAATAAAAATTAAAATATTTTCATTTTTTATACTAGATATTGTTATCATTGCTTTTTGATTTAAACCATATGTTATAATATTTGAATTATATTGTTTTAATATATTGATATTTTTAATAATATCAGAATTAACTATAATATATTTTGCATTTATTATTAATTCTTCAAGATATTTTGATACATTTAAAAAATCTGAAATCTCATTATTTATAATAATTGTTTCAAACCTTATATTTTTAACATTTTGTACACTTTTTCTATTTATATTGACAAATTCAAATTTTAATGATGAATTTTTAAGCACTTCATTTTTTATAAAATTACTTTCACTTTCTTTAGCTATAATTCCAACAAAAGGCATATTTCTCCCTTTCTCTCAAATATATTTTTCTTATATTTCTATTATATATAAGTTTTACCAAAATATACCTAAATTAAGAAAAATGGATATAATTTACTTTTAAATTATATCCATTCCAAAAATTAATATTCAACATTTAATAAAAATAATCCATTTGGTTGTAAAGTTTTTCCAGCTAGCTCTCTTTTTCCAGATAAAATAATATTTGGTATGTATTCTGGTTCTATCTTTTCTAAGCCAACATCAACTAAAGTACCAGCTATTATTCTAACCATATTGTATAAAAAACCGCTTCCTGTTAATTGTATAAATATTCTATTATTATCTTTTTCAATAATCTCAGCTTTATATATTTTTCTAACACTATTTTTGCTACTTGTGCCACTTGCTTTAAATGCTTTAAAATCATGTTCGCCTTCAAAATATTTTATTGCCTTTTTCATTTTATCTACATTTAACTTTTGAGGTATATGAGTTTCCAAATTTCTATAAATAGCACTTGCAATAGGTGAGTTATTTATAACATATCTATAAGTTTTTCTTTTACAAGTTAATCTACTATGAAAAGATTCTTGAACTTCTTCTGCATTTAATATTCTAATAGATCTTTTCAATTTTGTATTAATTGCAATAGGGAATTTTTCAATAGGCAAATTTGAATTTGTTTTAAAATTTGCAACTTGCCCATATGCGTGCACTCCAGCATCAGTTCTTCCTGAAGCAAATAGCTCAATTTTTTCACCTGTTATTTGTTCAATCGCATATTCTATACTTCCTTGGATATTTGGCTTTCCAGGCTGTTTTTGCCAGCCATTGAAGTCTTTTCCATCATATTCTATTGTTAGTTTTATGTTTCTCATTTTTCTCCTTTTTTCCAAAAAATGTTTTTATTTTAGAAATTTTTTCATTTACTTTATTATCTTTTTCATTAAATCTTTTTGTTACAATATTGCTTATAAGTATTTTCTTTAAAACATCTTCTCTAACATCTGCAATTAAAGTTCCATCTTTAGCAACAGATATTTTACCAGTTTCTTCAGAAACTACAACAGCAATCGCATCAGATTCTTTTGAAATACCTATTGCAGCTCTATGTCTTGTTCCTAATTCTTTTGCAATATCGCTATCAGATGCAAGTGGTAGCATACATGCAGCTGCTGCAAGCTTATTTTCACTAATTACAACTGCGCCATCATGAAGTGGTGTATTTTCAACAAATATATTTACCAATAATTGTGGACTTACTTCCCCATTTATTTCAACACCTGTTGATACAATATCTTTTATTTTTATATCTCTTTCAATTACAATTAATGCACCTGTTTTTGTTTTAGACATTTCTGTTGCAGCAATCACAACTTTATAAATATCCTCTTTTGTTTTTGTTGCTATATCTTTTTCCATATCAAAAAATTTTGCAAATTTATTTGTTCCTAATTGTTCTAAAGCTCTTCTAATTTCAGGTTGAAATATTACAATTATTAAAATAACTCCCCAATTCATTATTGCAGATAATATGTAATGTAAAATATTTAATCCTAAAATTTCACTAAGCCATGTTGTTATAATTAAAAATGCAATACCTTTTACAAGTTGCCATGTTCGAGTTCCTTTTACAATTTTTACAAACAAATATATTAAACACAAAACTAATGTTATATCAATTAATAATGGTATTAATTTTATAGGATATTCTTGATACATTTGTATATATGTCAAAATTTTTCTTTCATAAAATGAATTAAAAATTAAGCCAATATTTTCCATAGTTAAATCACATCCTTTCTTTGCAAATATAAATTTTAAACATTACTTATTATATAATATATGAAAGTTGATGCAGTAGCTAAAATCATTATTATAGCAATTACAGCTGCTATAATTCTACTAATTAACCTTCTTTTCTTCTCTCTTGATAAAGAGTTTTTTTCTTTATTTTCTGCCATTTTTCTCATCCTTTACATTAATATTTAGATTTTTATGGTATCTATAAACCCAATTCAAATTATATCACATTTATTTCTTAATTTCAAAAATTTTTGCAAAAACTTCTTCTATGTAATGGACATAAACCATATTGTCTTATTGCCTCTATATGTTTAGCAGTACCATAACCTTTATGTGTAGCAAAACCATATTCTGGATATACTTTGTCCCATTCTCTCATAATTCTATCCCTTGTAACTTTTGCAATTATTGATGCAGCAGCAATAGAATAACTTGTTGCATCTCCTTTTATAATAGATAAATAAGGAATTCCTAAAGTATCAATTCCTTTTAAAGCATCAACTAAAATCATATCTGGTTTTATATCCATAGAATTCAAAGAATTTGTAAGCCCTTTTTTAGTTGCCTGCAAAATATTAATATCATCAATTTCTTCCTGAGTAATTATTCCTACTCCATAACTTATTGCTTCATTAGTAATAAGTTCATATAGTTTTTCTCTTTTTTTCTCTGATATTTTTTTAGAATCATTTACTCCTTCTATCATAGAATCTGGTTTCATTATAACACTTGCAACCACTACAGGACCTGCTAGTGGTCCTCTTCCAGCCTCATCTATTCCACATACATATTTCATGTTCATATCATAATATTGTTTATCAATTTTTTTTAGTTCTAATAATCTTTGTTCTTCTTTTTCTTTCATTTGAATTATTCATCTCCTAATGCAGTTTCTAAACTAGATAAAGTATAGTATTTAGTATTTCTATATGTTATACCTTTTGTATATATAATATCAATATTATTAAAATTTTGATTATCATAAACAACAATATATTTACTTCCATCTTCTATATCTTTTTTTAATTCATTTAGTCCCATTTTTTCTAAAGTTTCATTTGTTATTTCATATGCTGTATTTGTATCTTGATTTATACTATTATTCAGCTGATTATAATACTCATTATTTACTGTTGTTTTAACCATTTTATATTCTTCTTGAAATATTTTTTCTCTTTCTGTATCATCTGTTGAGTTATCTTTTGTCCAAGTTCTCGCTGCAACATCTTCTGCAAAAACTTTTGATTTAGTTTTTATTGTATACATATTTGTTTCAATATTTTGTGCTTTTGCATCTCTTATTAGATCTTTTCCCTCATAAACAGATACTCCTGCAATTATCATTAAAATTATAACTATTATTACTAATACCATTAATGTTATTCCTGATTCATTTCTATATTTCATTTTTGCTCCTTTCCAAATTCCAAATATTAGTTAGCTATATAATACCCCACGCTTCTTTTAGTCATTAAAATTTTTGGGTTTGATGTATCTTTTTCAATTTTTTCTCTAATTCTTCTTACTGTAACATCTACTGTTCTAATATCTCCATAATATTCATATCCCCATACTTTTTCTAATAATTCTTCTCTTGAAATAACTTGTCCTGGTTCTGTTGCTAAAAATTTTAAAACTTCAAATTCTCTTAATGTTAAATCAACATTTTTACCATTTACATATACTTCAAATCTTTCTATATCAAGTAATAATGGACCAACTTCAATTATATTTTCTTTTTTCCTATCTTTTGCAATTGTGCTATTTTCATTTTTATTATCAATTGTAATTTCTGCTTTTCTTAAATTTGCCTTTATTCTTGCTATTAATTCTCTAATACTAAAAGGTTTTGTAACATAATCATCTGCACCTAATTCTAACCCTAATATTTTATCAACTTCATTATCTTTTGCTGTAACCATAAGTATTGGTACATTCATCCTACTTTTTATTTTTTTACATACAGATAAACCATCTAATTTTGGTAACATTACATCTAATAATATTAAATCTGGATTTTTTTCAATTGCCATTTCTACACCTTCGACTCCATCTGTTGCTTCTATCACATTATATCCTTCTTTTGTTAAATTTACATTTAGTAAATTTCTAATCATTTTTTCATCATCAACTACTAATATAGTTTTTTTATAATAATTTTCTTCCACCAAAATCAACCTTCCTTGTATTTATTATTTACCTTATTTATATCATATTTATTGAGATTATACAAGTGTTTTTCATTATTTTTATTTAACTATTGTTACTGGATAGTTATTGGTCAGCCTTTTTAAATCTAATATATTCATCTTTATCAAAATACCAATTAGGCATAAAACTCTTTCCATTTATCCAAAATGATGCAAGTCCAGTTCCTGCCCATTTAGCTAATTTATTTATGCAAAGTTCAATATTAAATAATGGATTATCTAGTTCAATCTCACCTTTTTCCAATTTATTTTTAAAATACATTGATATAACTTGTCCACATTGTATATCTTCAATAGTATATAATTTGTTGGAATAATACAAAATATGATATACATATATTGTAAAAAATGCATCTCTATAATATGATTCATTAATCCAAGAGTATTTTTTTATAAGCTCTATAAAAGCTGAAATAATTCCTGCCAAAACTCTTAAATTTTCTATTGGCACACTTTCCCAATAACCTTCCATTTTTGTAGATATTATCTGAAAAAATTTACTAATTTTTTCTTTTTCCTCAAAATATGTATAACTATTTAAAGCTCTTTCAGTTAAATTCAAAAAAACTTTCCTATCATTTTCAATCTCAAATTTTTTACAATTTAATTTTCCTTCAAGTACATTATGTACAAAATCATTATTAATTTCATTTGTATTACATAAAATAAATACTTTCATATTATATCTATCAATAAGGTCATTTATTACACCTATAACAATATTATATTTTGACAAAATTTGATATTCAATATTTGCATTCATTTCTTTAATACCATATGGAATTATTCTTTCAAAATCATCAAAAATAAATATAGAATTTTCTGGTATGTCTTTTATTTCATAATCATTTTTTAAAAGACCACTCAAAAAATCTCCAAATATTGGTATTTTATTTATTATGTCTAATATTTTTTTAGTCAATGAATTATCTTCTTTTTCAAAAATATTTTTCATTTCACTTATTAATGTTGTTCTACTATCTATTCCAAAACAAGAAATTTTGTATATTTTTTGCTTATTATATTTATAAAATTTTTCAAAGAAATTATTAATTGTATATGTTTTACCACTTCCCCATTCACCAGTTATTAAAAATGGTCTTTTTTCCTTTGAACTTAAATACTCATAAATTTCACCATATATTTGCATATTTTTAGTGTTTAACATATTTTTCAGTTGATTTTTTTTTAAAATCAATCGAATAAATTTGCTAATGATTATATAAAAAATATTTATAATAACACATATATATATTTCTATTTTACAATAATTTATCAAAAATCTATAAATCTGATCAATTTTTTGTCCAATACTTTCATTAAATATATATGAAAATATTTGGCTTGCTCCAACATTTGTATCAATATACATATATAGAAAATATATTGTTGCATTTATTATTGATATAATATTAAACCATTTCATAATTTTTTTTAATTTTTCTAATACATTTTCTATTAACTCATCTTTTTTAATATCCATTATACCCTCCTATAATAGATTTTAAACTAAAAGCTCTCATTCGTCAAGTTATTGTAAATTTTTAATATTTTTATAAAAATATTAAAAGCCTTGTTTTTATTTCTACAAGACTTTTATAAACTAACTCCTAAAACATTCTTATTTTTCGTAATAAGCCGAGATGTGTAATGAAAAACTTATATTACAGCTATTTTCTTATAAAAAATTAATTCCAACCATTTATATTTACACAAAATAATCTATTATACCATTATATATGCCCCATGCTAATCTATTTTGATAACTATCATTTAACAAATTTTCACGTTCTTCTGGATTAGATAAAAATCCACATTCTACGATAGTAGTTGGTATTTCAACATTTTTTATAATATAAATATTTTCTATTTTAGATGCGTTTCTTGTATTTTCTTTTTGTACAGCCTCATTTAAATTTTCTTGAATTAATTTAGCTAGTTTTTGGCTTTCTGCACTTTTTTCATTATAAAATGTCTGCCACCCATAATATTGTTGTTGTGGTATTTTATTTAAATGAATTGAAACAAAAATATCAGCAGAACTTTCGTTTCCTATTTTAACCCTATTTTTTATATCAGATATTTTTTTCTGTTTTAATGTTTTTGCATCTATATCATATATTGCATTTTCATCTGATCTAGTTAAAATAACTGTACATCCACTCTGTTCTAATAAATTTTGTAATTTTAATGCTATTTTTAAATTTGTTTCGGCTTCAGTTGTTCCATTTTCAGCTTGTGCACCGTTCATCTGGAATACCATGACCGTGCATCAATAACAACAGTTTTCCCAGAAACAGGCAAACTAACTGTACTAACATAATTACTAGGCTCATTTTTTATACTTATACCTATTATACCAATTAAAATTATAAAAAAAATACCAATCAAACTATTTATTATTTTTTTTCCACTTAATACAAACATAAAAAACCTCACACATATATTTTTATTTAATTTTATGTATAAAGTTTATTTTTATTACACTATTTAATAGAAACATTCATATATTTTCATAACAACTGTTCTATTTTTTCTGTTATTTTTTTATTTCATATTTTCCAGTTTGCTCATTCAAACTTAATGTTACATCAGACGATAAACATACTACAGGTCTAAATGCCATTAGTTCATTATTATAATGGTAATAACGAACTTTTCCATAATAATACACAACCATAATGGTTTCATCATTTTGTGCTGAAGGAGATGAAACCCAATATCCATAAGCTTTTTGATGTGTGCCATCTCCCGTATATAATTCATCCATATCACTTGATAAATAACTAGAAATAAGTTCTGTTATAGTTTTCCAAGTTTGTCCACCATCCCAACTTATTTGATATCCTGCAGAGCCTGTTCCTTTTGCATTATTTTTATCTGTTTCTTTATTCTCTCCTGTAACCGTATACATATGTTTTTTATTAGAATTTGAGTGTGTTTGCATATAACTATCATACAGCATCTCTATACTTGGTCCACCAATTACATAATCTGCATACCCTTCCTCATCTTCATATATGCTCCATGCTTCTGTGTCTTGCATATAAGCAATTGCTTTATTATTTCCATGTTTCTTAGTTGAATTTTGAATTTTACCATCTGAAAACATATCAAAAAATTTACTATTTAATTTTTTTAAACGATTTTCATATTTTTTATTTAGTAGTACTCTATCTAACCCGCTATATTCACTTATAATATTTACAAAATGAGCTCTATATTCTTTTCCTTTTGGACATTCTACATCTTCTTTTGTAAATTTATTTGGTACTTTATTAGTAATTGTTGTTGTTCCATCTTCATTTAATTTTCTTGCATATGGTAATGCACTATTCTTCACATACCCATCTGCTATTAAATATGTATTGTTATCATCTGCATAGAAAATTCTCCATTTCACATCTTTATCTGCTTGTATATCACCAGATTTAGCATCTTTAACTATATAGTTTGCTACTTCTTTACCATAGGTTATAGTAGAATTTTCTTTTATATATGTTGAATTTCCTATAACTTTATTATTTTCATCTTTTTTAATGTGTAATATTTCATCTATTTTACTTATAAATTTGTCTAACTCTGATTTTTCATTTTTCAAAGATTCTTCTGTGTTAGCTTTACTCTTTACCGCTTGAGTTATTATTCCATTATCATTTGTTAATAATATGATTACTATGCTTGTAAGAATTAAAAGTATTACAATTGTTATTACTAATGCAACCATCGTTATAGCATTTCTATTTTTTAATACTCTATTCATATTTTTCACCTCATTGTTATTTTACAGTAAAAGTATATCAAAAAAATCTATTTTTTTCAACTTAATTATAAAAAAAAAATAAAGTGCCTCAAACACTTTATTTTACTGCAAAAGATTATCTTTATTCGGTTAGGGTTAATTTCTAGCACCGCTCATCTGGAATACCATGACCGTGCATCAATAACAACAGTTCTCCCAGAAATATGATATTTTTTCTCTATAACGAAAATATCCACTATAGTGGATATTTTCATTAATTTATAATCATTAAAATCTATGTTCTATTTGCTTAATTTATATATAACATATTGATTTAGTGATACATCTTCTTGTTCAGCTTCTATGCTTAATCTATGATGTAATGATTTTGGTATCCTTACCATAAATCTGCCACTAAAATTATTACTTCCACAAGGTAATGGTATTTCAAAATTATTTTCAATTTTAGTTTCTAACCAACCTTTCATCGCAACACGTAAATTTTTATATGCTTCTTCAAAAGTTTTTCCTGTACTTTGACAACCATCAAATTCTAATATTTTTGCATAATAATATTTTCCACTTTCATCATCAACTGGTTGTATAACATAATTATATGGTAAATCCAAGTAGTTATTAATATTTTCCATTGTTCTCCCACCTTTTAATAAATTTTTTTCAAAATATCCCTTATATATATTGCTTTTATATCATTTTCTTTTTTTATTGTTATTGTATTTCCAACTGAATTTATAAAATGTATATATTCTGTTCCTTCTTGTTCTTTTATTTTATATCCGCTATTTTTTAAAATTTCACACACTTCTGAAAAGCTTATTTTACTCGGTTGTTTTTCCATTTTTTCTATTAAATTATTTATTCTAGATATATTTCTTCCTCCCTTTTTGAAGAGATTTTTTAAGAATATCAAGCATATGATATCACATTTGGTACCACATGTCAATAGTTTTTAAAATTTTATTCTGCTCTTGCTTCAATAATTAATCTTGCAGAACTATCATCTGTACATGTTGAAAGAGTTATTTCCATTTTTCCATCAGTATCCTTGTTGTATGATTCTGTATCATTTGGAGTTGTCTCAAACATATTATAAATAGTATATGTAACTTTGTTATTATTCAAATCTGTAATAATAATTTTGTCTCCATTAGATAGTTTTTTGTTATTAGAAAAAAAATTTCCATTTTTATAATTGTGTCCAGCTATAACAACATTTCCTACTACATTTAAAGTTGGATTTTGAGGATAAATTGCAACAACTGATGTATTAAGTGATTTTGCACTATAATCTGATAAAACTGGATATTTTAAATTTGTTTTAGGTATTTCAATTATACCAATTACATTAAAACCTTTATATTTAGTTATAACTCCCTGAGAATTACTAGCATCACCTGAAGATGTAATATTTCCCGCAGTATTATTTTGAGAGTCTGAAGTCCCATCTGTAGGTTTTTCTGTAGCAATTGTATTACCAAATTTATCCGCAAAATTATTTGCATCACTATTTATTTTTTTATTTTTATAAAAATTGTATCCTAAAAATGCCAATAATCCAATAACTAAAACAATAATTAAAATTAATACAACTGTTAATATTTTACTATATCTTTTTTCCATATCTTTCCCTTTCCTTCTATTTTTCAATTCTATTATACACATTTATTTATTTCTTGTAAATAGCTTTTTAAAAAAAGACTGCAATTCACACAAAATATTTATGCAAATTGCAGTAATTTTATAATACATATTTTTTAATTATGAATATACCTGCACCAAGTACAACTAATATTGCTAATCCACCACCTATATATGGCATTATATCAAGTAATAAACCTGTTGAAATACCTAGTAAAACTGAAGCATCATCAATATCATCTTCACCTGGTTTTTGATTATCTGGTGTTGAATCTCTATCTGGAACAAGTTTATCATTATAATCTTCTGAAATTTCGGCAATATTTGTCTTAATTCCTAAATTATCTGATCCATTTATCCATCTTAATATTACTGTAACAGTAGCACTTTCACCTGGTTGCAATAACGTATTTTCTAATTTTCTAGTTGAAATTACATTATTTCCTTCATCTTTCCAATCTTCATTATCTTCTGCATAGAATTTTAATCCTTTTGGAACATAATCTGTAATTTCTTTTGCATAACCTGCAATATCTCCTTCATTTGTTATTTTTATTACATATTCAAATTTAACTATAGTAGTTTTAACTCTATATTGGTTTATATCTACTTTAGGTATTATATCTGTTTCAGCTCCTGTATTTCCAGTAGTTGTAGTTTTTGTAGTACCTTTTTCAGTTACATGAACTTTTGTTACATATTTTAATAAAGCTAAATCAAAATATTCAACACTAACATTTTCATAATCTTGATCATCTTCACCATCATTCCATTTATCTGGTACAGAGTCAATATCATCAACAGGATTTCCATCTTCATCTGCATCTTCTGAAATTTGTGCTTTATTTGTTATAACTGTTGTGTTTGAATTAGGGTCTTTTACTTTAAATGCAACTTTTACATCAACATAATCTGGATTATTTTCGCTTATTTCTTTACTTGAATCAAATGGTTGTAGTAAATTTGGATTTTCACTTAAATTGTTTTGTTTCATTAAAGTTTTTCCATTATCCATTGATGTATAATCTGTTACAATTTTAACTGCATTTTCTACTTTGTCTGTTTGATTTCCATCTTTGTCATACATTTTCCATCTATATTCAGTATTTGTTTCATTTTCTGGTAAATATTCTAAATATTCTGGTATATCATCTGTTACAGTTTCAGCATATCCTGCTATTCCGCCTTCATTAAATACTCTTATAGTATATGTTACAGTATCTCCTACAACAACTTTTACAACATCTTTTGGATGTTCATATGTTATTTTTCCATCACTGTATTTAACTTGTGGAATTCTTGTTTTAACATCTGTTCCAGAAATATTTGTAATAAATTTTCTTAATGCTAAGTCAAAATCTTGTATTATTACTTTTTCAAAGTCATCATCATCTTCTTGACCTGGTACATAATCTTTATTTATTTCATCATCTTTATATTTTGATTCATCTTCTGGATATTTAATATTATCAGCATCAGAATCTATATCTGTTCCATCTGGTAAATCATTTCCATCTTTATCTTTATATAAAGATATTTCTGCAATATTTGTAATTGCTTTTTTAACAATTGCTTTATTATTTATTTTACAAATAATTTGAACATCTGCATAACTTAATCCAGAACCTTTTCCATCATCATTTGCTTTATCAAAAGCTTTTAAAACAGTTGATGCAATTTGTGCATCTGGTTTTGTTGTAACTTTTCTTGTTGTAGCATCATAATTCCAAATTGAATTTACTTTGCTTATATTTTCGTCTGTTGAATCTACAAAATCAAGATATTCTGGTAAATAATCTGTTATCTCACCTGCAATACCGTCAATTTGACCTTCATTATATACTCTTATTGTATATAATACATAATCGCCTATTTTAACAGATATCGGTTTTTTAGAATGATTATATGTTGCAGTTGTAATTAAACTTCCATTTACTTCTGTATATAACTTTGATGTATCAACTTGTGGTTCTCTATTATATGTTTTTGATTTTTCACTAGTAAAATCTCCATCTGGACTAACTACTGTAATAAATTTTCTTAATGCTAAATCAAATCTTTCTGGTAATACTACAATTGTTTCAAAATCATCATCATCTTCTTCACCCTCATAATATTTTTCATTATTTGTATCTTCATATATTGATGGGTTTGATTTATTTCCTTTATATTTATTTGCATCTTCATTATTTAATTCATCTGCGTTTTCGTTTGGTGATTTACTTGGACTTGATTCAGTTCCATTTCTATCTTGTTCAATTTTATTTCCATCTTTATCATATTCTTCTGCTATATATGCAATATTTGTTAAATAATGTTTTGTATTTCCGTTTTTTTCTGCAACTTGAGTTACTTCACATTCAACTTCTATAACATCTTTATCTAATGTTGTACCATTAAATGCTGATAAATTAGTTCCATTTCCTGTAATTTGGAATGTTATTTTATTTGTTGTTGAATCATATGTTACATTATATTTGTTTCCTTTTTGTGATGTTATTGTTGAACTCATACTATCCGACATTTTTAAACCTGTTGGTAATTGGTCAATAATTTTTGATGCATATCCATCAATATCACCTTCATTAAAAATGCTTATACTATATGTTACTTTTGTACCTGTTGTTACAACTACAGGATCTTTTCTATGTTTATATGTTGCAGTATCTGGTATAGTTCTAAGATCAATATTCATTTTTCTTGTTGCATCTAAACCAGTTTCATTTATAATTCCTGTTGTTTCACCATTTATTTTTATAATTTGTTTTCTTAATGCTAAATCAAATTCACCTTTTAGTGATGCTGTTAAAACACCTTTTACTGGTTTTGTTTCTTTTTTAACTTCTACTATTGGTTGTTCAACACCTGCAGCATCCATCCATAAAGTTTTTGTTGTTGCTGTACTTGTTCCTGATACAGAAATCTGTACACTTTTTTGAATTTCTGTTTTTGGTATTGTTATATAAAATTCTTCTCCTGAAGTTATTGTTGTTATTGTTTTATCTGATTTATTTTTCAAACTTATTTTATTAGAATCAATTGTTGTTCCATAGTCTGTTCCTGTTTTTACTTGTAATTTTATTCCTGAAACAGTTCCTGTTGTTGTAAGTTTCATTGGACCTATTACATAATTAGAACCTTGTTCATTTATTACAGATTCACTTGAACTATTTGTATATTCTAATTTTAATGTTCCTTCTGTTGATGTTGTATATCCATTTTCAGCAGCATGATTTGCTGAATCTACAAAATAATTATATAAAATTGATGCTTGTTCTTGTAACATTCTTGATTTTTGACCTTCAACTGTTGTTCCATCAGCTCCATATAATTCTTTCCAATTAATTCCACCTGCTTCTACAGAACCAGCATATTCAAGCCATGATTTTACTATGCGATCTTTTTCATCATATTTATCATATTTACTACTTTCCTTATTTACATAGTTTGTAAAATACCATATTACAGATTGTTGTACACTTTCTACTAATTCTTTTGATAAAATTACATCTTCTATTTTCCCATCATTATCAACCATGTAACCACTTACAGCACCATATTCTGTATCATATTGTTTTGTTGTTGAACCAATTTTTGTTCCATCATAATAATAATGTTTTCCAATAGAGTTTCCGCTTGTATCAGTTGCTCCGGCATCATAATATCTTATTCCAGCATTTTCTAATAATTGTTGTATTGTTAATGTTCCACTTTCTGTATACATATTATCTAATATCCACATTACTTGTGTATATATTTTATCTGGTAAAATATCTGCAACATTAGCTTTTTCTTTTACAAGATCAGTACTTTTTGAATATTTAATTTCTTGGTTTATATCTCCTGTAAGCCATGTTGCTCCACTTTCCGCATTTAGACAGTAAAAATCTGTTCCTAAAACATTTTTGGAACTACTATCTATTGATAAAATCTGGAATATTGGATGTACTGGATTTCCTGATAATGCATATCCTTCTGTTGATTGTTTATATCCATTTCCATCTTTTACATATCTGTAATAACTTAATTTTATTGTTTTTTCTGTTGTGTTAGCTGCATAAACTGAAGTTTGTGCTATTCCTAAAATTATTATTGCACTAACTAATAGACTTGAAAATATTTTTACTATTTTGTTCTGCATTTTTTATACCTTCCTTTTTTCTTTTTTAGGACATAATTATCCCATAATATTATTATAGTATATTTTCACCATAAAATCAATAAAAATCTAAAATTTTTTATAACTAATTGTTACTACTATGAAAACTAATTTTAGAGGTTACTTTTTTGTAACCTCTATTTTTTCATATGTGTTTTACAAAACTTTTTTCTTTATAATTATAATTCCGCCACATAGTACAATCAATGATACTACACCTGTTATAATATACAATGTTTTAGATTGTTTATCCATACCAGTTGGTGTTGTAATTACAATTTCAGTATTTGGATAGTGTTTTTCCTCAATTTTTACATTAGGATTATTCAATTTTTCTGGTGTTATTACAAGGTCTACTGATCTTTTTTCCTCTGTCTTGTCTTCATTACTAGCATTACCTTCACTTGTTCTATTAACAAGTGTTTTAATTTCTGCACTATTTTGGTAGTTCCATTCCTCCTCTCTACCAGATAATAATTTACTTGCATTTAAACTAACAGTTTCAGTATCTCCTTTTTTTATCTTATTTGCATATTGCAATTCATACATTAATGTTTCATTTTCATCTATAACCTCGGAAATTCCTGAATTGTTTACATTATCTACAAGTTTAAATCCATCAGTTGATGTATAATCTTTTGTATAATATGTTTTTATAATTGCTTTTCTTTCAGCATCATATCCTGTAAGAGTATTACCTTTTGCATTATCTGTATTTCCTTCATATGTTAAATATTTGTCTAGATAATCATCAACATATACAGATAGTGTAACCTTATTATTATCATCTTTTGTTCCAAACATATACCAATATCCATAGTAGTCTTCACTATCATAATAGTTATTTTCTGATTCATTTTTTACTCTTAGTTCATATGTTAAAGTTAATGTTGATCCATAAAGAGCTTCTTGTGCAATTTCAACTCTTGTATATGTACTACCTTTATTATCTTTATTATCCAAGTCTGTTACACCTACATTTTGAGAGGTTAACTCTTGTGGGTTTCCGTCAAATATTACTTGTGGATCATGTGTTAATTTAACATTTGATATTACTTTTTCAAGTGATGCTTTTTGCTCTGCTTGTCTTATAATACCAAAACTAAACATTGAATAATCACATGAATGGTAAGTATTTACATCACCTACGCCTATGTCATCTGGTGAGCAATTATCTTTATCACTACTTTCAATTTTTATTTTAAATGGTGCACTTGCTGCTACCATTGTTTTTACTGTTGGAGCATTTCCAGAGCCATATAATTTATCATATTGTTCTTTATTTAATTTTGCTCTCAAACTTAAATTGTCAACTGCAATAGAATATTTTGTATTTGTTTCTTTTTCTTTGAGTTTTCTATACCATTCAGAAATATCTCCACTTAAAATAGCACTTTGAACTGTATTGTTTGTTACAATTGTTGATTTTAAATAATTTGGTGTTGTTATTGACATCCCGCTATATTGATCTACATTATTTATACTAATTCCTGTTGTTTCACTATTAGTAGCATTTTCAGTAGGAGCATTTGATGCTTTTAAATATTCTTCGTGTCCATCTGGATATTTAAATACTAAGAAATAATCTCCTGGAGTAACACCTGTAAAACTATAGTGACCACTTGAATCTGTTTTTGTAATTGCTGGTACACCTTTTGCTGTTTGTGGAATTTTTGAAGATTCATCTACATATTTTGTGCTATCATTTCCTGGCATATAATAAATTGTTGCCAATTCTTTTTCATTACCCTTAAATAATCCATCTCCAAATTCAGTATCATATCTATAATTTGCATTTGATTTTCTTAATTCAACTATTACGCCACTTACAGTTCCATCAGTTCCGTCATCATATTGACCATTTCCAACAACATCACCACTTCCATTTTCTTTGTCATAAAATACTGTTCCTTGTATTGTTCTATCATATGCACTCTTATCAATTTGGAACACCATATATGGTGCATCATCCGAGATATTTCTTTCAGGGCTGTATTCCAAAATCCTACAACTATGTCCATTACAATTTTCAGAATCACAATAGTGTTCATCATAATCACGACAATAATGTCTTATTCTAGCAGTTGCTTTTGTAGGGTTTATTTCAGCAATTCCGCCTGGATGTTGTAATATTGCTTTTAAAGCATCTTCTTTTACTTTAAATTGTACATAATATGTTACACTTTGTTTTTCATTAATTTTGCAAACATAATTATCATCATTTGTAGAATATCCATCATAACTATGTCCGACACTATCTCCTGTTTTTCCTGCAGTTTTACGTGTTAATGTACCATTACTATCACTCCAATTTCCAAAATCTCGTTGCATAGTATTTACCATATTGTTTGATATATCACTAACTGTTTCTTTACTAAATGTATATCTACTTGTATCATATGTGTTTTTTAAATCCAGCACCTCTAAGCATATTTCACCATCCATTGGTTCACTGTTTGTAATTGTTATACTATATACAACATATACTTGCATTTTTGAATCATTTGAATTATTTGCTAATGTCCTATATATATCTGATGGGTAAAAAGGTCTTGTATAATATTTGTTAACTGTTTTATTTTGATATTTTACTGTAGGAGTTCCTGCCATTACATTTAATTCTTCTGTATTTAATCCTTGTCTATTCTCATCTCCATATAATGAACCATATTCATATATATATGTATTTGTTTCACTTGATGTTTGACTTGGCATTACAATTCTTACATATTCAAGATTTTCAACAATATCTCCTCCTGTTATTTTCCTTTCTTTTAATCCTAAATTCATATATTCTAAAGTACCTACTGTAATATCAGTAGTTGTCCAATTTCTATAATAATAATTACTATATCTACTTTCATATACACTTACTCTCTCTGTGCTGGTTCTATAACAAGTATCTGTATATCTATTAAAATCTCTAATTGCAGCAACATATCTATCTCTTGTATTTGAAACAGATTTTGCTTTTGAATTATTTTTATAATCACTTAATCTAACTACATCTTCTGGATCTCCTGAATTATATGTAATTGGTCTATAAATTGTATATCCTTCGTTTTGATTTCCTGTTCTATTATACTCAAATTTCAAATAGTAATCATTTATATTTATACTTTGATATCCAGTTATAACATCAACTTTATAATATCCCCACCATTCTTCATTCCAATAATATATTAAAGTTTTTGTATCAGCTTTATTACATTGTATCTCAAATTCACCATATGTATTTACTGATGAAGAATAAGATCCAATTTCAGAATCATTATATTGATAGTTTTTAACATATGTATATGTGCCTACATTACCTGTTTTCTTTTCAACAAGACTAACTGTAACACTAACTGGTGAACTCTCATCTCCACTATCATAAATTTTATTAGATACATTATCTTTTCCTTGTGGTGTATCTAGCCATACTCTACCTTTTACAACTATCTTTTGTAAATTTCCTGTTCCACCATCATTTGTCAAACATACTTTTATTCCATCATTTGCTGCAACATTTTTATTAATAGTAAAGAAAAACTCTGAAATATTTTTACCAGTGTCTTCATCTTGCCAATTATTCAAAATACCATTTGAATCAATTCCTCTAATTTTAGACCACTCTTTTGTTGTACCATCAAATGGTGTAATATTCTTACTTTCTCCTGCTACATATCCCATTCTCAATGAATATCCATTTTGTGTTCCGGTTTCAATAAAACCATATAGTTTATCATCTATAGGAAGTTTTATTTTAGCCTCACCATTTTTCAAAGTGATTTTTGTAACCTCCTTACTATCAAGTGTATATTCGCCTAAGTTATATGGTAGCCATTCTTTTATTTCCCATACACCATCTTTATTACATTCAGCCTTTGCATAACAATTATTATGTGCAATTACAAATGTTGCATTAATAGTTATACTATGGTTTCCACTACTTACCTTACGCAGTATAACTTCTCTTTCTTCTGGGATTTCATTTCCAACAACAATGCTTACATCTCTATAATCCTTATACTGCCTACTATCATAATCGTAATTTAAGTAAAATGCTAATTTATACCCATCTTCATTTTGCTTGTATGTTCCATTACCTGATATAAATTTAGGTTCTCTTAAATTTATTGTACTTCCTGATGTTGTTTCTTCTAATCCATAAATATATTGATTATTTTTCTGTTGTGGATCTTCTGCTAAACTAATAACAATTTTACCTTCTTCATTTGTAATAATCTTTGATGCTTGATTTTGATCTGTTGTCCATCCTGTAACTTCATAATTTCCACTGCCTGTCACAATAGCATATTGGTTATTATGTTTAAAATAAAATTCTACTCCCTTTAATTTTTGTGAAGTATCATTTTTATTAACCTTTTCAATAGTTAATGTTACCTTTTTGCTATTAAGTAAATTAATTGATGCATCTATACTTGCAGAATTTATATCAAAATAATATTTTGCACCATCTAATCCATATTTATCACCATATTTCGTATTATCAGTAACACTATCTGAATTTCCAGCACGACCAAGCCCTATTGCATAACCTTCTGGAGCTTCAACTTCTTCTAGAGCATAAAGTGTATTTTCATCTCTTTTTATATGTATACTAATTCCATTTGAACTTATCTCAAATCTTGTTGCCTCAATTTCATTTGAGGTCCAATCAGTTACTTCATAATAATTATCTCCAGTTTTTTCAGCAATTGCACATTTATTATTATGTCTTAAAATAACTTTTGCACCATCTAAAGTATGTTTATCATTTGCATCCAATTTTTTTAATTTTAATGTTGTATATTCTGCAAATCCTATCTCTACTGATGCTATTTCTTCGCTTGTCCCAGTACTTTTTGATACCTTTATTAACCTTTGTGCAGTCCCTCCTCTAACAGTTTTTGCACTTTTTAAAACTTCAATATTAACTTTTGTACATTTACTTAATTGTACATTTATTTTAAAACTATTTACACTAACACTATCATTTTTTACATATATGTAAAAATCACTATTATTTGGTAAACTTTTTCCATTAAAAGTATTATTTCTTCCTTTAGATATAGCATCTTTAGCTGTTGTTGATGTACAAATATCAACATTTCTATTAATAAGTTGACTGGTAGCATCATATATTTGTATTGATTGTATTGTATCATTATATTTTACTCTAAAAGGTCCATAAAATTTCCCTTCACTAGTAACAATCGGGGTATTTTTTTTACTAATTAATTCAACACTAGGTTCTTGTCCTCCACCTTTTCCTATTGCATATTGTGTTGCTTCAGAAATCAATCTTTTTGATTCTGATGTTTGAGAAACCTTTGAATTTGCAGAATCAAATAAATTTAAATCTTTAATTCCTAACTGATTATCAGGTTTACTTGTTTCATACCAATTATTCCATACATTCCAAAGAGCAAGTTGTCTAGGACCTTTTGCTTTTGTTCTTCCATATCCATCTGTATAATTTCCCATAGCTAAAATATATGCTAATTGTCCATGAACATAACTATTACTTTTATATGTTTTTCCATTTCTTGTTGTTGTTGCAATATTCCCAATAATACTAATATTTGCAACAACATTGTAATTTGCATTAACATGATGGCTCATATGTCCACTATGATTAATACAATACAAATCATCACTACTTTCTATAGTAGTTAAATTATATATTACACCATTAACTCTTCCACACCAAAACATACAAATCAAAAACACAATTAGTGCACTAAGGAAAATTTTTATATTTTTAGACATTGTTTACCTCCTCTCTTTAGAAAATATCTTTAGTATCTTACAAAACTTTTTTCTTTATAATTATAATCCCACCGCATAGTACAATTAATGATACTATACCTGTTATAATATACAATGTTTTAGATTGTTTATCCATACCAGTTGGTGTTGTAATTACAATTTCAGTATTTGGATATTGTTTTTCTTCAATTTTCACATTAGGATTATTCAATTTTTCTGGTGTTATTACTAAGCCTATTGATTTAGTTTCCTCAATATGGTCTGTTTTATCTGATGTTTGTCCATCATTGGTTCTATTTTTTAATTTTTTAATTTCTGCACTATTTTGGTAATTCCATTCATTTTCTCTACCAGATAATAATTTACTTGCATTTAAACTAACAGTTTCAGTTTCTTCTTTTTTTATTTTATTGTTATAGGTTAATTCATACATTAATGTTTCTTGTTCATTAATTGAATCTCCCATTTTAGAACTGTCAATATCACTACTACTTACAATTCCAAATTTCTTTGATATATAATCTTTTGTATAATATGTTCTCTTAATTTCAGCTTTTTCTTTAGAATAATCTGTTAATTCTTTCTTTTTAGCATTATTTGTATTTCCCTCATAAGTTAAATATTTATCTAAATAATCATCAACAACTGTAGATAATGTAACTGGTTGTACAGAAGTCTTATAACCAAACATATACCAATATCCGTATTTACTTTCATCTGTTTCATAGTAATTATTTTCTGATTCATTTCTTACTCTTAATTCATATGTTAAAGTTAATCTTGATCCATAAAGAGCTTCTTGTGGAATTTCAACTCTTGTATATGTACTACCTCCGTTCTTCTTATCATTATCTAAGTCTGTTACACCTACATTTTGAGAAGTTAATTCTTGTGGATTTCCGTCAAATATTACTTGTGGATCATGTGTTAATTTAACATTTGATATTACTTTTTCAATTGATGCTTTTTGCTCTGCTTGTCTTATAATGCCAAAGTTAAACATTGAATAATCACATTCTCTAAATTTATTCATATTACTTTGTTCTGATGAACGATTATTCGAATTATCACTCTCAATTTTTATTTTAAATGGTGCACTTCCTGCAATCATTGTTTTTATTGTATTTTCCTCAAGACCATCATATAATTTATTCCATTGTTGCTCATTTAATTTACTTCTTAATGGTAAATTATCTACAGCAACAGAATATGCTGTTTTCTCTTCATTTTCTGTCCATAAATTTCTATACCAATTAAAATCACTTTGTTTTAAAATGGCTTCTTGTATTATATTACTTGATACAATGGTTGATTTCAAATAATTTGGTGTTGTAATAGCAACATCTTTATCATACTGCTCTACACCTTTTATATACATATTACCATCTGGATATTTAAATACTAAGAAATAATCTCCTGGTGTAACACCTACAAATTCATAATGTCCTTCTGAATTTGTTTTAGTAATGGCATCTATACCATTTTTATTATTTTCATTATATATTTTAGCAAAATTAGTTTCATTGCCTGTAAATGGTTCATTTATTCCATCACCAGTATTGTATGTATATCCTCCACTTAAATTTGCACGTCTTAATTCAACTGTAATTCCTTCTACTGTACCATCATTTTCCTTACTATATTCACCATCTCCAATTACATCATTATCTGCATTTTCTATTTCTTTGTCATAAAAAACTGTTCCCTGTATTGTTCTATCATACACATTTTTATCTATGAAAAATATCATATATGGTGCATCATCTGAAATATTTTTAATCCTACTATATTCTTTTATAGTACATTCCGTACTCTCATCTTTATCGATTTTGTGCATATGCCAATCTTCATAATAATGTCTTATTTGTGCTGTTGCTTTTGTAGGATTTGCTTCTGCTATTCCATCTGGGTTTTGTAATATTGCCCTTAATCCGTCATCAGTTACTTTAAATTGTACATAATATGTAACACTTTCATCAATATCAAGATCTTCTACATATTGAGTTTTATCTTGACCATATCCTCTTGGTTCTTCATGTCCAATATCATCATATGTTGTTCCTTTTTTGATACGCGTTAATGTTCCATTTCCATTATCATTCCAATTTTTAAAATCACCTTGCATTGCATTTACCATTCTATTATTTGAAATATCATCTGTAGCTGTACTAAATTGATATCGATTTACATCATATGTATTTATTAAATCTATAATATCCATATGAATTTCATCATCCATAGGTATACTATTTGTAATTGTTATGCTATATACAACATATACTTCCATTTTGGAACCTCCACCCAAAGTACTATATATATCTGATGGATACATTGGTCTTGTATAATATTTGTTTATTTTCTGCTGTACTTGCGGGAATTCTGGATTTATTTCTTCTCTATAATCATCACCATATAAAGATCCATATTCATATATATATGTATTTTTCTCATTTGAGTTTGTTTGACTTGGCATTACAATTCGTACATATTCAAGATTTTCAACAATATCTCCTCCTGTAGCCACTCTTTCTTTTAAACCAAGATTCATATATTCTAATAAACCAACAGTTCCGTATTCTTCGGTAAAAGACCATGAGTTATATTCATAACCTTCAAGGTAATCTAAATACATATCATATTTATTTCCATAATTTATATTATCATATGCCTCCCCTGTATATCTTTTCATTCTTTCTTGATATGTTGAAAAACAATTTTCAACATATTTGCTTAAATTATGTATTTCTGCTGCATCTCTTTCATCTCCATAAATTGCTTTAGAATTATTTTTGTAATTTCTAATTTTTTCTAAATCATCTGGATCAGATAAATTATATGAAATAGCTCTGTAAATTGTAATTTTATCTCCCTCTTGCTGACTTGGATATTCAAATCTCAAATAATAATCATCAAGATATATATCTTTATATCCGCATAATACATATTTCTTTATGTAATAAGATCTAATACCATGATCACGATAATGTATTTCTCTTACCAATTTATATATTGGTTCATTACATCTTACTGCAAATTCATCATATGTTGAGACATTTGTTATATTGTCTGATGGGTATAAATTGTTTTTTGAATCGCTCACTACTTCTGAACTATATGATGCAAGACCACCATTTTTTTTCATTAATTTAACTCTAACACTATACTTTGGTCTACCATCACTAGTGTCATATAATTTGTCCCCTACATTTTCTTTTCCTTCTGGTGTATCTAGCCATACTCTTCCTTTAATAACGAGTTTTTTTAATCCTTTTGTATCACCATTATTAGTTAAACACACTTTTATTTCATCTTTTGATGAAATATTTTTATTAATATTGAAGAAAAACTCTGATATATTCTTTTTAGTTTCAGGATCTTCCCAATTATTTAAAATACCACTTGAATTTATACCTCTATCTATTGCCCATTGTTTGCCTGTGCTATCAAATGGAGTTATATTTTTACTTTCTTCTGCTAAATATCCTAATTTCATAGTATATCCACTTTCAGTTCCAACTTCTATAAATCCATATAACTTATCATCTATTGGTAATTTGATTTTTGCTTCACCATTTTTTAATGTTATTTTGGTTACTTCATTACTATTTAAGTTATATTGTCCTAAACTATATGGCAACCATTTCTTTACTACCCAAACACCATTTTCATATGATGCATTTGCATAACTATTGTCATGTGCTATTACAAAAGTTGCATTAACTGTTTGATTTTTATTTGTACTGCTTACTTTTCTTAAAGTTATAATTCTTTCTTCTGGTAATTCATTCCCAACAACTATACTTACATCTTTTAAATTTTTATAATCTATTTTTTTAGTACTAGCATTATATTCTCCATTTACATAGAAAGCTACTTTGTATCCTCCTTCATATTGTTTATATGTTCCATTACCTTCTATGAACTTTGGTTCTTGTCCCATATTGATTTTATTATTGTCTTGTATTTCTTCTAATCCATAAATAAATCGGTTTTCACTTGCTTTTTGCGGATCTTCAGCAAAACTTATTTTGATCTGTCCTTGTGAATCTGTAATAATCTTCGATGCTTTTTCAATATCAGAAGTCCAATCAATTACATCATATTGACTGTTTTCACCATTCACAATAGCATATTTGTTATTATGTTTAAAATAGAATTGTACATTAGCTAATTTTTGTGTTTTATTATTTTTATTTACTTTTTCTATAGTTAATGTGATTTTTTTAGGGTTTATAAATTGAATCTCAACTGTTCTTCCTGCATTTGACGCATCTAAATCGAAGAAATATTTTGAACCATCTAAACCATATTTATCTCCATACACAGAATTATCATATATACCTGTACTTTTACCACTATATGCTAATTTACATTCATACCCCTTTGGTGCTTCAACTTCTTGCAATGCATATAGTGTTTTTTCATCTCTATCAATACCAATTGTTGTCCCATTTATGCCAATCTCAATTCTTGTTGCATCTTCTTCATAAGGTGTCCAACCAGTAACATTATATTTTCCATCAGCATCTTTTCTAGCTATTGCACATTTATTATCATGTCTTAATATGAATTTTGCTCCATCTAAAGCATGAGAATCATATGCATCTGCTTTTTTTATTGTTAAATCTGTATGTGTTGCAAATCCTATTGTTATAGAACTTTCTCCACCAGTAGTATTTTTTGTGCTTAATACACGTATTAGTCTTTGCGCAATTCCATTGTTAGCATAATCTGTAGTTACTAATACAGAAAAGTCAACTTCCTTAAATTGGGTAGATTGGACATTTATTTTTATCCCATTTATAGTAAAATTTTCCGCATCTGCACTATTTACATAAATATAGAAATCCTTATTATTTGGTAATTTTGCATTTGCAAAATTAGTATGTTTATCTATTGCTGAACTTGCTTTTGTTGTTGTACATATTTGAATTTTACTTGTTATTGTATTTGAATTTGAATCATATATTCCAATTGATTGTATTTGTCCACTATATTTAACTCTAAAAGGTCCATAAAATATTCCCTCATCTGTAGTTATACGTTTATTTGATTTGCTAATTAGTTCAATTGATGATTGACTTGCTCCTTTTCCAGTAGCATATTCTTGAGCTTCTTTTAATAATTTTTCTGATTTATAGTTAAGAATATCACTCGCTTCATTTTCTGCATCATCATTTGTTGAATCTGATAATTTAAGATCACCAATGTCAAGTTGGTTTTCTGATTGAGCCATTCCATACCAATCATTCCAATTTTTCCATAAAGCAAGTTGTCTTGGTGTCCAATTATTTCCTTCTTTTTTTCCATAGCCTAATCCATATTCACTACTTCCACCAGCTAAAATATAAGCTAATTTTGCATTTCTATAACTTTTACTTGTATACATTTTACCATTTCTATATATAGTAGCTACATCGCCTTTAATATTCACTTTTAACACAGAATTATAGTTAATTTTTGTCTTTGCATATGCTTTATGATTTAAATGCCCAGCGTGATTTATACAATATAATTGTTTTGCAGAATTTTCTAAATCATCTAAATAATATGATTCTGCATTAACAATGCCACACCATAATGTACAAGTTAAAAAACTAATTAAGGCAGCTATGAAAAACTTACTTTTCTTGGACACGGTTTACCTCCTCTCTTTAGAAAATATCTTTAAACTTTATTTTCAAAAATCTTTTGTTAATCAAATAACCTATACCACTGATAACTAAAATAATCAAAATAGTATAAATTGCAATTTGAATTCCACCTGTTTTAATACCTAAAATCACATCTGCAGAGCTAATATTATCTGAATTATTATTATCAGAGCCTTCAGCACTATAACTTTCAGTTATTTCAGCCCTATTATTTATTAGACCTGTATTTGAAGAAGTCATAGTTTTAGTTAAAACAAGTTTTAAATCTTTAGTTTCTCCGGGATTAATAGCTGTATTGGCTAAGCTATTATTATTTAATTCATCACCAGACAAATACCAATCTGAATTTAATTCAGAGCTAAAGTTCAATTCTTTTGGTAAATAATCTTTTATATTTTTAGCATAACCAATATTTGAACCTGTATTTGTTATTTTAATTGTATATTCTACTGTAACATTTGAACCACTTAAAACTTTTGAACCAATTTCAACTTTTGCAAGAGTTTGTCCATCTTTTTGGTTATAAGTTTGTGTTCCTTTTTTATTTGTTACAACAATCTTGCTAACACTTTTCTTAATTTCTAAATTAAAGTTTTTATATTCTGTTAAACCTAAGTTAATATCAGCATAATTTGTTGTAAGATTTATAGTATCTGTTACAGCAACATCTTTGTCTTCACCATTTAGATTGATACTTGATTTTATTGCTTTAGAATTATTATTTGCAGCAACATTTTCTGCTTTATATTGAGTAATATTATATCTAGTTGTATCATATTCAAATACTATAACATAATCACCTTTAGGTAATTCTAAAGAATAATATCCATCTGAATTAGTTGTAGTTTTAATTTCATTATTATTTTCATCTTTTGCAATTTCATTTGTTTTTACATTTACACCATAAACTGTAATACCTTCAACCTTTTGTTCTTCATCATCTTTTGCACCATTTTTGTCTTCATCAACCCAAACTATACCAGATACTTGAGCTGTTTCAGAACTATTATCTGAACCATTATTTGAATTATTTCCTGAATTATTATCTTCCTCTTCTTCTTCCCAAGGTGCCAATGGTTCTTCTTCTTCAATTTCTTTAAAATCCCCATCTGTATCTTTTTTAGCTTCAATATGATATGTACTAGCTTCTGCTTGAGATAATAAAGTATCTGCAAAAACAGAAACATTATTTATAATATCTATTTGTTTATCATTTGCAATCCAACTATTAACTTCAGCTTTTATCACTATTTCAGCACTTTCGCCTGCTTTTAAAGAAGTGTTTATAACAATTGTACTATAATTTTCTCCAGATACTAATCTTGTTTCATATTCACATTTTTCGCCATTTAAACTTAAATCTAATATGTCAAGATAATCTGAAATATTGTCTTCTATTTTTAATTGTTCAGCATCTTTTTTTCCTTTGTTTTCTAATTTAATAGTATACATTATTTTTTCACCAGGTGTTAAATAACCTGTTTCTTGTCCCACTTTTGTTTCAATACTCGCAACAACATCAATTCCTTCAACTTTTTCTTTTACAACATTACTTCTAACTGTATTTTCAATTTTTGCTAAAATATGTGTTGTATCAATTTCGTCTGTAGGTAATTTCATATTTGCCATAACAACTATTGTTACAGTTTCACCTGCTCCAATTTTTTCTATTGTAATTTCTTTTGCCTGAACATCACCATTTTTTGTTTCTTCACCAACATTATAAGTGATACTAGAAACTTCCATTATATCATTAGTTTCAAAATTAATTTTTACATTATTTTGTTCTTCGTCAGACATATTTGTTACTTGTAAAAGATATCCATAACTTGTTCTTGACTGTAATACATCTGTTTCAAATCTTCCAGCAGGTGCCATTAATAAACTAATTTTAGCATTTTTTAAAATATGTGTTAATGTAGTTGTTTTATCTTCTCCTTTGTAATTTACTGTTATATCAGATTTTGCAGTTGTATTATCTGTAATATCTTTATTTACTTTTACTAAATATTCTAAATTAATTGTTTCTCCAGATTTTATTGTCAAATTTTCAAATTTAACCTCTCTATCTGACTTTTCAAGATAATATCCTGAAGGTATTTCATCTGGATTTCTATCATCATACATTTCATTATATGTCCAATCTTTATTTAATTCTAATAAAGTTGTACCATCTGGAATATTTGCACTTACTACTACATTTTCAGCATCTTCTGTTCCATTGTTTTTAATATTTACAGCATATTTTATAATCTCTCCAGATTTTACTTCTGCTCCATCTTCTAATACATCATTTCCAACAATTGCTTTAACATCTTGCTCAAGTATAGCACTTGAACCTGTTGTAAATCTTAATATACTTGAATCATAATTTGTTGCCATTCCTGTTGTTTCAGGTATATATGATATATTATATTTTGCATCTTCTGTAACATTATAGTTTATATCTTTTGTAATTTTTAAATTATAATTAAAATCAATTTCTTCTGTATTTTCCATACTATCGATTTTTATCAAATAATACTTTGCATTTTCATTATTTTCTTCTGACCAACCATTATTTTCATCATTTAAATCTGGGGTTGGATTTTCATTTGTTGTATAATAAATTTTTGCATCTTTACTTACATTAATTTTACTTGTTCTTTTTATTTGATTTTCTTTAACAGGTATTTGTCCCAAAACTATAACATCATTAATTTTTGAATTTTCATTGTTTATGATTTTAGATGTAATTTTTTCATTTCTTTCTTCTCCAACATTTAATGATATTGTTTTTGTACCTTCATTACCAAATGTTGATATATTAGATATTTCTGCATTATTTGTATATATTAATGGATTTTCTGCAATAAAATCAATTTGTTTTGATACTGTTCCATTATTTAATAATTTTACAGCATTTTCATTTGTAAAATTCACAACTATATTTTCTTTACTACTTGGAGTATATTTATCAATTATAATTTTCTTTATATTTAATGTTACTACTGCACCTTTTAAAGCCTCTTCTGCATAATGTGTTTGTTCACCATTAAATTTTATAGTAAATACAAGTTGTCCATCTACAGTATCAAATCCACTATTTTCTTTATCAATACTTAATTCATTATCATGTAATAAACTATAATCAAGTTCTAATCCTTTAATTTGTCTTGGAAATGTAACTTTTATCTCAGGATTTTTATACAAATCTTTTGTTTCATCATTTGTTTCAAATGTGATATTCATATTTAAAGTTTGATTTTCTGCTGTTGTTGATAAACTTTTTGCATCAATATCTAAATCAATTTTTGATTCTGTTTCTACTAAATTGATAATATTTTCTGAATCAGTTTTATTTACTTTTTCATCACTTTTTGAATATATTATAGAAGATTTTTCCTTAATCCCTGTTAAACCCTGTATTTCTTCTCTTGATAAATTATTTTCACCAATAATTTTTTCATGTTTAATATTTAATATACCTGTATTAATTGGTCTACTTGTAATTAACACAACTTCATTTACTGGATTTTCATATTCTATTACAAATTCTCCATTTTCATTTTGCTGACTTGAAGCTGTAATATTTCCTAAAACATTATTTTCTTTATCTAATATTGATATACTACCATCATTTCCAAGTACATTACTAAATTCTGTAGCATTTACTGAAATTTTCTTATATTGTATATTAGCACTTCTTTCATTTTCACCAGATACAAAAACAGGTTGATATTCATTTATTTGTACACTATTTAATGAATCAACATAATCTATATATACAGATGATGTTGATGAAATTGTTCTTTGATTTTTAGTATATAAATTTCCTTTATATATACTTGTTTCATTTTCAATAATACTTTCTGTAACAATCCCATCTACTTCATTTTCTACAGTTACTTTATTTTCTCCTGTTAATTCTTTTCCATCAAATGTAGTTAATTTACTATTTGCTGTTATTTCTGCACTACTAAATTCTGCATTTTCTGCAAACACATATGTTACTACAATAATATCATAACTATTTTTAACCCAACTTATTTTTCCATCTTCTTCTGCATTTTCAATATTTATAGTTGTTGTAAGATTATCTCCATCATATTTATAATTACTATTTGTTATATCCTTGTTTCCATTTGTTGCATATGTATTTCTTTTATGTACTTTCACAGTTTCAACACCATTTGGCACATTCAATTTTATTTCTGTGTTTTTTACAGGATAACTATTATCTTGTAATTTACTTGCTATTAATAATTGTACTAATCTTCTGTTTTTATCATTTATTTTATATGTTGAATTTGTTAATACTTTCATAGATAATTGTGCTGTAGATTCTTCAGGTGTTACCCAATTTAAAGTAACTCCAGCATTTCCTGTTATATTATATTCTTTTTTACTATTTACATATTTTCCATTTATTTCAATTGTAGTTTGTTGTGATAAATATGAAGGTGTGAGATTTTCTGTTTCTAAATATTCAATTGATTTTTCTATAGTTTTTGTTTCTCCAGCATCAATATGTATATTTTGATTTTCATCATCTTTAAATTTAAAATTCGCATTATTTAAATTTATATTACCATCAAAATATCCACCCAAATTATTATCATTTTCTACACTTATTTCTGTCACTAACTTTAAATCTGTAGAATTAATCTTAGCTTGCATATTGCTAACTTTTTCTCCAGCTGCATTTACAAAATATGCTGATATTTTTACATTTTTGTTACTTGTTTCAATCATGTCAACAGCATATGACACACATTCTTTGCCAACAAATAAAAATTGCCCGATTAACATTGTAAATATAATTAAAATTACTATAGATTTCTCAAAAATATTTTTCATGCTTTTCTTTGCCTCCTCGTACTTAATTATATATACTTTATTTTTTTCTGTCAATTTACACATTTCATGTTTTTTTCTATCTCTTTACGGCTATACATTTTTCGACTTTTTTTACATTTTTATTACTTTTTTACAACACTTTTATTACATTTTTTTACTCCCAGTGCTCTAAATCCTTTATTCCCTAAGCTTTTTCTTATTTCATAATGAAAATTTAGGCACAACAAAGAGGAAATCAAAATTGATTTCCTCTTTGTTTTAAAATAGCAAGGGATTCAGTTATGAATACCTTGCTATTTTTTATTATTATTATTCGATTATATCAGCAACAACACCTGAACCAACTGTTCTACCACCTTCACGAATAGCGAATCTTAATCCTTTTTCGATAGCGATAGGTGT
>CAKPOA010000010.1 GCA_934169575.1 uncultured Clostridia bacterium
TTCTCTAATTGGTTGGCGATATATACCTCCAATACGGACTTTCACCGATTAGCTAAACGACATGCCTGTCGCACTTAAAAAAGAGATCTGAGCTAAAGTTTTAACTCAAATCTCTTTTTTCTTCGGGACTTTTTTTACAGCCCCATGACAAATTTTTCTATCATTTTTATATTTTAACATTTACAATTTTATACTATATTATACCTAGTATATGGACAAGTTTTGGACAAGTACTCCTAATTTTGATAAAAAAACAAGACCTTCAAATTCTTGAAAGCCTTGATATTACTGGCTGGGCTGGTGGGATTCGAACACACGCATGCTAGAGTCAAAGTCTAGTGCCTTACCGCTTGGCTACAGCCCAATATTTAAAATTTTATTTTGTGAAACCCAAATTTTATATGGGGTGGAAGATGGGACTCGAACCCACGGTCTCCAGTGCCACAAACTGGCGCGTTAACCAGCTACGCTACATCCACCACTTTCATCACAATATCTATTGTACACCATAATAGTGGTATTTGTCAACTATTTTTGATAATTTTTTATTTTTTGTTTCAAAATTAACTTTAATCAAATCTTTCAATTACCTCAACATCAATAAAAAACTCAGAATTAAAAAAAATAAATCCGCAAATGTTCTTTCAAATACTTTTACATTCGCAGATATTTAATTACTGGCTGGGGTAGTAAGATTCGAACTTACGAAATGACCGGGTCAGAGCCGGTTGCCTTACCACTTGGCGATACCCCAATATAAAAAAAATTTGCTTTTGCGAATTTGTGTGTAATATATTTTATAATAGAAAAGTTGCAAAACTTTTCTATTATAAAATTAATGGGACAAAAGCCTGTCCCACCCATTGTTTCATAATTTATGCTTTTTTAGCAACATTTACAATTTCAGTAAAAGCTACTGGATCATTTACTGCTATTTCTGCAAGCATTTTTCTATTAATTGTTACATTAGCTTTTTTCAAACCTGCAATTAATTTACTATATGTAGTTCCATTCATTCTTGCAGCAGCATTAATTCTTGCTATCCATAATTTTCTAAAATCACTTTTTCTATCTTTTCTTCCAACATAAGCATATGATAATGATTTTAAAACTGCTTGGTTAGCATTTCTAAATCTATAGTGTTTTGCACCATAATATCCTTTTGCTTGTTTTAATACTTTTTTATGTCTTTTTCTTGTTATTTTTGCTGTTTTAACTCTTGCCATTACAATTCACTCCTTCCAATTAATTACCATATGGTAATAATTTTTTTATAGTTTTTTCACATGATTTATCCGCATACGCACCTGGACGTCTTGATGATAATTTTTGTCTTTTTGTTTTATTTGCTAATAAGTGTCTTCTATTAGCTGTTGTTCTTTTCACTTTACCTGTAGCTGTTAAAGAATATCTTTTTTTAGCAGCTTTATTTGTTTTCATTTTAGGCATAATAAAAAACTCCTTTCAAAATAAAATTTATATATATTAATTAAGCTTTTTTAGCTAGCATAATAAACATGTTTTTACCTTCTAATTTTGGTTTTTTTTCTACAACTGCAATATCAGAAAGTTCATCAATAAATTTATTTAATACAGTTTCACCCATTTTAGAATTATTAATTTCTCTTCCTCTAAATCTAACTGTAATTTTTAGTTTATTTCCACCTTCGATAAATTTTCTTGCATTTTTTGCTTTAAATCCAAAATCATGTTCTTCAATATTTGGAGTAATTCTAATTTCTTTAATCTCCAAAGTTTTTTGTTTCTTTTTTGCTTCTTTTTCTTTTTTAGCCTGTTCAAATTTATATTTACCATAGTTCATTATTTTACAAACTGGTGGCTTTGCATTTGGAGCAACTAATACTAAATCTAATTTTTTTTCTTCTACTATCTCTAATGCATCTCTTAAATTTAATACACCTAATTTTTCTCCATTTTCTCCTATAACTTGAACTTCTCTAGCTCTTATTTGACCATTTATTGGCAATTCTTGTTTTATAAAAAACACCTCCATAAAAAAATTGACTTTGTTACAAGCCAATAAAATCCACAATAAAAAATATTAATCAACCTTTTTCCAATGAGATAAGGTGAAGAGTGGATGCCTCTTTCTTGTAACTTTAAATATTATATCTCAAAATACTTGATTTGTCAATAGTTTTTCTGCAATAAATCTCAAATGGTTTTATAAAGTTACTAGTCAGCCTTTTTAAATTTATTTTCTGAATATGTGTATGAAAAAATAATTTCATACACATATTTAGGTTTAAATCTCTTTGTGGCTGACCAGTAACTTTAAAAAAAATACAAGCATTGCTACTTGTATTTTTTTTTAATTTATTCATTATTTTTTAAATTAATTACAATTGCTCCCTCTTCATCAAAAGAATATTTTGTACTTGCATTTTGTACTGGATTATATTCATCATCTGAATCTTTAAAATTCAATTTTTTAGGATCAAATTTTGTAGATTTATTTGAATTTTCTGTGTCATCAAAATCACCAGTACCTGTTGAGTATTTAGCAAAATTGTATTTTTTAGATTGATGCTTTTCTTTATGTTTTGAAGCAAGTCTTGAACAAACACCCTCTCCTATTACAGGTTTTCCACCATCATTTAAAATTTTATATGCACAATGGTTTGTTCCTAAAGTTTGTAATCTTCCAGCTGGTAGTTTAGTTTTATAATCATATTTAACACCACTTAAAGTTGAGCCCATCTTATCTTTAGCTCCATCATAGCTTTGAGTAAATTGCCATTGTTTCCAGTTACCAATTTCATCAGACCACCATTTTAATTCATTGATTGGTGATGAACCACCAGTATATATTTTATTTTGGCAATTTCCTAAAACAACACTGTTGAAATTATCTTTATCAGCATTTGGATCAAATTGTGATATACTTTGTGCTGATATTGTTGTTGCGACTCTATATTTTCTATATAAAGTGAACATTGCTTCTGTATCTTTAGATAGAAAATCTGGAAATTCATCAATGTATAAAAAGTGTGGTATACGTGTTTTCTCATTTCCTGGTCTTTTTAATATTGCATGTTGTAAAGAAAGTAAGAAAAATAGCCCAAATGCTTTATGTGCAACTTTTCCTGATTCTCCACGTCTTGTACATACAAATGTAATTTTTCCATTTTTTAATACATCATCAAAATTAATATTATTATATCTATTGCATAAAATTGTGCGTATAGATGGTGCTCTTAGTAAGTTTTCTAATCTGCTTGCTATAAAATATGCATTTGATTCTGTTTCAGCTCTTCCCTTTGCATTTTCAAAAAATGTTCTTTCAAAATAAGATATTTCCATTTGATATTTTTCTGCAAGCTCTTCATCTTTTTTCAATACTTTACACATTTTTTCAACTAATGCAAAATTAGATAATAAAGTTAATAAATCTGCCATATTAGGTAATGCACCTTCATGCATTTTAGGATATATAACTTTTAATAAAATTGTTAAATTTTCTAATATTTGTAAAAATGCCTCTTCTTTATATGTATCTCTAATTTCATTTTGTTCTGATGAGGCAATTCCTTGTAATGTTGAAGAAATAATAACTGCTATCTGAGTTGGATCATCATATGTAAATGGATTTAAGCCAATAGATTTTCCAGCTTGTGATGGATCAACTAATTCATACTCTATATCATAATTGTCACAAACTTTCATCATTGTAGATAATGTTTCATAATCTGGTGACATATATGTTAATCCCATATTTTTATATACATTCCCTGATAATACCATTTTCTGAACAAAAGTATTAAATAATGTTTCTTTGCCAAAAGCCGGTATTAACATATCTAATGTAAAATTTTTATTTAGGTAATCATTACTATATGGTGCTTGCAAATTTGCAATTCCAGTTTTTAGAGCTGTAAACCCAAGCTCTTTTGAAGATTCTTTAAAAAAGTATTTTTTTTCTATATCTTGTCCAATCATAGGTTCAAATATTTCAGAAGTTTTTCCTGTCCCTGAGCTTCCACATACAAGTAATGATTGGAATCTACGCTCTTCAGGCATTGAAATCATCTTGTTATTATCAAAATCCTTAAATAATGTTACATCACACATATATGGACCATGTTTTGCTTTTGGATTTGATAAACTAATTCCTTTGAAATCCCATAATGATTTATATGCTGTCTGATTATCATCAATTTTAAATATTACAAATTTTAAAAATGGATAAAATGTTGTTAAAGGTAAATATAATGATAAGGCACAAAATGCAGGCCTTATAAGTTCAGAATAATTTGTTACAATTGTTATATAATTTGGTGATGACATAAAAATTAGCCATACTCCCATATTTAAAAACTGTGTAAACATTGATATAACTATAACATAAAATCCTATCATAAATGTATAAAACAAGGTTACTTTAGATGGTCTTGTATCTGCAAAAGATGAACTTCCTGCAAAAGCATATGCAAATACTGGACATGCAATTGCAAATGTATATGCTATTGGTCCCCAATATGAATTTGGTACACCAGTAAGAGCCATAAATATCATTTCTACAATTCTATCTACACCTATATATATTGTAATTAATGTTAATATAAATGTTGCAAATGTGTTTCTATTAACATTTAATTTTTTCAAAAACTTGTCTACATATTTCATAAATAATCTAATCCCTTTCAATTTTCTCTACATCTATTATCTTATAAAATCACAAAAAAAACAAGTCTTTTTGCCAAAAAAGTCAATTTTTTTGCTATTTGATAGTTACAAGTCAGCCTTAGAGTAATTTAAATCTAAATATGTATATAAAATTATTTTTTAAATACTGCGTAAGCGATCAAACGAATGAAATGAGTGCGATTGGAGCAATTTTCATTTATTTATTTTTAATTATGGAAATTGCGACTGCAAAGTATGTAAAAATATTTTATATACATATTTAGGTAATAAATTTAAAAAGCTGACCATCAACTATAATATAATTTGCAAAATTATTCCTGAAATCATTCCTATTGCATAAAGTAAACCTACTATTGAAATATTTTCTTTTAAATTTTTATTTGATTTAAATAAAATAATTAGCCCCACACCTGCACTTGTTAATAATCCAGATATTAAGCAAGGCATATTAATAATATTTTGTAAATATAAATTTGTTATAATAACAGAAGCTGCACAATTCGGAATTAAGCCAATTAAACTTACTAAAATAGGTCCTAAAAATACATTATTTCCAATAAATTCTGAGATATTGTCTTCTCCTATAAAATAAACACAAGAACTTATCATTAATGTAACTATGAAAATATATATTGTTATATTAAAGGTATGTTTAACAGCTGATTTAACTATTCCTTTTTGGTCACAATGACAATGGTCATGTTCACACATATCTTCAATCTTTTGTTTTTCAATTTTACCTTTATTTTTCAAATTTAAGCAAAAATCTATTAAACATCCAAAAATAATACCAATAACAAGTTTTATACCTATGATTTTTAAAATAACATAAATTGGTACTGACTCTGATATAAATATTGGTATCATTTCATCTGAAGTTGACAAATAAACGGCAATTAATGTTCCTAAACTTATCACTCTTGTTGCATATAAGCTAGTTGCTGATGCAGAAAATCCACATTGTGGAATTACACCAACAATTCCGCCAACAATAGGTCCAAATTTACCAGCTTTTTTTATTGTTTTTTTAGATTTATCATTCATCTTATGTTCAATATATTCCATTATTAAATATGTTATAAATAAAAACGGCAATAATTTTAATGTATCTATAATAGAATCCTGAAAAATTTCTAACATATTATATCCTTTCTAATAAGAATAAAAGTTGCAGAATCATCTACAACTTCTATAAACTATATATATTTATATATTTTTATTTTATGTTTTTGTAGTCTTGGATTTTTCTAAATGAATATACAGCTACAAAAGCTCCTAATACAACTGTTACTGCAACTATTCCATTTATACTTTCACTTCCTGTATATGCAAGAGAGTTAGTTGCTTTTGAATTAGTATTTGTATTATTAATTGTATTATTTCTATTAGTATTTACTACACCTGAACCAGTGTTAGTATTTGTATTTAATCCTGTACTTGTGTTTGTTCCAGTTATACCTGTATTAGTGTTTGTATTTGATATATTTCCACCAACGATACTTGGATCATCCCAATCTACATCATTTGCTGCAGATACATAATTTGTAAATCCACAAATTAACATTAAACTTAATCCTATAACTACTATAGATTTTACTAAATTTCTCATTTTTATATTCTCTCCTTTTTAACTTTTTTTCACTTTACATTATACAACTTTTTTTTTTATCTGTCAAGCACTTAATTTTCAAATATTGTCATTATTTCCCTCTGGAAGTGCATTACTTGGAAGTTCAATTCTAACTCTAATTCTAAAGATATATGTTGCAGCTCTAACAATTTTACTGTTTTTAAATTTCTGCCACAATGAAGGTTTTGCTTCAAATGTAGTTTCTTCAACATATTTTTCTTTTTCTTCCTTAATTTTTTCAATATTTGTTTCTTTAATATTTTGTGCAGTTTTTGCTTTATTTTCTTCTTCAATTGCTTCAATTTGTTCTTCTGGAGTTGGTATCAATTTTAAAGCTTCTGCAACTTCTATTCCAATATAACTTAATGCTTTTGAACTATCTTCTAATCTATCCATATCTATTTCAATATGCAAATTAGATTCTAAATTATTTACTCTAGCTTTTAACAATTTCATAGTATCCAAATATGTTTGAGAAGTTTTGTTTTTACATGTTGCAATAATATTCAAATTTTTTATTACATCTTCTGGAAATTTGTCTGATATTTCTTCAATTTGTTCTTTCCAATCTTCTTCTTCATTATCAACTGCATTTATAGCATCTTTTAATATACCAGATAATGCAATATTTTCTTCTCTTTGTTTTATTAATTTTTCAACTTTTTTAGTATTTTCCTCAAATTGAATTGTTGCAAATTCAACTAATCCATATGTTGCTTTATAAACATTTACTGGAAAATTTTTCTTTTTTGGATATTCTATTAAATATGTTTTTATTGACTCTATTAAATCTTTAAAATCCGAATCATCTTGTAGTTGTACAATTTTCTTTTTACTATTTGGATTTATTAATTTTTGAACTTTATCTATATTTGATAGGATTTTTTCCTCAGTTACTACCATTCTTACATTTACTATGCCACGTCTAGACACTGTAAAATTACCTCCTTTGTTACAAAATCTATTTAAATTATACAACAATTTACAAAAAACCTCAAGTGATTTTCCGTATTTTTTCTTTACATTTTTGTTACAAAAATATTACAAAAATATTACATTGTCTAAATTAAATAATTTCTAATTTTGAGAATTTTGCCATCAATCTTTTATTACCAAATTTGTTAAAGTGTATATCTACCTTTAAATCAGTTCCTTCAGGTTCTGTTGCTGTAATAATTCCTTCTCCAAATTTTTTATGATAAACTTTTACTCCCTCTTTATATTGTGACAAATCTACCTCTAAATTATTCATTTTATTAGATAAAGTATTCAAAAAACTTTCTGCAGTTCTTCCAAAAGAAAAACCTTTATTTACAGATGATGCAGAATGAGCATATTTTTTTTCATCACTAAATTTATATGATTTTACATTTCCTCCTGTAGTCGCATAATTCCAAGAATAATTATCTTCTCCAAAAGAATTTTTACTTTCTTGATAATTCATTTTCCCAGAAAAAGCATTTTCTGCTCCATCTAATAATTCTTCAGGAATTTCTTTTAGAAATCTTGATGCAAGATTAAAACTTGTAGAACCAAACATTGTACGTTTTTTGCTACATGTTAAATATAAATCTTTTTTAGCTCTTGTTATTCCAACATAACATAATCTTCTTTCCTCCTCTAAAGCAATTGGTTCACCAATTGCTCTATGTCCAGGAAAAATTCCTTCTTCCATTCCAACTAAAAATACAACAGGAAATTCAAGACCTTTAGCACTATGTAATGTCATTAAAGTTACAGCTGATTCTTCTTCATCTAGATTATCAATATCTGAAGATAGTGTCATTCCTTCTAAAAAGTTTTCTAATGAGTTTTCTACTTCTTCTGTTTCAAATTCAATAGCAACTGTTAAAAATTCTTCTAAGTTTTCAATTCTATTTTCTGCTTCTATTGTTTTTTCATCCTCCAAAGTCTTTTTATAACCAGTTTTAGTCCATGTCATTTTTACAAGTTCAGATATTTTTATATCATCTTTTTTACTTCTTAATTCTTCAATTGCATTAACAAATTCTCTTGAATTCATAAATACTCTGTTTAATCCATATTTATCAGCATCTTTTATAACTTCATACATAGATGTTTGATTATCTATTGCAATATCTTCTATCTTATCTAAACTTGTTTTTCCAATTCCTCTTTTAGGTTCATTTATTATTCTTGCTAAACTCAAATTATCATTTGGATTTTGTATTAATCTTAAATATGATATTATGTCTTTAATTTCTTTTCTTTCAAAGAATTTTAGTCCACCAACAACTTTATATGGTACACCTTCTCTTCTTAAAATATCCTCTATCGCTCTTGATTGTGTATTCATTCTATATAAAACAGCAAAATCTGAATATTGATAATTTTCTTGTCTTCTTAAATGTTCAATCTGTTCTACAATATATCTTCCTTCATCATATTCATCATCTGCTGAATATACTTTTGGAAAATCACCTTTTTCATTTTCTGTCCATAATTTTTTTTCATATTTTGTTTCATTATTTTTTATAACTGAATTTGCAACTTGCAAGATATTACCTGTACATCTATAATTCTGCTCTAATTTTATAATTTTTGCACCTTTAAATACTTTTTCAAAATTTAAAATATTTGATATATCTGCACCTCTAAAAGAATATATTCCTTGATCATTATCTCCAACAACAGTAATATTCCCATTATTTTGTGCTAATAATTTAACTAAAGTAAATTGAGCTTTATTTGTATCTTGATACTCATCTACTAAAATATATCTAAATTTATTAGAATAATATTCTAATATTTCAGGCGAATTATTAAATATTTTTATCGTAAAATTAATAATATCATCAAAATCAATAGCATTATTTTCTTTTAAAGCATTTTGATATATCTCATATACAAGAGCAATTTTTTCTTTTCTAAAATCACCTTTAGCTCTTGCCATATATTGGTCAGGTTCTAGCATTTCATTTTTAGCATTGCTTATTTCAGATTGTACACTTCTTTCTGTAAAAGTCTTATCATCTAATTGCAATTGTTTTATACATTTTTTAATTAGAGTTCTTTGATCTGATGTATCAAATATAACAAATGATGTATCAAACCCTATTTTATCTATATGAGATCTTAAAATTCTTACACATATTGAGTGAAAAGTCCCCATCCATAAATCTTTTGCTTGCTCTCCAACTAATTTGGCAACTCTTTCTTTCATTTCATTAGCTGCTTTATTTGTAAATGTTATAGCTAAAATATTCCATGGTGCAATATTTTTTTCTTGTATCAAATATGCAATTTTATGTGTTAAAACCTTAGTTTTACCACTTCCTGCACCAGCTATAACTAAACATGGACCATCTGTATTTATAACAGCTTCATATTGCTTATCATTTAAACCACTCAATATATCTTGCATCTTTAAATTCTCCTTTTCTTATTTTTATATTACTATTTTGAACTTTTTTTGCTTGTGCTTTTTTTCTTTTTACTTGTTTTTTTTCTTTTAACTACTTTTTTTGTATTTTCTTCTGGTGACCATTTCTCACCAATTTTAGGTTTATTCCATGAAATATAATTACAATTCTCTGGGCTATTTTCACAAACATAAAATTTTCTACCACGTCTTGATTTTTTCTCAATAACTCTTGCACCACAAACAGGGCATGGAACATCTATATAGTTTATAATAGGTTTTGCATTTTTACATTCTGGATAACCTGGACATGCTAAAAATCTACCATATCTTCCATATTTATATACCATTTTTCTTCCACAAAGTTCACATTCTACATCTGATTCTTCTTCAACTAATTCAACATGTTCTAATTCTGTTTCAACTCTTTGAACTTCTTTTATAAATGGACCATAAAAATCTCTTATAACCTTTTTCCATTCTTCATTTCCATCTGCAACTTTGTCAAATTGTTTTTCAATCTCAGCTGTAAATTCAACATTTACAACATCACTAAAATTTTCTACTAATAATTTATTTACAATTTTACCAAGTTCTGTTGGAGCTAATTGTTTTTGTTCTTTTTCAATATATCTTCTTTCTAAGATTGTTGTAATAGTAGGTGAATATGTACTTGGTCTTCCAATTCCTTTTTCTTCTAAAGCTTTTACTAAACTTGCTTCTGTATAACGTGGAGGTGGTTCTGTAAAACTTTGTTTAGGTTCTATTTTTTGTTTTTTTACTTTTTGATTTTCTTCTAGTGGTGGAAGCATACCATCAATTTCTTCAACTTTATTATCTGTTCCTTCAACATATAAAACCATAAACCCTTTAAATTTAAGTGTTTGACCATTTGCTCTAAAATCATAATCATTTGCTTTTATATTTACTGCCATTGTATCATATATAGCAGATGACATTTGGCTTGCCATAAATCTGTTATATATTAATTTATATAATTTATATTGATCATTACTCAAATATTGTTTTATACTATCTGGTGTAAGTTCAATGTGTGCTGGTCTTATTGCCTCATGAGCATCTTGAGCATCTTTTTTAGTTTTGTAATATCTATTTTCATAATATTTTTCACCATATATTTTAGTTATTTCTTGTTTTGCAATTGTTCTTGCTTCTTCAGAAATCCTTGTAGAATCAGTTCTCATATATGTAATTAAACCTGTATGTCCTTCAGGTAATTTAACACCTTCATATAATGTTTGTGCAACAGACATTGTCTTTTTTAATGTGAAATTTATTTTTCTTGATGCTTCTTGTTGCATTGTACTTGTTGTAAATGGAGGTGCTGGGGTACGTTTTTTTTCTCCTTTTTTTACATCTGTTACAATATATTCTGCATTTTCTATATTTTTTAATATTTCATCTACTTCAGCTTTTGAATGTATCTCAATCTTTTTTCCTTGTTTTTGTACAAGTCTTGCTTCAAATTCTGTATCTGTTTTTTCATCTAAAAGTTTAGCATAAATATTCCAGTATTCTTCTGGAATAAATTTTTCAATTTCTTCTTCTCTTTCTACAATAAGTCTTACAGCTACTGATTGCACTCTTCCTGCAGATAAACCTCTTTTTACTTTTTTCCATAAAACCGGACTCATTTTATATCCAACAATTCTATCTAAAACTCTTCTTGCTTGTTGAGCATCAACTAAATTTATATCTATATCTCTTGGATTTTCTATTGCTTTTTTTACAGCTCCTTTTGTTATTTCATTAAATGTTATTCTTGTAATTTTTTCTTTGTCTTCATCTAATATTTTAGATAAATGCCATGCTATCGCTTCTCCCTCACGGTCAGGGTCAGTTGCCAAATATATTTTTTTTGCTTTATTTGCATCTTTTTTTATTGTTTTTATTAGATCTCCTTTTCCCCTTATATTTATATATTGTGGTTCAAAGTCATTATCTACATCTATTCCAAGTTTTGATTTTGGCAAATCTCTTATATGTCCCATTGATGCTATAACTTTTGTGTTTCCCCCTAAATATCTTTTTATTGTTGTTGCTTTTGCTGGTGATTCTACTATTATCAATTTGTCAGCCATTTTATACTCACATTCCTTTCTCAAGGCATAAATATGGTTGAAAAAGACCTATTATATAAATCCTTTTCAGCCCTTCTCCTTTTGCAAACTTCTATAAATTATACTCACATTTTTCTAAAAAGTCAATAGATATTTACGAACATTTTTTCTTTTGCTAAATTGTTAACAGTTAGCCTTAAAATATTTAAAACTTAAATTATTTATATTATATTATTTTTTTAAATACCTTACAGTCGCAATTTCCATTTTGAAATTAAATAATATGAAAATTGCTCCAATCGCACTCGCTAAAGCTCGTTTGATCGCTTACGCGGTATTAAAAAAATAATATAATATAAATTTTAAGTAACAAAGTTATTTAGGCTAACTGGTAAAATTTAAGTCATTAACCTATGACTTTTTCTTCATAAAACTTGGCTATTAATTCATCTAAGCTTACACTTAGCTCATATATTTTTTCATAATCTTCCCCAAGTTCAATACTTTTATTTAATTCATCCCTCAATTTACAAATTTCATCATTTAACATATTGTCCTCCTATTTTACTGCTATATTTTTTGCTAAAAAACGCATATTTCTTACATTTACTATTAAGGTACCATATAAATTGACGAAAGTCAATATTATATTGCATTTTTTTCAAACTTTCGTATGTCCAAAAACCCCTCAAAAATCCAGCATATTACAGCAGTCGACAATCATTTTTCTTTTATGACAGAATACACCATTTTTTCCTCTTTAAAATTAGTATTTAATACTTGCTCAATATATTCTAAATCGACACTATCAATTTCTTCTAAATAATCAAAACTATTAATGCCTTTCATAAAGTCTGATAAAAACATTCTGGCAATATCTTGAACATCATTAAACTCTTTAGCATATATTCCATAAATTAGTTTTTTAATTCTTTTAAAATCATCTTTATTAATTTTATCTTTTTTTAATTTCTGTATTTTTTCTATTAATTTGTTATATAACAAATCTGGATCTCTTGATACACCAGATATCAAAATATGAGCATATTCATCTGTAAATTCATAATCAAAAGATGGTGTTGATAAAATAACTCCACTTTTATAAAGTTCTTGATATAATTCAGAACTTTCTCCAATAATCATATTTAATAAAATTTCTATTGCAATATGATTTCTTACTTTTTCTTGTTGTTTAACAGGTTCGCATTTTATTCCTATAACAAAAATAGGAATACTAACTTCCATATTAATTTCAACCTTATTTTTCACAATGGATTTTTCTTCTGGTTCATAAATTCTTTTTATTTCACCACAAGGTTTAGTATCTAATAATCTTTTTTCAACCTCTTCTAAGATTTTTTCAGGCACAAAGTCACCACATATTACCATACACATATTTGATGGATTATAAAATGTATTATAGCATTTATATAATATATCTTTATCAATTTTACTTACAGTTTCAATTGTTCCTGTAATATCAAGTTTTACAGGATTAGTATGATACATTCCATCAAGACAATTTAAATAGACTTTCCATTCAGGATAATCATCATACATCATTATTTCCTGATTTATAATTCCTTTTTCTTTTTCAACATTTTTATCTGTAAAATATGGATGTTGAACATAATCCATGAGTTCATCTAAAGCCTCATAAAAATTATCTGTACATTCAAATAAATATGCAGTATGATTATTAGTTGTATAAGCATTTGCATTAACTCCAAGTCCAGATAAAACATCTAAACTGTTTTTTCCATTTTCCTGTTCAAACATTTTATGCTCTAAAAAATGTGCTACACCTTTTGGAACTTCTGTTACCTGTTCTTCTCCTGGTACAATAAATTTGCTATCATTTGAACCATAATGTGTTCCCCATATTACATATTTTTTTCTAATTCCTTTTTTGGGTATAACCATTACAGTTAAACCGTTTTTCATCTTTTTTGTATATAATTTTTCTCTAATTTTTAAATTTTCTAAAACTTGCATATCAAAACTCCTTTTCTAATTTTTCAAAAAATAAATCATATTTATTTTAACATTTTTTGCAAAATCAACAATTTCTGATTTTTTAACATCTTGAACTTTTTCAATATACTGTTCTAAAGAATTTTTTATATTGCTTAATTCTTGTCCTAAAAAGTAAATTATTTCAGTATCTTGTTCATCATCAATAGATTTTATATTAGATATCATAGTATTTTTTACATTTTTGATATCTTGCTCAGAAAATTCTCCTTTTTCCATATTTTCAATTTGTTTTTTTATAATATCAACTGTTTTTTGAAAATTTCCAATATCTATTCCAGCATTTATAAAAATATTTCCGCAATAATATGCATAACCTGAATTTACTGTATATGCTAAACTCGCTTTTTCTCTAACATTTTGAAATAATTTTGAATTTGCACTTCCGCCTAAAATAGCGTTATATACCATTCCTATATATTTTAAATTTTCGCATTTAAGTTCTTCTTCATCTAATATAACATCATATCCAATAACTAATTTTCCCTGTGTTACATCTAGTTTTTCTTCAACATATTTTTCTTTTTCAATCTGCATACGTTTTTCAGGCTTATTTATTATATAAACCGGATCTCTTGGCTCTAATTTTTTTATATTTTCATTATTATTTATTATTTCAATTAAATCTACATTATTCAAATCTCCTGATACAAAAATATCTATTTTACATTGTTTTAAAAGATTTAAAAAATACTCATATAAGTTTTTAGGATTTATTTTTTCCATATCTTCTACATATCCAAATCTATATAAACCCGCAGGTTCATTTTTATACATTTCTTCTAAACACCTATATGCTGCATAACCTGCTTTATTATCTTTTTTAGCCTCTATAATTTGTTTTACATTTTCTTTTTCTTGGCTAACATATTCATCATCAAATCCACCATTTTTCACTAATGGATCAAATGCTATTTCACATAACATATCAATACCTGTTTTCAACATATTTTCCGCTTCTTGTGGAAGGAAATCGTCATTTATTGTTTCCATATAAAATTTCAAAACATGATCATTTCCTATTTTGTTTACTCCACAGTTATATTCTGCTCCATACATTTCCTCCATTTTTTTGCTTAGTTCTTCTTGATTTTGTATGTTTTTTGTTCCTCTTCTTAAAACAGATGATAATACTGCATTATATGTTACATTTTCTCTTGTTAATGGTGTACTTAAAAATATTGCAATTAAATTTGTTTTAAATTTATTAGTATTTATTTGATGTAAAGTAATCCCTTTTTTTACTTCTTTTTTTATATAATCCATAAAATTCATTCCTTTCATTTTTCACTAGAATTATTATATAACTTTTCTTAATAATTATTCAAGACCTTTTTCTAAATTCAAATAAAAAATAGCTTAAACTTAAGCTATTTTCGTTTGCAATATTAATAACTTGTCCAACAATAGTAAAAAACATTTTTTTCTGTATCATAAATTCCTATTTGCCAGCCTGTAGCTTCTTCTTTGTAAAAATCATAATCTTCATATTCACTACTTGTTCTAGAAACTAATCCATAATAATAATATCCTTTATTTATTAAAAAAACTTCATCATTGTATTCTAAATTTGCTAAAATATCATCACTTAATTTTTCTGTACTCCATGCTTCTAATGTTTTTAATCTTTCTTCTATACTTTCTCCAACTCTTTTATCAAATTGATAAACATAATAATCTATACCATCATTTTGTGGTCCTCCTCTTACACTATAAATTTCTCTTTTCACATAATCATCTGTTTTTATATCTAAAATTTCACTATAATTTTTGTGCATATATAAAATCATTTTATCCAAATAATATAATTTTGAATTTTTAAGATCAAATATTGCATATATTCCATTTTGATTATAGTAATATAAATTTTCTCTATCTATTTGAGTTAATCTGTTTCCTTTATATTCATAAAACTCATTCATTATGTATTCATAAAATTTATTTCTACTCCAAACTTTGCTATTTTTGATGTTGTTTTGATTAATATTTTTCATATAATAATCATTAATTTTATATACCTTATATTCCCCTAAAATATCCTTATCATAAACTGTATAATATTCTATATCATATTTACTAAGATTTAAATTTAATTTCTTATAATCAGTATCACTTTTTATTAAATTAATGCTTTTAAAACATATATAATATACAAAAATTATTCCTAATGCTATTAAACTAAAATATAAAAATTTAGATTTATTTTTCAACTCAATCACCCGTCTTATAATTTATTCTTCTAAATCTTTATCAAATGTATATTGAAAAGGAATTTTTAAATCATAAGTTTTTATAACCCCGTATTCACTGGAAACTACACCAAAATTATTTAATGTTGTAGAAAAAATATCCATAATAACAGATCTTTCTGAATCCGAATATTCTTTTAAATTCTTAAAATCTGTAAAGTCATATGTATCACATATCTCAATTTCCAAATTCCACTTTTCCTCTTTTTCTTTTTTTGCTTTTACAAACATTGTAGCATCATGTAATGCTAAAAGTAAATCACTTTCATCAAATCTAATTAATGTATCTATATTATTATTATTATTTAATTCAAACATATCTATATTTTCTCCATATTTGCCTATTAAAAATGAAACTTTATTTTTAAATGCCTTACTATCTGTTATTCGCTTAATTATTTCCTCATCATTAATAATCAAATTTTTTGGTTTTTCATCAAATAAAGACAACGAGTTCAATAATAATATTGATGAGAGTTTCATATTGGCCAATACTCCACCAGCAACTACCAATTGCCAAAATTTATATTGCATTGAATAATATATAGCATATGATATTGAATTAAATTTTTTATCTATATCAAAAGCAAAGCTCATACTCTTTATATATGCTTTAGCTATACTTTCATCCAAATTATTCATATCTATATTTTGGAATTCCTTGACTAATTCATCAAATTTCTTTGAATCTCTATAGCATTTATATATATCATTCAGTGTAAAAGATACATTTTCAACAATATTTTTTGAAAATATAGATATGTTACTAATATCCTCACTAAGTTGTTTTTTTAAATTATTTAAAATTGGATAATCAATTTTATTCAAATAATTTAATGCAATATATTTCCTTGTTATCTCATATTTTTTATTTCTTGAAAGAAAAAATTTGTGATTTTTCCACGCTATTCGTGTACATAAATATAACTCTTTATTTCCAAATATTCTAGGTGGCTTCGATACATTTAACTGCTCATATAAGTTATTTAGACATCCTCTTCCAAACATTTTATACTTATAATTATAAGTTTTATTACATAATAAACACTTCTTTTCCTCCATCTTCATTCATCTCCATTTATTATATTTTAATTAAAAGTTTTTCTGAAAACCATCATGCATAAATATCGTTGTTATAAAATAATCTCTTGTATCATTTGTTTCAAACTCAGGTTCTCTCGAACCATTGTTTTTTAGTGCTCTTTTTATTTTTGGAATTCCTGTATTTCGTCCCTCTGTTAATTTTAATTCCTTTAAAAATTCACCAATTCTACGATTTCTATATTTTCTAGCTATCATATTTTTATTTTCAATTGATTCTCCACTAATTGAACGTTCTGGTCCAGGATAACTTACTATATGTATTCTATCTTCCATTATTCGTACTTCTACAGGTTCTCTTATATCATACCCCCTGTGATATACTGCATTAACAAGTGCCTCCTCTATAGCTTGATATGGATAATTAAAAAATCTTTCAGCTTCTGCTTTTCCATCTATTTTCAATATTTTTTCTTCAATTATTGTATTTCTAATAAAAGTCAATGCACTTTTTAACATACTATCTATTGGTCCTTTAAAAATTCTTTCAGTCATATCATCCCCCTCAGGGCCATTTCTTAGATCCACTATTTCTATTTGTGCATATGGAAAAAACTTTTGTGGTTCATCATTAAAAAACATTAACCCAACATTTAATGGTTTCATATATTCAGGTGTACCATCTACAATTCGCATACTTTTGCATAAATCTATAAATTCCATATCCTCAGACTCTTTTAATAAATCACTTTTTATTTCATATAAATAATTTTGGATTAATGGTAATTTAAGATCTTGAATTTCTGCCTCATGATTCATTCTATCGTCAAAAGGTATAATTCTAGCGATATCGTATAATTCTTTTTTTTCATTTTCTGTTGCTTTTACTGTACTTGACATTTTTCTTATATAGTAAGAATATCCTTTTGAAAAATCTTTATCTAATGTTGTTGGACATTTATATGGTCTTGTCTGACCTCCAAAGCACCACACTATTAATACATTTTTTCCCTTATACTGTGCAACATCTACTATTGGCATATAAGATGGTTGAATCATTTTACACTTTGCTAATAATTCTTTTTGAATTTTATCAATTTCTGATAAATTCAATCCAGATATTGGCATTTTAGGTCTTCCATTTTCTTCCTCAATTCCAATTAATATATATCCTCCCCCCCAATTATCAATGTCATTCGCAAATGCACAAATAGTATGTAATATTGGTTCTGGGTTCCAATTTTTTTTTAATTCTAGTCTAGCTCCTTCAACAATATTTTTATTTAAAATATTTTCTATACTTGTTGGTAACTTCATAATTTCCTCCTTTATTTTTATTATGGTTTCAATGCAGTAATTGGAACAATATAAATTCCAGTTTCATTATCTTTTATTACAGCTGGACAATTTCCTACAATAATGCACATAAATGCCGGTTTTTTTATCATATTGTTATAAAAATTTAACAGATTTTTTTTAGCACTTTCAACTTGATTATATCCCAATTTTATTTCTATAGCAGCATATTCTCCATCTGAAAATTCCAAAATTGAATCTACTTCTAAACCAGTAACATTATCTCTAAAATGATATAAATGACCATCTAAATAATCCATATATATTCTTAAATCTCTTTCAACCAATGATTCAAACATAAAACCAAATGTATTTAAATCTTTTAAAAGCTTATCTCTTGTCAATCCTAGGCAAGCACATGGTAATGATGGATCTGTAAAATGTCTTTTAGGAGACTTTCCCACTCTATTTGGTGAACGATAATTTTCTCCATATGCTTTTTGATTTTCAATTAAATGTAATCTATCTAAAACATCTAAATAATCACTAACTGTATCTCTACTTGATAATAGTTCTTTGTCATTTTCATATTCTTCTATATCTCTTATGATTGTTTTGTTTCCTACGATTGTAGCTTCATTTCGTGCAAGAGATTTCAGTAACATTTTCATTTTATTCTTATCTCTTCTTTTTTCATTTTCTTCATTAATATCAATATTTAAAATTGCATCAATATATGATTTGGGAATTATTCCAATTCTATTATCACTAATGTTTATATTAGCAGGCCATCCACCTCTTATTATAAAGTCTGCTAATTTTGATATTTCAACATCACCAGTATTAACAGTTTCTTGCAAATTATTTAACATCTTAGTTAAAGATGCTTTGCCAGATGAATCACCTGATTCATATAAGCTCATTGTATACATATTTAATCTTCCAATTCTTCCTGCCCCAGAATGATGTATTTTTTCTTTCATGACTTTATTAGGTAAAGTTGTAGAACCTGTTATAATAAAATTTCCTTTTTCGGTTGTTTTATCACATTCTCTTCTTACAGCATCCCATATAGTAGGAACAAGATTCCACTCATCAATTAATTGTGGTTTTTTATCATTTTCATTATTAAAAATTGATTTTACATCTAATTGTGCTAAATCTCTCATATTTTCATCATCCATATAAACCGCACTTTTAGAATGTTTCAATGATGTCCATGTTTTTCCACACCATTTAGTTCCTTCTATACTTACAGCACCAAACACAGATAAATAATCTTTTAATTTTTTTTCAATTAATCTCTTTCTATATTTATTCTCATCTATTTCCATTTTTTAATTCCTCCATTTCAAAAATCATAGACAGAATTCAAAAAATTTGTTTTTTCTTTATTCAATATAACATATATTTAGCCAATTGTCAATGCTTTAATCTGCACTTTTTAGCATTCTTGTTAGTCACTTTTTAATGTTTTTAGTCGGCACTTTTTAAAAAGCAATAATTCTCCACAAGCAATTAATACATAATATTAAAATTTAATTTTTTGTTTCAAAAAAATGGCTTGAAATCAAGCCATTTTCACATTTTCTAACTTTTGCCATCTTAATGCTCACTCAAATATTTAAAATTAACATAAAGAAATAGTTGTAACATAAGGTTTAAATGAATCATCAAATGTGCATGAAGAAATTCTTATACAGTTTTATGAATATTACAATTATTTTTTTCTTTTTACAGCTTTAATTTTTTTAGCCTTAGGTAATTCTTCTTCTTCTTCCTCTTCGTCGTCATCCCAATTAAAATCTATTTCATCATCTTCATCATCATAAAAATCAGATTGTTTTTTTTCGGATTTATCATTACCTCCAAAGCCTAAAATTTCATCAATAACTTTATCTTCATCATCATATTCATATTCAGATATTTCATCATCATCTTCTTCTACATCTGCGTAAAAATCGTTATCATCACTTTCTTCCTCTTCTTCATCTTCATAAAAATCTTCATCGTTTTCTTCGTCTTCATAATCATCTTCTTCATCAGAATCAAGTTCTTCTTCATTTTCTGTATCATCATATTCTTCATCAGTATCATTTTCTTCATCTTCAAATTCTTCGTCATCTGTATTTTCTTCTTCGTCTTCCTCATGTTCCTCATCATCTTCTTGATAGTATTTTTTTCCATCAAAATCAAATCCATCATCTTCAATTTCCCAATTATCATTATCTTGAGAAGGATCATATTGTTCTGCTTTAGGCTCTGTATTTTCTATTCCCACATATATAGGTTCATATTCACCCAAATCTTTTTTATATGTTTCAGTGATAATCTTTTTAAATTGTTCAAATATTTTTTGCATTCCTTCTAATCTCCAATAATCTGGATAAATTATAGTTCCAACAACATTTAATTTACTGATACTTTTTTCAAATTGTTTTTCATCTTCTATAAGTTCTTGGACATATTCTGGTTTGTATAAATCTTTATACATTTTTTTAGTTGCTCTACCACTGACTTCTTTAATTACTATTTCATAAAGATTTTTAATTTGAATTAAGTCATTTTCAAAATTTTTGCAAGCTTCATTCATCAATTTTTTATGTTCTTTTTCTCCACCCACAATATTTAATCTTTCATTATCCAAAAATGCAATAATATATTCAATAAATTTGCTCATAAAGTCTAATTTGCTTTTTGAATCTGTTGCAAATTTTTCATGTCTTTCTATTTTAACACTATCATTTTTTATTTCATTTAATAATCTTCCTGTTTTTTCATATACTGAAACAAAAACTTCAATTTTTTTCATTTCAATCTCTGTTACAATATCTATTGTTTTATCAATTACATCCATATTAAAAGCAACTTTTTCTTTTTGGCCATTTTTCAAAATATTTAACCTTATTTGATCTTTTATATCTGAAACATCATTTTGTTTTAAAATTTCTTTAGCTTTTGCAATATATTTTAAATCTATTTTTTTATGATTTTCAGTTGTATTTTGTAAGGCTTTTTGATATTCATTTTCAATAATTCTTCTTTCTCTGCCACATTGTGTTCTATTATCACTTTTATCGCCAAATTCTGCAATTTTGTTAATAAAATTTTCTATATTTAACTCTATATCAGAATTATTTTTACTTAATTCATCATTTATTTTATCAAATTTCTTTTTTAAAACATCTGCACTATCTTCTAAATTGTCAAATAAATTTCTTCTTGTTTCTTGAAGTTTTAAACATCTTCTATAATATGATTCTTGCATTTTTTGAATTTCCTTAATGTCATTTGCAACTTTTTCAAATTCAACCATCATATCGTTTTCGGAATTTGATACTTCTTGATATCTTTTTAATTTTTCAATTAGATCACAATAGTTTAAATAATTTTCTTTTAAATTGTTTGTTTGTCCATATCCAAATAAGTCTGTAAAAAACCTATCTATAACAATCGCATTTCTTTCATACATAATTTAATCCCTCCAAAAGCTATTTTTTTCTTCTATTTACTATGTAACTACTTCCCATTACGCTTTTTACAGCATGTTTTACTTGTGCTGCTACATCTCCTATCTCTAGTATGTTTTTAAATCTATTTTTATCTACTACTACTGCTGCGATAGATATAGAGGTAAGTTGAAATTTTTCTATTATCCCTTTTCTATTTGCAATTTCGATGTATCCTTTTTCCCTATCTTCTGGTGTAAAGAATTTTTTAACATTTGATTCAAATCTTAAAATAATTCTTTGACATAAATTGTCTACCTCTGTATATGGTACAATTGCAATAAAATCATCTCCACCAACATGTCCAACAAATCCATTACAACCATTAGAGTGGATTTCTCTTACAATAACATCTGCTGTATATTGTATGATCTTATCCCCTTTCAAAAATCCATATACATCATTATATGATTTAAAATTATCCAAATCGAAATATAGTACAGTAAATTCTTCGTTTTTACTAAGTTTTTTCTTAAGTTCAGAATGTATTTGTACATTACCTGGCAAACCAGTTAATGGACTAACTCTTCTGTTTTTTTCTAAAAGTCCTATTATATTTTTTACAGTATAATATAGATATCCTTCATCAACAGGTTTTTTTACATAATACTCAATTGATTCATTTAAGATTCTAAGTCTATGTCCTCTTGAGGCATTTGAAGATACAACAATAACAGGTGTTATTGTGTTATCTTCATCCTTCCTTATTTTTCGACATAATTCAACTATATCTCTCTCAATTGCATCTTCATTTATAATTATTAATGAAGGTATATTTTTTAATGCCACATTTATTCTATCACTTTTAACATTTATAAATCTATATTCAGGCTCATTTCTAAATAATTCCTCAAAAACTGCTTTAGAACTTTCATCATCATCTATTATATATATTTCATTTACCATTTTTATCTCCTTGTATTTCATTGTTTTACATATCTAATTTTCTTTGTTATAGATAGTCCATCTGAATTATACACAACAAGTATTAATCTATTTTCTCCATTTTGCAACTTTAAATTATTAGAATATTCTGTATTATTAACATCAACTTCACTAATATTATTATTAAAATTAATACTTATCTTTGTGATATTTCTTGTATCTGAAGCATTTATTATAAAGTTTTCATTATCAGTAACAATTTTAACAGTAGGAATATATATTGGTTTGGTTTCTTCATATTTTTCACCATCTTTATTTACAACAACAATAGTTAATTTATGTTCTCCATCTACATTTTTTATTTCTACAGGAATTTCTGCTGTTTGGTTATTTACATTTTGAGTTTTAGTTTCACCATCATCAAAATTGTATGAAATATAGTCTATAACACTTTCACTATTACATGATATACTAATTGTATTACCTTCTTGTGATAATTTTATTTCTGGTTTATACTGAACAGTTCCAACATATGTTTTTTCAAGAGTTTTAGAATTACCTTTTGAATCTGTTACAGTTAATTTTAAAATATTATTTCCTACTGGAACATTTATATCTAAAGACATTTGTTTTTGGCTATTTCCATTTACTTGTGTTTGTTCTTCATTATTCCATTGATATACAATTTTGTCAATCACATTTTCTCCTGATGCTGTTATATTTAATGTTGCAGAATCGCTCTGAATAGCTTCAATTTTCAAATTGTTGTTTGCACTATTTCCACCTGATGCAATAGTGTTTCCTCCATTTTTACTATGCAAATACATTCCTATTGATATTGTAGCTCCTCCAAATATAATTAACATTATACAAAAAAATATTACTATAGATTTTAGACTTAATTTTTTCTTTTCTTTTTTCTGATTTCTATTTATCTCAACAGATAAAATTTGATTCATTTATTCCACCTCTTTCGTTTTATGTTTTGATTATATCACAAGGTTTCAAAGTTGTAAATAAATTTTTGAATTTTATTTGCAAAATCTGTGTTTTCCTATTTTAATTGTAAGTGGTCTTGACCATATCCATTTATTAGTTGCAGTCTCTGGATTAAAATAATATATTGCTCCATATGATGGATCCCAGCCATTTATTGCATCTTGTGCAGCTTTTTTTGCATCACTATCTGGATTCATATTTACTTGACCATCTGTGACAGCATCAAATGCACCAGATTGATAAATAACTCCAGCTAAAGTATTTGGAAAACTACTGTTTTTTACTCTATTTAATATTACAGCACCAACAGCTACTTGTCCAACATAAGGTTCACCTCTTGCCTCTCCATAAATTACTCTTGAAAGTAATTTGACATCATTTGTATTATTCGAATTTGATGAATTATTTTGTGAACCAGAACTTTGTATTCCCATAGCACTTAATGTTTTATCACCTGCTATTCCATCAACAGTTAATCCATTTTTCTTCTGAAATGATTTTACAGCTGAAACTGTTTTACTTCCATAAATTCCATCAACATTTCCTTTATAATATCCCCATCTTTTTAATTTTTCTTGAATTTGTTTTACCTCATTACTATTTGATCCATATTTTGATAAAGTTTCAGTTGTATCTATTTTTAAAATTTTTGTTCCTACAAAAATTCCACATAAAGATATTAATATTATTAAACATATTATAATTTTTTTCTTCATTATTCCCTCCAATTTAGTTACTAATCAGCTAATTTAAAGCTATTACTTGATATAGTATTATTTTTAAATACTGTGCAAGCGACCAAACAAACGTATGTGAGTGTGATTGGAGCAATTTTCATTTTGTTAATTTTTGAATATGGAAATTGCGACTGCAAAGTATGTAAAATAATACTATATAAATATCAAGTTTAAACTATTTTAAGACTAATTAGTAACTATTATTGTACAAAAAAGGAATTTTATTCATAAAAATGCAAAAAAGCACTTGAATTTATTTTAATTTTAGTATACTATATAGTAGAAATAAAAAAACGTAGGAGGATAAAAATATGGCTAAAAAAACTGAAGAGCTAAAACCTAAAAAAATTAAAAAAAATAATAAAGTAGAAAAAAAGGAAAATATAAAAAAAGTAAGTACGAAAACAAACAAAAAAAAGCAGACTACAACTAAAAAAATAGCTACATCTTCAAAAATAACTATTAAACCACCAAAAAAGAAAAAAGCAGTTATAAAATTCCAAACAGAGTATTATGATTTACCTCATAAATATGATAAAACTCTTGTTACTGTATTATCACAAACTCCTACAACATTATTTGTATATTGGGAGATGTCTGATGATATACAAAATGAGTTTAAAAAATTGTATGGAGATAATTTTTTTGAAGTTACAAAACCAATACTTATAGTTTATAATGATACATTGAATTATTCATTTGAAATTGAAATTAATGATTTTGCAAATAGCTGGTATATTCATATAAATGACCCTGATTGTAATTATCGTGTTGAACTTGGAAGAAAACCACTCCCTATAGCAAACCAAAATTTTGAAAATAATATTGAACCAAACAAGGAAAATAAACATTTATATATTCCATATTATGTATATATTTCTTCTTCAAATAATATGACTACACCAAATAATAAAATACTTTTCAATTTTGATCAAAATATTACATTTAGAAATATAAAAAGTGGTAATACATTTGAGAAAAATATTCAAGATTTTAAATTTATTACAAATCTTGGAATATATGAATTTAATGAATTATATAAAACACTATATCCAGATGAAGATTTACACAAAACAGGAATCTTATTAGACAATCCTTCTTCAGGTGGTACATCTTCTTCTATTATAAAAAAAGGAGTAATCTAATGCAAAAAAAAGGGTACGTAAGTTTTGTATTACATGCACATCTTCCATTTATACATCATCCAGAAAGTGATGATTATTTAGAAGAGTCATGGTTATATGAAGCAATTTCAGAAACATATATACCACTATTACAAAATTTTCAAAAATTAATTGATGAAGGCGTTAATTTTAGAATAACGCTAACAATGACACCTCCATTGCTTTCTATGCTTGATAGCAAATTATTACAAAAAAAATATATTAAATATTTAAAACAACATATAGAACTTAGTAAAAAAGAAATTGAAAGAACCAAATATGATCAAAGAATAAATAATCTTTCAAAATATTATTATGAAAGATATTCTAATGATTTACATATTTTCAAAGATGTCTATAAATGTAATTTAATAAATGGATTTAAACATTTTCAAGATATCGGCGTTTTAGAGATAATTACATGTGGTGCAACACATGGTTATTTTCCAATCTTATATGTTAACGAAAAAACAGTAAAAGCTCAAATTGCCGTTGGTGTTCAAACTTATGAAAGATATTTTGGAAAAAAACCTCGTGGAATATGGCTTCCTGAATGTGGATATATTCCTGAAGCTGATAAATATTTAAGAGAATATGGTTTAGATTATGCAATTGTTGAAACACATGGTGTTTTATATGCTAACCCAACACCTGTTTATGGTACTTTAGCACCTATTGTTTCTCCAAGAGGTTTTACTGTTTTTGGGCGTGATTTAGAATCTTCGAGACAGGTTTGGAGTTCTATTAATGGTTACCCAGGAGATTTTAATTATCGCGAATTTTATCGTGATATTGGCTATGAAACTGATTATGATTATATAAAACCCTATATCTCACATGATGGTGTTAGAGTAAATACAGGTATTAAATATTATCGAATCACTGGAAAAACCGAAAATAAAGATATATATGATATTCAATGGGCTAAAGATTCAGCTGAAAAGCAAGCTGGACATTTCTTAGATTGTAGAACAAAACAAATTGAAAATGCAAGTAATTTTATGGATAAACCACCTATCGTTCTTTGCCCTTATGATGCAGAACTTTATGGACATTGGTGGTATGAAGGACCTTATTGGCTTTATATTTTATTTAAAAAAATTTATTATGATGAATGTAATTTCGAGTTAATTACTCCATCTGAATATATTGATAAATATCCTGAAATCCAACAATGTGAACCATGTCGTTCAAGTTGGGGCGCTAATGGTTATAGCGAAGTTTGGCTTAATAATTCAAATGATTATGTACATAAACATTTACATTTTGCCGGAAATCGTATGTGTGAACTTGCTTATAAATTCCGTGATACTGATGATAAACTTATCATGGAAGCTTTAAATCAAATGGCAAGGGAACTTCTTTTAGCACAAAGTAGTGATTGGTTATTTATTATAACAACTGGTACTATGGTTGATTATGCAAAAAAACGTATTAAAGATCATATTGGTAGATTTAATAAACTTTATGAACAAATTAATTCTAATAATATTGATAAAGAATTTTTAAAAGATATTGAAAGGAAAGATCTTATTTTCCCTGATATTGATTATCATATATATGTTTAAAATGCAAGAGAATTCTCTTGCATTTTATTTTAAAATTTTATTTTTTCACTTATCCAATTTTCTACTTCATTTATTGGTAAACGTATTTGTTCCATTGTATCTCTGTCTCTTATTGTTACACAATTATCTTCTAATGTATCAAAATCAACTGTTACACAATATGGAGTTCCAATTTCATCTTGTCTTCTATATCTTTTTCCTATAGAACCTGTTACATCATAATCACACATAAATGTTTTTGATAATTCATCATATATTTCAGTTGCTTTTTCTGATAATTTTTTTGATAATGGTAAAACAGCTAATTTATATGGTGCAATTGCAGGATGTAAATGAAGTACTATTCTTGAATCATTTTCATCTATTTTTTGTTCTTCATAACTATCACATAAAAACATCAACATTAATCTATCAACACCAACAGATGGTTCTATTACAAATGGTACATATTTTTCTCCAGTATCTGGATCTAAATATGATAAATCTTGTTTTGTAGCTTCCATATGTCTTGATAAATCATAATTTGTTCTATCTGCAATTCCCCAAACTTCTCCCCATCCAAATGGAAATTTATATTCTATATCTGCTGTTGCATTACTATAAAATGATAATTCCTCTTTTGAATGATTTCTAAATCTTATATTTTTTTCATTTGCACCTAATGATAATAAAAATTCTTTACAGTAATCTTTCCAATATTGATGCCATTCTAAATCAGTACCAGGTTTGCAGAAAAATTCTATTTCCATTTGTTCAAATTCACGTGTTCTGAATATAAAATTACCAGGTGTTATTTCATTTCTAAAAGCTTTACCTTGTTGACATATTCCCATAGGCAATTTTCTTCTTGTTGTTCTTAATACATTTTTGAAATTTACAAATATACCTTGTGCAGTTTCTGGGCGTAAATATATTTCAGATTTTGCATCTTCTGTTACACCTTGAAATGTTTTAAACATTAAATTAAATTTTCTAATTGCTGTATAATTTAAACTTCCACAATTTGGGCATACAATATTATTATCATTTATATATTTTACTGTTTCTTCATCATTCCATCCATCTGCAATAACATCTTTACCATTTTTAGCTGCCCAAGCTTCTATTAATTTATCAGCTCTATGTCTTGTTTTACAATCTTTACAATCTATTAATGGATCAGCAAATGTACTTACATGACCTGTTGTAACCCATACTTCTGGATTCATTAAAATAGCACAATCTATTGCTACATTATATTTATTTTCTTGTACCATTTTTTTTAGCCATGCTTTTTTTAAATTATTTTTTAATTCTACACCTAATGGTCCATAATCCCATGTATTTGCTAAACCACCATATATTTCTGAACCTGGGTACACATACCCCCTATTTTTACATAGACTCACTAGTTTTTCCATTGTATCTACCATTTTGCTTCCTCTTTTCTATTTTTGATATCTTCTATTCTACTACATATTTTATTTTTTTTCAATATAATTTTTAAAACTCTTGCATTTTTTTTTTATTTATGTTATTATATTTATGTACTTAATTTAGGGGTATAGTGTTAATGGTAGCACATCGGTCTCCAAAACCGCCTGTGAGGGTTCGAGTCCTTCTACCCCTGCCATAAAAAAACTTGATTATCGTTGAATCAAGTTTTTTTTTTTTTTGATTTTGAGTTTATTTTATTCGTTTTAACTGTTCTTTTCGTTAAAAAAGTATTACTAGATAATGATTTAAACTTAAATATTTTTATTTTTCTTGATTTTTCATATATACATGTGATATAATTATACAGTAAGTTTTTATGGTAACAGTAAGTAGGTGGTAGAATATGAATCAAAATGTAACCGTTATAACTGGTGCCTATTGGGGAGATGAAGGCAAAGGCCGGAGTTCTTTTTATGAATGCTTAAATGCAGACATATGTATTCGTGCAACAGGTGGTGCAAATGCAGGTCACACCATTGTTTACAATGGTCAAAAATATGCTCTGCACCTTATACCTTCAGGAATAATAAACCGCAACTGCACTTGTATAATAGGAGCAGGTGTTGTCGTGGATATTGAAGTTCTGTTAGAAGAACTCAATTTCCTTATTGAATCTGGTATCCCAGACATCGAAAATAGGCTTTTTATAAGTTCAAAAGCCACTATCGTTCTTCCAGTTCATAAAGAACTTGATAGACTCTATGAATCTTTAAAATCGAAAAGAGTTGGAACTACAGGTCGTGGAATCGGTCCTGCATATTCTGATAAAGCAAATAGAATTGGCATACGCATGGAAGATCTTCTTTGGGATGATGTCACATTATGTGCTAAAATCAAAGCACTTATTGAAACACATTCTAAAACATTTTCTGCTTTTGACTTTAAAGTTGCAAATGAAAAATCATTAGATTTCAATTACATATATGCAACTTTAAGAGAATATGCAGTAGAATTAGAGCATTATATTGCAAATACTCAGAGAATGGTTGACGATGCTCTGCGTTCTAACAATAAAATTGTTATAGAAGGAGCACAGGCCTTCAAGTTAGATCTTGATCATGGAGATTATCCATTTGTAACAAGTTCTAATTGCAATACCTCTGGTACACTTTCAGGAGCTGGAATTGGTCCAACATATGTGAAAGATGTTATAGGTGTTCTTAAAACCTATTGCTCTCGTGTTGGTGAAGGACCATTTTTGACTGAACAGGATAACGAATATGGTGATATTATTCGCGAATTCGGTCATGAATACGGCACTACAACAGGCAGGCCAAGACGTTGTGGCTGGCTTGACCTTACAATAATTAAAGATGCCATTGGTTTGATGGGATATACTGCTCTTGCAGTAAACCATCTTGATACAATGGGCAAAATCATTGGTAAACTTGGTTTTGCTAAAATACGTGTATCTTATAGTAAATATGTAACATTTACTGAACCATGGGATACAACAGGTTGCAAATCTTATAATGATCTTCCTGAGTCTGCTCGTAAGTTTATTGAAACAATTGAGCAGTATACAGGATTGCCAGTAAAATATATTGGCATCGGTGCTGATAATTCAGCAACTATAATAAAATAAGTCGTTTTTCTACCATAAAACTTACAAAAAGAGCTCTTTTTTAGAGCTCTTTTTCTATTCTTCAATTTCTACATTCATCTTTGGTTTTCTATTTAATTGATATGATGAACTACCAAATCCAAGGATCATTATAAATATTGTATTTAATAATATTAAACCAACAGTAAATCCTGCGCCTTTACCAAATGCTTTTGCAAGCATTATCATAGCATAAATTGTTATTCCAAGTGTTATTAAGTAACCAATTCCTGGTATTATAGCTGCTAAATATCCAAGTACCCACCATGGTGATATTCCAGCAATTCTAAATAATACAACTGTGCTATAAATTGGTATTAAACATTTCCATCCAGCTTCTCCAGCTTTTTCAAATAACTTCCATTGAGCAATAATAGTTAATACTAATATAATTAACACAATCCATAAATATGTACTAACTAAACCTGCAATTGTACCAGCTGCTAAAGCATCTGACATTGATGAAGATGAATCTGTTGTCAAATATGAATAATCACTATACATATTTTTTCCCCTTTCTTAAAAACTTGATTTATTAATCTATTTTTATTTTACAATATTCGACAAATTGTGTCAATAGTTTTTTAAAAAAAACATCCTCCAAAATGGAAGATGTTTTTACAGGTCAGCTTTAAAGTAATTTTAGCCTAAATATTTATTATTCTTCTACTTCTGAAACAGTAACAGTTTCTTCTTTATTTTCTTCTGTATTTATATGTATATCTTGATATTTTTGCATACCTGTACCAGCTGGAATTAATTTACCAATGATAACATTTTCTTTTAATCCAATTAAATGATCTTCTTTACTCTTTATTGCAGCTTCAGTTAATACTCTTGTTGTTTCTTGGAAAGAAGCAGCAGATAAGAAACTTTCTGTAGCAAGAGAAGCTTTAGTAATTCCAAGTAATATACGTTTTCCTGTTGCTGGACGAAGACCTTTTTGAATTGCTTCTTCATTTTTATCAGCAAATTCATACATATCTACTAAAGTACCAGGGAACATATCTGTATCACCATTATCTTCAACTCTAACTTTTTTAAGCATTTGTCTACCAATAACTTCAATATGTTTATCATTTATATCAACACCTTGGTTTCTATAAACTTTTTGAACTTCTGTAGTTAAGTATTCATATACTCCTTCAGGACCTTTAACAGCTAAAATATCAGCCGGATTTATAGAACCTTCAATTAAAGCATCACCTGCTTCAATTATATCACCATCTTTAACTTTCATTTTTGATCCAAATGGAATTGTATATGTTTTAGATTCTTCTTTATTTGTAATTACAACTTCTTTTTTCTTTTTAGATTCTTTAATTTTAACTTTACCTGCAATTTCAGTTATTACAGCTAATCCCTTTGGTTTTCTAGCCTCAAATAATTCCTCAACCCTTGGAAGACCTTGAGTAATATCTGTACCAATAGCACCACCAGCATGTTTTGTATTCATTGTAAGCTGTGTACCTGGTTCACCAATTGATTGTGCTGCAACAATACCAATTGCTTCACCAATAGAAACTAAATTGTGTCTTGCAAGTCCCATTCCATAACATTTTTGACAAACACCATGTTTTGACCTACATGCTAAAACTGTACGAACTTCAACTTTTGTGATACCAGCTGCAACAATTTTGTCTGCAATTTCATCAGTAATCATTGTATTTGTGTCAACAATTACTTCTTTAGTTTCCGGATCTATAACATCATTTATTACATATCTACCAACTAATCTTTCTTGTAATTTTTCAATTAATTGATTTCCATCTTTAATATCATATACCCATAAACCTTCTTTTGAACCACAATCATGTTCTCTTACGATAATTTCTTGAGCAACATCAACTAATCTTCTTGTTAAATATCCAGAGTCAGCAGTTCTTAAAGCTGTATCTGCTAAACCTTTTCTTGCTTGGTGTGAAGATATAAAGTATTCAAGTGCATCTAGTCCTTCTGCGAAACATGATTTTATTGGAATTTCAATAACTTTACCAGTTGTACCAGCCATAAGTCCTCTCATACCTGCAGATTGTCTTAATTGGTTAAGGTTACCTCTGGCTCCTGATGAAACCATTAAATTAATTGGGTTTAGTGGTTCAAGATTTTCTTCTAATGCTTTACCAACTTTTAATGTTGCATCATTCCATACACCTACAACTTCTTTAAATCTTTCATCATTTGTTATTAAACCTCTTTTATATTGTTTTCTAATTTGTTCAACTTGTTCTTCAGCTTGTTTTAATATTTGAGCTTTTTCTTCTGGAACTTTAACATCTTCCATAGAATATGTAAGTCCAGAAATTGTTGAATATTTGAAACCTTTTGCTTTTATATTATCAAGCATTTCCGCAGAATCTGCAAGTCCATGAATTTTTATACATCTATTAATCATGTCTCCCAGTTTTTTCTTATTTACTGCAAAATCAATTTCATATTTAAACATTTCATCTGGGTTTGTTCTATCAATATATCCTAAATCTTGAGGAATACCATCATTATATATTATTCTACCAACAGTTGTTTCTATTTTTTTAGATTTTAATTCACCATCAAATTCTAATGTTCTTTTAACAAATATTTTTGCATGTATTCCAACTGCATTATTTTCATATGCCATTATTGCTTCCTCAGGATCTTTGAAATATTTGCCCTCTCCAAGTTCTCCATCAACTGTCATTGTTAAATAATATCCACCAAACACCATATCAATTGTAGGTACAGTAACTGTTTTACCATCTTGAGGTTTTAATAAGTTATTTGTAGATAACATTAAATATCTTGCTTCTGCTTGTGCTTCTGGTGATAAAGGTAAATGGATAGCCATTTGATCACCATCAAAATCAGCATTAAATGCAGTACAAACTAACGGATGTAATTTAATTGCTCTACCTTCAACTAAAACTGGCTCAAATGCTTGAATTCCAAGTCTATGTAGTGTTGGAGCACGGTTTAACATTACTGGGTGATCTTTTATAACTTCTTCTAATATTCCCCATACTTCTGGCTTTAATCTTTCAACCATACGTTTTGCATTTTTAATATTATGTGCAATTCCACGTCCAACTAATTCTTTCATTACAAATGGTTTAAATAATTCTACTGCCATTTCTTTTGGAACACCACATTGATATATTTTAAGTTCTGGTCCTACAACTATAACTGAACGACCTGAATAATCAACACGTTTTCCAAGTAAGTTTTGACGGAAACGACCTTGTTTACCTTTAAGCATATCTGATAAAGATTTTAAAGCTCTACCACCTGCACCTGTTACAGGTTTTCCACGTCTAGAATTATCTATTAAAGCATCAACAGATTCTTGCAACATTCTTTTTTCATTTCTTACAATTATTTCTGGTGCTTCTAATTCTATTAATCTTTTTAATCTATTATTTCTATTTATAACTCTTCTATATAAATCATTTAAATCAGATGTTGCAAATCTTCCACCATCTAATTGAACCATTGGTCTTAAATCTGGTGGTATTACAGGTACAACATTCATAATCATCCATTCTGGTCTATTTCCAGAAATTCTAAATGATTCTACAGTATCTAATCTTTTAAGTAGTTTTAATTTTTTTTGTTCACTAGATCTTTCAATTTCTTTTTTAATTTGAGCAGATAAATCTTCCAAATCCACTTTTTCAAGTAATTTTCTTAAACTTTCTGCACCCATTCCAGCTTCAAAAGAATCTTTACCATATTTTGCAACTGCTTCATGATATTCTTTTTCACTTAACACTTGGCATTCTTCTAATCCTGATGTTCCTTTATCTGTAACAATATATGCTGCAAAATAAATTACTTTTTCAAGATTTCTAGGTGATATATCTAAAACTAAAGCTATTCTACTTGGAATACCTTTAAAATACCATATATGTGCAACTGGTGCTGCAAGTTCTATATGCCCCATTCTTTCACGTCTTACTTTTGATTTTGTAACTTCTACGCCACATCTATCACATACTACGCCCTTATATCTAACTCTTTTATATTTACCACAATGACATTCCCAATCTTTTGTTGGTCCAAATATTTTCTCACAAAAAAGTCCATCTCTTTCAGGTCGTAAAGTTCTATAATTTATTGTTTCTGGTCTTTTAACTTCACCTTTTGACCATTCTCTAATTTTCTCATCTGATGCAATACCTATTTTTAGTTTATTAAATGTTTCTTCCATTCTCTTAGAAGACCCTCCTTTTTAGGTTATTTTTTGAATTTATTGTAATTTTGAAAATCCACTGCTGGTGCAAATCAAAGATGTCTTTCAAAACTACAATAAAGTTCTATATTCAATTATTCTTCTTCATCAAAATCTTCATATGTATCATCTTCAAAATACTCATCTTCTTCAAAATCTTCATCTGAATTTTCTTCAGATTCATCTTCTACATAATTATCTTGTAATTCTTTATCAATAATAACATCTGTTTTTTCTCCGCTTATCATTTTTTTCTGCTCTTCTATATTAAAATCAATAGCATCTTCTATTTCTTCTTTTAATTCTAATTCTTTATCATCATCATAAAGTCTTATATCTAATCCTAATGATTGTAATTCTTTTATAAGAACTTTGAAACTTTCTGGAATACCTGGTTTTGGTATATTCTCTCCTTTAACAATAGCTTCATAAGTTTTTACACGACCTACAACATCATCAGATTTTACAGTTAACATTTCTTGAAGAGTATATGCAGCACCATATGCTTCTAGTGCCCAAACTTCCATTTCTCCAAAACGTTGACCACCAAATTGTGCTTTACCACCTAAAGGCTGTTGTGTAACTAATGAATATGGTCCTGTAGAACGAGCATGTATTTTGTCATCTACTAAATGGTGTAATTTAAGCATATATTGAACACCAACAGTAACTGGTTGATCAAATGGTTCACCTGTTCTTCCATCATATAAAATTGATTTTCCATCTGTAGAAAGTCCTGTTTCTTTTAATAATTGTTCAATTTCAGCTTGGTCTGCTCCATCGAATACTGGTGTAGCAATTTTCCAACCTCTTTTTCTTGCAACCATTCCTAAATGTACTTCCAAAATCTGACCTAAGTTCATACGTGAAGGTACACCTAATGGATTTAATAAAATATCAATTGGTGTTCCATCTGGCATAAATGGCATATCTTCAACAGGTAAAATTCTTGATACAACACCTTTATTACCATGACGTCCAGCCATTTTATCTCCAACAGAAATTTTTCTTTTTGTTGCAATATAACATCTAATTACTTGATTAACTCCTGGAGATAATTCATCTGAATTTTCTCTTGTAAATATTTTTATATCTACAACTGTTCCAGCCTCACCATGTGGCACTCTTAATGATGTATCCCTAACTTCTCTAGCTTTTTCACCAAATATAGCCCTTAATAATCTTTCTTCAGCAGTAAGTTCAGTTTCACCTTTTGGAGTAACTTTACCAACTAAAATATCTCCTGGTCTAACTTCTGCTCCAATCCTTATAATACCATTTTCGTCAAGGTCTTTTAATTGATCATCACCAACATTTGGTATATCACGTGTTATCTCTTCTGCACCTAATTTTGTGTCACGACATTCACAATCATATTCTTCAATATGTATTGATGTAAACACATCTTCTTTTACTAAATTTTCACTAAGTAATATAGCATCTTCATAATTATATCCTTCCCATGTTGAGAAAGCAATTAAAACATTTTTTCCTAATGCCATTTCACCATTTTGAGTTGATGGACCATCTGCTATTGCATCACCTTTTTTAACTTTTTCACCTTTTTTAACTATTGGCTTTTGGTTAATACATGTTCCACCATTTGTTCTTTTAAATTTACGCAAATGATGTGTAACAGTTTTACCATTATCATATTTTATAGTTATGCAATCTGCTGAAACTTTTTCAATAACACCATTATCTTCTGCCAATACTAATATTCCAGAATCTTTTGCTGCTCTATATTCCATACCTGTTCCAATCATTGGAGAATCTGTAATCATTAAAGGAACTGCTTGGCGTTGCATATTTGCACCCATAAGAGCACGTTTAGCATCATCATGTTCCAAAAATGGTATCATAGCAGCTGCTATTGAAACCAATTGTTTTGGTGATACATCCATATACTGAACTTCATAGTTTTCAACTTCCATGATTTCATTTCCAAATCTTACTCTTACCCTTGGATTTATAAATCTTCCATTTTCATCAAGTGGTTCTGAAGCTTGTGCTATATAATATTTTTCTTCTTGTTCAGCACTCATACTTTCAACTATATCTGTTACTTGATGTGTTTCTGGATCAACTTTTCTATATGGTGTTTCAATAAATCCATATTCATTTATTTGTGCAAATGATGAAAGTGCTGATATAAGTCCAATGTTTGGTCCTTCTGGAGATTCTATTGGACATAATCTACCATAGTGTGTATAATGAACATCACGTACCTCAAATCCTGCTCTTTCTCTTGAAAGACCACCAGGTCCTAATGCAGATATTCTTCTTTTATGTGTTAATTCTGAAAGTGGATTTGTTTGATCCATAAATTGTGAAAGTTGTGAACTTCCAAAAAACTCTCTTATTGCAGATGTAATTGGCTTTGTGTTTATTAATGTTTGTGGAGTTACCGCATCTATATCTTGAATTGTCATTCTTTCTCTTACAACTCTTTCAAGTCTTGCTAAACCAATTCTAAATTGGTTTTGTAATAATTCACCAACACATCTTATTCTACGGTTTGCTAAATGGTCAATATCATCTGGCTCTCCTAAACCTTGTGACATATTAAGCAATACATTTATTGATGCAATTATATCTTCTGTTGTTATACATTTTGGTATTAATTCATCATATCTTTCTTTTAAAGTTTCTGCTAAATCTTTTTCTTCAGTATTATCTAATATATTTTTTAATACTGCATAATTAACTTCTTCTTTAAAATGTAATTTTCCAAAATCGAATTCTGGTAATACTTTATATATGTTTACAGTTCCATTACCTATTACTCTTATTTTTTTATCATCAAGTTTTATATCTACCATATTAATTCCAGAGTTTTGTATTTGTTCTGCAACATCTTCTGTTATAGTTTCATTTGCATTTACAAATATTTCTCCAGTTTCTTTATCTATTATATCATCAAAAGCAATTTTTCCAGCAATACGGTTTGCTAGTCCTAATTTTTGATTAAATTTATATCTACCTACTTTTGCTAAATCATATCTTCTATTATTGAAAAACATATTACTAAATAATGTTTTTGCAGCTTCTTCTGTAGGCAATTCACCTGGTCTTAATTTTTTATATATTTCTATCACTGCTTCTTCTTGTGTTTTTATTGGATCTTTATTTATCGTTGTTTCTAAAAGATTGTTTTCTCCAAAAAGTTCTCTTATTTGATCATCTGAAATTATGCCAATTGTTCTTAACAAAGTAGTTATTGGTATTTTTCTAGTTCTATCTACACGTACATATAAAATATCATTACTATCGGTTTCATATTCCAACCAAGCTCCTCTTAAAGGCATTACTGTTGATGAATATGTTTTTCTTCCTGTTTTTGGATCAAATGTTGCATCATAATAACATCCAGGTGAACGTACAAGCTGACTTACTACAACTCTTTCTGCACCATTTATTATAAATGTTCCACTTTCTGTCATTAGTGGGAAATCACCTAAATATATTTCTTGTTCTTTAATTTCACCTGTTTCACGGTTTATTAAACGTACTTTTACATGTAATCTTGTTGAATATGTAGCATCTCTTTCTTTTGCTTCTTCTTCAGTATATTTTGTTTTGTCTTCCATAAAATAATCGAAAAATTCAAGAACTAAATTCCCAGAATAATCTTCAATTGGTGAAATATCTTTTAAAACTTCACCCAATCCTTCTTCTATGAACCAATCATATGAATCTTTTTGAACTTTGATAAGATTTGGCATTTCAATATAATCGCCAACTTTTGAAAAATCTTTACGTGTTGCTTTCTCATACTTAATTTCTTTTAATTCCAAAAAAATCACCTCTAAAAAATATTAAGCAGTTTTGAATAAACTTACAACAAAAAAATCCCTTCTTAAATTAAAACAATAATAGCGAATTTAAAATTGCCTGCTCTTTCAATTTTTAATCCGCATTTGCTTTAGTTAATTCCTATTTTTTTATTATTAATTTATCGTTTTATTCGCCTAATTTGGCATTTTATCCTAACATATCTATTCTAACATTTTTTCCCGTTTCCGTCAATAGTTTTTGATGATTTTTTTCAAAAAAACAAACTCTAATTTTTATAGAGTTTGTTTTCTTTATTTATCCATTCAATTTTTGATATTCTTTTGTTCCAAAATTCATTAAAATATTATATAAAATTACAGATGAAATTGCAAGAACTAGTACATGTAATGTAATTAATACACTCATATTTATAATTCCACTTAAAAATACTAATCCTGCAACACTTGCAAAAAATATTCCAAATCCAATAAATACTGAAATCATTGAGCTCATACTTTGTTTTACAACTTCTGTATCATTATTTGCATCTAATTTTGGATATTTCAAATTCACAATTAAACCAATAACTGCAGACAATAAAATAACAAAAAATGTAAGGCATAAAATCTGTACTAAAAATGTTAAACTGATTTTAAATCTTATTGCAAATAACAATTCTGAAATCAAGAAAAATGGTAATTCTATCACAAAACAATATAATATTTTTGAATTTAATATTGTTTTATAACTAATTGGTAAAGATTTAGTAATATTTATTGTTTTTCCTTCAAGAGAAATACTTGAAGATGTTATTGATGTTGCTAAACCAGCAAATAATATCAAACCATAAAATAGCATTTCAACTGATATTCCATCCAACATACTTTCACCAGATGATATTAATGTAACAGCCAACTCTTTTCCACTAAAACATAATGTAATTGTTAATATTAAAATTAGAGCTAATCCAAATGCAGTATTAAACATATATACTGTAGACGAAAAATATCTTTTTAGTTCTTTTTTAGTTAAAGATATAATTGGTTTGTTTATTTTGATATTTTTGTTTACTAATTTTTTTCTATCAAATACACTTGAACCTTTTAGATTAGATATTATTGTAAAATAATATTTTTGTCCAATTAGAACAAATAATATTAAAGGAACAATATTAACAAGTAATAATTTTACAAATGTTATAATATCAAAATTATTTATTAGACTTATATATGCACCAATTGGATAATAAATTTTAGTTATAGTATCATTTATATTTGTTGCATTTGTGGCTATTTTTTCTACAAATGTATTCAAATATGAACTTCCAAAAAATATACCAAAAAATATTAAACATGAAAGTAATGTTTGCGCTATTTTCTTAGCTTTAAATTTACTTGATACCATTTTTACAATATATCCTAACATAGATGAAATAACTGTCGGTATTATTGGTATTAAAATTGTCATAAGTAATGATAATAAATAAAAACTTATACCTGGTTTTTCAAAAATCGCATATACTATAAATGCTGGTAATATAAACATCAAATTATATATATATTCAAATAACATTAATTTAAACATTCTTGCAAATAATATTGTACTCTTTTTTATAGGCAATGAAAATAACATGTCATTATCTTTTGCTTCAAATAAAATTCCTTGAGATTTATAAATTCCTTCTATAAATCCAAGCACAGTCACAATTGCTATAAAAATACTAAGCATAATATATGTAAAATTTAATGGTGCAAGTACTTCTGTTAATAAATATGCATAATATCCAATAGCAATTCCTACCATTGAAAACAAAAAAATTGGCGTAATTATTTTCTTTGTTTTTCCTGAATTTTTTTTTGATGAATATCTAAACATATTCATATCTTGAGATAAAATAGCTTTTAATAATGATAATAATTTCATATCTATTCTCCTAACTCAAGAAATACATGTTCAAGTGACTCATCACCTTTAATATCTTTCATATTTCCTGTTTTTACAATTTTTCCACTTTTTATAATTGCTACTCTATCACATAATTTTTCAGCAACATCTAATATATGAGTTGAGAAAAATACTATTTTTCCATCTCTTGCCATTTGTTTCATAACTTCTTTCATATCATAAACAGCTTTCGGGTCAAGTCCTACAAATGGTTCATCCATTATCAAAACCTTTGGATTATGTGCCATTGCAGAAATTAAAACTAATTTTTGTTTCATTCCATGAGAAAAACTTGAAATATCATCATTTAAATTTTTCTCAATTTCAAACATTTTTGAGTATTTTTCAATGTTTTCTTTTCTTACATCTAATGGTGTTTGATACATATCACATATAAAGTTTATAAAATCAATTGCTTTCATATTTTCATATAAGTCAGGATTATCTGGCACATATGCCATTTCTTTTTTACATTCTATTGGCTGACTTTTTATTGATTTTCCATTTATTAAAATATCTCCGCTTTCAAAATCTAATATTCCAACTATTGATTTTATTGTGGTTGTTTTTCCTGCTCCATTATGCCCAATAAAAGCAAAAATCTCACCATCATTAACATTAAAACTTATATTATCTAAAATATTTTTTTCCCCTCCATATGTTTTGCATACATTTTTTATTTCTATCATAAAATCTCCCTCCTATTTCTAAATTTTAAAGTTTCACGTTTTTGATACTTCATTTCTGTAATATCTTCACGTTTTTCATACATAATGCTATAATTTTTAGTTTTCTTTCATCTTTTTCTTATTTATATAATTAGTAATGCTTATAAATACTAAACTAAAAATAATTATAATTGTTCCATTTAAAATTAAAGGCTTTATTGTGTCCAAATTAAATATTTCCATTGTTTTTATTATTTCATTATTTTGTACAAAATAATATGTTGGTAAAATATGTGCAATTTTTATAACATAATCAGGCATATATTCAAAAGGTACAAAACATCCACATAAAAATGATGTTCCAAGTGCCACAACATTTACAATTCCCCCAATAGCATTTTTATTTTGAGTAATATTTCCAATTAAAAAACCTATTGTTAAACTGCAAAAAGCAAATATAAATGAATTTATTATATATCCTAAACCATTTTTAGTAAACATTAAATCTTTAAACAAAATCACACTCAAAATCATATATAATAGCCACATTGCAAATATAACTATAGAATTTGCAAATAACACAATTGAATTATATTTTTTATAATCAAAACTACTTATAATTGTTCTTTTTTTGATGTTTTGTTCTTTTAAACTTGCCAATATCATACTAATACAATATACACAACCAGCCAAAAATGCATAATTTAAGAAATTAAAATATCTCGTCATACTACTTAATTTTGAAGTATCTAATGTTGTTTTTACATTTACATTTGTTTCTTTTTCAACAACATCATTTACTTTATTTATTAATTCTTCTTCTGTATAATAATCTTTATAAATATTTACTGTTTTTATATATTTTTCTACCATCATCTGACTATATGATGAATATTCATCACCACTTGATTTATATTCTAAGGTAGGATTTTTCCCATTTAACAAATCTTGCCCAAAATTTTCAGGAATATAAATTGCAAAATTTACATCTCTATAAAAGATTGCATCATTTATTTTATCTTCATTATTTATATCTATATCTTTTATTTCAGAATGTTTACTAATATATTCTATAAACCCATTTGTTATATCATTTTCTTTATCTTTATTAATAATTAAAACACTTGGTTTTGATTCTTCGAAATTTGTTATATTATTATCTGAAGTTTGAGTAAATACAGTTATTGATATAAGCATTACTGTATATAAAATCAACATACCTTTTAATTTGTTCAATATCTTTAAAACTGTTTTAAATACTGTCATATTTTTCCCTCCTCAAACTGATAAAAGAAATCACCATACATATTACAACAAATACTAATAAATATTTTATATCTCTAAAATATCTATTAAAACTTTCATAATAATATAAAGAATAGAAACCATCTGTTATTAAATTATTTGGATTTATAAGATTTATTATTGGAATATTTTTATCAATTACATATTTTAAAGTAACTCCCATCATTCCAGATAATACAGATAAAACCATTGTTATTGCTATTGTTATCCCTACTTTTGCACCTTCTGACAATTTAAATACTGATGCTATTAAAACCCCAAGTGAAATTCCAGCCAAATCTCCAATAGCTGAAAGCAGAATAATTAATCCAATATTATCTCCAAAATCGACCTTTAATACAAATTTTAAAAATAACATTAATATTCCAATACCAATCATGCCAACAAAATAGGCTCCTATAGTAGAACTTAAAACAATAATACTTTTTTTATTTGGTGATACTGCTATTCTTTTTCCTTTATTACTCATATTGGCTAGACAATTATTTATAACAGTTAAACCTATCATTCCTCCATACATACAAGCCATTGCTATTAATGTATAATATTCTATTTGCATATAACTCAAATTTGAATTAGAAATATTTTTCAAATTTACTTCTTGTTTTTCAATTTTGTTTGATATATCATTTGCTATTTTTTCTGCATCAAATAAATAGTTCCCATTTTTTATTTCTTGTTCAATACTATTTTTACTTATTTCTTCAACTATCGTTTTATTTTGTCCAATTTCTGTTATTACAAATTTAAGTACTGTTTGATATGTTCCATTTTCTTTTACAACTACTTCTGGTTCATTATCCTTAAATATTACATATCCTTTTATTTCAGAATCATCTAACATATTATTTGCCTCAGTTTCATTAACATATTTTATATTAAATAATTTGTTTTCATTATTATCATCTGCTAATTGTTCTAATGCTTGTTTATAAATTTTTTGTTCTTCAAATTCATCATTATCAACTACAGCAATATCAAATATTTGCAATGTTTCATCTTTTTCTATATTCGAAAATGCCATATTAAAAAATACACCTAAAATAATAGGAAATGCAAAAGTCCAAAATATTAATACTTTATTTTTAAATAATGTTTTAATAGTATATTTTAAATTATGAATAAACATCAATCTCTTAATTCCTTTCCTGTAAGTTTTAGAAATACATCATTTAGTGTTGGTCCAACTCTTTCTATTTTTTCTTCTATATTTGCTTGTTTTTTTAGTTCTTCACTTGTTCCTTCTGCAATTATTTTTCCTTTATCCAAAATAATAATTCTATCACAAAGTATTTCTACTTCTTCCATATAATGAGTTGTATATACTATTGTAGCACCATTATCTCTTAATTTCTTTATTCCATCTAAAATATTATTTCTACTTTGTGGATCTACTGCTACTGTAGGTTCATCTAAGAAAATAAGTTCAGGTTTGTGTGCAATTCCACATGCAATATTTAATCTTCTTAATAATCCACCAGATAATTGTTTTGGCAAATATTTTTTAAATTCTGCTAATCCTACCAAATTTATTGCATCTTCTACATATTGTTTTCTTGTATTTTTGTCTTGAATATATAATCCACAAAAATAATTAATATTATCATATACATTTAATTCGTTAAATACTGCAACATCTTGAAATATTACACCTATTTTCGATTTTATGTCATATGAATCTGGTTTCATTTCTTTGCCAAATATTTCTATACTTCCTTTTTGATATTTCAATAATGATAATATTGAATTTATTGTTGTACTTTTTCCACTTCCATTTGGTCCAAGCAGTCCTAATATTTCACCTCTATATACACAAAAAGATAAATCATCTATCGCCTTTTTTCCTTTATATTCTTTTGTTAAATTTTTAATTTCTATAACTTTTTCCATATTTCCCCCTTAACTCATATTTATCTATATCAATTCCTTCAAGTTTTAATAGCTCGATTTTGTTTTTTATTCCTCCTCCATATCCTGTTAAGCTCCCATATAAAATTCACTCCTTTGCTATATAAATTAAATATTCAATACAAGTTTTTTGCTAATAATATTTCTACTAATTTATTCCTTTCATGTTATTAAACACTGCTTCAATTATACAATACTTATTCATTTGTATCCTTGATTAACTTCTGATTGTCTAATTTAGTTATTCCCATAACGTTGTTATCATTTGCCAAAATAGTTATTTGTCTTTTAGCAGTTATATTTAATTTTTCAATTCTTTCTTTTTGACTGATATTATTTTCTATCATACTAGCATTTAATACTTCTAAATTTGATAATACAATCAAATGTAAAATATCAGTATAATCTCTAACATTACCATCTAATTCAGGATTGTTTTCTCTCCATTCTTTTGCTGTCATTCCAAATAAGGCAACATTTATCACATCTGCTTCATTTGCATATACAAACAATTTTTGTTTTTCAGTAAGTGTTGGTACAATATATTCTTTAATGCTGTCAGTATGTATTCTATAATTTGTTTTAGATAAACTTCTTCTTACTGACCATTCTATTTTTCCTTGATATGTTTCATTGGATTTCAATCTTTCAAATTCTTGAATTAAATATAACTTAAAAGCAGGATCTATCCAAGAAGCAAATTCCAAAGCAATATCAGGATGAGCAAATGTTCCGCCATTATATTTTCCTCTCTTACTAATAAATCCTTTAGAATTAGTAAAATTTATCCACCTTGATGGGCTCATGGTAAAAGAGTTATTTGCCGCATCATTTTTAAACTCGCGAGATTCCGCTAGTTTAAAATCTTCATTAAAAAGTTCTTCCCACAATGAATAAAAATCAAATGAACTTTTATTGCTCATCCATTTAATAATAACATCTCCAGGATTATCAGGATTTTTATATCTTGCTAAATCAGTCAAAGAGATATAATCAATATTATTTACTCTCATTACATTAACTAAATTATTTTTTACATTCATCTTAGTCATAATTTTATTATTCATATAATAATCACCTTCTCTATATTTAATTTTAAAAAAATTCTTAAACGGTATCAAGACAATTTCATTCTTCTTCATGAATCAAAAATTCCTCTGTACATAAAACATTCTTTATCATGTGAATAAATAATGCCTATTGCTTGTAAATAAGAATATATAATTGTACTCCCTACAAATTTCATACCTCTTTTTTTCAAATCTTTTGATAACTCATCTGATAACCTATTTGTAGTCTTATCTATTTCATAAATAACTTTATCATTTGTAAATACTTTTAAATAATTATGAAATGTTCCATAGTCGTTTTGTATTTGTTTAAAAATTTTACTATTATTTATAGCAGCATTTATTTTTAGTCTATTTCTTATAATTTTTTGATTTTCTAATAATTCTTGTACTTTTTCATTATTATATTCGAAAATTCTTTTAGAGTTTTGTATTCACATTTATACATTAAAAATTCTCTCCCTTACTTTGCACATTGTTCAAAACTTTTGTTTGTATTTTATACTATATTTTGCAACTTGTCAATAGTTTAGTTAAATTTAATTAAAAAATATTCTCAAACTATATATCACCAAGATTTACTAATATAAAGTAAGTGATCAATAAAAAAGAGTGTAAACCTCCTTTTTATTGATCACTTACATCATATAATTAATTTTTTATTTATATCTTCTCCTTTTTCGGAACCGCCTAGAGACCTAAGGCCTCTTCAGGCGGTATTTTTAGTTCCAATTTATAGTATGCATATTGCTTGAGCTATTATCTCCACTACATTTCTCTACTTGGATATCAGACCCTAGAGAAACTACGGGACGCAAACTATTGTCGACGGTATAGCTGTGACTATAAGAGTTGAACATAATGCTACCAAAGATGTAGTTGCCAGCACCGCGCAACCCGAAAACCGCATAGATCGAATCGCAATTGACCGAACGCGAAGCCACCCAATAGTAGCTTGATGCTGTTAAGGCTTTTGCCCCATCTCCATAATTTGTACTATTTATTGGTATATAATAATATGTCTGTTTTGCTTCTAATGTATCTGATGAACTTCCTCCTGTATATGTGTTTGTTGTAGGTGTAGTATAATATTTATCACTTTCATTTTCTGTTTTTCCATATATGTCTGGTTTAATACCTCTTGTATATGTTTTGGTTTTTCCATATAATGTACCACTATCACTGTTTTTGTATTCTGCCCTTGCTGTTTTTCCTCCTTTGGTTTTTACTGTTCCATCTGCATTTAGTACATCATCTGTTAACCATTTCTCCATATCTTCCAAATTTATACTTCTTGCTGTTATTCCCTTTGATTTTTTACTATACAAACTTTCACATATGTCATTCATTACATATACTCCATTATTATATCCTATTGCTCCACTGAAATAAACCTCCTTGCTTGTTGGACTTCCAATTAAATCCATTGATCCATCATCATATATTCTTAGTACTTGCCAATTTAATTTGTCTTGTGCTAAATCTGCACCATTACCACCTGTACCTGTTATACTTTCTGCTAATTTAGATTTTGAATATCCTTTCACACTATCTGGTGTGTAATTTATATAATCTCCAACTTCTATACCTGTTCTGTCTACATTTTCACTTCCTCCTGATGTTACCCATAAATCTGAAATATCTACTTTATTTCCATTTTTACTTAAAACTTTATCATTTTTTTCTGCAACTGTATGCCCTGTCACTTTTGCTACCGCATCAATTACATCTGCATTTGTATATTTCCCATTTGCATCATATTTTCCTATTAGCTCTAATTTTATTTGTTCTTTTGTTCCTGCTATATCATTTTGTTTTTTTGCTACTTCTGCTCTTGTTAATATTCCATCTTGCCCTGATATCATTGTTATACTAATTCCTGCAAGTATTATTAAAACTATAATTGTAATAACTAAGGCTATTAATGTGATACCTGCTTTTTGACTATACCAATTCTTCTCTCTTTCTCTTTCAAATTTTTTCGTCTCTTCGACATTTTTTAAATTCTCTACATATTTTATGTTTTGAAATTTTATGCTTTTTCCATTTTTCTGTACACTTGATTTTTTATTATTGTTTTCTAAAACACGTGTGTGTGTGTGTGTGTGTGTGTGTACAGCCCCAAGGGTTTCAGCGTTTTTTAATTTTTGATTTTCCATTTAAAATCATCCTTTCTTTCCTTTGTTTTTCACAATTTTTATCATAAACCCATTTTATCAATTTCAATTATTTCTGTCAATACTTTTTT
>CAKPOA010000011.1 GCA_934169575.1 uncultured Clostridia bacterium
TAACAAGTCAAATGATATGGGGAAGCCAATATGATGCAATGTTAAATTTTGCATTAACAGGAAATGATAAATCAAAATTAACATCAACAGAGTATGGAAACCATACACACTCATTATTAAAAACAGGATTAACGAGAACATCAGACAAAATAAACAATATATATGATTTAGGAGGAAATTTATGGGAATGGACATCAGAGGCCTGTAGCGGCGAATTCTGCGGCAGAGCTTCTCGAGGGGGCTTTTACATCATCAGCGATCCAGCGACTAAACGCGGCATCGGCAAACCGGATGTTAGCAACCCTTATATTTCTTTGAGGTCCTCACTTTATGTTAAGTAGGCCTGAACGCTAATTGCGATACACTTGTAATAGCTAATTGGTAAAATATGGCAATTAAATAAACCTTAGGGGGTTTTGTTGTCTAAAACAACAAAGACCCCGCCGTACACCGCGAAGCGGTATGAGGCGGGGGCAAATATAATAGGATATCCAAATTTGGATGTCTTTTTTAATATGTTTTTGAATTAAATTCAAATTTTTGTGAAATAATATAAAAAGATATTGCAAAAAAGCAAAAAAAGTAATAAAATAAACCAAAAACATAGGAGGGTTCCGATTATGATAAAACAGATATATGTAAGTCAAAAAGAAGAGATAGACGAGATTTTAAAAGATGTAGAAAAAAAGGTGCCAAAAATTGAAGATAAAATGTACCAAGAAAATAAAGCTATTATAGAAGAAATAAATAATATATATAATATAAAAATAAATGCTATATGTGAGGCAATGTATGAAAAAGGTTTTAAAGATGGCGTAAATTTAATGGTTGAAGTAGATGGAAAACTAGAAGTTTAACAGAAAAATTCAAAAACTATATTGATTTTTTAGGCTAAATGTGGTAAAGTATATAAAAAGAGAAAAGGGGGACCTTTGTATGCAAAAAGAAGAAATAGAAGAAAGAAACATAGATATAAAAGGAACTTTTGAAAAGTTTATAAAACCAGAAGAGCCAGAATTAGAGCAAGAAGAAGCAATAATGAAATATAGTGAAAAAAAGAAAAAAAGAAAAAATGAAAGTGATGAAGATGGAGAAAATTCAGAAGAACAAGAACATCTAAAAAGAATAAAACAAGAATTATTAGAATCATTAAAAAGAGTAAAATTACTTGAAAACAATATATATGGATCAACAAAAGAAAATAAAGAAAAAGAAATAAAAATGAATGAAAAATATAAACAACAGGTAATACAGTCAGAAAAAATAAAAGAAGAAAAAAGCACTAAAGAGATAGAGCAAGAAAGAGAATAAAACAATAAAGTCTGTCTTAAAAGGAATGAGGTAAAAATGAACACGATTATCAGCGAACTTGGTAAAAGCCAAAGAATCAATGAGATTATAAAAAATATAGAAAATAAAATAAGTCCGATAGAAATATCGGGCTTAACTGACGTTGCAGAAACAGCTGTAATTACAAGTGTAAACGAATATGCAAAAAGACCAATAATGATAATTACATATAATGAAATACAAGCAAAAAAAATAGCAGATGATTTAAAATATTTTACAGATAAAGTATGTTTATTTCCAAAAAAAGAAATAATTACATATGATTATATAGCAGAAAGCAAAGATTTGCCATATGAAAGAATAGAAGTATTAAATAAGATATATGATAATAAAAATATGATTATTGTAACAACAATAGAAGCTGTTCAGCAAAAAATTGTTGCAAAAGAAGAACTATATAAAAATGTTTTAGATTTTAAAATAGGTCAAAGATGGAAAATAGAAGAAATTAAACAAAAGCTTGTAGATTTAGGATATGTAAGATATGAATTAATTGATGGTAGAGGGGAATTTAGTGTAAGAGGTGGAATAATTGATATTTCAATTAGTGAGACAACAGGTGTAAGAATTGAGTTATGGGGAGATGAAATTGACTCTATTAGATATTTTAATATAATAAGTCAAAGATCTACAAGTCAAATTGATAAAATAAAAATTTTTCCAGCACATGAATATATTTTAGAAAACAGTGTTGAGGATGTTTGTAATAATTTAAAAGAAAAAATTTATGAGGGCAAAAGATTAGAAACTTTAGAAAATGATATAGAAGTAATAAGAAATGGTGATTATTTAAGTAAAATAGATAGATATTTTAATAGTTTTTATAAAAATCAAAATACTATATTAGATTATTTAAGTGAAAAATATTTGATTTTTATTGATGAAAAATCAAAATTAAAAGCTAGAAGTGAAAGCATAAGACAAGATACAGAAAATCTTGAAAAATCTCTAATTGAAAAAGAAAAAATTATTCCTGATAGTTTGCAAAATACACTAGAATATAACAATGTAGAAGATTTGCTAAAAGATAAACAAACAATTTTTATTGAAAAATTAAATAATACAACTACATCAAATATGCAAAAATATAATTTGCATTTTAGGCAATTAAATTATTTTAAAAGTGAAACTGGATTATTAATTGAAGATATAAAAAGACTAAAAAAACAAAATAAAAAAATATATATTTTAGTTGATATGAAAGAAAAAGCAGGAAAAATTGAGAAAATTTTGCAAGAAAATGAAATTGATAGTAGGTTTGAAGAAAAGCTTAACCAAACTGTGATTGGTCAAAATAATAATATTGTAATAACAGTTGGAAAATTATCAAATGGTTATGAATCTGATGATATAAATCAGGTTATAATTGTTGCAGATGAACTTGTTTCTGCAGAAAATAGAAATAGAAAATTTAAAAGAGAAGAATTTAAAAAAGGTGAAAAAGTAGTTTTTGCAGATTTAAAAGTAGGTGATTATGTTGTACACAGAAGTTATGGAATAGGTATATATATAGGTGTGAATACAATTACAGCAGATAAAACTACAAAAGATTATATAAAAATAAAATATTTAGAAGATGATATTTTGTATGTACCAATAAATGCACTAGATAGTGTAAGAAAATATGTTGGTGGAGAAGAAATTGGTCTAAAATTAAATAAACTTGGAAGTAAAGATTGGCAAAAAACTACAAATAAAGTTAAAAATAATTTAAGAACTGTTGCAAAAGAATTGATTGAATTATATGCAAGAAGAGAAAAAGCAAGAGGATATGCTTTTAGCCCAGATACAGATTGGCAAAGAGAATTTGAGGGTAAATTTCCATATATTGAAACAGATGATCAATTACGCTGTATTCATGAAGTAAAAGTTGATATGGAAAATGAAAAACCTATGGATAGATTGCTTTGTGGAGATGTGGGATATGGAAAAACAGAAGTTGCAATAAGAGCAGCTTTTAAAGCAGTTATGGATAAAAAACAAGTTGTATATTTAGTGCCAACAACTGTACTTGCAAAACAACAATATGAAACTTTTAGAGAAAGAATGAAAGATTATCCTATAAAAGTAGAATTATTAAATAGGTTTAGAAGTGCAAAAGATAATAATAGGATTATAAAAGAATTAAAACTTGGAGAAGTGGATATTGTTGTTGGAACACATAAATTACTTGGAAAAGATGTTGATTTTAAAGATTTAGGACTTTTAATAATTGATGAGGAACATAGATTTGGTGTTAAAGCAAAAGAAAAAATTAAACAATATAAAATGAATATTGATGTACTTACTATGACAGCAACACCAATACCTAGAACATTACATATGTCTGTTGTAGGTGTGAGAGATATGTCTGTAATATATGAACCACCTCAAAATAGGAAACCTGTTCAAACATATGTGCTTGAATATGATAAAGAAGTTATAAAAGAAGCAATAACAAAAGAATTAGAAAGAAATGGTCAAGTACTATATATTTTTAATCGTGTTGATGAAATCATGGGAAAAGCAAATGAAATTGCAGACTTAGTTCCTGAGGCAAATGTTGTTTATGCACATGGGAGAATGACAGGAAGAGAAATAGAAGATATAATGGAAGAATTTGTTGAAGGGAAAACAAATGTGCTTGTTTGTACCACAATTTTAGAGTCTGGAATAGATATTCAAAATGCTAATACAATAATTGTTGAAAATGCAGATAGAATGGGATTAGCACAATTATACCAAATAAGAGGAAGAGTTGGTAGATCAGAAAGACAAGGATATGCTTATATTACATATAAAAAAGATAAAATGCTTGCAGAACAAGCTGATAAAAGATTAAAAGCTATTAAAGAATTTACTGAATTTGGTTCAGGATTTAAAATTGCTATGAGAGATTTGGAAATTAGAGGGGCTGGAAGTTTAATTGGTGAAGTACAGCATGGACATCTTGAAGAAGTAGGTTATGATACATATTGTAGATTATTAGATGAAGTTGTAAGAGAAGAACAAGGTATAAAAGTAGAGCCAGAACATGAAGTTCAAATTGATTTAAATGTTACAAGCTTTATACCAGATTCATATATTTCAGATTCAAACCAAAAAATCGAGATTTATCAAGATATTGCACTATGTAGAAATGAAAAAAATATCCAAGATGTTATAGATGAATTAATAGATAGATTTGGTGATATACCAAATGAAGTTGAAAGCCTACTTGAAGTTTCAAGAATTAAACAGTTTGCTAAAAATATGGGAGTTGTTAAAATATCAAGTAAAAGAAATAGCATAGTATTTACCTATGATAATGAATTATTTAATGAGTCATGTATTGTTCCATTAATTGATAAATATGGAAATAGAATAAGTTTTTCACCAGGTGCTAAACCAATGGCCACTTTAAAAATTTTAAATAATTCAGAAAATGAAATTTTACGAGAAACAAAGGACTTTTTACAAACCAAATATTAATTGACAAAAATAAAATATATGATATAATGTAGGAAAATATGGGGGAAAATAAAAATGAAAAAAAATAACAAAAAGAAAACAATAAAAAACTTAATATTTTTCATTTTGATTTTAGGAATAACATTAGGAATAATATTGAAAGAACAAAATGTAACAGATATTATAGAGATAATTAAAAATGTAAAAGTAGAATATGTTATAATCGGAATAATATGTATGACCATATATTTATTATTAGAAGCAGTAAACTTAAATAGAACATTAAAAGTATTAGGTGAAAAAGTAACATTTATGCAAAATTTTAAATATGCTATAATTGGATTTTTCTTTAGTTCTATAACACCTGCAGCAAGTGGTGGGCAACCTGCACAAATTTATTATATGAATAAAAATAATATATCTGTAGGAAATTCTACATTAGCATTATTAATAAATTTAACAAGTATGCAAATTATAACTATAAGTTTAGCTTTTATAAGTTTAATATTTAATTATAAGTATTTAAATACTATATTAATTATTTGTTTTATTATTGGAATTGGGCTTAATATGAGTGCACTTGCATTACTTGTAATAAGCATATTTTCTAAAAGATTATCAAATTGGTTTATAAAATTTGCAATAAAAATCATGAAATTTTTTAAAGTAAAAAACATAGAAGAAAAGCAAGATTTTTTAGAAAAAGAATTAGAAAAATATCAAAAAAATGCAGTATATATTAAAAATAACAAAATGTTAATGTTTAAGACTATTGTAACTACATTATTACAATTTATAATATATTATAGTATTTCTTATTGGACATATAGAGCATTAGGATTTAACAAATATAATATATTTGAAATTACAACAATGCAATCTGTATTATTTGCAACTGTATCTGGAATGCCATCACCTGGGGCTGTTGGAGTAAGTGAAGGAGCATTTATTGAAATATTTAGAAATGTTTATCCACAAAATATCATTAAAAGTGCTACTTTATTAAATAGAGGAATTAATTTTTATATATTTTTAATAATAAGTGGAATAGTTGTTATGATAAGTGAAATTAAAAGTAAAAAGGAAAATAGAAAGGTATCTGATAAATGATAAATATATTATTATGTGGCAATAAAAAAGTTTTTGATGGGGCATTAACAGAATTAATATCTATTACAAACAAAACAAAAGAAACAATAAATTGTTATATTTTAACAATGGATTTAACAAGAAAAAATCCAGAATATATGGCTATTGAAGATAAACAAATAAGTTTTTTAGAATATGTTATAAAAACGAAAAATGAAAAAAATTGCGTAAAAAAATTTGATGTTACAGATTTGTATGAAAGAGAATTTGGATATGGGAAAAATGAAAATGCGTATTGTACACCATATACATTACTAAGATTATTGGTAGATTTAATACCTGAAATGCCAGATAAAATTTTATATCTTGATATTGATATGATGGCAAATGATGATATATCAAGATTATATAATATTGATATATCAGAATATGAATATGCAGCTGTAAAAGAAAAATATGGTTCAAAATTTATAAAATGGGATTATATAAATGCTGGAATGTTGTTACTTAATATGGAGATAATTAGACAAACAAGATTATTTGAAAAAGCAAGAAATTTACTTAAAAAAAGGAAAATGCTTTTTGCAGATCAAGATGCAATATATTGGTCAACAACTAAAAAGAAATTATTGCCAAGAATATATAATGAACAATCAAAATTTAACAAAAAAGATACTGTAATTTGCCACTTTTGTAAGAGATTACTAATATGGCCATATCCAAGAACAGAAAATTTTAAACAGTGGAATATAAAAGAAGTTCATAAAATATTAAAATGTTATTGTTTTGATGATGATTTAAATGAATATTTAAAATGGAAAAGTAAATATGAAAAAGAGGTAGAAAACGAGGGGGTAAAATACTAAATGGAAAACTATTTAAAAGTTATACCAATATTTTTTGCAGTAGATGATGGATATGTACCATTTCTTGCAGTAGCATTACAATCAATAATAGAAAACTCATCAAAAGAATATTTTTATTCAATAAAAATATTATATACAAATATTGAAGAGGAAAATAAGAAAAAAATATTAAAATACGAAAGAGAAAATATAAAAATTGAATTTGTTGATTTGAATTATTATATAGAAGATGTAAAAGATAAATTATATACAAGAGATTATTACACAAAAACAACATATTTTAGATTATTTATACCAAATCTATATCCACAATATGATAAAGCAATATATTTAGATAGTGATATTGTTGTACTAGGTGATATTGCAAAATTATATAATGAAGATATAGGTGATAATTTGGTTGCTGCAGTACCAGATGATGTAATACAAACAAATAAAGTTTTTCAAGATTATGTTGAAAGAGTGGTTGGTATTGCAACATATAAAAATTATTTTAATGCTGGAATGCTTTTAATGAATTTAGATGAAATGAGAAAATTTGATTTCCAAAATAAATTTCTTTATCTATTAGGAACCGTAAAATTTGCAGTTGTACAAGATCAAGATTATTTAAATAGACTGTGTAAAGGAAGAACTAAATTATTAGATAAAGGTTGGGATAGAATGCCTATTCCAACAGATGAAATAGAAGAAAAAGACATAAATTTAATACATTATAATTTAACATATAAACCATGGCATTTTGAAAATGTATTATATGAAAATTTTTTTTGGAAGTATGCTAAGAAAACAGAATATTATGATGAAATACAAGAATTGAAAAACAAATATACAGATGAAGAAAGGTTTAGAGATTTGGAACAATATGAAAATTTAAAAAAATTGGCTAAAAAAGAAACTGAATGTGTTGGTGATGACAGAATTTATTTCCAAAGACAAATTGATCATGAAAAATATGAACAAAGATTGAAAGTATTAAGAAGAATTGAAGAATTAGAAAAACAAGGTATATTTGATAAAGATGTTGAAGATGATCCAGAAACAATACCATTATTACCTGATGATGTGGATTATTTAAATAAAAAAAGTACAAGCAAAATAAAAAGCAGAATTGCAAATGGAGTTGCTAAAAGATTTTTAGGGGAATTAGTAAGAGATAATAAATTAATAATAGATAAAATAAATGGTTTAGAAAATATGAAAAATATTAATTCAGGAGCTATTATAACATGTAACCATTTTAATCCATTTGATTCTTTTTCTATTGAAAAAGTTTTTAGAATTGCAGAAATGGATAAAACAAAAAAATTATATAAAGTAATTCGCGAAGGAAATTATACTAATTTCCCTGGATTATATGGATTTTTCTTTAGAAATTGTGATACATTACCACTTAGTTCAAATGCAAAAACTATGGTTGAATTTATGAAAGCTGTAGATACAATTTTGCAAAGAAAAGATTTTATATTAATTTATCCTGAACAAAGTATGTGGTGGAATTATAAAAAACCAAAACCATTAAAAGATGGAGCATTTAAATTTGCAGTAAGAAATGATGTACCTGTACTTCCAATATTTATAACAATGGAAGATAGTTCTATAATACAAGATGATGGTTTTCCTGTACAAAAATATACAATAAATATAGAAAAACCAATATATCCTGATAAGAACTTAAATAAAAAACAAAATATAAATATGATGAGAGACAAAAATTTTGATGTATGGAAAAATATATACGAAAATTTTTATGATATACCTTTAGAATATGAAACCATTACTGAAAATGTAAAAAATGCTGAAAGATAACATAAAAAAGGAAGATGTAAATTGGATGATGAAAGATTAATAAGTCCTGAATTAATAGGAAAAGATGAGCAAGAAGAAAGATTAGAAACATCATTAAGACCAAAAGTTTTAGAAGAATATATAGGGCAAAATAAAGTTAAAGAAAATATGAAAATATATATTGAAGCAGCTAAAAAAAGAGGAGAGCCATTAGACCATTGTTTGTTTTATGGTCCTCCTGGACTTGGAAAAACAACTTTGTCAACTATTATTTCAAATGAAATGAATTCAAATATAAAAATAACATCAGGACCTGCAATATCAAAAGCTGGAGATTTAGCTGCTTTACTTACAAACTTGTCAGAATTTGATGTATTATTTATAGATGAAATTCATAGGCTAAATAAAAGTGTAGAAGAAATATTATATCCTGCATTAGAAGATTTTGCATTAGATATAATAATTGGAAAAGGTCCTAGTGCAAGGTCTATAAGGCTTGATTTACCTAAGTTTACTTTAATAGGTGCTACAACAAAAGCAGGTTCACTTGCCACACCTTTAAGAGATAGATTTGGTATTGTTCATAGATTAGAATTATATGAACCAAAAGATTTAATGAAAATTGTAAAAAGATCTGCAAGTATTTTAGGAATTTTGATAGATAGTGATTCTGCTCTTGAAATAGCTAGAAGGTCAAGGGGCACACCTAGAATTGCTAATAGATTATTAAAAAGGGTTAGAGATTATGCTGCTGTTTTAGGTGATGGAGATATAAATTTAAAAATAACAAAACATGCTTTAAATAAACTTGAAATTGATGAAATTGGACTTGATGAAACAGATAGAAAAATGCTTGATATGATGATAACACAATATAGTGGAAGGCCTATTGGTATTGAAACACTTGCAACATCTTTAGGTGAAGAGATTGATACTATAGAGGATGTTTATGAGCCATATCTTATACAAATAGGATTTTTAGCAAGAACACCTAGAGGGAGAATTCCATTAAAACCTGCATATGATCATTTAGGTTATAAATTTGAAATATAAAGGAGAGAATTAAAATTAAAGAACAAAAAACAATATATTATAAAGATGAATTAAATGATGAATTTTCGAGTAAAAAGATAACACCAAGAGTAATTGATGAAAAATATAAATATATCCATAAAAATATTTTTTGGAATATGACTTCATGGCTAATACAAAATGTACTAAGTGTTCCAATAAAACTGACTTATGCTAAATGTAAATTAAAGATTAAGTATGAAGGCAGGGGAAAATTAAAAAAATTTAGGAAACAAGGGTATTTTATATATGGAAATCATACACAAACTTTTGGTGATACTTTTATAATTAGTAATATTGTATATCCAAAAAGAAATTTTTTTATAGTAAATCCTGAAAATGTTTCAATAAAAGGTGTAGGGAATTTTATTCAAATGTTTGGAGCAATTCCAATACCTTCAAATATAAAGGCTACAAGAAATTTTTTAGAATCAATAAGAAAAAAGATTGAAAAAGGTTATTCTATAACTATTTTTCCAGAAGCACATATTTGGCCATATTATACAAAAATAAGACCTTTTAAACCTGTATCTTTCAGATATCCTGCTGAGCTTAATGTTCCATCATTTTGTGTGACAAACACATATCAGAAAAAAGGAAATGGGTTTAGAATTGTTTCATATATTGATGGACCTTTTTATCCAGATGAAAATTTGAATTTTCAGGAAAGAAAAAAAGATTTGAGAGATAGAATTTATAATTGTATGGTAGAAAGAAGTCAAAATAGTAATATTGAGATTATTAAATATGTAAATTCTAATACTAATATTAAGTTATAAAATACTTATATTGTATTATTTTTTCATACTTTGCAGTCGCAATTTCCATATCTAAAATTAAATAAATGAAAATTGCTCCAATCGCACTCATTTACGTTCGTTTGGTCGCTTACGCAGTATTCAAAAATTATACAATATAAGTATTTATATATCAATAATATATTTTAGAAAGTGATGTGAATATATGAAAATTTTAATAAAAAATGCAAATATAATATCAATGTCAGAAAAAAGAGAAAGATTTGAAAAAAACATAGATATATTAATATGTGATAATATTATAAAAAAAATTGGTAAAAATATTCAAACAGATGAAAATACAAAAACAATAGATGCAACAGGAAAAATAGTTTTACCAGGGCTAATAAATACTCATTCACATATTGCAATGAGCATATTTAGAGAAACAATTGATGGATATAAATTGCAACAATGGTTAGAAGAAAAGATTTGGCCAATGGAAGATAAATTACAACCAGGAGATATTTATTATGCTACATATCTTTCTGCTATTGAAATGATAAAAAGTGGTTGTACAACTATAAATGACATGTATTTTATGACAGATTATTCTATAAATGCAATAAATGAAACTGGTGTAAGATTACAGACTACACGAACTTTGATGAGTATGGAAAATGACTCTGGTAAAAGATTAAAAGAGCTTGAAGATTTAATTGAAAAAAATAAAGATAATCCTCTTGTTACATTTAATGTTGGAATACATGGACTTTATACAACAAATGAGCAAGATTTGATTAAATATATTGAATATGCAAAAAATAAAAATATGAGAATTCATATGCACTTTTGCGAAAATTCTAAAGAAGTTCAAGATATAAAAAATAATTATAATCAAAATCCTGTGCAAATTATTCAAAAATATTTTGGAGATATGAATTTGATTTTAGCACATTGTGTAAAATTAACAGATGATGAAATAGAGAGTTTATCAAAAATGAAAAACATATCAGTTTCACATTGTCCTATTAGTAATTTAAAACTGGGCTGTGGAATAGCTAAAATTGATCAAATGGCTAAAAAAGGAATAAATATATCTCTTGGAACAGATGGACAAGGTAGTGGAAGTAATTTAGATATGTTTGAAACAATGAAATTTACTGCATTATTACAAAAAGGTGTAAATGAAGATCCAACTGCTATACCTGCATATGAAGTTTTAAAAATGGCAACAGTAAATGGTGCAAAAGCTTTAGGTTTAGAAAGCAAAATTGGTTCAATTGAAGAAAACAAATTGGCAGATATTATTATTATAAATCCTGATACTGAACAAATGCAACCTATTAATGATATATTTGCTGATTTAGTATATAATGCTAAAGGTTCAAATGTTGAAACAACTATTGTTAATGGAAAAATATTGATGGAAAATAGAAAACTTAATTTTTGTGATGAGGAAAACATTTTTGATGAGTGTGATAAAATAATTTTAGGGATAAAAGACTAAAATAACAAGGAGGAGTAAATTTGAAAAAGTTACTATTAATAGATGGAAATAGTATAATGAATAGGGCATTTTATGGAATTATGGGAAGCAAAATGCTTACAACAAAAGATGGAAAATATACAAATGCAGTATATGGATTTTTGGCAATTATGTTTAAGATTTTAGAAGATATAGAACCAGATTATATGGCTGTTTCATTTGATTTAAGAGCAAAAACTAAAAGACATGAACTATATTCTGAATATAAAGCAAATAGACATGGTATGCCAAATGAGCTTGCAGAACAAATGCCTATAATTAAAGAAATTTTAAATGCTATGAATATAGATATTGTTGAAAAAGAGGGATTTGAAGGTGATGATATAATCGGAACCTTAGCTAAATATGGTGAAAAAAATAATTTGCAAGTTGTGATTTTATCTGGAGATAGAGATACTTTTCAATTAGCTTCAAACAAAATAACTATAAGAATTCCACGAACAAAAGCTGGAAAAACTGAAACTGAAGATTATGACAGAAAAAAAATCATAGAAGAATATGGAATTGAGCCTAAAAGTTTAATTGAAGTAAAAGGTTTGCAAGGAGATACTTCTGATAATATCCCAGGAGTTCCTGGAATAGGACCTAAAACTGCAATATCACTTATAAAAAAATATAAAACTATACAAGGATTATATGATGCAATTGACAATAATCAAGATGATTTAAAAGGTAAACAAAAAGAAAATATTATAAATAATCGTAAGCAGGCTTTTTTATCAAGAAAGCTTGGAGAAATTAATACAAAAGTTCCTTTGGAAGAAACTTTAGAAAATTTAAAAGTTGAACAATGGAATAATGAAGAGGTTTATAAAATCTTCAAGGAGTTGAATTTCAAAAGATATATTGAAAGATTTAATTTAGAAGAACAGGAAAAACATGAAAAAAAAGAGTTTGAAGATTTATATGTTATTAACAAAAATTGTGATTTAGAAAATGTTTTAAAAATTGTTAAATCACTTGGAAAATGTGTATATTATTTTGAAACAGAAAAAGATGAAAATCCTGAGAAAATTTTAAAACAAAAAATTAAATCAATTAGTATATATAATTATGAAAAAAATGAAGTATATTATATAAATAAACCTGAAGTAGAATTTTTAAAAAGAATTTTTGAAGATGAAAGTATTGAAAAATATGGTTTTGAGATGAATTATGTGTATATTTTATTAAAACAAATTGGAATTGATGTTAAAAATTTAAAATTTGATGTTGCAATTGCTGCATATATCTTAAATTCTTCAGATGGTAAATATCCTTTAGATAAAATTATTGAGCAATATTTAGAGATTGATATATCTGACTTTTTTAAAAAAGAAGAAAAGGAACAAGAACAATTAACTTTATTTGAAATAGAGGATAATCAAGATGATGAAAAAATAAATAAATTTGCATTTTATTCATATTGCATATATAAGTTATCAAATGTTTTAAAGAAAAAATTAGAAGAAAATGATGAATTAGATTTATTTGAAAATATTGATATGCCTACTGTTCAGGTTTTGGGTGATATGCAATGGAATGGTATGTATGTTGAAAAAAGTGAACTTGAAGATTTTGGTGAAAGTTTGAAAAAAGGAATAGATTTATTAACACAAGAAATTTATGAACTTGCAGGACAAGAGTTTAATATAAAATCTACTAAACAGTTAGGTGAAATTTTATTTGAAAAATTGAAACTGCCTGTTGGTAAAAAAACTAAAAGTGGTTATTCAACAGATGTTGATGTTTTAGAAAAACTTCGTAATGAACACCCTATAATTGAAAAAATTTTAGAATATAGACAACTTACAAAATTAAATTCGACTTATGTTGAAGGTTTAAAACCATATATAAATCCAAAAACTAATAGAATTCATTCATTTTTCCATCAAACAATCACTGTTACTGGAAGAATTAGTTCTACTGAACCAAACTTACAAAATATTCCTACAAGAATTGAGTTTGGAAAAAGACTTAGAAAAGTATTTAAACCAGAAAATGGAAAAATATATATTGATGCAGACTACTCTCAAATTGAACTTAGAGTATTAGCACATTTATCAAATGATAAACATATGATTGAGGCTTTTAAAAATGGGGAAGATATTCATAAACAAGCAGCTTCTAAAGTTTTTGGTATACCTCAAGAAGAAGTTACAAAAGAACAAAGAAGTAGTGCTAAAGCTGTTAATTTTGGAATAGTTTATGGTATAAGTGATTTTGGATTAGGTACACAACTTGGTATTAGCAGAAAAAAGGCAAAAGAGTATATTGAACAATATTTAACAGAATATTCAGGTGTGAAAAAATTTATGGATAAATCAATAGAGTTTGCTAAACAAAATGGTTTTGCTGAAACAATGTTTAAAAGGAAAAGAAAAATAAATGAGCTTTCTTCAAATAATTATATGGTCAGACAATTTGGTGAAAGAGCTGCAATGAACACTCCTGTTCAAGGTACTGCTGCTGATATTATGAAAATCGCTATGATTAAAGTATATAATGAATTAAAGAAAAGGAATTTGAAATCTAAAATTGTTTTACAAGTTCATGATGAAATGATGATTGAAGCTCCAAAAGATGAAGAAAATGTTGTTAAGGATATTTTAAAACAGTGTATGGAAAGTGCTGCTAAGCTTGATGTTCCTCTTATTGCTGATGTGTCAGAAGCAGAAAATTGGTATGAATGTAAATAAAAATAACAATTCAAAAATTTAAACTTCAATATATATTGTTTTTCATACCTTGCAGTCGCAATTTCCATATCTAAAATTAAATAAATAAAAAATAGGTGATGAACTTTTGAAAAAATTTAAAATAATAGTTGCTGTTTTGTGTATATTTTTGATTATTTTTGCAATGTTTTGGTTTAGAAAACCAATTTTAAAAAAGATTTATGTTGTAAAATATGATGAATATGTTTCAAAATATAGTAACCAATATGATATTGATAAATACTTGATTTTAGCTATAATAAAAGCTGAAAGTAATTTTAATGAAAATGCAGTTTCAAAAAAAGGTGCAAAAGGTCTTATGCAATTAATGGATACAACTGCTGAAGATTTAGCCAAAAATTCTGATATAAATTTGGATGATATATTCGAACCTGATATTAATATTCAACTTGGAAGTAAATATATTTCTGCATTAATGAGTAAATATGATAGTATTGGACTTGCTTTGGCAGCATATAATGCTGGTAGTGGAAATGTTGATAATTGGATTAAAGATGGAATTTTAAAAAAAGATGGATCTGATATAGAAAAAATACCTTTTATTGAAACAAATAATTATGTAAGAAAAATTCTTAGAGATTATGAACTTTATAAAGAGTTATATAATTAGAAAAGAGATTGATTATGGAAAATATGGATAAAAATAAAGCAATTGATATTGTATTTAAAAAAGGAAAAGATTTAGATTTATTACCTGAAGAATTTAAAGATGATAAAGATGTGGTAAAAACAGCTTTGCAAAATGATGGAGAGGCTATGGAATTTGTAAGTGATAGGTTAAAAGATGATAAAGAATTAGTTTTACTTGCAATTGAAAAAGCTCCTTGGACTGCTTGTTATGCATCAGAAAGATTAAAAGGTGATAAAGATGTTATTTTAGCAAGTGTTAAAACTTATGGGCAAACTTTATATTTTGCAAGTGAAGATTTAAGAGATGATTATGAAATTGTTAAATCTGCTGTTTCTAATAAAGGTATTATTATAAAATTTGCAAGTTTTAGACTTCGTGATAATGAAGAAATTGCTAAAATTGCTGTTGAACAAAATAAAACTGCTTTCCACTATATTAGCCAAAGATTGAAAAATAATGAGGATTTAAAAAAATTGGTTGAATAATGGAGGAGTTTATGGATAATAAAGGTCTTGATTTTAAACATAAAGAGGTTATTAATATTACAGATGGAAGAAGGCTTGGGTATGTACAAGATGTTTGTGCTAATTTAGAAACTGGTATGATTACTGCTATAATTGTCCCTGGAAGTTCTAATAAATTCCTTAGTTTTTTTTCTTCAAGTAATGATATTGTGATTAGATGGGAAGATATTAGATGTATAGGTGAAGACCTTATTTTGGTTGAAATTTAAAACTAATTAAAGGAGGTTTATAATGGATTATCAAGAAGATGAAACACTTGAATTAAAAAAATCTACAAGTGAATTAAAAGAGGGAATTGTATCAATAGTTTCTATTTTAAATAAACATAGAAAAGGTATGTTATATTTTGGCATAAAAGATAATGGACAGGTATTGGGACAAGAAATTACTAACCAAACAATAAGAAATGTTACAAAAACTATATCGGAAAATATTGAACCAAAAATTTACCCTTCTGTTTCTAAAATCAAAATAGATAATAAAGATTGTATTCTTGTTGAATTTGAGGGAAACGATATACCATATTTTGCTTATGGAAGAGCCTATATGAGGGTAGGAGATGAAGATAGACAATTATCACAAAGAGAGATTAAAAATCTTATTTTAAAGGAAGAAGAAGAAAATAATAGATGGGAAGAAAAAGCTAGTGAGATTACATTAGATGATATAGATGAAGAAACTTTAAAAACATTTATAAAAAAAGGAAAAGAAAAAGGAAGGATATCATATGAATATACTGATAAAAAAGAGATATTAACTAGATTGAATTTGATAAATAAAGACGGAAAAATTAAAAATGCTGGATATGTACTATTTGGAAAAGAACCAAGAATAAAGTTAAGAGCAGCAATATTTGCAACAGAAGAAAAAACTACATTTATAGATATGCAGGAATTTTCGGGAAACATATTTACTTTAATTGATAAAGGTGAACAATATATTTCAAAAAATATTAGATGGAGTGCTAATTTTAATACTGGTAGCTTTACAAGAGAGGATATTCCAGAAATACCTATAAGAGCAATGAGAGAAATTTTATGTAACTCTTTTTTGCATCGAGCTTGGAATGAACCATATGATAATGATTTGGCAATATATAGTGATAGAATTGAATTTTGTAACCCAGGACATTTTACAGAAGACGCAACTCCAGAAGATTATATAAAAAAAATAGAGCCATCAAGACCAAGAAATCCTTTGATAGCAGAAATAGTATTTTTATCTGGAGAAATTGAAAAGTGGGGAACAGGGATAAAAAATGTGTATAAAACATGTCAAAAAGAAAATTTAAAAGTCAAATTTGAAGATAGAAAAACTGCTTTTTTCGTTGTGATTTATCGTAAAAAATTAAATGAATTGATCGAAAATACTGAAAAAAATTTGAACGAGAATGATACTGTAAATGATACTGTAAATGATACTGTAAAATTAAATAAAAATGAAAAAAATATATTAAAAATAATAAAGAAAAATTCTAAAGTTACGCAAAATGAAATTGCTAAAAAATTAGATGTTTCTGTTTTAACAGTTAAAAGAAATATAGGAATTTTAAAAGAAAAAGGATTATTAACTAGAATCGGTGCTGACAAAAACGGATATTGGAAAATAAATAATGTAAATAAGAATTTATGAAGTATATTAGATTAAAAGATTATAATCATTTTAAATGATTATATTTTGGTTGAAATTTGAATTGGGAGATGGTAAAAATAGAAGAAATTACTATAATAATTCCTGTATACAATTGTGAAAAATATATAGAAAAATGCTTAAAAAGTATAATTGAACAAACATATAGTAAGATAAAGATTGTAATAATTAATGATGGAAGTACAGACAAAACAATATATATTGTAAAAAAATTAATGTCAATATCAAATAGAGATATAAAATTGTATTGCACTCAAAATCAAGGAATTGCAAAAACTAGAAATTTAGCAATAAGTTTATGTGATACTAATTACTTTATGTTTGTAGATGCTGACGACTATTTAGAAAAACAAGCTGTTGAGAAACTATACAATAAGTTGGTTAAAGAAAATTGTGATATGGTAATAGGGAGTATTGATGATTTTTTGGAAAATGAAATTCTTTTAAATGAAGAAAATAAATATGATTTCTTATTTAATTATAAAGTAAAATGTTTTGAAACACCATGGAACAAATTGTACAAAAAGGCGATTTTTAATGATTTAAAATACCCAGAACTAAATTTAGCAGAAGATGAATATTTGTTTCATCATATTTTAAAAAAGTGCAAAAAAATTACAATTATTCCTGATAAGACATATAATTATAACAATAATAGTGAGGGATTAACTGCAAAAAATGCCATATACATTAAAGATAGAATATATGCAATGAAAAATAAAAAGAATTTTTTTAAGAATACAAAATATGAAGAAATTGCCACTAAACAATATATGAATTTTTTGATTTATTTATATTGTGAAAAAAATCAAAGAAATATGGACAAGCAATGTAAAAAAGAGATATTAAAATTATATAAAAGTGAAAAATGGATAATAAATTTTAAATATTCTTTTTTTAGATTTTTTCCATCAATATATTGCCTGTTAAAAAAATAAAATGAAAGGTATAAAAAGTATGAATTGTATCCCTATAGTTTTTTCAGTAAATGATAAATTTTCCAAATTTGCTAGTGTAGCAATTCAGTCGATTATAGAAAATGCAACAATAGGGCATAAATATATAATATATGTATTTTATATAAATTTATCTAAAAGTAATATTGATAAATTAGAAAGTCAAAAAAATCAATATGTAGAAATAAAATGTGTAAATATAAATAAATATATTGAGCTTAAAAATTTTTATGAAATAGGTGACTATACATATGAAATATATTTTAGATATTATATTCCTAAGATATTGAAGCAATATGATAAAATAATATATTTAGACTCTGATATTATTATTGTCGAAGATATTGCAAAATTATATTATGAAGATATAGGAGATAAGCCTATCGCAGCAGTTACTGATTTTGAACACTATATGAATAATAAAAACAATGATTTTAATTCTGGAGTTTTAGTAATAAATACAAAAGAATTTGAAAGATTGCAAATTCGTAAAAAATGTATTGAACTTATAAAATTAAAAAAATATGATTTTCCAGATCAAGATGCTTTAAATGAAATTTGTAAAAATAATGTTTATATTTTGAATCCAAAATATAATTATCAAGTGAGTTTAGCATATTATCATAAATTTAAGAAAAATATAAGAAAAAGAAACTTTAAGAAATTATTTCAAGAGCAGCCTATTATTATACATTTTTCATATATTACTAAACCGATTTATAATATTTTTTCAAAATATAATAATGAATTTTGGAAATATGCGAAAAATACACCATATATTACAGAATTATTAGAAATCTATTTGAATAATCAATATGAGGTTTTAAGAAATTCTCCAGTTGAAGATATTTGTATAGATTTAACTGAAGAAGGCAGATTTGGGATAAGAAAAATAATGGATATATTTTGGTATCAATTGAAATATTGGTTTTTATTTAAGATAAAAACAGATAATAGAAAATGAGTTATAATAATGTAACAAAAATGTAATAAAAATGTAATAAAACCGAAAACCCTTGGGGCTGTATATATATATATATATATATATATATATATCGATATTTTTAATAAAAATAGTATTGCACGAAAAAATGATAAATGATAAAATATGACAAGAAAAATATAAAAGTGGAATAACCACATGTGCAAACTTTTATTATGTGCACAAAATAAGAAAGGGGAAAATATATGGAAAAAAATGGACAAAAAGGTATTACATTAATAGCTTTAATTATTACAATAATAGTTTTGATATTGCTTGCGGGGATAAGTATAAGTATGATATCAGGACAAGATGGTTTACTTTCAAGAGCTGGCAAAACAACAGAGATGCAAAGTAATGCACAAGTAAGTGAGGCAATGAGTTTAATATATAATGAATATATAATTGAGCAAAAGACAAATGGAAATACAGAAGATTTTATAGATTATGTAAAAGCAGCTGGAAAAGTAAATGATAATGGTGTAATAGATACCAAAAAATTGACAGGAGGTAAAATAGCATTAGGAAATGGAACAGATAGTTCAGATGTATACAAATTAGAAAAAGTTGGAAATGATTATGTCATAAGATATTATGGTGAAAATGAAGATGATGAAATCAAAACAATATGGTCAAGTACTGGAAATGTAGCGGATGTGGAACCTAAGATAGAGTTTTCATATGAGGAATTTGAAACTGAATCAAGAGCAGTTGCTCTTAGAATTTATGCAAAAATAAGTAATATAGAGATGGTTGACTCAGCTTCTGAATTAAAAAACGAGCTGTGTAAAATAACTGTATCTTGTAATGGACAGGCAGAAACAATAACAAATTGTGCTGAGTACAATACAGTAACTAGTGGAATAAATATTGAAGATAAAAATAATGGAGAAGTATTAGTAACATGTGAATTAGCTATGGTTTCAAATGGTGAATATGATGCACAAATAAACGTAGGAGCAATTGGAAGCAAAAGAGGCAAAGTTAAGATAACAAAATGTAAAGCAGAAGAAGAAGAAAAATATTCAGCTATATGCAATACTAATACAGAAATTGAAAGTGATGGATATACGGTAACAGTACCTGCAGGTTTTGCATATGGAATAAGTGATAATGTAAAAAGTGTAAATGCAGGATTTGTTATAACAGATAATGTAGATGATGAGGGTAATAGTATTGGAAATGAATTTGTATGGATACCAATAAATAAGGAAAATTTAACTGTAGGAAATACAGATAAAAAAATGGCAATTTTATCATCTGAATCAAATTATGAAGGTGTTCTTTATAGGTATGTATATAATGAAGATAAAATAAATATTGAGGAAATAGGAAATTTAGAGCCATATGAAACTACAAAAGATCAAGTGATGATAAATAGTGTTAAAAAATATGGTGGATTTTATGTAGCAAGATATGAGACTAGTATTGAAAATGGAATTTCAATTTCAAAATTAGGTTATGCACCAATTTTAGAAAATAGGGTAAATCGACGACTGGAAAATGGTATTTACAGTTATAGATTAGAAAATGAAATTAATATAAACTATACAAATAAATTTAAGTCTGTTGAAAGTGATATTATGTGTGAAAGTCAATATGATGCAATGGTAAATTTCATAATGACTACAGAAAAAAATGTAGAAAAAATATTACATAGTGGAAATTGGATTAATTATGCTGATGTAGTAAAAACAGGGTTAAATAGAAAAGAAGATTTTTTAAATAATATATATGATTTAGGTGGAAATTGTATTGAAACTATAAAAACAAGAGGAAGTGAAGACACTACTTGTCATTTGTATTTGACCGATATAGGTGAATTAAAGCAGAATACAAGGTTTTCTACACGTATGTCTTTATATATAAAGTAGAAAATATATTACATATAAAAAAGGAGAAAAAATGAGCAAACTAAAAGAAGCAATAAAAAAGGTAATACCAACAAGTATGGCAAAATCAAATAAGCTATATTCTAATTTAATACAAGAAATAGCTAATATGCAAGCAAGAGTAATACCAAAAACAATGTTAGATTATGAAGTGCAATTAGTAGAACATTGTAATTTGAATTGTAAATGTTGTTCACATTTTTCTCCTCTTTGTAAAGAAGAATTTTTAGATGTAGAAGAATATAGAAAAGATTGTAAAAGATTATCTGAATTATTTAATGGGCAAGCAAATTTTATTAGACTAATGGGAGGAGAACCTTTATTACATCCAGAAATAGAAAAAATATTAGAAATCACAAAAGAAAATTTTCCTAAAAGTATAATTGATTTAGATACAAATGGAATATTAGTATTATCAATGAAAAAAGAATTTTGGGAAAGTATGAGAAAGACAAAAATAAATTTAACTATAACAAGATATCCAATAAAATTAAATTATGAGAAAATAAAAGAAAAATGTAAAAAAGAAAAAGTGAATTTCAGATTTTTTGATGAACAAAAATCAAGAGAATTCACAAAATTATCATTAGATATAGAGGGAAGACAACAAACAGAGTGTAATTTTATAAAGTGTTATTTAGCTAATTCATGTCACACATTAAAACATGGAAAAATGTATACTTGTTCAACAGTTCCTCATATTAATCATTTTAATGAATATTATAAATGCAATCTTGAAATTACTGAAAAAGATGGAATAGATATATATAAAGCAAAAAGTGGACAAGAAATCTTAGATTTTTTGGCAAACCCAATACCATTTTGTAGATATTGCAGGGTAAACCAAAGAGTATATGGAAACAAATGGCAAAAATCAGAAAAAAGTATTGATGAATGGACATAGGTGATTTAATGATAAGAGAATTTTTTTCGATTTTAAAAAAATATAAAACAGTATTAAAAAACTTAAAAAAATATATAAGACAATTAATATTTTTAAGTTTTATTACAATAATAATATCTATTATAACACCATCGCTTGTAGCTAAAATAATATCATGTATGGTACAATCAAAATTTAATCAAATTATATGGATTTTGTTAGTATTAGGCATTTTTCAGGTCGTAAATCTTGGAAATAATATTTTAAGTTCAAGAGTATTTTATAAATTTAGGAAAAATTTTGTGTTAGAATTAAGAAAAGCAATATCAAGAGGAATATTTGAATTAAGCATAGATAAAATAGAAAATCAAAGGAAAGGCAAATATATACAAAGGATAAATAATGATCCTAATTTAATAACAGATGTAATGCTTGATATGAAAAAATATTTAATATTATTATGTAGTAATATTGGAATCATTTTTTATACGCTATACTTGAATCCAATACTAGGTATGATTTATTTTATTTCATCAATTTTGATATTATATATAAGAAAAAAAGGTGTTGAAAAAAAGAAAAGTACAAAAGAAATATGTATGAAAAAACAAGAAGAAACATTAGGTATGTGGGGAGAAATATGTAATGGTATAAAAGAAGTAAAAACAATAAATCTTAAAAAGCAATTTACTAAAAAAACAAATGAAAACTTTAATAATATTGAAGATTTACAGTATAAAGCAGATTTTTATTTTGATTTATACTTGAAATCAACAATAATAATAGAATGGATTGCTAATACATTAATTGTTTTAACAAGTGCATATTTAATGTCAAAAAAATACATAGAACTAGATGTATTTGTAACTGTATTTATGTATAGAAAAAATGTATTTTCATTTTCAGATAGTTTTACATATATGTTGGAGAGAATATCAAGCTTTAATTTATCAAGTAAAAGAATTTTAGAAATTGCAAATTTTGAAAGTAATGAAACATACAAAAATGCAAAATATGAAGTTGAAGGTAAAATAGAATTAAAAAATATATGTTTTTCATATAATCCAGAAAGTAGTATATTAAATAATTGTAATCTTGTTGTAAATCCAAATGAAACAATAATAATAATGGGACAAAATGGAGCAGGAAAAACAACAATATTAAATTTAATATCTAATATATATAAACCCAATTCTGGTAAGATACTAATCGATAATAAAAATATAAATGAATATACAGAAGAAGAAATACAAAGAAATATATCAATAATTTCACAAGATTATTATTTATTTGATATGAGTATAAAAGAAAATTTATTACTTGCTAAACCTGAAATGACAGATAGTGAAATGTGTGATATTTGTAAATTTGTTGGAATTCATGATTTTATAATGTCATTACCACAAAAATATGATACAATTATAGGAGAAGGTGGAGGATTTTTAAGTGGTGGACAAAAACAAAAAATAGTAATTGCAAGGACACTATTATTAGATACGAAAATAATATTATTTGATGAATTTACTAGTGCTTTAGATAAAAATTCAGAAAAAACAATTATTGATATACTAAAGAAAATAAGTAAAAATCATACAATTATTATAGTAACTCATAAAATTGAGTTATTTGATGAGTTTAAAATAAGATATTTATTAAGTAATAAAAAGTTATTGAAGGTTGAAGAAAATGCAGAAAATTAAAGATTTTATTTGTTTTAAAAGTTCAAAAGAAATATATCAAAAATATGAATTTATTTTATTATTTTTATCTATGTTTATACTTGTAGTTGATTATGCTGTGATTTTTACATATAGACATTTTGAAAAAATATCGTCATTTTCATGGCAGTTATATCCATTTTTCATTAGTCTATATTTTCCATTGATTCATGATATTATATATCATATAAAAAATAAAACATATAAATTTAATATAATAGACTTAGGAATGATAATCTATTTTGAATTATGTTTGATAGCAACAATATTTGCAGAAGATATGCCAAAATCAATATTAGGAAATGGAATAAGAAATGAGGGCATAATTACAATTGGATTTTATATACTAGTATATTTTCTTGCAAAAAATATTGTAAATAAGAAAAATGTGTATAAAATTATTAATCTAATATTTGGATTTGGATTATTACAAGTTGCATATGGTTTTGCACAATCATATTTAAAATGGATGGCATTTTTTGATGAAATGGCATATGGATTTACTGGTAATCCTAATATGTATAGTTTATTAATTGGTACATTACTAACAATATCTATATGTTTATATTTTAGTAAAGATATAGATACAAAAAAATATAATAACTATTATTTAATATGTTCTGTAGTTTTTTATATTGGGTTAATACTTGGAGAATCATCAGCACCTTTTTTTATATTTGGATTGATATTATTTTTTATTTTTATATATGGTATTTTCAAAAAAGTAGAATTAAAAAAAATTACTATAATTTTTTTAGTAATATGTGTATTATTTCCTATTATACAATTTAGTAATAAATACATAAATCAAAATTACTATGAAAAAAATCCTCAAAGAGCAAGTCAAAATAAAGATTATTCAAAATTAAATACTGATATAATAAAAATATGGAATAAGGTCTTTTATATTAAAGAGAATAATGAGGAAAATGTAGAAATTAATGTAAATAATAATGTTGCTCATGGAAGAATAGAAATTTGGAAAAAAACTTTTGATATTGCAAAAAAAAATTGCATAAATGGTATTGGACTTGATTGTTTATCTACTTTGTGGGCACATGATAGTATTTGCGAAAAAGTAGACAAGGCACATAATCAATATTTAGATATATGGGTAAGTATAGGAATTTGTGGAGCAATATTATATGTTATAATAATCAGTATAATAATATTTAAAGGATTTAAATCAAAAAATATTGTTTGCAAATATTTAAGTTTTGGATGTTTATATTATTCATTAACCATAGTATTTAATATTAGTACACCATTTGTTGCTACATATTATTATATTATTCTAGGTTTGATTGTTGGGATTGAACAGAAAAGCAGGTGTGATTATGAAAAAAGTTAGTATTATTATACCTGTATATAATACTGAAAAATATGTCGAAAAATGTATGAAAAGTGTTTTAAATCAAACATATAAAAATATTGAAATAATAATAGTTGATGATGGAAGTACAGATAGTTCTGGGCAGATTTGTGATACATTTTTAAGTGATGATAGAGTAAAAGTTTTTCATCAAATTCATAAGGGAACGAGTTGTGCGAGAAATTATGGAATAGAAATGGCAAAAGGTGACTTTATATGTTTTATTGATAGTGATGATTATGTTGAAAAAGATTATATACAAATTCTGTATGATTTAATAACAAGATATGATACGGATATTGCTGTGTGTGGTTTTGATTTTGTATATAATAGAAGAAAATCCAAAGATAAAGGGAAAAAAGAAAGTGATGTTTTAATTTTTAATAATAAACAAGCTTTAGAAAAGATGTGTGATTATAATGATTGTTTTATGCCAATTTGTTGTAACAAAATATATAAAGCAAAATTATTTAAAGATATTAGGTTCCCTAATGGAAAAAAATATGAGGATTTATGTTTGAATATTGATGTGTTTTCAATAGTTAAAAAAGTTGCTTATAAACCTATAATAAAATATCATTATTTTGTTGACAGAGAAGATTCATCTTCAAAATCAACTTTTTCTGAAAGAGAATATGATTGCATTGAATTTTGCGAAAAGTTAAAAATAATAATGAAAGATGAGTATAATAGCATAATACATGGCTTTTATTTGGCAAATATGATTGATATATGTAACAAATTGATTGATATAAATAAAATAGATAAAGAGTTTTTTGTCAAGATACAAAAAATATCTAGATATAAATTATTAAACCTAATAGTTAGTAATTATATGATACAAAGGAAAATAAATGTGATATTATTTAGCATAAATTACAGATTATATATAATGTATTATAAGTTAAAGAGGAAGTTATGGAAAAGAAAATATTAATGTTTACAGAAGTATTTGCAAATGGTGGAATTGAAAAAGTGATTTATGATATTAATAAAAATAAGTCATCCAAATACGAAATAATTAATCTTTGTGTAAACAATTATACAACAGTATTTAATGATATAGATGTTAAGAGTTTATTAAATAAGAATTATAAAAAAGCAATTATTAGAAATTTATTTAGTATGTTAAAATTTAGAAAATTTTTGAAAAATAATAAATTTGATATATTACATATTAATACACATTGGGCATTTGGATATATATGGGCTTTTTGGGCAAGAAAATATGTTGATAAAATAATTGTACATGCACATACTTCTGGAATTGAAAATGATAGATTAGAAATAAAAAAATTCATTAATACAATTATTAAGAAAATTTTTTATAGTAAAAAAAATTTGTGCATAGCTTGTAGTAAAGAAGCGGGAGAATTTTGCTTAGGAAATGTTGATTATAAAATTATATATAATGGAATTAATACAAGTAAATTTTTATATAATGCTAATATAAGAAAAATAGAAAGAGAAAAATTAGGATTAAATGATGATGACTTTGTAATTGGAAATGTAGGAAGATTTGAAAGTCAAAAAAATCATGCATTTTTAATAAGGGTTTTTAATGAATTATATAAAAAAAATAAAAATGTTTTTTTAATAATTATTGGCAAAGGCTCTCAAAAAGAAAAAATTTTAAAAATGATTAATGAGTATGACTTAGAAAATAGGGTGAAAATAATTGATTCATCAAGAAATATAGAAAAATATTATAATATTTTTGATATGTTTTTATTTCCAACTTTATTTGAAGGGTTTCCAATAAGTTTGCTTGAAGCACAAACTTCTAGTTTATGTTGTTTAATATCTGATAATGTAGATAAAAATGCTATAATAAGTAATAGTACATATGTTATACATCTAGATGTCAAAAAATGGACAGAAACTTTTTTTAAGTATATGCAATATGATAGAACAAATGTAAAAATTAATATGAGTTTTGATTTTAATAATACCTTAAGAAAAATTGAAAAAATATATGAATTATAAAAGGATTAAAATTATGAAAAAAATATTGATTACAGCAAATACAGATAGACATATATTAGTATGTCATTTACCATATTTAAAGTGGTTTAAAGAAAATGGATATTGTGTACATCTAGCTACAAATACTAGTAATGAAATTCCATATATTGATAAAAAGATTAATCTTGGGATTTCAAGAAAGCCTTTTCATTTTACTAATATACTTGCGGTTTTTAAATTGAAAAAAATAATGAAAAATGAAAAATATGATATAATTTATACACATACACCAACGGGTGCTGCTATTACAAGATTTGCATATAAATTTGCAAATGTAAAATCTGATTTAATATATATGTGTCATGGATTTCATTTTTTTAAAAAAGCACCTAAACATTTCTGGCTTTTATATTATCCTGTTGAGAAATATTTGATGAAATATACAAAAAAATTAATGGTTATGAATAATGAAGATTATGATTTTGCTAAAAAGCATTTTAAAAATGTTGAAATACAAAAAGTTAATGGAATTGGATTGAATACAGAGAGGTTGGATAAAGAAATTTCAAAAAGTGAAAAAGAAAAAATCTTCAAAGAGTTTAATTTGAAAGAAAGTGATTTTATAATAAGCTATATTGCTGAACTATCAAAAAGAAAAGACCAAATTTCATTAATAAAACAGTTGGCTAAAAATAACATAAGAAGTACAAATATAAAAATTTTATTAATAGGTGATGATAGTTTAAATGGAAGAATTGAAAAATTGTTAAAAAAATATAATTTATCATCAAATGTTATTACAACAGGTTTTAGAAAAGATATAAATATTTTCTTGAGTATTAGTGATTTAGTTTTATCTATAAGTAAACAAGAAGGATTACCTTTAAATGTAATGGAAGCTATTTATATGAAAAAATATATTATTGCAACACCATGCAGAGGAAATGTAGATTTAATTAAGGATAATATTAATGGTTTTATTATTAATGATGTATCTGAACTTTGGGATAAAATCATAAATTTCAAGGAACATAATGTAGAATATAAAAGAAGATATAACCAATATATTGATATTAATAAATATAAAGTTAAAAATGTCTTAGAAGATGTGATAAAAAATATGTAAAAAATATTGGAAAAGCACTTGCATTTACATAAAAAATATGATAAACTATTATACGTAAAAAACACATAGAGGGAGTATATCAAGTAGTGCCAAAAGGTCTTGATGTATGATGAGCTTTATGGAGGAAAAACAAAAAGGAGGAATTTAAAATGGCAGTAGTTGCAATGAAACAATTACTAGAAGCAGGTGTTCACTTTGGACATCAAACTAGAAGATGGGATCCTAAAATGGCTGAATACATATTCCAAGCTAGAAATGGAATCCATATTATCGATTTACAAAAAACATCAAAGAAAATTGATGAAGCTTATGAGTTCTTAAAAACTCAAGCAGAAGAAGGAAAAAAAGTTCTATTTGTAGGAACTAAAAAACAAGCTCAAGAATGTATAAAAGAAGCTGCAGAAAAATGCGGAATGTACTATGTTGATCAAAGATGGTTAGGTGGAATGCTTACAAACTTTGGTACAATCAAAAAAAGAATTCAAAGATTAAAAGATATTGAGCAAATGCAAGAAGATGGTACTTTTGAAGTATTACCTAAAAAAGAAGTAATTAACTTGAAAAAAGAATTAGAAAAATTAGAATTAAATTTAGGTGGAATAAAAGATATGGAAACAATTCCTGATGTTTTATTTATTGTAGATCCTAAAAAAGAAGCTAATGCTATAAAAGAAGCTAAAAAATTAAATATTCCAGTAGTAGGAATTGTTGATACTAACTGTAACCCAGAAGTATTAGATTACCCAATTCCTGGAAATGATGATGCTATAAGAGCTGTAAAATTAATTACAGATGTTATGGCAAATGCAATAATAGAAGGAAATCAAGGTGAAAGCTTTGAAATTAAAGAAGAAAGCATTGAAGATGTAATGCAAGATGCTGAAACAGAACAGGTAACTATGGAAGAAGTAGTTGCAAGTGAAGAAACAGCAGAATAATGTAATTTAGACGAGGAGGAATGAAAATGATAACAGCAACAATGGTAAAAGATTTAAGAGAAAAAACAGGTGCAGGAATGATGGACTGCAAAAAAGCTTTAACAGAAACTGATGGAGATATGGAAAAAGCAATCGAATATCTTCGTGAAAAAGGTATAACAAAAGCAGCTAAAAAATCTGATAGAATTGCAGCAGAAGGTTTAGTATTAGCATATATATCAGAAGATCATAAAATAGGTGCAGCAGTTGAAGTAAATTCAGAAACAGATTTTGTTGCAAAAAATGATGAATTTAGAAAATTTGTTGAAGATGTTGCAAAACAAGTTGCTTTAAATAATCCAAAAGATGTTGAAAGCTTATTAGAAGAAGAATCAATTGTTGAAACTGGAAAAAAAGTTTCAGAAGTATTAATTGATAAAGTTGCAAAAATCGGAGAAAATATGAATATTCGTAGATTTGTAAGATTTGAAACAACTGATGGATTAATTGAAAAATATATTCATGGTGATGGAAAAATTGCAGTATTAGTTAACATGAAAAATGCTGATTCTGAACTTGCAAAAGATATTTGTATGCAAATTGCAGCTTCAAAACCAGAATTTTTAGATGAAAAAGCTGTTCCAGCTGAAAGATTAGAAAAAGAAATGGAAATCTTAAAAGCTCAAGCTATGAATGAAGGTAAACCAGAAGCTATTGCTGAAAAAATTGTACAAGGTAGAATAGGAAAATTCTATAGTGAAATTTGTTTAGTAGATCAAGAATTTGTTAAAAATCCAGATATGAAAATATCAGATTTATTAAAATCTAAAAATGCAGAAATTATCGAATTTGCTAGAATTGAAAAAGGTGAAGGCATAGAGAAAAAAGAAGAAAATTTTGCAGAAGAAGTTATGAAACAAATTAAATAAATTAAACATTTTCCTCCAGTAGTTCTCATATAATTAAATGAGAATTTTACTGGAGGTTTTTATTGTGAAAAATTTATTTTTAGTTATTAATAAAGAAAAAATCTATGCATATGTGGTTTCTATTATGACAATAGTAACTTTATTTTTTATGTCTACAATGATAAATAAAAACTTTGATGCTACAGAAACAACATCTTCTTCTGTTAATGTAACAAATAATGTGCAAGAAAATAATATAGAAAATAAGTTGGATTAATGAATTTTACTTTTGCATAAATTAAAACTTAAAGCATATATTTTAAGTAAAGTACAAGTTTTGTAACAATTGATTTGAATGGAGGAAGTTTATGGAAAAAACTATGTCTGTAGAAGAAAGAATAAGGAGAGCTGAAGAAAGATATAACAAAAAAAATGGATATACTGCACAAATAGGGAATTCGAGAAAAGAATTAAATATAAAAAATAGGGTATATGAAAAAAAGAAAACAACAAAGAAATTATTAATGCAAATTTTTGTATGTTTAGTTATTTATGTTGCATTTTATAGTATTACAAATAGGGATTACATATTTTCAGATAATTTTAAAAATGATGTTAATGTTTTTTTAAAAGATAAAACTAAGATTTATGCAATGTATGAAAATTCAAAAGAATTTGTAAATTCAAGAATATTACATCAAAATGAAGAGGAAAATAATGAAGTAAATAATGTAAATGAACAGACAATTGATGATACAAATAATATTGAAGAACAACAAATTGAAAATACAAGTGAGCAACAAGAACTTCAATCTGAAAATATTGGTGGTGCAAATGAAAGCAAAGAGCAAACAGATACTACAAATACAGATAATACAGAAAATGTAGAAAAATCACAAATGGAAATAGATGCTGATAAAATAAAATCTTCAATTAGTTTTATAAATCCAATTGAAGGAAGAATTACATCAACATTTGGATGGAGAAATCCTACAGTTAGCACTGTGCCTAAATACCATACTGGACTTGATATTGCTGCAGTTTCTGGTACAGTTATAAAATCTGCTACAGATGGAAAAGTTATAATGGCATCTTCAAAAGGTGATTATGGAAATCATTATCAAATTCAAATAAATGATGTAATTATTATATATGCACATTGCCAAAAATTATATTTAAAAGAAGGGGATAGTGTGGTTCAAGGACAAGAAATTGGAGAAGTAGGCAGTACAGGAAATTCAACAGGCCCACATTTGCATTTTGAAGTTAGAATTGAAGATAGGAAAGTTGATCCTCAATTAATTTTAAATATATAAGGGGGATTTATGAAATTTAAAATTGATTTAAAATTTGTACTATTTTTACTACTGTTTTATTTTACAAAACAATTGTACATATATTTGATTATAATGTTTTTTTGTTGTATTCATGAAATAGCACATATTTTGGTGGCTAAAATTTTAGGATTTAAAATAAAGTATATTGAGCTTCATCCTTTTGGATTTTGCTGTGAAATAAAACCTAAAATAGGTGACTATAATAGAAAGTTTGCTAATTCTAATATTGTTGAATTTAAAAAGATAATTATCGCTATTGCAGGTCCACTTACAAATGTGATTTTGATTTTAATATTAAATACAATATTTTCGTATTTAGAAAATATTAATTTGATGATATATTCAAATTTAGTTATAATTTTATTTAATATTTTACCTATAATTCCTCTTGATGGTGGAAGAATTTTTAAAAGCTTTTTTAGAATTTTAAAAGGAAATATTGTTGCTAATAAAATTATGTATTTTGTATCAAATTTAGTTATTGTTTTTCTTACAGTTGTAAGTAGTTTGGCTATTTTGTATTGGCAAAATATTTCTATTTTGTTAATTTTATTTTATTTATGGTATTTGGTGATTTTGGAAAATAAAAGATTTTATATGAAAAATCAAATTTATAAAAAAATTCAAGCTTGAAAATTTATAATAGATAAGTTCATTCTCAAAGTCAGAGTTTTGCTTAATGACGTATTTTTTTAAGTCCATATTTTTCCTCCATTTCAGTACAAAATTCATCAAAAGATCTAATATTTCCTTTTTTAGCAGATTCGATAGAACGATCTAATTTTTCAAATACATCATTTTGAAATTCCTGGAAATTTGAAAAACCATGGCAATTGCTATATATTACTTGAAAAAAGTATATAAATATGATATAATTTTTGATACAGGCAAAAGGCTTGAAATAAAAAAATAGGAGGAGTAAATAGTGCAGATTTTAGTACTAATAATATTAATAATGTTAAATGCCTTTTTTGCAGCAGCAGAGATAGCATTTATATCATTAAATGATGCAAAAATAGATATGCAAGCAAAAGAAGGAAATAAGAAAGCAATAAAAATAAAAGGAATGTTAAAAAATCCAAGTAAATTTTTGGCAACAATACAAATAGGAATAACACTTGCTGGATTTTTATCAAGTGCATTTGCATCAGAAACATTTGCAAGTGAACTTGCACCTGTATTAAATAAATTAATACCATCAATAGGATTATCAGCATGGAATAGTATATCAATCATATTGATAACCATAATATTATCATATTTTACATTAATATTTGGAGAATTAGTTCCAAAAAGAATTGCAATGAAAAATTGTGAAAAAATTGCATTTGCTTCAATAGGAGTAATAAAAGCAATTTCAGTAATTACAACACCATTTGTAAAAATATTGACTTTATCAACAAATATGGTATCAAAATTGTTTGGTGTAAGTGAAAATGATGAAGAAATTGTAACAGAAGAAGAAATAAGAATGATGGTAGATGTTGGACAAGAAAAAGGAACAATAGAAGAAGAAGAAAAGAAAATGATAAATAATGTATTTGAATTTAATGATAAAGCAGTTTCTGAAATTATGATTCCAAGAACGGAGATATTTGCATTAGATATGAATCTATCAATTTCAGAAGTGTTAGATGAACTTGCAGAAAATTTCCATTATAGTAGATTACCGGTATATGATGAAACAATTGATGAAATAAAAGGTATTGTTCATATAAAAGATATATTAATATCTACAAAAAATAAAGATGCAAAAATTAAAAGTTTAATGAAAGAACCATATTTTGTTCCAGAGACAAAACCAGTAAATGAATTATTTGAAGAATTAAGAAAAAATAGAAAACAGATTGCAATTGTAATAGATGAATATGGTGGAACATCTGGAATGGTTACAATGGAAGATATTTTAGAAGAAATTGTTGGAGAAATTTATGATGAATATGATGAAGTAAAAGATAAATATCATAAAATTGATGAAAATACATATATGTTAGCTGGTAATTTGTCAATATATGATGTTGAAAATCTCTTAGATATTGAAATTAAAGATGGTGATTATGATACACTTTCTGGATATTTAATTGAAGAATTGGGGAAAATTCCAGATGATAAAGAAAATTCTGTTATTGAAACTGATGATGTAACTTATAAAATTGAAAAAGTAATGGATAAAAGAATTATAAAAGTTAAGGCTTGTAAAAACAATCAGGAAGTTTTAGCAAAAACAGAAACTGAGAATGATTAATTTATTATTTGTTAACATTAAAATTTAATATGTGTATAAAGGTATTTAGGTAATAAATATTAACATTAATTTTGAATAAAAATCCTTTCCTTGGTAATAATAGGATAAAAAAGGAAAGGATTTTTTGTTATGAGAGAAAATCGAATATTAGATATAAATGGTGCAATATTAACATCAAAAGAATTAGAAAAATATTTAGAAAAAATTGGAGCTGCATATAATATAAAACAAAAAACAGACAAAAAAACATATCCAATACCAAGAATGATGAATAATTATTATGTAATAAAGCAAGTATATGATTTATTAAATGAGCATGTAAAATTAGGTATAGCAATACATCCTGCAGGAGAATGGATTTTAGACAATTTTTATGTAATTGAAGAAAATGTAAAAAGTATTCAAAAAGAGATTAGTTTGAAAAAATATAAAAATTTTGTTGGAATAAGTAATGGAAAATATGCTGGTTTTGCAAGAGTATATGTTTTAGCAGGAGAAATTGTAAATTATACAGATAATAAAATTAATGCTGAAGATTTGGAAAATTATTTATCAGCATATCAAACTAAAAAGACATTGAATATGGATGAAATATGGAATATAGGGATATTTTTACAAATATGTATAATAGAAAATATAAGACAAATTTGTGAGAAAATTTATATATCACAAATTGAGAAATATAAAGTTGAGGCTATTGTTGAAAAAACAATAGAAAAAAAGGAAAGTACAAAATTTAATATAAATAATTCTAGTAAAAATGGTGGAGATGTGAAATATCCTTTTATAGAATATTTATCATATAAACTTAAAAAATATGGAAGAAAAGCTAAACCTTATTTAGAAATATTAGAAGATATTGTTGAAAAAACAGGATCAACTGTGTCTGAAGTTATAAAAAAAGAACATTTTGATATTGCAATTAACAAAATATCAATAGGAAATTGTATTACTAGTATAAAAAAGATACAAAGGATTAATTTTTTAGAAATATTTGAAAAAATAAATTGTGTGGAAGAGTTATTAAACAAAGATCCTGCAAAAGTATATGAGAAAATGGATTATAAGACAAAAGATTATTATAGACAAAAAATAAAAGAAATTTCTAAAAAAACAAAAATATCTGAATTATATATTACAAAAAAATTATTAGAGTTGGCACATAATGGAAAAAGTAATTCTAAAAAACAACATATAGGTTATTATTTATTTGGAAAAAATGTAAAAGTTTTATATAAAAAAATAGGTGCTAAAATACCTAATTTGATAGATGAAAAACAAAAAGTTAAATTATATATTTCAAGTATTGTTTTTTTGACAATATTATTTTCAATATTAATTATGAGTAGATATTATATAAAAATACCTAAAATATTTAGCATAATAGGTGTGATATTATTAATTATTCCTGTATCAGAGATTGTAATACAATTAATACAATATATACTTGGAAAATTTGTTAAGCCAAAATTAATTCCAAAATTAAATTTTTCAGATGGTATAGATAAGCTAAATTCTACAATGGTAGTAATTCCAACAATTTTAACAGATAAAGAAAAAGTTCAAGAATTAATGAGAAAACTTGAAGTTTTTTATTTAGCAAATAAAAGTGAAAATTTATATTTTTGTTTATTGGGTGATGCAACAGAAAGTAAAAGAAAAATTGAACAATATGATAATGATATAGTACAAGAAGGAATTTCACAAGTTGAAAGATTAAATAAAAAATATCAAAATCAATCTAATTATCCGATTTTTAATTTTGTATATAGAAAAAGAAAATGGAATGAAAAACAGGAAACATATCTAGGCTGGGAGAGAAAAAGAGGAGCACTATATGAGTTTGTTCAATTATTAAAAGGAAATTTGCAGAAAAATCAAATTGATGATAAGTTTTGGATAAATACAATTCCAAGTTTTGAAAAATGTAATGAAATTAAATATGTTATAACATTAGATAGTGATACAGATTTAATATTAAATTCTGCATTTGAGCTTGTTGGAGCAATGGCTCATATTTTAAATAAGCCTGAAGTCAAAAATGGAAAAGTTAGAAAAGGATATGGAATAATTCAACCACGTGTAGGTGTTAATATTGATGTTAGTTATAAAAATAAATTTACTCAAATTTTTGCTGGCAGTGGTGGAATTGATTCATATACAAATGCTATTTCAGATATTTATCAAGATGATTTTGGAGAAGGGATTTTTACTGGAAAAGGAATTTTTGATGTAAATTTATATGATGAAATATTAAAAAATAAGATACCTGAAAACACTGTTTTAAGTCATGATCTATTAGAAGGATGTTATTTAAGATGTGGATTATCATCAGATATTTTACTAATGGATGGCTATCCTACAAAATATACAAGTTTTATGGCAAGACTTGCAAGATGGATCAGGGGAGATTGGCAAATTGCTAAATGGATTAGAAATAGTAAATTAAATTTGTTATCAAAATATAAAATATTTGATAATTTGAGGAGAAGTTTACTTGAAATATCTGTTATTATTTGTGAAATATATTTTTTAATTTTGGACATATTTTTTAAAATTGGTGTTTGCAAAATAACAAGTTTATTAACTTTCTCAATAATATTACCATTTATTTTAGAAATTTTAAATTTGATAGTTTCTAAAAAAGATGGCGAACAAAAACAAATAACATTTACACCTAAGATAGGAGGATATCTAGGCTCTTTTTATAGAGGAATAATAACTATTCGGATGTTTGCCATATAAAGCATATGTATCTTTAAAAAGTATAATAACAAGTATATATAGAATAAATATATCAAAAAAGAATTTACTTGAATGGACAACATCTGAACAAACTGAAAAAATTTCAAAAACAGATTTAACATCATATTATAAAACAATGTTTATAAATTATTGTTTAGGATTTATAGCTATAATATATGGCATTTTTATGTTTAATATTTTTTTATTGTTTTTAGGAATTTTATGGTGTTTTATCCCCTGGATAATGTGTGAGATAAGTAAAATTAAATATGAAGAAAAAAATAATATAAGTCAAATACAAACCGAATATTTTATAGAGGTTGCAAAAAGAACATTTGCATATTTTGAAGAAAATTTAACACCTGATAATAATTATTTAATACCAGATAATTATCAAAAAGATAGAAAGCAAAAATTTGTTGATAGAACATCTTCAACAAACATAGGACTTTCACTTCTTGCAATAATTACAGGATATGATTTAGGTTTTATATCTATTTCAAAAACATTAATTTTAATAGATAATATTATTAAAACAGTTGAGAGTTTAGAAAAATGGAATGGACATTTATACAATTGGTATAATATAAAAACAAAAAATCCACTTTTTCCAAGATATATTTCAACAGTTGATAGTGGAAATTTTGTGGGTTATTTATTTGTATTAAAAGGGTTTTTAAAAGAACTTACGACAGATGAAAACAAAATTGTAAATGATTTGAGTTTAAGAATTGATAAACTAATCGAAAATACTGATTTTAGTGTATTATATAGTAAATCACATAGATTATTTTCAATTGGATTTAATATAGAAGAAAATAAATTAACAGATTCATATTATGATTTATTAGCATCTGAGGCAAGGCAAACAAGTTTAATTGCCATTGCTAAAAAAGATGTACCAAGTAAGCATTGGAATAGTTTGAGTAGAACACTTACAATATTAAATAATAAAAAAGGTCTTATTTCATGGTCTGGAACATCTTTTGAATATTTAATGCCTAATATAAATATTCCTAGATTTAAAGGAAGCTTATTAGATGAATCATGCAAATTTGCAATTATGAGTCAAATTGAATATGCCAAAAAAGCAGGTATACCATGGGGGATTTCAGAAGCGGCTTTTAATTTGAAAGATTTTAATTCAAATTATCAGTATAAAGCTTTTGGTATACCATGGCTTGGACTAAAAAGAGGGTTAGCAGAAGAATTGGTTGTTGCAACATATGGAAGTGTACTTGCAGTTACAGATAAGCCAAATGAAGTTTATAATAATTTAAAATTACTAGAAAAATATGGAATGTTTGATAAATATGGATTTTATGAGTCAATAGATTTTTCAAACCAAAGATTAAGAAGAAATGAAAAGTCTGCAGTTGTATCAACATATATGGCTCATCATCAGGGATTAATATTATTATCAATAGATAATTTGTTAAAAGATAATATTTTTCAAAAAAGGTTTATGCAAAATCCGGAAATTGAGGCAGTATCTATTTTATTACAAGAAAAAATGCCTGAAACATTTATTGTTACAAAAGAAGAAAAAGAAATGCCTGAAAAACAAAAATATATGGATTATGAAAATTATGCAGAAATAACATATAATAAATTAAATCCTAATTTGATTAGAGGAAATGTTATTTCAAACCAAGAATATATGGTTGCAATAAATCAAAAAGGTGAAGGTATAAGTAAATATAAAGATATATATATTAATAGATTTAAAAACACAAATGAATATAATCAGGGAATATTTTTCTATATAAAAAATAATAAGAAAATATGGTCAAATTATTCTGAAAATTCAATAGTGACTTTTATGCCTGATCAAGATAGAATTGAAACAGTAAATGATAATATAAAAACTAAAGTAAAAATAACTGTAGATTCAGAAGAACCTGTAGAAATAAGGAGATTAGAAATAGAAAATATAGGTGAAAATGAAGAAATTTTAGAAATATCAACTGCGTTTGAACCTGTACTTTCAAAAAAAGAGCAAGATTATGCACATCCAGCATTTAATAATTTATTTTTAAAATTTGATTATGATTATGATAAAAATATTTTAGAGGTATCTCGTAAAAAAAGGCAAATAGATGAAAGTGATGTTAGTTTAATGGCAAAATTTTCCACAGATGCTGATACAATTGTGGATAATGAGTTTGAGATATCTATGGAAAGATTAGATGAAAGAGGTAATATTGGAATTCCAAAATCTATTGTAAATTCAATACCTTTTTCAAATAAGGTAGGACTTGTTACTGAACCTATTTTAGCAATGAGAAAAACTATAAAAATATATCCTAAAGAAAAAATTTATATAGATTTTATAATTTCTGTAAATGAAAATAAGGAAGTTGCTATAAATAATTTGGAAAAATATAATAATTCTGAAAGCGTGACACGTGCTTTTGAAATATCTAAAGCAAAAGCAGATGCAGAAAATAGATATATAGATATAAAAGGCAAAGATATTGTGTTATACCAAAAGATTTTATCATATATAATTTTTGATAATCCTGTTAGAAAAAAACAGGTGAAAAAGTTAGCTAATAGATTATATAGCCAACAAGAATTATGGAAATATGGTATTTCTGGAGATATTCCAATTATTTTGATTAAAGTTAAAGATGTAAATGATGTTTATATTATAAAACAGATTTTAAAAATGTATGAATTTTTTAGAGCTAAAAATATTTGTGTAGATATTGTTTTTTTAGATGAAGAAAAACATAGTTATGAAAATTATGTGAGGAGTGAAATTGAATCTGTAATATATGATTTTCATTTAGAATATTTGAAAAATGTAAAAGGTGGTATATATGTTTTATCAAAAGACGAAATAAATAATTATGATAATGAATTATTAAATTTTGTTTCTACAATTATAATTGATGCTGGAAAAGGTGATTTAGCACATAGTTTAGATGATATTGAAGAAGAATATTTACAAAATGTATCAAATATTGATGATAGAATTTTTGAAAATGATTTTGAAGAAGAAAAACAAAATAGTAATTTTTTAACAAATAAAGAAAATTTAAAATACTATAATGAATATGGTGCTTTTTCTCCAGATGGTAAAGAATATTTAATATCTCAAAATAAATATAGCAGACTTCCAACTGTTTGGTGTAATATTATGGCAAATGAAAAATTCGGAACGATTGTTACTGAAAATATGGGTGGATATACTTGGTTTAAAAATAGTAGATTAAATAGGATGTCAAGTTGGCATAATAGAGCGTTTTCAGATATTCCATCAGAAATAATTTTTATGCAAGAGCTAAAAACTGGAAAAACGTGGTCTTTAGGGCTAAATCCTATGCCTGATAAAAATGATTATAATGTTATTTATGGTTTTGGATATACAAAATATATTCATGAAAGTTCTAATATTTATCAAGAGCTAGAAGTTTTTGTACCTAGAGAAGATAGTGTGAAAATTGGAATTTTAAAATTAAATAATAAATCTATGGAAAGAAGAAAATTAAGAATTGTATATTATATAAAACCTGTTTTGGGTGAAGATGAAATAAAATCTTGTGGTGATATAAAAGTTCATTTTGATATAAATGCAAATATTGTTGAAGCACAAAATTTATATGAAAATGAATTTAAGTCAATAATGTATATATCAAGTAGTGAAAAAATAAAAAGCTATACAGGTGATAAAAAATTCTTTCTAGGTGAAGGTGGCATTTCTAATCCTGATGGATTAAAAAAATATAATCTAAATAATGATAATGGAATAGGTAAAAATGCTTGTATTGCAATGGAAATAGAGGTAGAGCTTGAAAGTTTATCTACTAAAGAAATTGTTCTTACATTTGGTGCAGAAAATAATATTGTGGATTTAAAAAATATGGCATATAAATATGGTAAATTATCAAATTGTAAACAAGAACTTGAAAATGTAAAAAAATATTGGAAAAATATTCTTGAAAAAATGCAGGTGTATACTCCTATAGAGTCTTTAAATATTATTTTAAATGGCTGGTGTTTGTATCAAACAATCTCAAGTAGGCTTATTGGTAGAACAGGATATTATCAGTCTGGTGGTGCTTTTGGTTTTAGGGATCAATTGCAAGATACTTTATCTTTAAGATATGTTGAACCAGAGAAAATGAAAAATCAAATTTTGAAGCATAGTAGACATCAATTTTTTGAAGGTGATGTTGAACATTGGTGGCATGATGATACAGGTAGAGGAATACGTACTAAATTTTCAGATGATTTATTGTGGTTACCATTTATGGTTGAAAAATATATTGAAACATTTGATGATAAATCTATTTTAGATATTGAAACAAATTATATTAAAGGCAAAATTTTGCAGATTGGTCAAGATGAAAAATATGATTTGTATCCAGAATCTGATCAAAAAGAAAGTATATATTTGCATTGTATAAGGGCTATTGATAAAAGTTTGAAATTTGGTGATAATGGTTTGCCTCTAATAGGTAGTGGCGATTGGAATGATGGATTAAATACAGTTGGAAATAGGGGGAAAGGTGAAAGTGTATGGCTTGGATTTTTCTTATATACTGTTTTGAAGAATTTTATTCCTATTTGTGAATTAAAAGGTGATTTTATAAATGCAAAAAAATATGCAAATATTATTGATTTGTTAAAAAAGAATTTGAATTTGAATGCATGGGATGGTAGATGGTATAAAAGAGCTTTTACAGATGATGGAAAAGTTTTAGGAAGTATTGAAAATGAAGAATGTAAAATAGATGGTATTAGTCAGAGTTGGTCTGTAATTTCTGGAGCTGGTGATGATAATAAAAAATTGATTGCTATGAATAGCTTAGAAAATCATTTGGTTGATAAACAAAATGGAATTATAAAATTACTTGATCCCCCTTTTGAAAAAAGTGATTTAAACCCAGGATATATTAAATCTTATTTACCTGGTGTTAGAGAAAATGGAGGACAATACACACATGAGAGTTGTTGTTAGTACCATTTTTATAAAAATATTGATACTCTTAAATACATAAACTATTCACTAAACAAAATACGCAAAACAACAAATTTTGTTTAGTACAATAAACAAAATTATTGACAAAAGAAAATAATTATGATATAATAGAATAAAATAAAGTGAACAAAGAGGAGAAAATTATGATTATTCGTGAAAAATATTTATCTAAAATTAGACCATTCTATGACCAAGATTTGATAAAAGTCATAATGGGTGTTAGAAGATGTGGTAAGTCAGTTATATTATTACAAATAATAGATGAGTTAAAAGCAAGAGGAATACCAGAATCTCAAATAATATATATAAACTTTGAATATGAAGATTATTCTTTTATAAAAAATGATATGGATTTACACAATTACATTAAAGAAAAAATAGTAAGTAAAGATAAATATTATTTATTCTTTGATGAAATTCAAAATGTCGAACACTGGGAAAAAGCGATAAATTCATTTAAGGCATCTAAAAATGTATCAATATTCATTACTGGTTCTAATAGTGATTTACTATCTGGAGAACTTGCTACACATATAGCAGGAAGATATGTAAGTTTTAAAACTTATCCATTCACATTTAAAGAAGTATGTGAGCTTAAAAATATAACAGATAGAAAAGATATAGAAGAAGTATTTGATGACTATATGACTTGGGGAGGAATGCCACAAAGATTTATGATGACAGATGAAGTTCAGACAAGAACATATTTATCAGACATCTATAATTCTATATTAGTAAAAGATATTATAGCAAGATTTAATATAAAAGATTTAGATCTATTTAATAGAATAGTAGAATATATAGTTACAACACCATCTCAAAATTTTTCAGCAGAAAGTTTATCAAATTATTTTGCAAATAAAGATGATAGAGAAGTTTCAAAAATAACTCTATATAACTATTTAGAATATATGACAAAAGCTATGATGATAAATAAAGCTGATAGATATGATGTTAGAGGAAAAAGAATATTAAATGGAAAATACAAATATTATTTAACGGATTTAGGTTTCGGCCAAATAATGAATGTTGGAAAAAGACCACAACTAGGAGCATATTTAGAAAATATTGTATATAATGAATTACTATCTAGAGGATATGATGTTAAAGTCGGAAATTTAGAAAATGGAGAAATAGACTTTATAGCAACAAGATTCAAAGAAAAGATATATATTCAAGTAGCATACATTTTAGCAGATGATTCTGTTATTGAAAGAGAATTTGGAGCATTTAAAAGTATAGAAGATAACTATCCTAAATATGTTTTAACAATGGATAAATTTGATTTTTCACAAAATGGTATAATTCATAAAAATGTAATAGATTGGTTATTAGAAGAAAAATAAGAAATTAAATAATAATATAGTAATTTATGAAATAGTACGAAAAATATATTATATAGCAAATATAGTAAATGTAACAGCAGATAGAGTGTCAAAAATAATAAGTTCTTTAAGAGACAAGAACTATATAAAAGCAAAATTAAAATATAAAACAGATAGTAAAGAAATAGAAGAAAGACAAATTTTACCTATAGTCGAAAACATCAATAGGTGTAGTCTAAAACACCTAGAGGGTATAGATATAAATAACTATTCAGATAGTCAAAAGCAACCATACCCTATAGGTGATAATGACAAAGATATAATAAATAATATAAAAAATAAAAATAATTATAATAAAGAGGACACACATAAAAAGAAAAATATTCCATATAGAAGTGACAAGTATGGCGATGACTTCAATTGGGATAGCTTATATGCAAATTATAAAGAGATTAGTGCTACTTCAAATGTATAGCTAATCTCTTTTAATTTGCCTAAAAAACTATGAATAGTTTTTTAGCAATCCAAAATAAAAAAGTGAATTTTTATTTTGGATTGAATGGGGTGTGGGGCGATGCCCTGCCACACGAAACACCTTTTGAAGCAGTAAGCTAAAAAAGTGTTGTAGTGTGTTACAAGATAATTAAAAAAGATCAGAATTTAAGAAATAAATATGTCTTATTAGCTAGTAGCACAAGAGAAAAACTAGCTGAAGCAAAGGAGGTTAGAGATGAGTTATGCAATAATAAGAAACACAAAATACAAAAGAGAAAATCTAAAAGGAATATTTAGACACAACGAAAGAAGAAATCAAATATTATTACTAATTAGATTTTTTATTGTATTGTTTATAATAGGGGGGATTGGTGAATTTATAAGACATAAATTCAATAAAAAGAAATAGTACAATTAAAATTATATAATTAAATAAATTCAAAGTTTACAAAATTTGCAAAATGAAAGAAAATGTGGTATTATTAACATAATGGCAATAGCCATGTTGAAACCGTTATAAAATTATCACTTAAGGAGGTATAAACTATGAAACGGTATGAAAAATTTGTGATTGAGGCAGAAAAGGGTATAACCTTTGAAGTCTCAGAGGGAACAAGTGGAGAGTTAATTATCAGAGCTCTGAACATTGCTACAGCCAATGTCTACTCTACAAACTATGTAAATCCTCCAATTCCAGAAGGATATAAGCATGTCTGTGGAGAATGGAACAATGG
>CAKPOA010000012.1 GCA_934169575.1 uncultured Clostridia bacterium
GAAATTGCGACTGCAAAGTATGTAAAAATAATTTTATATACATATTTAAGTTATAAATTTAAAAAGTTGACTAGTAATAAGAGAGCATTTTTAATGCTCCCTTATCTTAATTTTTCTTTTAAATCTAAATAATAAATCTTTATTTAAAATAAACACATAAATAACCACAATTATCAAATTTAATATTTTAATAATAATGTTTTGATTTATGTAATAACATATTAAAGTCATTATTAAAATCATAAAGCCACTAATTAAATTTGGACTTTTCAAATTTGCATATTTTTTCACCTTATTTTTTCTGCAAAAATATATAAACATACAAGATACCAAAGTAGATATAGCAGCAGCATATATACCTATAAAATTGATCAAAATCAAATCTAAAACAATATTAAGTACTGCACCTATAATTGTAGTTTTGCCAATTATCTTCGTATCTTTATATCCACTAAATATTCCTTCATAAAATCCTGCCATATTATTATAATATATTGCAATAACTAAAATTGGAATATATAAATATGCATCTTGATATGCTTGTTTTATAAATATATTAAAAATCAAAGGCATACACACAATTATACTAATTGACACTGAAAACATAATCTTGTTTAATACAATATAAATATTGCTAAAAAATTCATCTTTATCTTTATCATTTATAGCTCTTGCAGAACTTTCTTGCCATGCTGTATAAAAAAATCGATAAATTGTATCCATCATATTTGGAAATTTGTATGCCATTGAATAAATTCCATTTGCTCCAGTATTTATCATGCTTGATATAACAACTCTATCTGATAAATTTATAATAGCCCATGATAAACTATTTGGAACAAGAGGAACTGAATATTTTACCATCTTTTTCATTAATTTTTTATCATATTCTTTTATTGATATATATTTATACAATTTTAAATTTATAAACACATATAATGAAGTCACAATATTGGCAAATACACTTGATAAAATTAATCCATATACTCCATATCGCAAAACTGCAATAAATATCACTTTTAATATTATATCTATAATACTTGTTATAAAATTTATTCCTGTATAATAACCAATTTTCCCCATTCCTCTTAAAAGTGAATTTCTTAAATATGTTATCACACAAGTTATAATATATACAATTCCTAAACTTAAATATTTTATTTTCACAATATTTCCAATAATCATTGCAATTAATAAAAATATTACAGAACTTATCACAACATATATTGTTGTTTGTGTTATTACTTTCTTTTTTTCTTTGTCATCTTTACAATCTATTAAAAATCTAAACATTGAATCTTCCATTAATATTGTTATTAGCGGAATTATAAATGTTGCAATTGCAACTATTAAATCATATACACCATATTCTTCTGTTGCTAATATTGATGTGTATAATGGTAATAATAAAAATGATATTATTTGTGTACTCATTTTTCCTATTGCAATTATTATCGTATTTTTTATAAGTTTCTTTTCCCTAGTTTGATTCATTTTTCCTCTTTTCTGGTTTAATTATTTTAATATTTGAAATTATTTAAGCTAACAGCCAATTTAATACATTTTTCTTTTTTATACCTGTAATAACTTTTATTATTTGCTGATCCTTAAAATTTTTTAATATTGATAAATATCTTTCTCTATCTATCCTTTCCATTTAATCACTTCTATATTAATTATATACTTTTTAATTATTCTAATCAAGTTTTTTCAAAATTTTTTATTTTTCAACGAATTTGACAATTTACATAATTCATGGTATAATTTTTGCATATTAAAGTTATAACTCATTTAGTTCTTAAAGGAGGATATTATGGGAATTAAGAAAATTATAGATCTTTCAAAGGAACGGGCACTCAGGAGTTTAGAATACTTAGATGAGTACTGTTTCCTATATGTAGAAGAATTTTGTTTTCTTTTAAATTGGGATATTAATGATTTCCCTATATTATTAAAAACTCTTGGAGTACAAGCATCAGGAATGCAGTCTACAGATTTTGAATGTAAGTTTGATCTTATTTCAGAAAAATCAGAAAAAATATGTGAACTTTATCTCACATTTAATGAAGATGAAGACTATGGTATTATCGAAATTAATACTTCAAAAACATGTAAGAGATATGAAATTAATACTCCTACTGACATTAGACTGGTTCGTAAGTTAACAGCAAAATCGGAAAATATTATAGTTTCACAAATCTTTCAAAAAGGATTTTATACTTCTGTGATGAAAGTAGAAGATCATATTCTGCAAATAGAATTTGTTTTTGGCACAGAATTTGATCTTTCTCCAATTCTTTCACATAATGAAGATTTGGAAAAATATCTTTTTTCTCTTGAAGATAATTTTGATGAACTTTCAAATATTAATAAGTTATTTGAAATTAATTCTGAATTTTTAGGTATTTGTAATATCAATGAAAAAGAATTAGTTAGTTCATTAATATCATATGCAGGTGCAGATTGCTTATTTGATCCAGAAATAGCTCCGATATGCCATATTGCTAAAGAATATGGTGTACTCACAGAAGTTTCTGAAGACTTTGGTGATTACTATATAGCAATATACAAAGATGGGAGTTGGCAATATGTCAGTTCAACATCATCTCTTGTATATAATAAAATATGCAAAGCTTATGAGCATTCATTTTCTGAGGATACAACCGAACTTTTTATTGACATTCCTAAGATAAATGAGAAAGTCAATAAAATGATTGAAGAATTTTTTTAAACCTTTTTAAGTTCTTTTAAGGGCTTATTAAAAGATGTGTCTAATAGGCACATCTTTTCTAATAATTTTATTTTTAAATTTGAATAAAATTTTTTCTATATTCATATATTAAATAGGGTATTGACAAATAAAAAAAAATTTGTTATACTTTAATTAACTTATAAGTTCAAATGATGTCAGAACTTATGCCAAGATGTGTCTAGTCAACACATCTTTTTTTTGTACTAAAAAAGCAAGGTAGTCAGCCTTGCTCCAAAGATTATTCTTTGTTTTGTTTCTGGTCTTTATTGTTATTATTATTTTGTAACAATAATTCAATTAATTTCCAGATTAAATCAAATGATGTCATTTTTTATGCCCCTTCCTTCAGTATTACCTTCCAAAAGGCAAGCTATATTATATATGATATGTAAAATTTTGTAAATAGTTTTTTAGATTTTACAGGAAAATTTAATAATATTACAAAATTATTACAAACATAACATAAAATATTATTATATAAATTATTGAAACTAAATATAACAAATTATATATAATAAAATAATTAAATTTTCTATTTTTTATATTATATTTAAAATAAAAACACTATATTATGTTAAATTGTAACATTATTGTAATATGATTAAATTTCCCTGTAGATTTTATAATTTAAATATGCGTTTTAAAAAAATTTTTAATTTATTTTTTATCTTAAATTTTATTTGAAATAAAAGAAACTTGATATCTTACCGGTCTATATCTTCCTAATTCTTTAAAAAGCATATCTCCCTTTCCCATCAGTTTTTCAGCACCACCCATGTCTAAAATCTTTTTAGATTCCTCTTGTGATCTAAGTTTAAAAGCAATTCTTGTCGGAATATTAGCATCCATGATTTCATCTATCCTATCTGGTAATGGACTTCCTGCAACTAATATTAAATATATTCCAACCTCTCTTCCTTTTTGACTTAATTTATAAATATATTTTTCAAAATCTGGTTCAATTAATCCTGTGCAATCATCTATAATTAATACAATATCAGATACTCTTTGGTTTTCATCTTTTCCCTCATTATATTCGTCCATATCATTCATTTTTGCATCTTGGCGTAGCATTTCATATCTATTATCCATTTCTTGGCAAATCCATTCTAATGCTCCTACCACATCTTGATATTCGGTTATAACTGGTATTAATAAATGCGGATTTCCATTATATTTTGACAATTCTAAAACATCTGTATCTATTATCATAAATTTTACTTCATTAGGTTTTGCCTTACACATAATGCTATTTATTAACACATGTAGAAACATACTTCTTCCAGAATCTAATGTCCCTGAAACTAAAATATGTGATGTTTCTTTTAAATCTATTATCTTACACTTTCCATATGCATCTTTTCCTAGTGCAACAGTTAAATTAGATGTACTATTTTTAAATTCATCACTTTCTATAATTTCTTTAAATTCTACAAGTTCTTTGTTTTTTCTTTCAACTTCAATGCCCAATAGTGTTTTTCCAGGAATTCTCTTTATACTAATATTTTCCACGCCAAAACACAATGCTATTTCTTTTTCTACATTTTTAACATCATTAATGCGTGTTCTATCAAATAAACTTATTCCATATGTAATAAATACTGGTCCTATTAATACTTCCTCAACTTTCGCTTCTATTTCTAAATTATATAATGTAACTTGTAATTTTTTTGCATTTTCCTTTAATTCCTGTTCAATATCTTTATATTTATTTTCATCTATTTCTTTCAAATAGCATCCCTCTTTTCTGCTACAATTTTATCACATTATTTATTTCATTTCTATACTTTTACTACAAAAAAAGCCAAAATCCATGATATTTTTTTAGATTTCTATTCGTTTTTGTGTTTAATAAATTTATTTCAATTTATTATATACAATAATCAATTGAATTTATAAATGCTTTATTATGTTTTACAAACACAGAACTTGATTTAATGCAATTGTGTAATTCACTGGATATTTTGAAGTATTAGATCTTAAATCATTTATTATACAATTATTATGTGCCTACCATTTCTTAATTATTATTTAATGGATTAATTGTTTCTACTCTTATTGCCAATCTATACTTTTCATTTTTTCTTGCCCATTCTAAACATTTATTAGTAGACCATATTTTTATATCATTATAATTATATCTTTCAAAATTTCTAATTTTATCTAAACAATCATAATAATCTTGTAACCAATTTTCATATTCATTCATATACTATCTCCAAATTAAATAATAATTATTTTTATATTTTTTAGCATTTTTGTATATTTTTAATTTATTTAATTAACTAAAAATAATATTTTTCTAAAAATTTATCATATGTATTTGATGAATGTATATAAAATTTTCAAAGATCATAAAGTTCCTCGCTTAAATCAGAAATCGGAACCTATTTTTTTTAATTAATTTATTTTTTTCAAAATAACATTTAATTTTATTTCTTCCTTGTTCTAATGATTTGCGAATCATTCTATCTGAACAATGCTCTAATGTTGCTATTTGAGAAGTTGTTAATTCTTCAAAATAAAACATTTTGATTCTTCTTTTTATAGTTTTTGGTAATTCATTAATTGCTTTCATTAAATCTTCATACCTAGATTTTTTTTATAAAGTCATCTTCAACACTACCATAAATAAGATTTGCTCTTTTATATAATGTTTCTTCATATACTTCTGACTTTTCTTTATGCCTTTCATCTTTATTAATTTGAGATTTATCTTCTAGTTCAAATTCATTAAAAGCTCCAAATTGTTCTTCTGTAACTTTTACAGTATTTAATATATTTTTTACATCTTTAAATTCAACATAGTATTTATTATTAATTACTAATAATATATATGGATTATCTTTACTTTTCTTTCTTTTAGGTCTATTCACCTTTATTCCTCCAATCAATCTAAATTTTTTAAATTGATTGGAATAGGTGGACTTCTACACCTAAAAACCGACATTTTTCGACAAAGAAAAAAGCCAGTCGTAAAAACGATTTTGTCTTTACAACTGACTTTAACATCAAAATCATTTATTTTTTGAGGGTATTTATCCCACGAATATTCAATATAAATAAAACAAAATAAAATTTTAACATAGTTGAAAACTCTCATAAGGCAAATATCCTCCTTATGTAGAGCTAATGTCTTATAAGAGCTATCACAAAAGAATTTATTTATCCTTTGTAACTCTTAATATTAAATTTTATTTTTTTTATTCTTTAAATATATTTACAATACATATATCAACTAGCCACCATTATGACATTGCTACTACTTGGGTTGTATTATATACTTTTTTTCTACAAATTTCATTATATTTAAACATTTTCTTAAAAATTGTTAATTTTAAGTAAACAAAAGGGGCTGTAAAAAAACTACCCTAGAAAAATAAGATTTGAGTTATAACTTTAACTCGAATCTTATTTTTTGATTTAAATTATATATAATTAATTTTTATTTATTATTTTTTTAATAATTGAATTTTTTTGCATCACAAAATCAGATACGATTATCATATCTGTATTATGTTAAGTGTGCTGTTTGACTTAATTTAAGCACACTTTTTTATTCTATTTATTTTATTGTGATATTTATATAAATTAAATCCACAAGATATTAATGTGAATTCTAAAATTACACTTTCTAGTCCTTTTCTACAAAGTCGTTTATAAGATTTATTCCATTTTAAAATTCCGTATGTCCCTTCTGCTTGAATACTTCTATTCATACATAGTAATGCTCCTTGTATAGAACATAAATTTCTTAATACTTCTTCATGAATTGATGTTAATTCACGATTTAATCTTATTGTTCTATTATTTTTAGCCTTTGGGCAACAATCTTTTTTATATTTGCAATTTTCACAATTCTCACATTCATATATTTCTTCAGTACGTCCATAATTATTTCCTTTTACATGTTTTTCATATTTAAATTTAAACTTACGTCCATTGGGACATATTAATCTACCATTTTCGTCTTGTGAAAAATTTACCGCTCTATATGGATTATCTCTATATTTTTGATCTTTTGTTTCTTTTTCAAACATTGTAAATTTCATAAATTTTTCCATTCCATGTTCTTCACAATATAAGTAATTATTATATGATCCATATCCTGCGTCTGCAACTGGGTATAATGGATATCTTCCATATTGCTCATTAAATTTCTCCATTAATGGAACAAAACAATCCATGTCTGATGCATATTGTTTAACATCTACTGTTGCAATATATTCATCACATACTGCTACTTGCATGTTATACTCTGGTAAAAGTTGATCATTTCCCATATAATCTCTTTTTACTCTCATAAATGTTGCACTATTATCTGTTTTTGAATAACTTCCTCTTTTTTTGCCACATATTTCAATATGTTTTGCATAGCCAATTAATTTTTCTTTATATTCTTTCAAAGTTTCATATTTTCTTTGATATGTGGATTTTCTACATCCTTTTCCATGTACAAATGTACTTTCGTCAATATTTAAGATTAAGATCCACATATATCTTATATCCGTTTTACATGATTTTTCTATTCCTCTTAATGATAAATATCCATTTTCCATAAATGAAAATAATATAACTTTAAGTAAATTTGTACGATTATATCTTGGACGACCTGTTTTGCAACCTTTCTTTGCAAAATATGAATTAAAGTCAATACAATCAACAATTTCACAAAAACTATATACTGGATCAGAAATTTCTATAATTTTTTCAATTTCTAGTTGTAATTTTAATTGTTTTGGTTTATAATAATTATTGGTATTATTTAAAGTTTTCATGTAATAATTATACCACAAACGCCTTGATTTTCAATAATTATGGCGTTTTTTTAAACGCAAAATGAGTGAAAATATTTCACTCATTTTTCTAATGGACTTTTTTTACAGCCCCTTTTTTTACCTTCTAAAAATTTCCTTTATATCTTTTGCTACTTTCTTATTCTTGGTTCATATAATTCATAGTCTTTTACTTTTTTCAATATCATCTTGGGATTATATTCTAAAATATTAAATATAAATGTATTTAGCACTGATACAATATTTTTATTTTTCATTTTGCATTGTATATCATAAATTTTATTTAAATCTATTTCATTAAATTCTTCATATAAAGGTATTTCATATTTTGAATTTAATAAATAATTAGTTTTTTTCAAATAAGAACATCCAGATCTATGATATTTTTTCCTGTTTTAGTAATATATACTGTTTTGCATATATGGTTATCTATTATAACCTAAAAACCTTATTTTTATCTATGTCACTTTTTATTTTCTATCATTTTTCTAATTATATTTGTTATATATTTATAATTTAATTTTATAAATATTACAAATAAAGAAATAATACTAATTATACTAACAATTATTGACTGATAATAATATAAAAATACAATAACAACATATAAAATTGCAACCATAACATATTTTTTATAGTCTAATTTAATTTTTAAATATTTAGATATTTTTATATATCTGGATACAGCTATATACATATAAGATACAAGAGTTGAAATACATGCAACAATAAGTCCATATCTCTTTAAAAATAAAAAATTAATTAAAATATTTATAGTCCCACCTATAATTGTTGTTCTAGAAATTTCTTTTGATAATTTTAAAGCTATAAAAACTCCACCAATTAAAATACTAAATAATTCAAAAAAAGATGCAAATACCAAAATTGGAATATATTTATATGCTTCGAAATAAGAGTTTTCTATTAATATTTTAAATATTATTGGCATAGATGCAAGTACAATTATACATATAAATGAACAAACTAAAAAAACATTATTTATTATTTTTGAAAAATATATACTTTTATCCGAATCATTTGTACTCATCGATGCAGATTCAGTCCAAGATAAACTAAATACAGTAAAAACGTGTGATAAAAGCATTGAAAACTTTGTTGAAATAGAATATATTCCATTAAATGTTACTCCTAAAAAAGCTGAAATCATAATTTTATCTGAAATGCTCATTACCCAAGAAGAAATACTATTAGGAATTAATGGAAAAGAATATACTATTAACTCTTTAACTTTTGTTTTTTCTAATGATTTAATATTTATATATTTATATATTTTAATCTTTAAAATTAAATATAATGCTGCAACTAAATTTGATAAAACATATGCTAAAACAATCCCTAAAAGTTTCAATGACAAAAACTTTATAAATATTACACAAAATATAACATTAAAAACCCCATTAATAATGCTAGATATACTATACTCTATATTTTTTCCAAGTCCTCTTGCAATCTGCAACATTAAATTTAATAATGATGTACTTATTGTCATAATAAAAATATATTCAATATTTTTAATAACTAATAACTTCAATCCTAAAAAAAACAATCCTATAAACACAAATAATTGTATTAATATTACAATTATGCCATTAGAAATAATACTTTTAATTTCTTCTTTTTTTTCTCTTTTATCAATTAGAAAACGGAACATTCCATTTTCTAATTGAAGAGTTAAAAATATAGCCAATAACCAAGCATATGTAGAATATAAATCAAAATATCCATATTCCTCTGTACTTAATAATGCTGTAAATAATGGTAATAAAAAAAATGATAAGAACTGAGTACAAAATTTACTTAAAAAAATTATAATTGTATTTTTTATAAACTTTCCTTCTCTGCTACTCTTCATAATCTCTCCCTTTTAAATAATATCTCATTCTATTTTTAGTTCCAATATTATTTACAACTTTTGCAGGAACACCTGCTATTGTTATATTATCACCAAATGATTTATTTACAACAGCATTTGCACCTATTGCAACATTATTACCTATTTTTATTTTTCCAAATATTTTTGCACCTGGACCAATAAAACAGTTGTCTCCTATTATTGGTGCTTCTTCTTCTTTTTCCATATTTGTTCCTATATTCACATCAACATTTATTCTGCAATTACAGCCTATTTTTGCACTGCCATTTACACAAATTGTACCTCTATGCTGAATATATAAGCCTGGTCCAAATGTATTAATTGGAATACTAAAACCATATTTTATTTGTAATTTTTTATATCTATATTTCAAAATATACAAATATATTTTAGAAATAAAATTTTTTTTACAATTATTATAATATTCAACTTTTCTCATTAATAATTGAAATTTGTAGATTGGGATTTCACCTCTAATACCAAAATATTTATTTTTTGTAAAACCTCTAGCTTTTTTATCACATTCTATATAATATAAATAGTCATCTTTATTCTTTATCATTCAACTGTCCTCCAAACTCAAATTTATTATGTATTATTGAATATAGCAAAAATGCCAATGTAAAGTTTATACTTCCAATCAGTGTATTGGATTCTGCAAGTCCATATATCATAAAAATTAAAATAGACACATATACTTTATTATTATTGATATTTTTTATTCCTATTATAAGTATAAAATAATATAATAATGCTGAATATAAACCACATCTATATACCAAAGCTAAATAAAAATTATCTAAATATACTTCATTTAATACATTGCTACCAAAGATTGTAAACATATTAGCATTTTCAATTATTATATTCCATAAATATGGTCGATTACTTAATAAAATATTAATTTCATTATTTTTAGTAACACCATATTTAGTTGCTAGAAAATATGATGCCCCGAAAAATAATAAAGGTAACCAACTAATTATTTTCTTATAGTTTATTTTATCTTTAAAGAAATCTAAAACAAATAGTATAACAATACAATATATTCCAGTTCTAGACAATGACAATTTATATAATATTAAAGATACAAAAGAAAAAATCACATAAAATCTTTTCTTTTTATCATCTAATAAATAAGCACACAACACAATTGGAATATAAAACATAAATACACTATTTGGATGCGTAAATCCCAAACTATGTCTTATAATATACCCATCTGATGTTATCCTAATCAAGTAATTATCATTTAATATTCCTAGAAAGTATAAAGTTATTGTAACAATATACATAATTGAAGAAGATATCATAAATTTTTTTAAAAATTCTTTTATATCACAGTTTATCAATGTAAGTGCTAATATAAAAATAATTAATAAATTAACATCTTTATAAACTATAACACTTATTGTTGATAGTATAAAGAAAACGAATGTTTTCATTATAACCTTTTTGCCTTTCAAAGCATCTAATATTCTTAAAAACTGAAAAAATAATATAATCAGTACTGCAGAATATAATATATATGTATTAACCTTGTACTCAATTAAATATTTTAATAATACACAAATAAAAATTACAATTGTTTTTATATCTAATGAATATTTTCTCATTATTTTTCTCCTATAATAAACATTTTTTTATATTTTCAATATACTCTTTATAATTATCTAATAGAATACTTTTCTCTATTGAAAAATCAACTTTTTTATTATATTCATCTTTATTGCTCAATAATAATGATATAATATCAACAAATTCATCAACCTCATTACGAAAGTAACCACATTTATTATCAATAATATTAACCAATCCACCAACAGGGCAAGCAATTACTGGTACACCTAGGCACATAGCCTCAAAGGCAACTAAGCCAAATCCTTCAAATTTTGATGTCATAACAATTATCTTAGATTTCTTAAAATAAGGAAATGGATTTTTTTCAAAACTTCTTAATTCTATACAATCTTTTACATCATAATAACTAATCCAATCAATAACCTTATTTTTCCATGAACCATCACCCATCATTAATGCTTTAATTGGTTTTCCTCTTTCTTTAAATTGATTTACTATTTTGATGAATTTTTCTGGATCTTTTTGTTCGCAAAATCTTCCAATAAAAGCTATATCATAAATTTTGTCATAATTATTACAATCCTCATTTAAAATGTCATTTCTAGATAATGGATTAGATACTAAAAATACTTTTTTCTCTATTAACTTCCTGAAAATAAATTCTTTTTTTATTGAATCTGACACAATAAAAATTTTATCAAATTTAATAGAAGCAATGGCATACATTATACTATTTATATTTATTTTTTTTATCCAAGAAGGATTATTATGTAAATGCGAAATTAACTTGTATTTTCCTTTAATGGATGACATTATCACACTTGCTCTATAGTCTGTAGCAATTACAATGTCAGGTTTAATGGTATTCATTATATTTTTTAATTCTTTTCTGTCAAGATTATTTTTAGTAACTATATGTTTAATTTTGTTTTCCTCCAGATATGAATTTATTGATCCTGATTCAGATATATAATAGCATTCAAAATCATCTTTAATTCCATTAATAATTTGTATCACTACCTTCTCTGCACCTGAAAATCCTTTATTTGGCATGACAAATATTATTTTTTTCATAACAACACCTTCCGAAAAAATTATTTTTTTAAATACTTTATAATTTTTAAATTAAATAATACTTTTAGTATCTTTTTTTTGTACGAATTTAATTTTTTATTATTTTTTCTAAAATTTTCATTTATTTCCATATGATCAATTTTTTCAAAAAATGATTTTCTTTCTTTTGGTCTTCCTATCGAATTTTCAAGATTAGGATTACCATTAATAACAAGATCCATATTCACTTTTTTTATATCAATATCTTGCATAGAATTCAATAATTCTTCTCCTTTTTTGTTCTTTATAATTATTGCAGAAACTCCATTTTTAGTTTGATTGCCAAACAAATCATCTGGCACTTTCCAAAAATCACCAATTATTATATCACCCATGTTATTGTTTCCCTTGAATTTACAATCATAACATTTTTCATTCATAATTAGCCCTTCAATAAATGAAGAAACATAATTATCTAAATTAAATGATAATTTTTTTATCTCTTTTGAATTTCCAAATACATAAACAGAATCAGGCATTTTCCAACCGCAATTATCTTTGTTTCTAAAATTTACCTTTACCAATTCTGATTTTTGACTTTTTTCTAATGAATCTTTATATAATTTCCAAACTTTTCTAGAAGGAACACCTTCACATATTAAAGAAATGGTTACTAAATTGTCATTATTTATAAATGACTTTATCGCTTTAACCTGACAAGGCGTACCTGTAAAGAGAACTTTCTTTTCGTCAATTATTTTTTTTATATCCAAAAAAATATCGCGTAAGTCACTTTGAACATATTTAGATCCTTGCATTTTTTCAATATCTTTTATATTATTTGACAATATGTGAACTGGCATCATATTTTCATCCCAAATACATCCAGCCACATATCCTCCATTTTCAATAAAGTTTTTTGCAATTTCATAAAAAAATCCACCTGATGAACTTTTTTTCAAACTTGATTTATCATTTATTTGAACTGCATATGCTTTATCATTTTTATTAATTCTTTCTACTGTTTTTTCATTTAAGTACAGGCATTTTTTTTCACACAATCCACACTGAACACATTTACTCATATCTATTACAGGATTTAAAAATCCTTCTTTATTTTCTTTCATTTCAATAGCTTTTTTAGGGCAAACACTTTTACATAGTCCACAACCATAGCAATTTTTTACAAAATCAAAACTTATCATCGATATCTTGTCCTTTCTTTACAGCTTTTAATAAATAATTTTTGGATTCTTCTTGAAGTTTACTCAACTTTTTCTTTATTTCATTGTAATCTGTCTTTTTTATTTCACTCAAAGAAATTATATTAGAAATTGAAGAAATATGATCAGATAATCCAATTTGTTCAAGTAAAGAAGCTTTTCGATTTTCACGAATTATATTTTTGTTATTATCCTCATCAAATATAGCATAAAAATCCTTTTCAAAAATAATTGAAAATACAGTACCATGAAATGAGTTTGTACAAACAAGTGTTGAATAATATAATAAATTAAGAAATTCTAGTGGACCAGAATCACCATACATTTTTATGCCTTTAAAACTTTCTCTTGGATGCATAAAAGAAGTAATTATAGGCAATTTATATTCTTTGCTTATCTTTTTTACAAAATCCACTGAATATTTTTTACAATTTAAAGAATAATAGAAAATATATGGTTTATTTATTATAGGTGGACCTATTAACTTTTCCCAGTCCTCTTTATTTAATAATAATGTTGGATCAAGTACAAGAGTTGAATTGATTCCCATATTTTTCATTACATTTACAACATCTTTCTCTCTAAATGAGAGACAACTAAATTTATTTAAATATTTTATATCAAACATTTCATTTTTCAAAATATTGTCAACTGTATCTCCAAATGAAGGGGCATATGCTATTGCTTTTCCATTAAATTTTTTTTGTAATTCTAAATAATATACTAAACTTCTATCATAAGTAGATGGCGATAAATTCCAAATCTGGTCACTTCCACATACAATAGTATCATAATCATTAATAATATCTGCTAATTCAGATTCATTTAGATAATTATGATTGCTCAAATAATAATATTCATGAATAAATTCATTATATTTTTTATTACGTTTTAATACTTTTTTGAAATGTAACAAATTATATATATTTTTTATTATAACCCCGTTTATTTATATATCTTAAATTAATTAAATTATACATTCCATATTGATTATACGGCCTATAATTTATTATTTCAAATTCATTTTCATTTGTATTTTGGTTTAAAAAAGTCTGTAAAGCATATGCTTGCAAACATGACCCATAATTATAAGCTGCATGAAAAGTTAGAATTCCTTTTTTCTTATTCATTTATACTCCTCCCTTGATTTTTTTTGTTTAATCCAAATCATTTTTTTTTTGCTTGAGGAAAATAAAAATTCATTTACTTTTTTAATGAAATAACACAATTTCACGAAATAGTCAGAAATTTTTCTCTCATGCCCATTTATTTTTTCAATATATTTTTTTGTAACACTCTCATCTATATTACAGTACATTTTATATCCAATAGCAATACTTTTATCTAAAGACGTAAAATTTTTTTTAGGAATTTTTTTCTGAAAATGCAAATACATCATTTCTTTTTCTTTTATTCCGTCTTCATAATATACTTGTAAAATCTTTCCTTCTTTATACTCATAGAACTGATATTTATAATTATTCTGATTTTTACAAATATATCTTTTAGAGCTTTTGTCAATATCTGCAAAATCATTAATATAAAAAAAATCTATGTTTTGTTTTTTTACTATCATATTAATTCCAGTATACTCATCAAAAGCAAAATTCTCATTAGATTGAAAAACCTCTCTATAATCAAATAAACTTCCTCTTTCTTTAAAAAGATTATTCATTTGTTTTGTATTCTTATACAATACAAAATGACCATTTTTATTTATTTTATTATATTTATTTAGGATATCATCATTAACAAATTTTTTTATGTTACCAAAAATTTGATCTATATCACAATGTCCCCAAAAATCATAATCTTTTAGATAATCCTCAAAAATCAAACCATATGCAGGTCTAAAGTCGCATAATTTATATGGCTTATTTACATTAATCTTAAGATTTAACTTTTTTGATGCAATTTTATTAAAGTCATCTAAAGAAAATTTAACAAATTTAATATTTTTAAAATCACTATTTTGAGGATGATCTGTAAAAATCCAAAAATCATAATCAGGATTTTTAGAACATGAATATTCCCATAAATCAAAATAATTAGGTATCATTCCCATCCAGCAAACTATCATTGCAATTTTCATATTTTTTCACCATCACATTTTACACTTTCAATATATATTTTTTCTAATTTCATAGATTCTGTCTTGATATCAAAACCTTTGTTATAAAATTCATTAGAGATATTTCGATTTGCTAAATCTACATAACTGTTTAATATAGTATTAATCCATCTATTTATACTTTTCTTTAACAATAAAAATTCACTAGTGCCCAATATTTTCGTTTCCTTAGTCATTTTATCTGAAAACAAGCATAAAAGTCCTGAAGCTTGTGCCTCAATTCCAACAACAGGCAATCCCTCATAAAGTGAAGGCAAAACAAAGAGATCCATTGCTTGATAAAGTTCATTAGTGTCGTTTCTTTGTCCTAAGAACAAGACATAATTTTCAAGTCCAAGTTTTTTTACCTTTTCTTTTATTTCATGCATCAGAGGTCCTTGACCAACAAGTAAAAGAACAGAATTAGATTTTTTTTTATGGACTTCATTAAATACATCAATTAAAAATCTATGATTTTTCTGTTCCACAAACCTCCCAACATGACCTATTACTAAAGTATTATCATCTATGTTTAATTCCTGCCTTTTTGCATTTCTAATATTTTCATCAAACTTAAATTTATCAACATCAATTGCATTGTTTAGTAAATAAACATTGCCTTTGTCATATTCTTTATTTCCGAAAAGCCAACGACCTGCAAGTTCACTACAACACATATAATCTGTTGCAAATAATTTTGAAAAAGGACGGAGAATTTGTTTCATTATATTCTTTTTAAATTCCCTTTTATTAGTTGTACTATGTGAATGTGCGATTCTAACTGGTACTCCAGCACATTTAGCAGCAAATAAACTGAAAACAGATAATGTATTAATATGTGAATGTACAATTTTATAATTCCCATTTTTCAGAATTTTTTTCAATTCTTTGTGATATTTTATAACTTTTTGATATGGTGGTATAAGTATAACTTTTCCACCCATTTTTTCTATTTCTTCATATGGAATATTTGTAGAATCTTCATCACATATAAAATCAAACTGAATTTTAGTTCTATCCATATGTCTATAATAATTCATTACTACAGATTCCACTCCACCACCAAGCCATTTTCCCATTATTTGTGCAATTCTAATCGGTTCATCTGTTAAGTCTTCTTTTTTATTGCTATTATTATTCAATTTATTGTTTTTCATATATTTATCATCTTGATTTTTTGCGTTTTTCCCCATCAAGCCGCTCCTTCTCTTTTCAAAACAGAAACCACAGTTTTAGCAAAAATCTCGGCATCAAGTTTCAAAGAAATATTATCAACATAATATAATTCCATAGTCATCCTTTGTTCATATGTAGTATTACTTCTACCATTAGCAGCCCAATAGCCTGTAAGACCTGGAGTTACACTCAAAAACTTAGATTTATTGGTAGAATATTTTTCAAGTTCATCATTAATAACAGGCCTTGGACCAATAAGAGCCAAATCACCTTTTAAAATATTAATTAATTGAGGAAGTTCATCTAAGCTAGTTTTTCTTAAAAAATTCCCCACTTTTGTAATTCTAGGATCATTTTCCAATTTAAAATTTTCTTTAAATTCCTTCTTTTGCTCTGGAGTAAAACTCTTAATTAAATCTTGTGCATTTTCAACCATTGTCCTGAATTTATATATGTAAATTTCTTTTCCATCTTTTCCAATTCTTTTATGTTTAAATATTACTTTACCTTTTGAATCTAATTTTATAGCAATTGTTATAATCAAAAAAAGTGGTAGTAATAAAACTAAAGATATTGATGCTATAAAAATATCCATTCCTCTTTTCACAATTTTGTATATCTCTTTTTTACTTTCAGTTCTTCTTTTAGTAGTTTCTAGTACTAAATTAGTTTTATTAATTCCAGAGATAATTTTCTTAGACCCTATCACTTGAGAATAGTTGTCCACATTCATTTTTTATTCCCCCATATTCAAATTTAATTATTTTTTGTCATATCTCTATTTGGATTATACCACTAATGATTTAAAATAGTCAATACAAATCAAGCAAAAAAATGTAGAAATTTCTGGATAAATGTCGAACCCTAGTTATACCAGTATTTTTCAAATCACATTCATTACTTATTGCAACTAAAATAATTCTATTCATAGGTTTAAATTATTTTAAGACCAGCCATTAATAAATTATCACATTTTTTCATTAATCTTTCTACTTTGCATATATTTAAAAAGAAAACACTTTCCCCTAGCAATAAATACCAAACAATAATGAGAAAGGATAAAAAATGAAAAGATTCAAAATATTTTTCTTAAACTCTGTGCTCATGATAGTAAGTTCATTTTTACTGCAAATTATAAGATTAATATTTAATATATATATATCAAACAAAATCACCCCAGAAGCACTAGGAATATTTCAATTAATAATGGTAACATATATTTTCGGAATAACCTTAGCGTCATCAGGAATAAATATATCATGTATGAGAGTGGTTTCGGAAGAATATGCACTAGGAAATGATGCTGGGGTAAAAAAATCATCAAAAAATTGCATAAAAATAAGTTTAATATTATCAATAATTGCAAGTTTAATATTTTACTTAAATGCAGAATTTATAGTGCAAAACTGTTTTCAAAGTAAAGTAAGCATAAGAATTGTACATTTAATATGTCTTTCTCTCCCACTTATTTCAATATCATCAGCAATAACAGGATATTTTATGGCAGTAAGAAGAATATATAAAACAATTTTTGGACAGTTTTTAGAACAAATATCTAAGATTATAATGATAATAATTTTGCTCAATACATATGCCACAGATAGTACATTAGAAAAAATATGTTTTTCATTGATATTAGGTGATATGTTATCAGAATTAATCTCATTTATATACTTGATTTTGATATATATATTAGATTTAAAAAAACATTTTATTACACATACTAAAGAACGATCAACATATATCATACGTATTTTAAGAATACTTTTCCCTGTTGCAATAACATCATGTATTAAATCTGGAATTTCAACAGTAAAACAGCTAATAATACCATCAAGTTTGCAGAAAAATGGTAAAAATCTAGAAGATGCATTAAGTGATTATGGAATAATTTCAGGAATGGCAATGCCTATAGTAATGTTTCCATCTACATTTTTAATTGCAATAGCCGGACTTTTAATACCAGAATTCTCGCGTTATTATGTCAAAGAAGATTATGCAAAAATAAAGCTATATACAGATAAATTACTTGTTGGTTCATTTTTATTTGCGTGTTTACTCACAATATTCTTTTTTATTTTTGGTGATAATTTAGGAATGTTTATATATCATAATACTCAAGTTGGCTGGTACATAAAAATCTTTTCACTATTAATACCTTTTATGTATGTTGATATTATTATTGACAATATATTAAAAGGTTTAGATGCACAAGCAAATGTAATGATAATAAATATTATAGACTTGGTTGTAAGTACTGCTTTTATATTTTTCTTTGTACCAATTATGGGTATCACTGGATATATCATTTCCATATTTATCAGTGAGATACTAAACTTAGCTCTTAGTTTATATAAATTATTGAAATTAGAGAAAAATTTTGAAACATAAATTCAACAATATTATTACAAGGATGTGATGAAATTTATGAATAAAATAAATATCTGGGTTATTCGAATAAAAAATTATACTCTTCCATTCATATTTCTAATATTTGCCCTATGTTTAGTTTTATTTTCTTCTACCAATTTATCTGCAGCTAAAAATGGCCTAGCATTATGGGCAACATCTGTTACCCCATCTTTGTTTCCATTTTTTATTGCAACAGAATTATTAATTCAAACAAATATACCATATATATTAGGCAGATTTTTAAATATATTTATGAAACCATTATTTAATATATCTGGTGAAGGAAGTTTCGCTTTTATAATGGGTGTTATAAGTGGATATCCTACAGGTGCAACTATAGCTACAAATTTCAGAAAAAATAATATTTTAAGTAAAACAGAATGTGAACGTTTACTTAGTTTTACTAATAATTCAGGTCCTTTATTTATTATTGGAACTGTTGGAATAAGTATGTTTGGAAGTTCTACGATTGGATTTTTGCTTTTTGTTACACATCTACTTGCAAGTATAAGTGTAGGTATAATATTTAGGTTTTGGAAAAAAGAAAAAAACTCTATAAATAATTCAAAACATTATATCCCTCAATCTAAAACTGTTACATTTTCTAATTTAGGTGAAATTATAGCAATAAGCATAAAAAATGCTACCTCAACAATTCTTTTAATAGGAGGTTTTGTTGTTCTATTTTCTGTTATTATTTCTATATTAAAAACAAGTAATATTTTAGGAATATTTTCAAATATACTTATACCAGCATTTAATTTATTGCATATTCCAACTAGTTTTATTTCACCTTTTTTAACTGGTATACTTGAAATAACTAATGGAATTTCTCTAATTTCTGGAATACATATAAAAGCAATAACAATAAATATACTATTTGCAGCATTTTTGCTTGGATTTGGCGGTATTTCTGTTTTATTACAGGTACTTAGCATAACTTCTAAAACAGATTTATCTATAAAACCATATATTTTCGGTAAATTTCTACATGGAATTCTAGCTGCAACTTATACATTTTTATTTATACAACTTATACCTTTTTTTAACTTAAATTTATAAGTTCTATTTTGAACATTTTTTAATATTTTTTAATAGAGGTGATTTTAATGGATAAAGATTTTTCTGATTATCAAAATTATAATATGCAAAATGGTTTTTCAAATAATTCATTTAATGGATTTGATTCAAATGATATTTATAAAGACCCTATGTTTAATCCTATTATGCAATATGAACAAGCATATAGCTATTATAAATATTTATGTATGCAAGTTGACTATAAAATAAAATGCAAAGAATATGAAAAACTATGTGCTCAACAAAAAAGCACAAGCTAAAATTATGAGTCAGCTATTTTAAATTTATTACTTAAAATATGTGTATATGATTATTTTTGAAATACTGCGTAAGCGACCAAACGAACGTAAGTGAGTGCGATTGGAGCAATTTTCATTATGTTATTTTTAATATGGAAATTGCGACTGCAAAGTATGAAAAAATAATCATATACACATATTTAAGTTTTTAAATAATTTTAAAGCTGACCCATAATTTTTATTTATTGTATTTTTCCTCCTCCAACAACAATATCATCTATATAAAACACAGCTGATTGCCCTGGAGTAATTGCTTTTTGAGGTTCATCAAAAACAATTTTAATATTTTGTCCATCATTACATTGTATAATTTTTGCTTTAGCAAATTTAGAAGAATATCTAGTTTTCACATCAACTTCAATCCAATCATTAATTTCATCAAAAAGAAGTAAATTAACATCAGAAATTAAAACTTCAGTTTTATATAATTCATGTTCTTCACCGACAATTACTTCATTTTTCAATTTATTAAAACCAATAACAAAAAGAGGAACAGGGTTAGAAATTCCCAAACCTTTTCTCTGACCAATAGTATAATTATATAGTCCATTATGTTTTCCTAAAATTTTGCCTTTAGAATTTACAATATTTCCTGTTTTAGGTTTTAGATCTGAATTATTTTCCAAAAACTTTTTATAATTTCCATCTGGAACAAAACAAATATCTTCACTGTCAGGCTTATTTGCAACATGTAAATTATTTTCCTTTGCAATTTTTCTTATTTCATCTTTGCTTTCAAAATTTGCAAGTGGAAATAAAACATATTGAATTAGATCTTTAGGAATATTCCACAAAACATAGCTTTGATCTTTTTTGCCCGCTCCTGATTTTTTTAAAACCCATCTGCCATATTTCTCACTATATTCAGTTTTTGCATAATGCCCTGTTGCAATATATTTGCAACCAAGCTCTTTAGCTTTTTCGTACATAAACCCAAATTTCAGATATTTATTACACTCTATGCAAGGATTTGGAGTTTTACAATTAGAATAACAATTTATAAAATCATCAATAACATATTTTTTAAATTCAGATTTATAATCATATGTAAAATGAGGTATCTCTATTGATTTACAAACATTTTTTGCATCAATATATGTATTTATATTACAACAACTACTACCTGCAAAAAGCTCTAATGTTACACCTATTACATCATATCCTTGTTTTTTTAATAAAAGAGCAGAAACAGAACTATCAACTCCTCCACTCATTCCTAACATTACTTTTTCCAAAATTAATCTCCTTATTTTACAATATATTTTTCAAACATTTTATATGCACTTTTTAATCCAATTACTAAATTATCCACATCTTTTTTGGTATTATAGAAATAAAAACTTGCTCTACAAGTAGAATCTATTCCTAAAAATCTCATAAGAGGTTGTGCACAGTGATTTCCTGAACGTACACATACACCTGTATTATCTAAAATACTTGCAACATCATGTGGATGTACACCTTTTATATTAAAAGATATAACAGATGAATGATTTTGTTTATTTGGTGTAATATATAAAGTTAAAAAGTCCAATTTTTCAAGTTCACATCTTGCATAATTTGTAATTTCATCATCTATTTTTTGTATTTTGTCATACCCTAAATTTTCAATATAATCTATTGCTACTGCAAGACCAATTACACCTTCAACATTTGGTGTTCCTGCCTCAAATTTATTTGGTAATGGTGCAAATGTTGTTTCTTGTTCATAAACATATTCGATCATATCTCCACCCATTATAAATGGTGTCATATTATTTAAAATTTGTCTTTTTCCATATAGCACACCTATTCCAAGTGGTGCAAGCATTTTGTGTCCAGAAAAAACAAGAAAATCACAATCCAATTCTTGAACATTAATTTTCATATGTGGAATACTTTGTGATGCATCAACAATTACAATTGCACCTTTTTTATGTGCATAATCTATTATTTTTTTCACATTATTTATTGTACCTAAAACATTTGAAACATGTGTAATTCCAACAATTTTAGTTTTGTCTGTAATTTTATTTTCAATTTCCTCATCAGATATCTCAAACTCATCATTAATATACATATATTTCAAATTGCTTTTTGTTGCTTTTGCAACTTTTTGCCATGGTACTAAATTAGAATGATGCTCCATAATTGATAAAACAATTTCATCATCCTGTTTTAAATTTTCAAGTCCATAAGAATATGCAATCAAATTCAAACTTTCTGTCGCATTTTTTGAAAAAATTATTTCTTCACTATATCTTGCATTAATAAATTTTGCAATTTTATCCCTTGCATTTTCATAAGCATTTGTTGCATTAATACTTAAACTATATGCTCCTCTATGAGGATTTGCATTTATAGTTTTATAATATTCTTCTATAGAATTTATAACCTGAATAGGTTTTTGAGTTGTAGCCCCATTATCTAAATATGAAATATTATTATTTGCAAGTATTGGAAAATCTTTTAATATTTCTTCCATTTTTGCCCTCCTAATTTTTAATTAATCACCTAACTTTTTATCTATTTCATCGATAATTAAATTTCTAATATCTTCTTCTTTTATTGTATCAATTATATTATTAAATTTTGCTTTTACAATTAACTTCATAGTTTCATTATAACTAAAACCTCTACTCATAATGTAAAATGCAAGTTTAGGTTCAATTTTACCAGCTGCACTACTGTGATTTCCTTCAACATCTTCTTCTGTACATAAAAGCATCGGTAAAGCCTTTGACCTTGCTGTATCTGACAATAACATACAAAATTCATTTTCATTTCCTTTTGCATTTTTGCATCCTTTTTTAAAATCGATTGCACCTTTAAAATTCTTTTTTGCATTATCTTTTAAAGCACCTTGAACCTCTATGTCTGCATTTGACATCTTCCCCTTAAGTTCTGCAATATAGTTTATATCAAATACTTGGTTTTCTACCCCTAAATATATAGTATTCAAATTACTTGTAGCATTATTTCCAATAATATTTGAATAATAATTTGTAATACTTGTTTTTCCGCCAAAATCAACTATTGTGTAATTTAAGCAAGCATTATCATTTACAATATTTTCAATACTTAAAAAATTTTCAGTTTTTTTGTTTAACATATTTATTAAAACAATATTTGCTTTTGAATTTTTTTTAGCATTTATTCTTAAAATCCCATTATGAAAACATTTTGTATTTTCATCTGACATATACATAATTATAATATCAGTTCTAGAATTTTCTTCAAAAATAAATTCTATATTTTCTAATAAATTTTGATTTTGCTTATTTAATTCAAATACAAACTTTTCTTGATTTTCTTCGTTTTCATCATATATTTTCTTTATTTTTTTATTAGATTTATCATATACCATTTTTTCCAATTCTCTACTAACACCATATGTTAAAGGAACTGTGCTTGGCTTACCATCTTTACAAATACATTTTTCAATATTTTCTGGAACCTCAAAATCTTCTAGTTCTATATCATTTATTCCAAATTTTTTTGAAGTTCTAACTGGTGTCTCATTAAATTTCATCTTCAATTTCATTCCTTCCAATTTTTTATTATCCAATACTTCCTTCTAACTCCAAATTAATTAAATTATTCATTTCAACAGCATATTCAACTGGCAATTCTTTAGATATTGGATATGCAAACCCTCTAACAATCATTGCTTTTGCATCTTCTTCAGATATACCTCTTGACATTAAATAAAATATTGTTTTATCACTAATCTTACCAATTTTAGCCTCATGAGAAAATTCTATTTCATCTGTTCTAATATCGTTAGTAGGTATAGTATCTGACTTTGATATATCATCTAACATCAAAGATTCACAAGATACACTACATTTAGAATTTTTAGCATTTGGCATAACTTTTGTTAAAGCTCTGTAAGTGCAAATTCCACCATCTTTTGATAAAGATTTTGAATTTACTACAGATGATGTATTTGGTGCATTATGAACAACTTTAAATCCTGTATCCAAATTCTGTCCTTTTCCTGCAAATGAAATACCAGTAAATTCTGTTTTACTTCCTTCTCCATTTAAAATACTCATTGGATAAAGCATTGAAATTTTTGAGCCAAATGAACCAGATACCCAATCTATCTGTGCACTTTTTCCAACAATAGCTTTTTTTGTATTTAAATTAAGCATATTTTTTGACCAGTTTTCAATCGTTGAATATCTCAAATAACTATTATCTTTAACATATAGTTCAACACAACCCGCATGCAAATTCACTTTATTATATTTAGGTGCTGAACATCCCTCAATAAAATGCAAACTTGCTCCTTCATCAACAATAATAAGAGTATGTTCAAATTGTCCTGATTCTGGCGAATTAAGCCTGAAATATGATTGCAAAGGTATATCTACTTTAACACCTTTTGGAACATATACAAATGATCCTCCTGACCACACTGCAGCATGTAATGCAACAAATTTGTGATCATTTATTGGAACACATTTCATAAAATGTTCTTTTACAATTTCAGGATATTCTCTAACTGCAGTTTCCATATCTGTATAAATTACACCTTGTTTAACAAGTTCTTGTTTTATACTATGATATACAACTTCTGAATCATATTGTGCCCCAACACCTGCCAAAGATTTTTTTTCTGCCTCTGGAATTCCAAGTCTATCAAAAGTCTGTTTAATACTATCAGGAACATCTTCCCAGTTATTATTTAATTTTGTTTTTGGTCTTACATATGTTGCAATATCATTCATATCTAATTCAGATAAATCTGGTCCCCATGTTGGCATTTCAAGATTATTATATGTTTCTAAAGCTTTTAATCTTATTTCTCTCATCCACTCAGGATCATTTTTTTGCTTAGATATTTCTTCAATTACATCTTTGCTTAATCCTTTTTTTATCTTGAAATCATATTCATCTTCATTTTTAACATCATATATATTTCTGTTTATATCTTCTATTTTACTTTTCATTTTATTCCTTTCAAATTTTTAATCTTACAAGTATAACCTTCTGTATTGCAAACACTTATTCTGCTTTATAATAATTTATCGAATTTTGTCATCAATATTATTTACATAAATCCAATAATATGATATACTATATATTATATATTATAGAAGGAGGTAATACCTTATGTCTGTAATATTTTTTGTCTTAGCAATTTTATGCTTTGACTCCAATCTTTCTGGTTTAGGGGTGTTTTTTTTACTTGTTTCTTTCTTGTGTTTATTTAGACGCCTTTAACCATAAAAGATTATCTAATATACCAACCTAAAATTTTAGGTTGGTATATTCTTTATACCCTTTTTCCTCTATGACCCTAGCTAGTTCTCCTGTACTTGTAGTCACAATTTGTCCATTTACTAAAATATGAACATAATCAACATTAAGCTCACTTAATATTTTTGTGCCATGTGTAATAATTAATGTTGCATTATTTTCATTACTAAACATTTTTATTCCTTTTGAAACAATTTTTATAGCATCTACATCTAATCCAGAATCTGTTTCATCTAAAATAGCAAGTTTAGGATTTAACATTAACATTTGCAATATTTCTGTTTTTTTCTTTTCTCCGCCAGAAAATCCAACATTTAAATTTCTTTTTGCATAATTTTTATTCATTTCTAATTCATTCATATATTTTTCAAGTTCTTCTTTTAATTCAAACACTTTCACACTTTTACCAGTAACTTTATTTTTAGCATATTTCAAAAAATTCATTACCGAAATACCAGGAATTTCTTCTGGTGTTTGAAATGACATAAATACACCTTTTCTGGCTATTTCATCTGTTTTTAAATCATTTATATTTTCACCATCAAACTCTATTTTGCCCTCTGTTTTTGTATATACTGGATTGTTTAAAATCACATTTGATAATGTTGTTTTTCCAGAACCATTTGGTCCCATTATAACATGGATCTCACCTTTATTAATTATTAGATTTAATCCTTTTAAGATTTCTTTTTCTCCAACATTTGCATGTAAATTTGTTATTTTTAATAATTCACTCATATTTTACCTCTTTCTATACATCTATTTTTCTTCTTTTACAATCAATACATCTTTCGTTATTTATATCATACCCACATTCCAAACTATATAATCCTAATTCTTTATGCAAATATTTTGCTAGTTTGTTTAATGTAATATCATTCATAGCCATTTTTATATCTTTTGCCTGATTTTCAGCAAGTTCTTTTTCTTCTTCCAAAACTTCGGTTAAAAACAAATACACAATATCATTTGCTTCTAATATTTTTTTTGCAAGCCTTTTCCCCTCTTGTGTTAACTCAATTCTACCATATGGTTCATAATTCACTAAATTTTCTTCTTTTAAAATTTTTAATGATTTATTTACGCTTGGCTTACTACATTGCATTTTTGTTGCAATATCTGTAACTCTTGGCATTTTTCTTTGTTTTTGTATTATATATATTGTTTTTAAATATTCTTCTAATGATTTCGATACCATTTTCCTCTCCTTTTTGTTAACTACGGTTAACATTATACACAAAAGCCGCCCTTTTGTCAAGGTGTTTTGCATTTTTTACATACAAAAATTATTGACACATAAAAGAAAATACTAGCTTTTTATAGCTAGTATTTATAATTTTTATTTGCATTAGTTATTATTTTTTCTATTTTATTAATAAATAAATTATTGTTGTTTATTCTCTTTCTTTTTTCTTTTTACTAATGTTAATATTCCAATAGTTGCTATAGAAACTATTAATAGTATTACACTTATTGTAATATTATCTCCTGTCTTTGGATTGTTTGTTTCATTTTTTGTTTGTTCTGTTTTTTCTTCAATATTTGCTGCGATAATTCCATATTGACTTAAATGTGATGTTTCAAATACTATATATCCATTTTCTACTGTTGCTGGTATTTTTTCTTTTATTTCATCATTTGAAATATATACTACTTCATATTTGTTAAATCCTTTTAAGTCTTCTGGTAATGCAATTATTATTTTCATTTTATTATCACTAATTTTAACTATTTGACCATTTTCTAATACATTTATATCTACTACATATTTAACATTTTTGTCTGCTAAATCTTTTTTTACTTCTACAGATTTAATATCTAATTTATAGTCTTTACTAACTTCTTTTTCAAATTCAATTTTTGCTTTTGCTTGTCCTGTACTTTGAATTTCTTTTACTGTTTCTTTAACTGGTTGTTTTGATTCTCCTGCAGTTTTAGTCCAAGAAGCATATAATGTAACATTTTGATAATATTCAGCTCCAAGTGTATTTTTTATAATAGTGTCTCTGTTAAGATCTTCTTTATCATCTTTATCCCATCTTCTCCAATATATATAAGTATAGTTTTTTCCACTTCCATCTTCTTTTGTATTCCATCCAGTAAACTTATATCCTTCTCTTACAGGTGTGTATGGTAAAAGTGACATAGCTGTTCCTGAGTTTCCGCCACCTAAATAATCATATTTGTTAGATGCTTTACCTTCAATAGTTCCACCGTTTGCATTTAATATTAATACTCTATCTGTTCCATCAAAAGTATCTTTAGTATATGTAGCGGTTAAAGTAATTACAGCATCCTTTGCGAAAGCACTTGAATTAATAGAAGTAACAATTTTTCCATCTAAATCCCAGCCCTTAAAAGTATATCCTTTTCTTAGTGGTGTATATTTTGTTAAATCAATTGTTTTAAATTCTTCTGCTTTACTTTCCAAGGTTAATTTTGCTTTACCATTTATTGTACCACCAAATGCATCAATACTTACATAGTATTTACCACTATCTTTTAATTTTTTGTCTGAAAATTTAGCACTAAGAGTTAATCCATTAGTATATTTAACTTCTTCGCCTGTTGACTTATAAAAGTAACCACTACCTGTAAAGTTTGCTATTTCTAATTCTTCACTAGCTTTTGTATTCTCTGCCATTTCCCAATGTGAAAATTCAGTTTTGCCATTAAAAGGAATAATTCCTTTTGTTAATTCAGATAATTTAACAGTTGTTTCTCCTTCTGCAATATTAAATCTTACAAGTTTAGAATATTCACCATCAAAACAACCATCAAATTCATTTGCCGTTAGTACTAATGAATATTCCCCATCATCACTAATTGTTGCAGCATTTACTTTGTTTGAAAAACTAAATAGACATATTCCAGCTAAAATAATTGCTAAAAATATTAAACTTTTTTTAATTTTCATTTCATTTTTCCTCCTATTTCTCTTAATTTTTTACTTTTTTTAACATTAATTACTATTAATGTAATAATTCCTAATATAGCAATTACAAACAATATAATGTATATTATAACATGATCACCTGTTTTCGGATTTGTAATTGCTTTATCCTTTTGAATATCATTTTTAGTTACATTATTGTTTTTTTGTTGTTTTTCTTTTTCTGTATTTTTATTATCTACAGGGGTTATATTTTTTTGTTGTTCTTTTATTGTAAACTTTGTTATAGATTCCCCATTATCTGAAAAAGCAACTTTTAAGGTATGTTCTCCAACAGATAGTGTTTTTAAATATCCATCTTTTAAAGTAATAACTGTACTTCCTGATTTTGAGTCATAATTTGTAAAATCTACTAAATTGCTATCTACATATACTTTATTTGTAAATAAGCTATAATTTGCATCTATTTTAAATATTGCATTTTCTGATTCACCAATAATGTATGTTTGGTTAGCACCTTCAATAACTTTATACTCTTTTGCTTCAGTTTCTTTTTTTACATATTGGAATGTAAATTCATAATTACATCTAGTATAATAATCATATCTTGTTTCAAGTAAAATTCCACCATCAGGGTCATCAAAATCCAATGCAGAACCTGTATATTGCATATGAAATCCTTTAAAAACTTCGCTTTTTTTAGTTCCAACATTTACCGCAGTTAGTATTGCTTTATTTTCTGACCTATTTCCAACTATCTTTATAACAGCTACACTTTCATTGTCTGTTACTAATAGACTTTCATTAAATATTTGGTAATATAGTGTTTTATCTAAATCTGCAAATGATTTTAATCCTTCTGTTAACTCATCAGTTTTAGAAAAATCTATTACATATTCTTTCCCATTAGTTAAATCAATCACACCTTTTGATGATATATCATTATAAATATTTTTAATTGTTTGGTTAAAAGCAATATTTTTTCTTTCGAATTCAATATCTAATTTATCATTAAATTTACTTGAATCTAATTTGAATGTAGATTTAGTTTCATTTATTGCTATAATAGGATAATACCAATTATTAATTTTCAATCTTACTGATCCAGGTTTTGTAACACCTACATTTTCTGCTGGTATTTCTTCAATTACAAACTTGTAATCTGCTTCATTTAAATCAATTTTCATATCATTTGAAATATTAACAACTAATTCATCACCTTTAAATAATTGTAATTTTCCTATTTTACTAAATTCTACATAACCATCATGAATTGTTCCACCTTTAAAATTTAATGTTACTTCATTTTTAGTTTCTGCATATACTTTATTTATGGCTATTGGTAATATCAAACTAATTAATAAACTGAATATAAATATTATTAATGGGCTTTTGGTTTTTGACATTTTTTCACCCCCTTTTAACATATTTTTATTCATTCTATCACATATATATTTTTATTGCACTCTTTTCGCCAAAGTTTCATTTGTTTTTTTGGCGATTGTATTTTCTATAATTTTATGATATATTATAATAAAATTATATTATAAATATGGAGGTTTTTTTATGACTTTTTGTGAGCAATTAAATAAGTATATAAAACAAATTGGATGTTCTTCTAAAGAACTTGTACATTCTTCAGGTCTATCTACTTCTGTTATTAGTCGTTATCGTAGGGGAGATAGAAGACCTAATATAAGGGGGAAACAATTAGAACAATTAGTAGATGGTTTGTATAAACTTTCTAATTCTAAAAAATTACATATAACAAAAGATGAAATTTATAGCAAACTTTCTGGTACTTTAAATGATGTTTCTATTGGTTTTGAACAATTAAGTAAAAATTTTAATGAACTAATTGCAACTTTAAATATTAATATGTCTGAATTATCTCGTTTTAGCTCTTATGATGCTTCTTTGCTTTCTAAAATTCGTACTGGAAACAAAACCCCCTCAAAGCCTAAAATTTTTATTGAAAATGTTTGTAATTTTGTTGTAAGGAAATATAAATCAGAAGATGATAAAAAAGCTGTAGCTATTCTTATTGGTTGTCATCCCAAAGATTTAAAAGATAATTCTAATTATTACAATAAATTATTTGAATGGTTTTCTACTAATTTAGCTCCGAACCATAATTATATAGATGATTTCTTGAATCATTTAGATAATTTTGACTTAAATGAATATATTAAAGCCATACATTTTGATAAAATGAAAGTTCCTACTATCCCATTTTATAAAGCAACTTCTAAAACATATTATGGTATAGAAGAAATGAAAAAAGGAGAATTAGACTTTTTTAAAGCAACCGTTCTTTCAAAAAACAATGAACCTATTTTTATGTGTAGTGATATGCCTATGGAAGATATGGCACAAGATATTGAATTTGGTAAAAAGTGGATGTATGCTATTGCTATAATGTTAAAAAAAGGGTTGCACTTAAATATCATTCATAATGTTGATAGACCATTTAATGAGATGATGTTAGGTTTAGAAAGTTGGTTACCAATTTATATGACTGGACAGGTTTCTCCATACTTTTTAAAAGGATTACAAAATAATATATATTGTCATTTTAATTATGTTTCTGGTGTTGCTGCTTTATATGGCGAATGTATAAATGGTTATCATGATAAAGGTAAATATGCTTTAACAACAAATAAAAATGATGTTTCTTACTATAAAACAAAGGCACAATGTTTGTTAAGCAAAGCTACATCTCTTATGAATATTTATAAAGAAGATTCACAAAATGCTTTTAATGCCTTTTTATCATCAAGTGTAAAAATTAAAGCTAGTCGCAGAAGGATTTTGTTTTCTTTACCAATACATACTATTTCAAACAATTTACTTTTTAAGATTTTAAAACATAACAATGTTTCTGCTAAAGGTATAAAAACAATACAAGAATCTGTAGAATTTCAGAAAGAAATATTAAAAAATACAATAGAACAAAATGTGATTCAAGATGAGATATCAATTCTTTCAAAAGAAGAATTTGAAAATGCAAAACCTTTTCTTTTCCTTGCAGATAATTTTTATGATAAAAAAATTTATTATACATATGAGGAATATCTAGAACATTTCAATTTAACTAAAAAATATGAAAAAGAAAATAAAAATTATCAGTTAATTGTAAAAAACAATAATACATTTAAGAATATACAAATTTTAATTTGCGAAAAAAACTGGGTTATGATTTCAAAATCAAATAGTCCCTCTATTCATTTTGTGATTCATCATCCTAAACTACGAAATGCCATTGAGAATTTTATTCCTCCTGTTGTTGAGTAAAATAATTAAATTTAATTTTGAATGTATTGAACCCCAAAATAGAAATTTTCTAATTAGGTAGTAGGCAAATTAGGAATGAGCTCTGTATTGTACATAACTCATTCCTTTTATTTTTTCTATATATCTATTGCACTTATTAAACCTTATTAAGCTTTTCATATACTTCTTTTATTATATCATATCTTAATTTTATTATTTTTTTATAAAATTGTTTTCTTGTATCAGACATATATTGAATTTTGTCAATAAATCTATTAATTTCATTTATATCTATTTTTTTAAACATTCTACATATTGCTCTATTACATTCTTCATTTTTCATACTTTTTATATAAGTTATATAATTAATTTTTTTACCATTTTCTTTTATACAAGAATAACAATTTATTGCTAAATTTTTCAGTTCAGCTTCATTAAGCTTTTCAATTTCTTTGTCTTCTAGCATTGGATTCAAACATGAGCCACAGTCATATATTGGAGCAAATGTTATTTTCTTAGTCTTATTATTTAATATAAAGCCCCAATTACCATTATGCCTATCTGTATTTCCAATAATACTATCTATAAGAAACATATCCCAAAATTTTTCTTTTGTATCAACTATATCTATCATTTTGCTTTCATCTATAACTTCTAGAATATCTTCTAATTCAGCTCCTATCTTCTTATCTGGATTGGTACTTAATGCTAAATTTTCAAACTCATATAAAATATTATTATTGTCAGTAAAATCTTCACAACCGCAAACTATTTTTTCTTTTCCATTGTAGAAATATTTTCCTAAAATAGTATTTTGTGTTTTAAACCCAATTAATCTAAATATATTACTACCAACATATTCTGAAAATGCATTATTTATATATGATATATTTTTATTTTTTTCTCTTATAGGATCTGGAAATTTTACTAAATATTTTTTATTATCATATACTAGTGTTTTCTTTTTTTCTGAACCTTTATAATTATTTAATTCTTCTACACACTCTGTAAAGTCTATCATTAATCTTCTCCCCTTTTCACTTTAACATTCTTCAATACCTTCAGGCTTTAAACTGCTATTAGCATTTATTAAGTGTTATTAAGATAAAGGTTTCATTGTTGGGAATAATAAAACATCTCTAATTGATGCAGAATCTGTTAATAACATTATCAATCTATCAATTCCAATTCCAAGTCCACCTGTTGGAGGCATTCCATATTCAAGAGCATTAATAAAATCATCATCCATCATATTTGCTTCTTCATCTCCAGCCTCTCTTGCCTCAACTTGTTTTTTAAATCTTTCATATTGATCAATTGGATCATTTAATTCTGAATAAGCATTTCCATATTCTCTTCCACCTATAAATACCTCAAACCTTTCTGTCATTGTTTTATCAGATGGTTTCTTTTTAGTAAGTGGAGAAATTTCTACTGGATAGTCATATATAAATGTTGGCTGTACTAATGTTTCCTCAACAAATTCATCAAAAAATGCACTAATTATATGACCTCTTGTTTTTGTTAATTCATCAAATTCAACATTTTTCTCTTTTGCTATTTTTTGTGCATCTTCGTCTGTTAATATTTGTTCAAAATCAACCCCACATGCTTGTTTTATACTTTCTATCATAGACATTCTTTTCCATTTTGTTTCCAAATCAATTTCTGTACCTTGATAACTAATTTTTGCAGTTCCAAGTACATTTTTAGCAACAGTTCTTATTAAATCTTCTGTCAAATCCATCATATCATTATAATCTTCATATGCTGAATATAGCTCTATATTTGTAAATTCAGGATTATGTTTTATATCCATTCCTTCATTTCTAAACATTCTACCCATTTCATAAACCTTATCAAACCCACCAACAATCAATCTTTTTAAATATAATTCATTTGCAATTCTTAAATACATATCTAAATCCAATGTATTATGATGTGTTATAAATGGTCTTGCAGTAGCACCACCTGCTATTGTACTTAATATAGGTGTATCAACTTCTAAATATCCTTTACTATCTAAATACTTTCTAACTTCTTTAATTATTTTACTTCTTAGAATAAATGTTTTCTTTACTTCAGGATTTACAATTAAATCAACATATCTTTGTCTATATCTTAAATCAATATCTTTTAATCCATGAAATTTTTCTGGTAAAGGTCTTAATGATTTAGATAATAAAGTTACTTCTTTTGCATGGACAGATATTTCTTCAGTTCTTGTTTTAAATACAAAACCTGTTATACCAATTATATCTCCAATATCCCAAGTTTTAAATTCTTTATAATTTTCTTCTCCTAAATCATTTATACTAACATAACTTTGTATTTTTTCATCACAATCTTGAATAGTACAAAATGCTGCCTTTCCCATAATTCTTTTTGCAATTATTCTTCCAGCAACTGTTACATCTTTTTGTTCAAATTGTTCATAATTAGATTTTATTTCACCTGCTGTATTTGTTCTATTAAATTTTGTTATCTCAAATGGATCTTTTCCTTGTTCTTGTAATTCTTTTAATTTGTCTTTTCTTATTTGTATTAAATGATTTTCATCTTGTTCTATTTCATTATTATGTTCCATTTTTATCAAACCCTTTCTCTTTTTTATAATATACATAATTATATACTAAAATTGTTCAAAAGTAAAGTGTTTTAAACAATTTTCAGAGCATCTTAAAAGATGCTCTGATTTTAAATTAATCTTACAGTTTCTTTTGCAATCATAAGTTCTTCATTAGTTGGTATAATATATACTTCAACTTTAGAATCTGGTTTTGAAATTAATTTTTCTTCACCTCTAACATTATTTGCCTCTGAATCAATATTAACTCCCATAAATTCTAACTGTTTACAAATATCTTCTCTTACTTTAATTTGATTTTCACCAACACCACCTGTAAATATGATTGCATCAATACCTCTCATTGCAACAGCATATTTTGCAATATATGATGCAACAGAATATTTAAAAATATTCATAGCAATCTTTGCTTTTTCATCACCATTATTTGCTGCATCTTCTATTACTCTAAAATCAGGAGCCAACCCTGATACACCCATAACCCCAGATTGTTTATTTAAAATATTTTCTACTTCATCAGCTGATATATTTTCTTTTTTCATTAAAAATGTAACAACAGATGGATCTAAATCACCACATCTAGTAACCATTGGAATACCACCAAGAGGAGTTAATCCCATAGATGTATCAATAGATTTACCTCCATCAACAGCACAAATACTTGATCCTTGACCTAAATGACATGTAACTATTTTTAAATCTTTAATATCTTTTTGTTTTATTTCTGCCAATCTTTGAGAAACATACATATGTGATGTACCATGGAAACCATATTTTCTTATTCCATATTTTTCATAAAATTCATATGGTATAGGATATATGTATTTATCTTTTTCCATTGTTTGATGAAATGCTGTATCAAAAACTCCTACCATAGGTTTATTTGGCATAACCTTTTTAGCTGCCTCTATCCCCATTATTCCAGCAGGGTTATGTAAAGGTGCTAAATCAGTACACTGTTTTAAAACATCTATAACATTGTCATCAATTACAGTAGAATGGCTTATTTTTTCTCCTCCATGAACTAATCTATGTCCAACAGCAGTAACTTCATCTAAACTATCAATCACTTTATATTCAGGATTAGTAAATTGTTCTAAAGTAAATTCAATAGCATCTGTGTGATTTAATGCAATATGTTCAATTTTAACTTTTTTACCACATGCTTTATGTGTTATAAAAGCTTCTTTTTCTCCTATTCTTTCATATTTTCCAGATGCCATAACTTCTTCTGTTTCCATATCAATTAACTGATATTTTAATGATGAACTCCCACAGTTTAAAACTAAAATTTTCATAAAAATTCATTCCTTTCTTGATTTATAATATATTATTTTGAGCTTGAACAGCTGTAATAGCTACAACTCCAACAATATCAGTACTTGTGCAACCTCTTGATAAGTCATTTACAGGCATAGCAATTCCTTGGCAAAGTGGTCCATATGCTTCTGCTTTAGCAAACCTTTGAACCAGTTTATATCCAATATTCCCAGAATTTAAATCAGGAAATATAAGTACATTTGCTTTTCCTTTTATTTGACTATTAGGTGCTTTTATTTTTGCTATTTCAGGAATAATTGCTGCATCTAATTGTAATTCTCCATCAATTAACAAATCATTTTGTTTTTGTTTAACTAATTCTGTTGCTTTAATAACTTTTTCAGTTAATTCTGATTTTGCACTACCATGTGTAGAATATGAAAGCATTGCAACTTTTGGTTTTTGTTCAATTAAATTTTCAAAGCTTTTTGCTGATGATATTGCAATTTCTGATAACTCTTCTGAAGTTGGATTAGAGTTTAACCCACAATCTCCAAAAACAAACACTCCATTTTCTCCATAAGTACAATCTGGAATATCCATAACAAAAAATGCTGACACAAGCTTTGTTCCTTGTTTAGTTTTTAAAATTTGAAGTGCAGGTCTTAATGTATCTGCAGTTGAATGTATAGCTCCAGAAACCAATCCATCTGCTTTTTCATTTTCATCTTTTAACATCATAACCCCATAATAAATAGGGGCTTCAACCATTTTCCTTGCTTGCTCAATTGTTAAACCTTTATTTTTTCTAAGTTCATATAATTTTTCCGAATATTCTTCTTTTTTATTATCTGCTAATATGTCAACTATTTTTGCACCAGATATATTAATATCATATTTTTTTGCATCTTCTTCTATTTGTTTTTTATTTCCAATCAAAATTATATTAGCAAATCTTTGTTTAATAATTTCATTTGTAGCTTCTAACACCCTTTTGTCTTCTGGTTCAGGCAATATTATAGTTTTTATATCTTTTTTAGCTCTTTGTTTTATTTTTTCTATAAATTGCATTTTATCATTCCTTTCAATTATTTTTGAATAAACAAATTGTAACTATTTTTTAGCATTTTTCTTTCCTCTAATTACAATCATCATATAAATATATACAATTAATAAATTTATTCCATATATAAAACTAAACTTAAATTTTAATATATAACTTAATAATATATACATAACATAAACTATCATTGATAATGTTTCTGCATATAATACTTCAGAAATTGCTTGTTTAACCGGTGTTTTTATTTTTGTCATTTTTAATGCTAATATATAACTTAATGCCACAACAAATAAAAAGAAAACATATAAAATAATTAGTGTTAAGAAATAAATAACAAAATCTATTACAAAATAATATGTATATGAAATATTTTCTTTTAGATAGTTCATAACATCTTCTTTATTATATTCTTCTTTTGAATCTCCTAAATATTTTGAAACTTCATTACTGTATTCTCCTTTTAATATACCATTTTCCCCGCCATCTTGAGAATATTTTGGTGTGATTAAAACATATTCATTTTTCAAAAATACTAAACACGAATATTCTCCTTTAACCATATTTGCATATTGCTCTATTGCCTCATTTTCTTCCAGATTTTGAGCAATTACAATATTGCAACCAAAAAACTTTTCCATTTCTTCACTTTCTAATATTACAGTATCTTCATTTTGAAGATTTATTTCTTGTTTGTTTATTGTAAACTCTGGTAAATTTTGTTCTAGATATGAAATTGATTTATTTACTGCTTTTATTTGCTCAAAAGTTTCAAATCCAGCCATTATTATTCCTAACATTGCAAGTAACAACATTGCATATTTTATAGCACTAAATAGTCCTTGTTTAGTCATTTCATCATATTTTTTAATATTTGTTATTGAATACCAAACTTTTTTGAAAAAACCAATTTTATTTTCCAATTTTAATCACATTCCTTCCTTAAAATGCTATATATATTATTCTACAAAAAAACAAAAAATCCCCGCTTTAGCCGTAAGATGTGTCGAATTTTTAAGGACCTGCCTCTTTCAAAACAGGTGGGTGCCTACCTAAATACTCATGGGCTTCTTACTACGACAATGGTGTAAGCTTGCACGCCATATTCAGAGATCAGCCCCTCTTCAAACTTGTAGGTTCTAAAAATTCAGTCTACACGTACTATGCAGGGTCAGATTGTTTATCTTAAATATATATTATCATATGATTTAATTTTTTTCAACCCCTTTTCGAGAAGAATTACAAATAAAATAAATTATTTGATATTTATCAGATAATTTTTTCAGTAAATTCAATGCTTTTGCAGTTTTTTCTTCATCTAAATTTACAAAAGGATCATCTAAAATAATAAATGGTTTTTCCTCTTTAAAAAGAGCATTTATTAAACTTAATCTCATACAAATATATATCAAATCTTTATATCCAGTACTAAAGTATTTAACATCTTTTTTTGAACCATTCACTTCAATTTTTACATCTAAATTAATATCAACATTTGTTTCTAAATTTTTATCATTAATCATATTTAATATTTCAGTATATACGTTAATCATTTCTTTTAAATAGCTTGATGCAAAATTTTCTTTAGCACTTTCTAACAGTTCTTTTGTTTGCTTTAATATAGAATATTTCTTTTCAATTTCATTAATTTCTTCTTGTAAATTTTGAATATCAGTTTCAAGATATTCATTTTCATCAATTTTATTTTCTAATATTTCAATTTGATTTTTAAATTGATTTTTTTCATCAATTAATTTATCTAATTCAATTGAAATCATTTTTATATCATTATTTAATTCAATTTCATTTATATTGCCTAAATCTTCTTTATTTTTTAAATTATTAATATCATTATTTTTTTCATAATCATTTTTTAATTTTTGGTTTTTATCTAATTCTTTTAACACATTTATAAATTGAATAACCTTGATTTTTAAATCTGATAATAAAACAATTTTATCATTTGAAGTTTTTGAAAAATCCCTTAATATATCATCTATTTCTTGTACAATTTTATTTTTTCCAACATTTAAGTCCTTAATATCTTTTTCAATATCTTTTATTGTTTTTTCAATATTCTGAATTTCTATATTTATTTTTTTATTATTTAATTTCATAATTCCAAATAGTAATAAAATAAATCCACTAATTCCGCAACCTATATTAATAATTTGATTAATAGAAAATATAATCAATACTAAACATATTAAAAATAATAAAATTCCACTACATAAAATAATTTTAGCATTTTTATTTTTTTTGTTTTTTTCGCTACTAAATTTTTCAAATTGCTGTTTCATATTTTTTAAATCATTTTCTTTTTTTTGTATTTCAATATCATATTCTTGAACTTTTGGAAATTGTAAAATTGCATTATCAATATTTTCACCTAGTTCAACAGATTTATAAACCATTTCATTTATATTTGAGTTTTCAGGAATATAATCTTTAAAAACATTGCTTAATTCATAATATTCCTTTTTGTTCTCATTCAATTTATTCAAAATATTATTATATACTTCTAATTTTGCTTGTTTCCTTCCATTTTCTATTTTTTTTGCTAATAATTCTTGCTTTTGTATTTTTAGTTCTTGTTCTTCTTTAATTTTTTGCTTTATTTCTTTCATTTTTTCTTTTCTTAAATTCAAATTGTCTTCATCAATTTTACAATTTTCTAAATTTCTTTTAAGTTCATTTAACTTATCTTTTTTTTGATTTAAAACTCCTCTTGAACCTGTTTTTTTGTATATTTTCATTGTTTCATCAATTTTTTTTATTGCCTCATCTGAAGTCTGCACATCATTTTCATTTTCTAAAACATTTCCAAGTTTTGCACTTAAACTATCTTCCATATTTATTTGAATTTGACCTTGTGGAATATATGTACTTCTTTCATATGCTTCTTTATTTATTTTAAAAATTTCTTCTCCTATGTTTTTAGAAAAATCATAACTTTCTAAATTTGTAGATAAATCATATAATTTAAAACTATCATCTGATGATTTTGGCCCAAAAAATCTTTCTATTCTATATTTTTTATTATCTAATTCAAACTCAATATATCCACCAAAATTTCCTCCTTGCCATGGTTTATATTTCACCCTGTCAGATTTTTCAGTTTTGTTTGATATATCTAATCCATAAAACATTGATTTTATAAATGTAGCAAAAGTAGTTTTTCCAAAACCATTATTTTCTTTTATAGTATTTAATCCATCATAAAAATCATATTTAAAATTTTGCAATACTCCAAAATTTTCTATATAACATTTTAATAATTTCATTTTTATCACATTCCTTCCTTCTGCACAAGCTTAGCTAGAAAAGAATAAAAAATTTATTCTTTTCTATAACTCTTCACCAGATAATGCTTTTATTCCTGTATTTATTATTTTATCTTTTTCTTCATCTGTAAGCTCTTGAGCTAAAACTAATCTTATAAATTCGCCTTTTAAAGATGCATCATATTTATATTTCATTGCATCAATTTTAATTTTTGTTCTATCATAAATTTTTAGAAAATAAAAATATTCTTCAAATTTCTTTGTTAAATATAATAAATCTCTTTCCTCTCCAATTTCAACTTCACCAGTTAATATTATTTTTACTAAAGATGTTTGAGAAATATTTTTAACATTTTCTTTTATTTTTTCTTCTATTTCATTATTTTCCTTTAAGCCTGTTATGTCTACATTTATTTCATAAAATTTTCTCTGACAAAATGGGATAAATTCAGTTTGTATACTATTTTCTTTAATATCTAATAAAACAAAACCTTTTTCACCACATTCATCAAAGCCTCTTCCTTCTAAACAGCCTGAATAACAATATATCCCTCGATTATCCAATTTTTGTTGTTTATATTTATGAATATGACCTAATGCTAAATAATCTATATTCTTATTTTTCAATTGTTTCAACTCTATTATCTCAGTCTTATCTTTTAATTCTGTTTCTGATTCTTGACCATGCATTACCACAATATTAATTTTATTTTTTTCTAATATTAAAGAATTATATATTTCATAATTTTTCTTTCCACCAAATTCTATTCCTGTTATTGTAATATTTTCATAATCATATTTTTTCCATTCTTGATTATTAAATGTTTTTAAATTCTCTAAATTTTCTTCTTCATCTAAAAAAATTGTTTCATCATGATTTCCTTTTAAATATATAAAATCTATTTCTGGATTAGATGAAATTGCATTTTTTACAATATTTTTTGCTTTTACTGTTACATTACTTTTATCAAATAAATCTCCAGCAATTATAATCACCTTTACATCATTTTCTTTTGCATATTGTACCATTTTTTCAAATGTTATTAATATTTCATTTTTTCTTTCTTTTGCTTTTTCTTTATCTAAATTTGTTTCCATCTTTGAATCCAAATGTAAATCTGCACAATGTATTATTTTCAAAATAATCGCCTCTCTTTCGATTTTTATACGAACATTTGTATTGTATCATAACATTTTATTATTTTCAAGTATTTTCTTAAATTTTTTTCAGAATTTTTTTTCATTTTCCTATTGACAAAACTGTTTGTTTTGTGGTAATATAAATATTGTAATTGATTTGCGGATGTGGCGGAACTGGCAGACGCGCTGGTCTTAGGAACCAGTGTCAACGACGTGGAGGTTCAAGTCCTCTCATC
>CAKPOA010000013.1 GCA_934169575.1 uncultured Clostridia bacterium
GATCGCTTACGCAGTATTTAAAAAATAATTTTATATACATATTTAGATTTAAATGACTCTAAGGCTGACTAGTAACACTTTCTTATTTTAATGCGAAAAATATTTCATATTTTTATTGACATTAAAGAAAAATAAATATATAATTTATACAAATGTGAATAAAATTTCATATAACAAAAAATGTTACTGGTCAGCTTTAAAACACATAAAAAGGAATGGTTAGTAATAAAAAAGATAGGTAAAATTTGTACCTTAAGGAAGGAATGTGATTAAACATGGAAAAAATAGTAGAATTAAAAAATGTCAGTAAGATTTATAATACAGGAGAGAAAGAATTCAAAGCATTAGATGATATTGATTTATTAATAAATAAAGGAGAATTTGTTGTAATACTTGGACCATCAGGAGCAGGAAAATCAACATTATTGAATTTGATTGGAGGTATGGATACTCCAACACAAGGAAGTATAAAAATTGATGGCAGAGATATTTCAAAATATAATGAAAATCAATTAAGTGAATATAGAGCAGAAAATATCGGATTTATTTTTCAGTTTTACAATATATTGCCAACACTTACAGTATTTGAAAATGTGGAATTGGTAAAAGACGTAGTAAAAGATGGAAATGATAGTAAAGAAGCAATAAAATCTGTTGGATTAGAAAAACATATGAACAAATTTCCAAACCAATTATCAGGGGGAGAACAGCAAAGAGTTTCAATTGCAAGAGCAATTGCCAAAAATCCTAAATTGTTATTGTGTGATGAGCCAACAGGTGCACTAGATTCTAAAACAGGTGTAGAGGTTTTAAAATTATTAAAAAAACAGTGTGATGGAAATAAACGGAGCAAATACAGTAATTATTGTAACACACAATAGTTTATTTGCTGAAATAGCAGATACTGTAATAAAAGTAAAAAATGGAAAAATAGAAAGTATAGATTCAAATAAAAATCCTAAAAAGATTGATGAGGTGAAATGGTAATATGCTAATAAAAAAGATGGTTCGTGATATAAAACAAAATTTATCTCAATTTATAACTATATTTTTGATGGTTTTTATTGGAGTTATGGCTTACAGTGGAATAGAAAGCTATATGGAAGGAATGAAAGCTACAGCAAATAATTTTTATGGTCAATATAATTTGCAAGATTTAAATGTGATGGGGGAACTTGCTGAAAAAGATATAGATACAATAAATCAAATTGATAATGTAAAAAAAGCAGAGGGAAAACTTACAATAAGTGCTGTATTAGAAAATGATAATGATATTACATTATCTATGAATTTTATAGAAGAAAATGATATATCAAAATTTTATATTGTAGATGGTCAAGATTTTAATAAAAATACTAGAGGTGTGTGGCTTGATAATTTCTTTGCTCAAGAAAACAATTTAAAAATAGGTGATATGTTAAAACTAAAATATGATGGATATATTTTTGAAGAAGAAATTATAGGGTTTATAAATGTGCCAGACCATGTTTATGATGTAAAAGATGAATCACAGTTATATCCAGATCACAAAGAATTTGGATTTGCATATGTATCTACAAGTGAATTAGAGGGATATATCAAAAATCAAGTAATGAAACAAATGAATATTACAGATACAGAGATTTTTGAAAAAACATTAAGTGATTTTGATTATAAAGAGTATATAAAATATAATTATATAATGGTTGATGTAGAAAATAAAGATAATGTGGCTGATGTTAAAAATCAAATTGAAGAAAAAATAGAAAATGCAATTGTTATAAATATTGAAGATACAGCATCTTATTCTAAATATCAAGGAGAAATTGAAGAGGGAGAAACTTATATAGGTGTATTTTCTGGATTATTTTTATTTATTGCAATACTTTCTGTTATTACTACAATGACAAGAGTTGTAAAAAAACAAAGAATCCAAATTGGTACATTAAAAGCATTAGGATTTAAGAAAAGTAAGATTGTTTTACATTATATAAGTTATGGTTTCTGGATTTCATTATGTGCTTCATTACTTGGACTGGTAGCTGGACGATATTTTATTGGAAATGTATTTATAGGAATGGAGATGAGCTTTTTCCAAATACCAAATGGAATTCCAATAATTAAAAATGATTCATATATAATAGCTGCAATTGTTGTTGCATGTGTTTCCTTTGTTACTTATTTAGCTACAAGGAAAATATTAAAAGAAAAAACAGCAGATACTTTAAGAAATGAAATTCCTAAAGTAAAAAATAATTCTTTAAATATAACAACAAGTGGTATATTTAAAAAAATGAGTTTTAGCACAAAATGGAATATAAGAGATATGCTTAGAAATAAGGCAAGAACTATTACAGGTATTGTAGGTATTACTGCATGTGCTATGCTAATTGTGTGTAGTTTAGGAATGTTTGATAGTATGAATTATTTTATTGATTTGCAATTTAACAAAATTTTTAATTTTAATTATAAACTAAGTCTAAAATCTGATATTAATGAGGATGTTCTAAAAGAATTAACTGATAAATATGGAGATAATACATCTGAAAGTTTATATATAGAAATAGAAGATTCAAATGGAAATAAAGAATCTAATAATATTTTTATTGATGATAGTAATGATTATGTTAGATTTGTTGATAATAAAGATAAATTTATAAAATTAGATAATGATGATGGTGTATATATTACATATAAATTGGCAAAAACAAAAGGATATAAAATAGGTGATGAGATAAAATGGCATATTTCTGGAAATAGTACGTATTACACTTCGAAAATCGTTGGATTTAATAAAGATCCTCAAAATCAAAACATGACAATGACAAGAAAATATTTGAAGAACTTAGATATAGAATATAAACCTGATTCATTATATACTGATGCAGATTTAAATAATATAAAAGAAATATCTGGCGTTGAAGTGATATCAAATATAGATAACTTAAAAGAAGGTATGTCAAGTATGCTAAAAACTATGAAAACAATGATTATGCTTATTATAGTTATTGCAATTATTCTTGGATCTGTAATTATATATAATCTTGGTATATTATCTTATACAGAAAAACAATATCAATTTGCAACCTTAAAGGTTTTGGGATTTAAAAATAAAAAGATTGAAAAAATATTTATAAAACAAAATAATATTATATCTGTTATATCTATAATTTTAGGATTACCAGCAGGGTATGTTTTAACAGATTGGTTATTTAAAACTGCAATTGAAGAAAGTTATGATTTTGGAGCACATATAAATTTGCAAACATATATTATTTCTGCAATAGGAACATTTATTATTTCATATGTAGTTTCAAGATTACTTGCTAGAAAAGTTAGAAAAATAGATATGGTTACAAGTTTAAAAGGTAATGAATAATAGAAAAACCATTGACAAAGTTACATAAAAAGTGTATAATAAAAATTACGTTATTGCAAAATGTTTTCTCAAATTTGAGAAGAAAGGAAAAACAGTATGTTTTCAAACATCATTACACCACCAAATGAATCTCAAGTGGAACTTTATATTAATGGTATCTGCTCTCGGGCAGATTACAAGAAATTTCCAACTCTAGAAGTCAAAAGTATTGAAGATATAGATTTATATGATCATTCATGGAATGACCATAAAAAGATGTATCTTATAACTTTAGGAGATTTGCCAATTTGTGTTACCTCTATGTGTTTAGAAGATAACATGATAGTCATTGGAAACAATGGCAAGTTGGTACATTTTCCAAATAGACTTGGAGGACATGATCTCTTTATTGTACCTGCAGAAAGTAAAGTAGGTGAAGAAAAAATCAAAAATTATATTGTTTCTGTTTTTCAAAAAGGAGGAAAATATGAATAATTTAGTCATAGTTTTTGTATCGCCAAAAGAAATCAACCTTATGGACATGTGTTATGCTGTCCGGGAGGAAGATGAAAGAGTAGTATTTGGTGCTTACGAAGAAGGTGAGTGCATATCTACATTAAATGAGGAGTATATCGCTGACATTGGGGGTCTTGGAGATTTCATCAAAGATGCTACTAGCTGGATGGAGCATATTGATGAAATCTATGTTGAAAAAGATCTAGCAGATCTTTTTAATGAAGATTATGAAAATTATGAAGATTATGAAGATTATGCAGATGATGAAGACGAGGATGAAGATTATGATGAGATGGAAGGGATTCCAGACGATTATGATTTTGATTCAGAAGAGAATAAAGACTTCATTAGAGAATACTTTGATGGTGTAGAAGATATCGAAGTATTTAGTGATGAGTACATCGATTATGATGATGATGATAATGATGAGTATGAATATACTGATGATCATTATATTATTGATGAAAACTAAAAATCAAGCTGCTGGCATTGCCAGCAGCTTTTGCAATTAATAACATTTTTGTAAAAAAATAAAAAAATGATAGACAATTAAGAAAAAATATGATATATTATGTACATAAAAGAAGAAAGGAAGCGAAAAATGGTGGCTAGTAGAAAAAAAATTGTAATGAATGATGTATTAGAACAAAAATTAAAATACATAGGATTAGACTTAAATAAAATACCAAAAGAATTGCTTCAAAGCACCAAGTTGAATTTTAGAGTAATAAAAGGAACAAATGAGAAAAAATATAAACAATATAAATTTGTAAATATAAAAGATATAGAAATATTATTAACACCTGCAAATAGATCAAGTGATTTGAAAGAAAGATATGAAGAAGCAGAACCACTTGCAACATATATATCAGTAGATTCAAGTGCTAATGCTGAAAATATTGTACAAAACACTGTATTTTTTAATATGTTTAAAAAATTAAAAATATCAGAAATTGAAAAAATAGAGAAGGAACAAGAAGAATTAGCTAAAAAGTTACCATTTAAAATAAAATATAATAGAAATTATTTATGGCAGATATATTATTCTGAATCTGCAGATAAATATTTTATGTTAGTACCTACAGATGAAACTGATTTTTCATGTTTATTTTATTTAATTAAGAAAAAAATAGAAAACAATAAAAATGAAAAAATATTTGTACCAATTACATGTGCAGATTATTCTGGAAAAATATTAAAGAAAAGTGAATTAAGAGATTTAGAAAATTATTTATGGCTTTTAACAAAAGATTATCCATCAATATATGAAGTTACAGATTTAGATGGTGAAACTTCTTTAGAAATAATTGGGGAAAGTCAAATATATGGAAAAATAAAAACATTATATAAAATGAATTTTAATACAACAAAAGAAGCAAGTAAATTTTATAAATTATTAAAAGCTTTATTTATATTACAAACAGAACTTCCTCATTATTACAATTTTGTGGCCAATATTGATGATAAGTGTAATTTAAAGATATGTTTAAATAATTCAGAAGTAGTTTATGAAAAATTGCCAGATTTTGTTTTAAAACAATATGTTGATTCTGTCAAATTAAAACAGAAAGCACAAGAGGAAATTAAGGTTCTTGATATAAAATTAAATGTTTTAAAAAAAGAATCTGCAGAACTTGAAAGTGAATATTTAGCAAAAGAAAAACAGATTTCCACTTTTTTAGAATGTAAAAAATCTTTTTTTGGAAAAGTAAAATATTATTTTAAGTTTGGAAAAAAGAATGGAACTAGTAAAAAAATAAAAGAAAATCATGAAGAACAAATTATTGAAAAAGAAGAAAAAGAAGATAGAAATTTAAAAAAGAAATTTAAACTTGAAAATAAAAGATATACTTTAGATGATTTGATTTTAAGTTATAAAGATTTAGAAATTTTAGAAAATCATCAAAAAAACACTGTATTAGATATAAATGCAATAAAACTTAAAAATAAAAATTTAAAAAAGAAAATTGAAAATGCAACATCATATATTAATGAAATAAACAAACACAAAAAGAGTATATTTGAATTTTGGAAATATTCTAATAAAGATGAGGTAAAAGCATTAGAAGAGGGAGAAGAAGAAGAATTAAATATTTCTAAAATTGAAAGAACATTTAATTTTGATAGTGATTTTGAAGAATTTGGTGAAAAAATTGATAAAAATCAAAGAATGAAATTTACAGATTCTGAATTAGATAGTTCTTACATATCTTCTACAGATTTACTAGATTTGATAAATTTAACATATAAAAAAGAAGCAGAGTTAAAAGATTATTCTACAGTTTTGAAAAAACTAAAAGATGAATTAGATGAAGAAGAATTTTGCGGTGATTATGAAATATTTGGAAAATCTGATGATCAAACTAAAGAAAGTAATATAGGTAGTAAAATACATAGAGAGACTAGTAGAAATCAATATGAAATATTAGATATTGTTGATATAGTAAAAGGTTTAGAATTGAAAAAGAAAATGGTTGGTATTGTTAAAGATTTGAAAAAAGCAATGAAGAAAAATGTATTAGATGAAAATATTTATATCTATAAAGCTACATCATCAGAATTAAATTTTGATGAATTTCAAACATTTTCTTTAGATGAGGAAAAAGAACTTAAAAAATATCTAGAAGAAAATAAATTGAAGAAAAAATGCAATTTATATAAAATAAAATTGAATAAAGGTACAAATTTTATAGCATATTCAAATATTATATATTATAATAATATAAATATGACATTACCTGTTGGAATGCAATTATCAAATAAAATTTTGGTTGACTTAAGTGGATTAGATTTAAAAAATACTAAAAAAAATGTTATAGAAAAAGCGTTTATAGAAGATGAAAAAGATGATTTTTCGAAGGTTATAATGAGGAACATTTCTATACATGAATATGAAATAACTTAAAAAAATAAGGGCATGGATTTTTATTTACATGCCCTTATTTTTAGATTTCCATTTGACTTCCAAGAAATGTTGCGGCAGATTGTGCAACTTTTTTTTCTACTTCATTCATTTTTATATTTGATTCTTTTGAAAGTAGTATAACAGAGCCTATCGTATCTCCATTGGAGATTATTGGATAAACAATTTGTGCATTATTTTTTGTGTCTTTTTTATCATTTTTAGTTATAGGCATTGAAATATCACTATTTTCTTTGCTTGTATATATTTCTTTTTCTTCCATAAGTTGTTCAAGTTCATCACTTACATTTTGTTCTAAATATTCTTTTTTAGAACCGCCTGAAACAGCAATAACAGTATCTTTATCTGTTATAAATGCCATATGTCCTGTTGTTTTAGCAAGTGTTTCAGCATATTCTGTTGCAAATTCTGTTAATTCACCAATAGGTGAATATTTTCTTAAAAGTATACTTCCATCTTTGTCAGTAAATATTTCTAAAGGTTCTCCTTCTTTTATACGAAGTGTTTTTCTTATTTCTTTTGGAATAACTACTCTTCCTAAATCATCTATTCTTCTTACAACACCTGTTGCTTTCATTTTGTATCCTCCTTGATTTTTGATTATATTTCTTATTATGACAAAAAAGGAAAAAAATATACATAAAATTTTAAAAATAAAAACTTGATTTTTGAAATTAAAAAGGTTATAATTTTAATTATCAAAATAAAGGAAGGGTAATAAATATGATAAAAATAATATTAAAACATATAAAAATAATATTAAAACATAAGTGGATGGTATTTAAATTATGTTGCAAAGTTGGAATGCCATGGAGAGGATTAAAACATGATATGTCTAAATTTTCACCAACAGAATTTTTTGAAAGTATAAAATATTACACAGGTACAAATAGCCCAATATTAGGTGCTAGAACAGAAAAAGGATATTCAGAAACATATTTACATCATATAGGAAGAAATAAAAATCATTTAGAATATTGGTTAGATTTTGAGACAAAACAGATTGCTCCAGTAATACCATATAAATATGTTGTTGAAACTGTTTGTGATGATTTGGCAGCAGGAATTGTATATAACGGAAAAAATTGGAATAATGGCACACAATATGAATATTGGAAGAGAAAAAGGCAAAATATAATAATAAATCCTAAAATTGATAATTTTTTAACTGAAGTTTTTCTTGAAGTTAAAGAAAATGGTATTGATAAAACTTTGACAAAGAAAAATATGGAAGATTTATATAAAAAATATTGTATTGATGATAAAACAGAATATATATGTGAAATAAAAAAAGAATGGAAAAAGGTAGAGAAGGGAAATGATGAAAATGGAAAATAAAAAAATTGCAACAAGAGAAAGTTATGGAAATATTTTAACTCAATTAGGAAAGGAAAATGAAAAAATTGTAGTTTTAGATGCAGATTTATCAACTGCAACTAAAACAATAAATTTTGCAAAAGAATTTCCTGATAGATTTTTTGACATTGGAATTGCTGAGGCAGATATGATGGGAACTGCTGCTGGATTTGCAACATGTGAAAAAATCCCTTTTGTAAGTACTTTTGCGGTATTTGCAACAGGAAGAGCATATGATCAAATTAGAAATAGTATTTGCTATCCTAATTTAAATGTTAAAATTTGTGCAACACATGCTGGTATAACAGTTGGAGAAGATGGTGCAACACATCAAATGCTTGAAGATATTTCTTTGATGAGATCAATTCCAAATATGAAAGTTTTTTGCCCATCAGATGATATACAAACAAAATGGCTTATAAAAGAAATTTCTAATATTAATGGACCTTGTTATGTAAGACTTTGCAGACTTGCCACACCTGTTATTTATGATGAAAAACAAGAATTTGAAATTGGAAAAATGGTGAAATTTGGAGATGGAACTGATGCTACAATTTTTGCAACTGGTGTAACAGTTTCTGAAGCATTACAAGCAAAAGATGAATTAAAAAAACATGGTATTGATGTTAGAGTTATTGATGTATGTTCAATAAAACCAATTGATGAAGAAATGATTATAGATTGTGCTAAACAGACTAAAAGACTTATCTCAGTTGAAGATCATAGTATAATAGGTGGTATTGGTTCTGCAATTTCTGATGTTCTTGTATCTAAATATCCAGCTAAACTTGAAAAAATGGGGATTATGGATTGTTTTGGAAAATCTGGAAATGCTAATGAATTATTAAAATATTTTAAAATTGATAAAGATGCTATTGTAAATAAAGTTTTAGAATATTAAATAATGGTTTGAACTAATTTTAAATAAATAATTATCCAGTGATAAATTTTATGTTTTTTTTGTAAAATCTATTGAAAAAAAAACAAATTATTGATATGATAATATTGTATAAAAATGTCGCAAGGAGAATTTTTTGAAATGATAGAATTTAGAAATGTAAATAAAAAATATAATACAGGTACAAAAGCTTTAAAAAATGTGAACTTTAGAATAGATAAAGGTGAATTCTGCTTTTTAGTTGGAACATCAGGTAGTGGAAAATCAACTTTAATAAAATTAATATTAAAAGAAGAAGAGCCAACTTCAGGAACAATAATTATAAATGGAAAAGACACAACATTTTTAAAACAAAACAGAGTTCCATATTTAAGAAGAAGTATGGGAGTTGTTTTTCAGGACTTTAGATTACTTCCAGATAAAACAGTATATGATAATGTAGCATATGCGATGTATATTGTAAGAGCAACACCTAAACACATTCGAAGACAGGTTCCAATGGTATTATCATTGGTTGGATTAAGTGGAAAAGCTAAAATGTATCCAAATGAATTGTCAGGTGGAGAACAACAAAGAGTTGCGCTTGCAAGAGCTTTAGTTAATAATCCATCAATGCTTATAGCAGATGAGCCTACAGGGAATCTTGACCCTGAAACTGCATGGGATATAATGAATTTATTAAATGATATCAACATGAGAGGAACAACAGTCGTTGTCGCAACACATGCTAAAGATATTGTTGACCAGATGAAAAAAAGGGTTATTCAGATTGATAAAGGTGAAATAATTAGAGATGATAAAAAAGGTGGTTATAACAGTGAAATATAATGTACTAACATATTTGATAGGAGAAGGATTTGCTAATATATTTAAAAATAAAAAACAAGCATTTACATCTATTGGAACTATGTGTTTAACAATGCTAATATTTGGAATATTTTTTGCAATAGGAGAAAATATGAACTATTTTATAGCTAAAATAGAGGCAGACCAGGGAATACAAGTTTTTATGAAGACAGATCCTATTCCTACTCAAGAACAAATTAATAAATTAAAAACAGATTTACAATCTGTAGATGGAATTAATACAATAAAGTATGTATCACCTGGAGAAGCTGTTCAATATATGAAAGATAAGATGGGAAATGAAAGACTAGAAGGTTTTAGTGAAGAAAAAATGCCTGCATCATATATTGTAACATTGACTGACTTAAATAAATCAAGGCAAATACAGGCTCAGATTTCAAGTTTAGAAAATGTAGATAGTATTACAAGTAGTAATGAAGCATTAGATACATTAAGTAGAATTGCAAAAGGTTTTAAAATTGCAACATATGTAATATTAGTTTGTTTAGTGGCATTCGCAGTATTTATAATTACAAATACTATAAAACTTACTGTGTATGCTAGAAGAAGAGAAATATCTATTATGAAATATGTTGGAGCTACAAATGGATTTATACGTTGGCCATTTGCTGTTGAAGGGATGATAATTGGTGTAATTGCAGGAGGACTTTCAATTGGCATACTTTCAATAATTTATTCAATGGTTGTTAGAATGCAAGGATTAAATAAGCTATTATCTAATTTAGGACTTACATTATTACAATTTTCAGATATGCTAAGTTCGATTGTAATTGTGTATTTAGTTTTAGGTATTGTGATTGGTGTACTTGGAAGTACAATTTCAATGAGAAAATACCTTAAAGTATAGTTATATGAAAGGAGAAAAACATGAAAAAATTATCAGAAATATTTATGATTTTTATTATAATTTTTACAATGATATCATATACAAATATAAGTAATGCATCAGAAAAAAGTGATTTGAAAAATAAAGCAAGTTCTATTCAAGATCAGATTAATGATGCAAAGGATGACTTAGAAGATATTGCATCACAAAAATCTGAAAATTTAAAGCAAATACAAAGTTTAGTAGCTGATATATCTTCTTATCAAGAAGATATAGATGATTTGAGCTCAAAAATAAGTGATTTAAAAAGCCAAATAAATGATATGGAAAAGCAAATTAAATCTGACGAGGATGAATATAATAAGCAAAGAGAGTTATTAGATGAAAGAATAGTTGCATCATATAAAACAGGAAATACATCATATTTAGACTTTTTATTATCTTCATCAAATATAATGGATATGATTTCAAGCTATTTCTTGATTTCTAAAGTTGCAGATTATGATCAGAACTTGATGGAAGAAGTAAATACTCATAGGGAAAAAATTGAAGCAGATAAAAAGAAAATAGAAGATAGTAAAAAAGAACTAGAAACTTCTCAAAAAACTATTACAGCAAAACAACAATCTTTACAAGTAGCTAAAAAAGAGAAAGAGGTATATTCTGCAAAACTTTCAGAAGATGAGAAAAAGACAGAAGCACAGATAGAGGAAATGCAACAAGATAAAGCTGAAATAAATAAAAAATTGGATCAGATAGCTAAAGCAGAAAGGGAAAAGAAAAAAAATCAAAATTCAAATTCAAATTCAAATTCAACTAATTCTTCAAACCAAACATATGTAGATAGTGAACCAAGTTCATCTGGTTATATATTTCCTGTTGCAGGATTAAGTAAAGCTAATATTAATAGAAAAACATATCCTTCATATCCAGGTCATACTGGTGTTGATATAAATATTGGTGTTGTTGGAAAAAGTGTTGTTGCAGTAAAAGATGGAACTGTTGAAATATCTGATACACAAAGATATTCTAATGGAGAATATAGAGGATATGGTGAATATGTAATAATAAATCACCATGATGGAACAATGACTTTATATGGACATATGCTTTCAGGAACTAGAAGAGTTTCTAAAGGGCAATCTGTAAAACAAGGGCAGGTTATAGGTACAGTTGGATCAACAGGTAATTCTACGGGAACACATCTTCACTTTGAAGTTAGAACACTCGCTAATTCATATAGAGCTGTAAACCCATTTCCATATTTGCCATAGAACAGATAATTAAAGAAAGGATTACAAAATGGAAGATAAAAAAATAAAAAGACAGAAAATTTATAAGATTATAATGTTAGTTGTTCTTGTTGCATTTATAACATTTTTAATAACATCATTATCATTATATACATATTATTCAAAAAATTTTGGATTAACAACTGGAACAGAAAACAATTTTTCTAATATTACAACAAAATTAGAAAAGGTTAAAAACATCATTGATGAATATTATTTATGGTCTGATGATGTTAATGAAAAAGATCAAGAAAACACTGCAATTGAGGGCTATGTAAGTGGACTTGGAGATAAATATACAGAATATATACCTGCTGAAGATATGGCAAAATTCACAGAAGATATTACAGGTTCTTTTGTAGGAATTGGTGTATATATGACTGCAGATAAGGAAAAAGGAATTGTTGTATATTATCCTATTCCTGAGAGCCCAGCTGAAAAAGCTGGTATAAAATCAGGTGATGTCATAATTAAAGTTGATGGCAAGGAATACGGATATGATGATTTTAGCACTATTGCTGACAACATAAAAGGGCAAGCAGGAACAAAAGTTAAAATAACAGTTTTAAGAGATGGAGCAGAAAAAGAGTTTGAAATAACAAGAGAAAAAATAAATTCAAATCCAATTGTTTCAGAAATGTTAGATAATAATATTGGTTATATTATAGTACCAAGTTTTGATAGTGAAACAGCTGAAAATTTTAAAACTAAAGTACAGGATTTAGAAAAAAAAGGTGCAAAATCATTAATTATTGATTTAAGAAATAATGGTGGTGGAATTTTAGATGCCTCTACTGATATAGCAGATTATTTTCTTGATAAAGATTTAAAGATTATTGAAACAAAAGATAATCATGACAAACATCAAACAACAAAATCTAAAAATGATCCAATATTTAATATGCCAGTTATAATTCTAGCTAATGGAAATACTGCAAGTGCATCTGAAGTTTTAATAGGTGCTTTAAAGGACAATAATAGGGCTAAAGTAATTGGTGAAAAAACATATGGAAAAGGTATAATCCAAACAGTAATGACTTTATCTGATGGAAGTGGGATGAAAATTACAACAGCAGAATATTACACTCCAAATGGAACTGCAATTCATGGTGTAGGAATTACACCAGATATTGAAGTCAAATTCCCAGATACGATTACTAATATATATTCAGTAAAAAGAAGTGAAGATACACAATTAAAAAAAGCAATTGAGGAGTTGAAATAAATGAACTTACCAAATAAATTAACAGTTTTTAGAATGATTTTAGTACCAATAATGGTGATAATTCCATATTTAGGATTAAATGGAACATTGCTTGGGATACCTGTAAGTTTATTAATAATAGATGCTATTTTTGTAATAGCATCTATTACAGATAAACTTGATGGAACTTTGGCAAGAAAGAATAATCAAATTACTACATTTGGCAAATTCTTAGATCCTATTGCAGACAAAATTTTAGTTTTAGCCGCAATGATAATGCTTGTAGAATTTGGCAAAATTCCTGCTTGGATTCCAATTATAATTTTATTTAGAGAATTCATGGTTTCTGGCTATAGGCTAATTGCATCTCAAAATGGTGGAGAAGTAATTGCAGCATCTAAGTGGGGAAAAATAAAAACAGTAACTCAAATGATAGCAATTATTACTATATTTCTTGATAAATTTTCTTTTATGGCTTTTGCTAAATTTGGAAATTTAATGTCAACAGGAGAGATTATCTGGAATATTCTAACATCTGCAATGCTATTTATTTGTGTTGTTGCAACGATTTTTTCAGGATATGAATATTTGAAAAATGGAAAGAAATTAATTTTAAGTGATAAATGAAAAAATAATTTAAGTAATTATAAAAAAGCTCGAAAATGAATTTTGCTGTAAGTTCATTTTCGAGATCTTTATATATTTAAAAGAATAAAGTTATCTAATAATAATATGTTTGAAAAATCTTTCTTGATATTCTGTGAGAGCATTAATTTGATCATCTGTGTAATTAACATTTTTGGGAACAACAATAAGTTTATCATCATCATCGTTTAAGCGATGCAAGACCGCTATACAAACACCTTCAAAAGATTCAACAGGTTCAAAAACTCCAAGTATATAGGCATCTAATTCTTCACCATCACCACTTTTTGTATTAGGAATATATCCATAATTATTTGGATATATAAATCCCCATTTTGGATGTTTTGATCCCATTTTTCTATCAACTGTTACTATTACTTTTTTTCCAATATATTTTTTAAAATTGTCCATTCTAATCTCCTTAACATATAATATTTTACTTAAATATATAGAGATTATAACATAATATATTGATTTTTACAAGATTTGAAAAATTACTGAATTTTAGGATATATTAGAAAATTAAATTCAAATGAATTTTAAAAATGTATTATTATATAAAAGAACAAAATATATGGAAGAATTTTTAAGAGAATTTTACCAAGAATGGGATGGAGAAAGATAGAACTAAAATAGTTTTTACTAGAAACTTTAAAATTTTTCAAAAACAATTGTTACAAGTCAGCTTTTTAAATTTATAATTTAAATATGTATATAAAATTATTTTTACATACTTTGCAGTCGCAATTTCCATATTAAAAAATTAATATAATGAAAATTGCTCCAATCGCACTCATTTCATTCGTTTGATCGCTTACGCAGTATTTAAAAAATAATTTTATATACATATTTAGATTTAAACGACTCTAAGACTGACTAGTAACAAACAATTGCCAAATATTAAATTTTTGATTTTTATACATCTTGAAATATTACATAAAGTATGATATTATAATAAAGAATAAAAAATGAAAGAAAGGATTTTGATATGGAAAAGATTTTAATAGTAGATTTTTATGGTCAATATAACCAATTAATAGCAAGAAGAGTAAGAGAATGTAATGTATATTCAGAAATTGTACCATATGATACACCAATAGAAAAAATAAAAGAAAAAAATCCAAAAGGAATAATATTTACAGGAGGACCATCAAGTGTATATTTAGAAAATGCACCTATGTGTAATAAAGAAATATTTGAACTTGGAATACCAGTACTTGGAATATGTTATGGAATGCAATTAATGACATATATGCTTGGAGGAGAAGTTCAAAGAGCAGAAAAAAGAGAGTATGGTGTTACAAATGTAAAGATAGATAATGACTCACAAATATTTTCTGGTTTTAGTAAAGAAAACAAGTTTTTAATGAGTCATACTGATTTTGTAGCCAAATTGCCTGAAGGTTTTTCAAAAATAGCAGAAACTGATCATTGCCCAAATGCAGGAATGCAAAATATCGAAAAGAAATTTTATGGTATACAATTCCATCCTGAAGTAAATGATTCTGTAAATGGGACAGAAGTTATACGAAATTTTGTATATAATATTTGTAAATGTGAAGGAACTTGGAAGATGTCATCATTTGCACAAGATACTGTAGAAAATTTGAAAAAGAAAATTGGAGATAAAAAAGTATTATGTGCTTTATCAGGTGGCGTAGATTCATCTGTTGCAGCAGCACTTGTAAATAGAGCAATAGGCAAAAATTTAACTTGCATATTTGTAGATCATGGATTACTTAGAAAAAATGAGGCTGAAGAAGTTGAAGAAATATTTACAAAGCAATTTGATGTTAATTTTGTAAAAGTAGATGCTAAACAAAGATTTTTATCTAAACTTGATGGTATTACAGATCCAGAAAGAAAAAGAAAAATAATTGGCGAGGAATTTATAAGAGTATTTGAAGAAGAAGCTAAAAAAATAGGAGCAGTGGATTACTTGGTACAAGGAACTATATATCCTGATGTTATAGAAAGTGGTTTAGGAAAAGGTGCAAAAATAAAAAGTCATCATAATGTTGGTGGTTTGCCTGATTATGTTGATTTTAAAGAAGTTGTTGAGCCATTAAGAGATTTATTTAAAGATGAAGTTAGAAAAGTTGGAATAGAAGTAGGATTACCTGAATTTTTAGTTTATCGTCAACCATTTCCAGGTCCTGGACTTGCAATAAGAATAATAGGTTATATTACTGAAAATAAATTGAAAATTTTACAAGATGCAGATTATATTTTTAGAGAAGAGATTGCAAATGCAAAATTAGATAGAACTTTAAATCAATATTTTGCTGTTTTAACAAATATCAGAAGTGTAGGAGTTATGGGTGATGATAGAACATATGATTATACTATAGCACTTCGTAGTGTAGATACATCTGATTTTATGACTGCAAAATGGAGTAGAATACCATATGAAGTATTAGATAAAGTGTCTACAAGGATTGTAAATGAAGTTAAACATGTAAATAGAGTTGTTTATGATATTACAGGAAAGCCTCCTGCTACAATTGAGTGGGAATAAGAAAAGGGTGATATATTTTGATAGAATTAGAAGAAAATACCAAAATTTTAAAACAATTAGAACAAAAACTTAAAAGTATGGGTGATTCACTTTGACATTTCTAAAATGAAAAATGAATTAGAAATATTGGAACAAAAAACTATTGATCCAAATTTTTGGAATGATCAAAAAAAATCAAATAAAATACTAAGTGAAATTAAATTAAGAAAAAGTAAATGTATAAAATTTGAAGAATTAAAAAGTAGTTTAGAAAATATACAAGAATTAACAGAATTAGTAAAGATAGAGCCTGATGAAGAGCTTGCAAAAGAAATTATAATAGATACTAGAAAGCTTGAAAAATCTTTTGAAAAGTTTGAACTTCAAACATTATTATCAGGGAAATATGATAGAGGAAACGCTATTTTAACTTTACATCCAGGAGCTGGTGGAACAGAATCACAAGATTGGGCTGAAATGTTGTACAGAATGTATACAAGATGGGCAAATAAAAATGGTTATGAAGTTAAAGAATTAGATTATTTGGAAGGCGATGAAGCTGGTATAAAAAGTGTAACATTTGAAGTATGTGGAGAAAATGCTTATGGATATCTGAAAGGTGAAATGGGTGTGCATAGGTTAGTTAGAATTTCTCCATTTGATAGTGGAGGTAGAAGACACACATCTTTTGCTTCATTAGAAGTTATCCCTGAGATTGATGATGATTCAGATGTTTATATAAACCCAGATGATATAAAAATGGATGTTTATAGGGCATCTGGGGCAGGTGGACAACATATTAATAAAACATCGTCAGCTGTTAGATTAACACATATACCAACTGGAATTGTTGTAAATTGCCAGACACAGCGTTCACAACTCCAAAATAGGGAAACTGCCATGAAAATGCTGAAATCAAAGTTAGTTGATTTAAAAGAGAGAGAAAATAAAGAAACTATTGAGGAATTAAAGGGAATTCAAAAAGATATTGCTTGGGGAAATCAAATACGTTCATATGTATTTTGTCCATATACTTTAGTAAAAGATCATAGAACAAATTATGAGGTTGGAAATATTCAAAGTGTAATGGATGGAGATTTAGATGGATTTATAGAAAGTTACCTAAAATATAGTGTCAACAAATAATAAACTTAAAATATAATATATAAAGGAGTAAAATCCTTTATTATTATAAAAGAGGGTATTATTATGGATACAATAGTATTAAAATTTGGTGGAAGTTCAGTTGCAGATAATGATAAATTAAAACTTGTAGCTGAAAAAATAAAAGATTTCTATAATAAAAAAAATCGAATTATTGTAGTTGTTTCTGCACAAGGAAAAACTACAGATAATTTATTAAAACAGGCAAATGAATTATCTAAAATACCTGATGAAAGAGAATTAGATGTTTTGCTAAGTGCTGGTGAACAAATATCAATGTCAAAATTAAGTATTTTGCTTAATAATTACAATATTCCTGCAATATCATTAACAGGTTGGCAAGCTGGTATAATTACTAATAATACAAATCAAAATGCTATTATCGAAAGTATTAATATAGAAAGAATAAATAGCGAATTAGATAAAGGTAAAATTGTAATTGTTGCAGGTTTTCAAGGAATTAATGAAAAAATGGATATAAGTACACTAGGAAGAGGGGGATCTGATACAACTGCAGTTGCAATTGCAGCAATAGTAAAGGCAAAAAGTTGTTATATATTTTCAGATGTTGATGGTGTATATACTGCAGACCCAAAACAAGTTTTATGTGCTAAAAAAATCAACTCTATTTCATATGAAGAAATGCTTGATGTTGCAAACGAAGGTGCAAAAGTTTTGCATAATAGATGTATTGAAATAGGAGAAAAATATGGTGTAAATATTATAGCAAAATCAACTTTTAATAATAAACATGGTACAATTGTTAATGATAAAATAGAAAAAAATGGGATAAAAAGTATTGTTAAAAGGGAAATATCGCGAATTTCTATAATTGGTAGCGGTATTGCAAATAACAAAGATATTATAAAAAAAGTGATAGATGTTTTAGATGAATTGCATTTAGAGATTTTAAGTCTTGAAATAAATGAATCTAAAATATGTATAATGCTTAAAAAATCTATTTCAGATGATATTTTAGAAGAATTACATGAAAGATTGATTTAAAAGAAAGGATTTTGTAAATGGATTATTATAAAAATGCTATTGATATATTAGAAAAATATAGTGAAAATACTGCAATAGAGATTATAAAAAAATTAAAACCTGAAGATCAAGAAATATTAGCCAAACAAATTTTAAAAACAAATTTTGAACAAATAGAAGAATTATATAAAAATAAAAACAATATTAAAACAAAATTTGAGAAAATTGAGCCTATAGAATGTATAGATAAAAGTAAATTAGATCTAAAACAAAGATTTGAACTAGAAAATATAGGTGGAAATATTGTAAGAAATAATCAATTTGCTGTTGTTACTATGGCAGGGGGGCAAGGAACTAGACTTGGACATTCAGGTCCTAAAGGGACATATAAATTAGATATTGGAGGAAATGGAAAATATATATTTGAAATTTTTGTTCAAAAATTATTAGAAGCAAAGAAAAAATATGGAACTGAAATATATTGGTATATTATGACTAGTGAAGAAAATAATGATGAAACAATAATTTTTTTTGAAAATCATAACTATTTTGGATATAATAAACAAAAAGTTAAATTTTTTAAACAAAGTATAATTCCTGTTATAGATGAAAATGGAAAAATATTAATTGATAATAAATATAATATAAAAACCGCTTCTGATGGAAATGGTGGAATATATAAAGCATTAGAAAAAAATGGGATAATATCTGAAATGAAACAAAATGGCATAAAATGGGTTCAAATTTGTGGTGTTGATAATATAATGATAAACATGGTAGATCCTATAGCAATTGGTCTTGCTGAAAAGACAAAAATTCCATGTATATCAAAATCTATCAAAAAACAATATCCTGAAGAAAAGGTTGGAGTGTTTTGTAAGAAAAATGGAAAACCTGGTATTTTAGAATATATTGAAATGACAGAAAAACTTAAAAATGAAAAATATTTAAATGGAGAATTAGTATATCAAGATTCAAATATAATAAGCCATTTATTTGAAATAAATTCATTAGAAAAATTAGCAAAATATAATTTGGAATATCATTATGCACACAAAAAAGGAACATATATAAATGAAAATTTACAAGAAATTATACCCAATAAGCCAAATATATATAAATTTGAAGCATTTATATTTGATGGATTTAAGTATCTTGAAAATATGATTGTATTAAGAGTTAAAAGAGAAGAAGAATTTGCACCAATAAAAAATAAAGAGGGAGTAGATAGCCCTGAAACTGCAAAAAAAATCTATGAAGAATATTATAAGGTAAAAAAATAGAGCAATAGATAAATTTACATTTGTACCTTGAGAAAGGAAGTATTAAATGGAAAGTTTAGAAATTAAAAATTTATATAATATAGAACAAACAATTGCAAAAAAATATTTTGAAAAAGAAAAATATCCTTGGGAACTATTGGCAAAAATAAATAAAATTATAATAGAAATAGGTGAAAATTTAGATCCTACAAAATATGATAAAAAAGAAGAAAATATATGGATTGCAAAATCTGCCAAAATAGAAAATTATGTTACAATAAAAGGACCTGCTATAATAGATGAAAATGCAGAAATAAGACATTGTGCATATATTAGAGGAAATGTAATAATAGGTAAAAATGTTGTAGTTGGAAACTCAACAGAAATAAAAAATAGCATAGTATTTAATAATTCACAAGTGCCACATTTCAATTATGTAGGTGATTCAATTTTAGGATATAAATCACATTTAGGGGCTGGAAGTATAACTTCTAATCTGAAATCTGACCAGACAAATGTGTCTATTAAATTACCGAATGGCGAAAAAATAGATACTAATTTAAGAAAGTTTGGTTCAATGCTTGGTGATTATGTACAAATAGGATGCAATACAGTATTAAATCCAGGAACAATAATTGAAAAGAATTCAAATGTTTATTCAGGTTGTTCTGTAAGAGGTGTTATTCCAGAAAATTGCATTTATAAAGATAAAAATAATATTATAGAAAAAATATAGAAAATAGCTTGTTAATATAATTAAGAAATATTAACAAGCTATTTTTTTTATTGTCAGCAATTTTAAATTTGTTAGCTAAATAGGGATGTAGAAGTCTTTTGGAAATATTTTGCAGTCGCAATTTTCTTATCAAAAATTAATTTAATGAAAATTGCTCCAATCGCACTCATTTCATTCGTTTGGTCGCTTACGCAATATTTCCAAAAGACTTTTACATCCCTATTTAGTTTTAAATTACTTTAATGTTTTTTACATCTTTTGTATTCCAGGAATAAAGTAATCAACTACACCATATATTAATGCACCAATAATTGCAGCCATCCATGAAATGCTGTAACCTGCTACAAAAAATTGGGTAACATATAAAATGATTGCAGCTACTGCAAAGCCTATAAATCCTTTACCAAATGGACTTGCTTGAATACCAGTGAATTTAGCAATTAAATAATCTATAACTGTTAAAACTATTGCAGCTATTGCTAATGCCCAAATACTACTTATTGTAAAACCTGGTGTAAAAAATGCAGTAATTGCTAAAACTATAGCTGCTGCTATAAGCCTACCAGCTATTTGCCATACACCGCTATTTTCATTATCCTGAATTGCTTCAGCCTGTGAATTAGACATCAGTTTTACCTCCTTATATAAACATAGAAAAATTTAATTTTCTAATATTGATATTATTAGCAATAAAAAAATAAATATTCATAAATCATGAATATTTTTTTTGATGTTGGAAAAAATACGGAAAGAACAATTTTTTAGGAGGATTTTATGCTTATAAATTTTGTAAGAGCAATAATTTTATACATAATTGTATTAATTGTAATGAGATTAATGGGAAAAAGAGAAATTGGACAATTGCAACCATTTGAACTTGCGATATCAATTATGATAGCGGATTTAGCATCAATACCCATGACTGATACAGGAACACCAATAAGTAATGGTATTGTACCAATTTTAGGACTTCTTGTAATGCATTTATTAATTTCTTTAATAAATATAAAAAGTATAAGAGCAAGGCAAATAATTTGTGGAAAGCCAAGGATTTTAATATATAGAGGTAAAATAGAAGAAAAAGCACTTATAAAAGAAAGATTTACAATAAATGAATTAGAAGAAAGATTAAGAGCACAAAATATATCTAATCTTGGTGATGTAGAATATGCAATTTTAGAAACAAGTGGACAGATAACTGTTATTGAAAAACCTAATAAAAGAACTACAATACCGGAAGATTTTGGTATTATGCCAGATTATGAAGGAATACCATATGATTTAGTTATAGATGGAAAAATAATGAATGAAAATTTAAAAGCTATAGGAAAAAATTATGTTTGGCTTAAAAAAGAGGTAAATAAATTTAATATAAATCCTGAAGATGCTTTAGTTGTTACATTTGATGGAAAAGGGCAAATATTTTGCCAAGAAAAAATGAAGAAAGGAAAATAGAATGTATAAAGAGTTAATTATATCTATTATTATTGTTATTTTAATAATAGGACTTGATATTGGGACACAGAAATATGCTAATAATGCTGTACAAGAAACTATAAATAGTTTATATAATATAAAAGACAAAACAAAAGAAGTAAATAGAAATGATGATGAAATTTTAACACAAACAAGTGATTTGTATTCTAGTTGGCTAAATCAGCATAGAAAACTTGCTATATTTATAGAACATGATGAACTTGAAAAAGTTGAAACAGATTTTGTTACATGTAAAAGTTATATGGAATCAAAACAATATGATATGGCAAATGCAGAACTTGAAAAAACAATTTTTGTATTGGAACATATTAGTGATAAATATTCTTTTAATTTTGAAAATATATTTTAATTTTTGGTATATTTTTTCTAAATAGGTAAATAATATTTTTAAATTATTTTTATGGAGGGATAGTATGAAGAAAAAAGAAAATTTACAAAAAGCAGTTATTATATCTATAGTATGTTCAGCTGTGATTATATTTTCTATTTTGGCATATGTAAGAAACGCAGCAAATTCAAATAAAACTTTAATAGGTGATACAACACCTAATTTGACTTCAGATTTTGAAAGTGCAAGTACACAAATAGGAAAATCTGTAAATGAAGTTTCTGCAAACGAGATTGATGGCGAATTTGAAAATGCAATAGTAATAAATAATACAACAAATAGTATAACAAATACAACAACAAATAAAAAACAGGAACCAAAAGTAGAGAAAAAACAAGAGAGTAAAAAAGAAGAAGTAAAAGTTGAAGAACAAGCAAAAGCAGAAGAACAAATTTCTGAGGAAAAAGAAGAGCCTAAATTTAATATGCCTGTGTCTGGCGAGATTATAAGAGAATTTGCAGTTGATTCTTTAGTTTATTCAAATACATTAGAAGAATGGATTACACATAATGGTATAGATATAAAAGCAGATAAAACAAGTGTTGTTACTGCAGCCGCTCCTGGAAAAGTTTATGCTATAAAAAATGATCCTAGATATGGTTTAACTGTAATAATTGATCATGATAATGGTTATCGTTCTATTTATTCTAATTTGTTAACAGCAGAATTTGTTGTTGAAGGGGAAAATGTTGAACAAGGACAAACTATAGGTACAGTTGGTAATAGTTCGACTTTTGAAATATCAGATGATTGTCATTTGCATTTTGAATTATTAAAAGATAATGAATATGTTGATCCAACAATTTATATTAATTCTTAGTAAGAGATGTCCAGAATATTCTGGGCATTTTACTATATAATAGATTAATGAATGAAAATGGAATATTAAAAAAAAAATCAAATATTAATATAGAGGAAAGGAGAGTTTTATTTTGAAAGAAAATTTTACTGTAATTGGTGGAGATTTAAGAATTAGTACTCTTGCAAAATTACTTGCTGAAGATGGAAATAATGTTTTTGTATATGGAATGGAAAATGCAAATTTCATTGAAGAAAATACTAAAATAATTAAGTGTAAGTCTGTTGAAGAAGCGGTTAAATCTTCAAATATAATTATTGGCTCTATACCTTTTTCAAAATCCAAAAATGAAATGTATGCTATTTTTAGTGAAGAACATATACAAATTGATGAATTAATTAAGGGCGATAATAGTAAAAAGATTTTTATTGCAGGTAGTATTTCAGAAGATTCAAAAGAAATTTTAGAAAAAAATTATATGGAAGTTGTTGATATTATGGAATATGAACAATTGGCTATTTTAAATACAATTGCTACTGCAGAAGGTGCTATTGAGGTTGCTATAAAAAATACAGATACAATTTTACATGGAAAAAATGTTTTAATTTTAGGATTTGGAAGAGTGGCAAAAATTGTAGCTAAAAAATTTCAAGGTTTGTCTGCTAATATAACTTGTGCTGCACGTAAACCATCTGATTTTGCTTGGATAACAGCTTTAGGTTATAATTTAATTGATATTAATACTATAGAAACAGAATTTTGGGATTTTGATATTGTTATTAATACTGTACCTAAAATTATCGTAGATAAAGATAGAATGAAATTTATGAAGAAAAATGTCCTTTTAATTGATCTTGCTTCAGAACCAGGTGGTTTTGATAAAAATGATGCCAAAACACTTGATTTAAAACTTATTTGTGCATTAGCTTTACCAGGAAAGATTGCTCCTGTTACTTCTGCTGAGTTTATAAAACAGACAATTTATGATAATATTTTGTAATAATAGGCTAACATTTAGCCTATTATTTTTGTGATTAATATACAAAAAACTAGATAACTACTATTAGTGGCTATCTAGTTTTTTGAAGTTTTATGATAATATTTTTTCTAAATATTCTATCATAAATAAAGGAATATTAATTAAGTTTCCATCTTTAGTTAAATTGTTCATTGAAAATCTAATTCTAGTTGTTGGTTGAAATTTTTCATTATATAATTTTAAACTTGCATTATTTGTATTTTGTCCAGATTTTACTTCAATAGGAATTATATCATTTTTATATTGAAGTATAAAATCAATTTCATATCTATTATCAAATGTAAAATAATAGAGTATTTGAAAAATGGTCAATTCAAGTATTAAGCATATTTAAAAATCTTGAAAAAGTCCTTGACAAATTCCAAAAAGATAGTATAATTAAATTATGGCATTAAGAACTGTACAAAATTTTAAGAAAAGGAGAAAATATATATGTTAGCAAAATCATGGAAGAAAATTTGTATAGCAATATTAATAATAGCATGTTTGTTTAATATAATAACAAAATTAGTACATAGAGTATCATTAAATAAAGAAATATTATCATCAGCACAATATATGTATGATGAATATAAATATGAAACTGAAGAAAATGTCATAAAATAGTTACTAAATTTCAAAAAAAGCTTGAAAAAGTTGACGAAATATGGTAAGATAGAAAAAGCAGTTAAAAATTTAAGAAAGAGGTGAATTGCATGAAAGAAGGAATACATCCAGCATATGAAGAAACAACAATTACATGTGCTTGTGGAAATGTTTTTAAAGTAGCATCAACAAAACAAAATTTAAAAGTAGATATATGTTCAAAATGTCATCCATTCTGGACAGGTAATTTAATGAGACAAGATACAGCAGGAAGTAGAGCAGATAAATTCAAAAAGAAATATGGATTAGCATAATTAAAAAAAGTACACTATTTGAAAAAATGGTGTGTTTTTTTTTTGCGTAAAAGTCATATTTGAAAATAATAGAAATATAATTGTACAAACACAATTAAAAGCCTAAAATAGGCAGAAAGGAATGATAAAATGGAAGTCGATGTAAACAAAGAAAAAATATGTATAAATAAGCTTGTATGTGAAAAAAAAGAATTATTTTTTGTAGAAGATGATGTAATTGTACCAGACACTAAGCCAGATATTTTAAATACAATAAATTTAAATGGAAATGTCTGCATATTAAAAAAAGAAGTTATGGATGGAAAAATGAAACTTGAAGGATGTGTAAATACATGTGTAATGTATATTCCAGATAGTAAAAATAATAATTTGAGAGGTTTAAATGCAGAAATTAATTTTACTAAAATGCTAAATATTGATGAATGTAAAGAAAATATGATTGTAGTTGCAAGTTTTAATGTAAAAGATTTAGAGTGTAAAGTATTAAATGGAAGAAAGATAAATATAAGAGCTGGAATAGAAACTTGCATAAAATTATATTCAAATGAAGATTTAGATATAATTGACAAAGTAAACAACATAGGTGATATTCAAACTTTAGAAAAAGAGTTTAAAATAAATTCTTTGATTGGAAGCGGAACAACTAAAATATATGTTAAAGATACTTTAAATATAGAGCAAAATGATGACTTGGAAGAAATATTAAAATCAGAAATAAATTTAGTAGATAATGACATAAAAATTAGTTATAATAAAGTTCTTTCAAAATGTGAAGTTGATGTAAAAATAATGTATTTAACACAAGATAATAGAATAGGCATTGTTCAAGGAAAAATACCAGCAGTAGGTTTTATTGATATGCAAAATATATCTGAAGATAGTATATGTGATATAAAAAATGAAATAAAAAATATTGTTATAAGACCTAATTCTGCTGAAGAACATTCAATATATATTGAAATAGAATTAGAAACTTTATGTATGGCTTATGAGAAAAAGGAAATAAATATAATTCAGGATTTATACAGTCCAACTATTGACTTAGGATTATCACAAAAGAAAGTTGTAACATCAAATAATAAAATTATAAAAAATAAAAATTTTACAGTAACTAGTAAAACTAATATACCTGATATAGTTCAAGGAGATTTGTTAGATGTTGAAATTGTAACTAATATTACTAAAGAACAAATTACATCTTCTAAAATTGTATATGAAGGTGAATTGATGCTTAATTTTATATATTCAAAAGAAAATAATAGTGTAAATAATAAAATTTCTAAAATACCATTTGAATTTTTTGTAGAAAATCCTACAATGGAGGAATTGGTTAATATAGAAACGACAAAAAATATAATAAGTAAAAATTTTAGTGTAAAACCTAATGGTGATATTGAATGTAGTATTGATATGGAATTTAATACAGAATTTTACCAAAATATTAGTATTAATATTATTGATAATATTGAAGTACAAGAAAATAGAGATTTTGCAGGTGATTATGATAGTTTAATTATATATATTGTTCAACCAGGTGATACTTTATGGAATATTGCAAAGAAATATAGAAGTACAATTGAGCAAATTGCAAGAATGAATGGCATAGAAAATAAAGATAAAATTTATCCTGGACAAAAAATATATATTCCAAAATTTAATAGTTTAGATGGAATGTAAAATGAAAAATAATATTTATAAGATTTATTCAAGAAGAAGATTTGAATTTGACTTTTTTAATAGAAATAAAAATCTAAAAAGAAAAATAAACAAGATGTTTCCTATTTGTATTATTATTTTAATTGCTTTTATAACTTATTTTTCAATTTGGAGATCTATAAATCCAATATTTGAATTATTATGCGAAGATGAGGCAAAAGCTGTTGCAACTAAAATTACAAATAGAGAAACATCAAAAGTATTAGCAAAATATAATTATAATTCTTTTTTTACTATTGAAAAAGATTCAAATGGAGATGTACAAATGATAACTGCAAATGTTTTACAAATTAATCAAGTGACTTCTGATATTGCTTTAGATATTCAGGAGGGATTAGAAAAAGAAAACAGTAATATTATATATATTTCTTCTGGAAGTTTAACAGGTATAAAATTACTTTCTGGCAGTGGACCTAAAATACCTATTAGGCTTTCAACAGTTGGAAATATAACTACTGATTTAAAAAGTGAATTTATTGCTCAAGGTGTAAATCAAACTCTTCATAGAGTATATATGGATATAAAAACTACTGTTAATATTTTAACACCTGTTTCTACTATTGAAAGAAGTATTGATAATCAAGTACTTATTGCTGAAAATGTTATTGTTGGAAAAATTCCATCAACATATTATAATTTAAATGGTTTTGAAAATCAAAAAGATCTGTTGGAAATTGTGGAATAAAAAATTTATTTTTGTTTCACCTTTCGACAGACTTTTTATTTTGGACAGGATATAATTGTTTTATACAATGGAAGAAAGGAAGGGAAAAATGGAAATAAAGTACTATGAGATGGACAAGCTTCTTGTTTTTAAAATTAATGAGGAGATTGATGAGTGTAGTGTAAAAAATATAAGGAGGAGAGCAGATTATGAAATTGAAAGATTTATGCCTAGAGAAATTATATTTGATTTTAATCGTGTTACTTTCATGGACAGTGCAGGAATAGGTATGGTGATTGGAAGATACAAACAGGCATGTATTATTGGAGGAAGAACATATTTAGCAAATTTAACTGATGGAGTTAGAAAAATTTTTTTAATGAGTGGAGTTTTAAAAATTATTCCAGAAATTGATATTGAAAAAAGATTGAAAGATGTAGTTTCAATAGAAGATAAAGAGGAGGTTATAATTTTATGAGTAAAAAGAACAAGTTTTTGGATAATGAAATTAAAATAGAATTTATTAGTAAATCAAATAATGAAGCTTTTGCACGAATTAGTGTTGCAGCTTTTGTTGCTCAGCTTGATCCTACTATTGAAGAAATTTCTGATATTAAAACTGCTGTTTCAGAAGCGGTTACTAATTCTATCGTACATGGGTATGAAGATGATATTGGAATTGTTACATTAATTTGTAAAATACATAATAATGATGTTTATATAGAAGTATCTGATAATGGCAAAGGTATTGAAGATATTGATATTGCAAAACAACCTTTATATACAACTAAACCAGATTTAGAAAGATCTGGTATGGGGTTTACTATAATGGAAAGTTTTATGGATGAACTTAATGTGGAATCTATACTTGGTTTAGGTACTAAAGTTACTATGAAAAAAACAATTAAGCAAACAGAAGAAGTCGAAGAAAAGCCTGTAACTTTAGAGGAAGCTCTAAGGGGGTAATATAGCTTGCAAGAAAACAGTGTGAAAAGTATTTTGAAGGCACAAAATGGTGATAAAGATGAAATGGCAATATTAGTTGAAAAAAATCAGGGGTTAATTTGGAATATTGCAAAAAGATTTTTTGGACGCGGTTATGATAAAGAAGATATTTATCAAATTGGATGCCTTGGATTTATAAAAGCTATTAGAAGATTTGATTCAAGTTATGATGTAAAATTATCTACATATGCTGTTCCATATATTTTAGGGGAGATTAAAAAGTTTTTAAGAGATGATGGACCTGTAAAAGTTAGCAGAAGTTTAAAAGAACTTAATACTAAAATTAATGAATTAAAAAATGAATATATAAAAAAGGGTGTTGACTTAAATATTCTTGAAATTGCTAAAATATTAAGAATTCCAAAAGAAGAAATTGCTATGGCAATTGAGTCTGGTAATTCTGTGGAATCAATTGAAAGAAATTTATTTGAAAATAATGATTATAATATTTCTGATACTTTGTCTTCAAATATTGATGAAGCAACATTAATTTCTAATAAAATAACTGTTAGAGCTATGATTGCAAATTTAACAGATAAAGAAAAAGAAATTATCATGCTTAGATTTTACAAAGATAAAACACAAACAGAAGTTTCTAAGATTTTGGGCATCTCTCAAGTTCAAGTTTCTCGAATAGAAAAAAGAATTTTATCTAGAATGAAACAACAATTGATTTCATAAGGTTAAATATATCTATATAGCATTATTTTTAAATACTGCGCAAGCAACCAAACGAGCAAAGCGAGTGCGATTTGGGCAAATTTCATTTAATAAATTTTAAATATAAAATTGCGACTGCAAAGTATTAAAAAAATAATGCTATACAGATATAATAATATTTGCAATTATATGAAAGGAGATATCTTTGAAAAGATTTTTAAAATTTTTAATGATTTTCATTTTGGTTATATTTATTTTGCCTGCTTTATGTACTAGAAAAACAATTGATACAAATGCTAATACTGAAGTTAATGAAAATAATGTTTCAAATTCAGATAATATTCCTGTTTATGATTACTCTAAATATGGGACAATTAAATTATATCATTCTAAAGCAGAAACTATAGAAGAATTACCTATAGATGAATATTTATATGGTGTTGTTTCTGCTGAAATGCCAGCCACGTATGAAATGGAAGCTTTAAAAGCCCAAGCTATTGTGTCAAGAACATATACTTTATATCAGATTATAAATGGTAAAAGTAAACATGGAGAAGCGGAACTATGTGATGATTCAAAATGTTGCCAAGCTTGGATTTCTAAAGATGATAGATTTGCAAAATGGAAAGAAGAAGTAAGAGAAACTAATTGGAATAAAATAGTTACATCTGTAAAAGAAACTTCTGGTAAAATTATAGTTTATGATAATAAACCTATTGGTGCTTTCTTCCATTCGAATAGTGGCGGTAAAACTGAGAATGTTGCAAATGTGTGGGGAAGTAGTAGTATGCCATATTTGCAAAGCGTTGAAACTTCTGGAGAAAATGATTATTCTCAATACAGTTCAGAAGTTGTTTTGAAAAAAGATGAATTATTAGACAAATTGAAGCAAAAATATAATGATATTTCTATAGATTTTAACTCTGAAAAGCCAATTGAAATCTTAGAATATACTGAAAGCAAAAGAGTAAAGACAATTAAATTTGGAAATACTACATTGTCTGGAACTGAAACAAGAAGTTTATTGGGTCTTAAATCAACGATGTTTTCTGTTAATATTGATGGTGATAATGTTGTTTTTAGTGTTGTTGGATATGGGCACGGTGTTGGTATGAGTCAAACTGGTGCAGATAGTATGGCTAAAAATGGATATAATTGTGATGATATTATAAAACATTTTTATACAGGTGTTGATATTATCTTTGTTAATGAATTGAAATAAAACCTTAAATAAAAAAGTTACTTGATAATGGTTTGAATTAATTTTTTATAAAGAAATAGTTGTAATATAAGCATTTCATTACACATCTCGGCTTATTATGAAATTTAAGAAATTCTAATTTGTTTTATGGGTCCTTTCCACTAAAAGTGAACTCTTACCATAAAACTGTATAAGAATTTCTAAAATTTCTTCATGCACATTTGATGTTTCATTTAAAGCTTATATTACAACTATTTCTTCATATTTATTTTAAATATACCATTATCAAGTAACATAAAAAAATTAAAATTTTCTCAAAACAATTGCAAAATGTTGAATTTTGTGGTTTAATATATAGAGGGAAAATTTTTGTTTGAGAGGAGAGAGAAAAATGTCAAAACCAATAGTAGCAATAATTGGAAAACCAAATGTTGGAAAATCAACTTTTTTTAATTATATTGTAGGAAAAAGAATATCAATAGTTGAAGATACACCAGGAGTAACGAGAGATAGAGTTTATGCAGAAACAAATTGGAGAGGAAAAGAATTTACAGTTATAGATACAGGAGGTATAGAACCTAAATCTGATGACATTATTTTATCTCAAATGCGTACTCAAGCAGAAATTGCCATAGAGATAGCAGATGTTATATTATTTTTAACAGATGCAAAACAAGGAGTAACTGCAACAGATAATGAAATAGCATTAATGCTTAAAAAATCAAAAAAGCCAATTATATTAGTATGTAATAAAGTGGATAATTTTAAGAAAATGCAAAATGACATATATGAATTTTATAATTTGGGAATAGGAGATCCAATAGCTATATCTGCAACAAATGCACAAGGAATTGGAGATGTATTAGATAAAATTTATGAAAGCTTACCAAATGAAGAAAATTCAGATTTAGAAGATGATAGAATTAAAGTTGCAGTTATAGGAAAGCCTAATGTAGGAAAATCATCTTTAATAAATAAAATATTAAATGAAAACAGAAATATTGTAAGTGATATTGCAGGAACAACAAGAGATGCAATAGATTCGGAATTTGAAAATGAAAAAGGAAAATATGTATTTATAGATACAGCTGGTATTAGAAGAAAAAGCAAAGTAAATGAAAATATTGAAAAATATAGTGTTATGAGAAGTATGCTCGCTATAGAAAGATCAGATGTAGTCTTAATGATGATAGATAGTTTAGAAGGAGTGACAGATCAAGATGCAAGAATTGCAGGAGAAGCACATGAAGCTGGAAAGGGAGTTATTATTGTTGTAAATAAATGGGATGAATATGAAAAACAAACAGGCACAATGGAAAAATATTCAAAAGAAGTATATGCAAAATTAGCATATTTATCATATGCACCAATTATATTTATTTCAGCAAAAACAGGTCAAAGAGTAGACAAACTTTTTGATTTGATAAATGATGTTGCTATGCAAAATTCAAAAAGAATATCAACATCAATTTTAAATCAAGTTATCAATGAAGCAATAGCAATGGTTCAACCCCCGACAGATAAGGGCAAAAGGCTCAGAATATATTATGGAACTCAAGCTACAACAAAACCACCAACTTTTATTATATTTGTTAATAAAAAAGAATTATTTCATTTCTCATATGAGAGATATTTAATAAATCAATTTAGAAAAGAGTTTGGTTTAAAGGGAACACCGGTTAGGATTATAGTAAGAGAAAAATTAGATAAAGATGTACAAGCTTAAACATTATGTATTTCATACATAATGTTTCAAGTTTATGGTATTTAGGGGGTAAAAATGAATGTAGAGATTTTAGAAAAAATAATAGAATTAATAAAAGATAAAAAAATCAATCAATTACATAATTTATTAGATACAATTAATTGTGCAGATTTTCCAGCATTATTTGAAAAATTAGGAGAGGTAGATAAAGAATATATTCCTATAATCTATAGATTACTTCCGAAAGATAAAGCAGCAGAAGTATTTGTAGAATTAGATCCAGATCTTCAAGAACAATTAATAAATGTATTTACAGATAAAGAATTAAAAAGAGTAATAGACGAATTATTTATGGATGATACTGTAGACTTAATTGAGGAAATGCCATCAAATGTGGTAAAAAGAATTTTGAAAAATATAAAACCAGATAATAGAAAGATTATAAATGAATTATTAAAATTTCCTGAAGATAGTGCAGGAAGTATTATGACTACAGAATTTGTAGAATTAAAAAAAGACATGACTGTAGAAAAAGCATTTGAAATTATAAAAAAGACAGGAATAAAAAAAGAAACAGTATATATATGTTATGTTGTTGATCAATATAGAGTATTGATCGGAACAGTAGCAATAAAAGATTTACTTGTATCTGAAAGAGATGTTTTAATACAAGATATTTTAGAAGAAAATGTAATAAGTGTATTAACAACAGAAGATAAAGAAGAAGTTGCAAAAATGTTTGATAAATATAATTTTATGGCTCTTCCAGTTGTAGACAAAGATAATCGTCTAGTTGGTATAGTAACAATTGATGATGCTATTGATGTTATGCAAGAAGAGACAACAGAGGATTTTGAAAAAATGGCTGCTATGTTACCAGCAGAAGATACTTATTTTAAAACAAGTGTATTTACACATGCTAAAAATAGAATTATGTGGTTACTTATATTAATGCTTACATCTGCATTTACAGGAGCGATTATAGAAAAATCACAAAATGCGATATCAACAATACCAATTCTTGTAGCATTTCTACCTATGATAATGGGAACAGGTGGAAATTGTGGTTCACAAAGTTCAACATTAATAATAAGAGGTTTGGCACTTGATGAAATTAAATTTTCAGATATCTTTAAAGCTATTTGGAAAGAGCTTAGAGTAGCTTTATTACTTGGTATAACACTTGCTGCAGTTACTGCATTAAGAATATTTATACAATATGGTGGAGAATATCATGATCAGATTTTACAAATATCAATTGTTGTTGGAGGAACATTAATTTTAACAGCAATTATTGCAGAATTAATGGGTTGTACTTTGCCAATGATAGCTAAAAAATTAGGCCTTGACCCTGCAATAATGGCATCTCCTTTGATTACTACAGGTGTTGACTTATGTTCTAATTTAGTATTTTTCAAAATGATAACATTAGTAATGGGGGTATAAGATGAAAGATATTATTGTACTTGGAATTGAATCAAGTTGTGACGAAACATCAGTTTCTGTTGTAAAAAACGGTAGAGAAGTTTTATCAAATGTTATAGATACTCAAATACCTATACACGAAAAGTATGGTGGTGTTGTTCCTGAAATAGCTTCAAGAAATCATATAGAAGCAATCACAAGAGTAACAAAAACTGCATTGCAACAAGCATGTATAGATTTTAAAGATATTGATGTTATATCACCAACATATGGACCTCGGATTAGTAGGTGCTTTACTTGTTGGATTATCGTATGGAAAATCACTAAGTTATGCTTTAAATAAACCATTAGTTGGGGTAAACCATATACAAGGTCATATAGCCGCAAATTATATTACATATAAAGATTTAAAACCACCTTTTATTTGTGTGTTAATATCAGGTGGCAATACCCAAATAATAAATGTTAAAGATTATACTGAATTTGAAGTACTTGGCAAAACAAGAGATGATGCTATTGGAGAAGCATTTGACAAAGTTGCAAGAGTTGTTGGTTTAGGTTATCCAGGAGGGCCTAAAGTAGATAAATTGGCAAAAAATGGTGTACCTAACATTAATTTCACAAAAACACATTTTGATAATAGCTTAGATTTTAGTTTTAGTGGTATAAAAACAGCAGTGATAAATATAAAACATAACAAACCAGAAACTGATTCAGCAGATTTGTGTGCGAGTTTTCAAAAAAATGTTACAGAAATTTTAATTGAAAATACTAATAAAGCAATTAATAATACACATATTAAGCAAATTGCTATAGCAGGTGGAGTTTCAGCAAATAGTTATATACGAAATGCTTTTTTAGAACTAGAAAATCAATACAATGATTTAAAAGTATATATGCCAGATTTAAAGTTGTGTACAGATAATGCTGCTATGATTGCATCTGCAGGATATTATAATTATATAAAGGGAAAAATAGATGATTTATCATTAAATGCTATTCCAAATTTGAAATTATAAGGAGAAAAAATATGTCAATATATGTAATTGGAGATTTACATTTATCATTTAATGAAAATAAACCTATGGATATATTCGGAGAAAATTGGAAAAATCATGAAGAAAAAATAAAAAAGGATTGGGAGAAAAAAGTAAAACCGCAAGATACTGTTATATTAATAGGGGATTTTTCATGGTCAATGAGTTTACAAAATACTTTAATGGATTTTGAATATATAAATAATCTACCAGGTAAAAAAATTTTATTAAAAGGGAACCATGATTATTGGTGGACAACATTAACAAATATAAGAAAATTCCTAGTTGAAAACAATATAAATGATATTGAATTTTTGCAAAATAATTCTTTTTGTATTGAGAATAAAATTATATGTGGTACTAGAGGTTGGAATGTAAATAGTTTTGAGCAAACAGAACATAGTTTAAAAATGATAAAACGTGAGTGTCAAAGATTAGAATTATCAATACAAGATGGAATTAAAAATTATGGTGATGACAAAGAGATAATAGCTTTTTTACATTATCCGCCAATTTTGAAAATGCAAATTTTTCAAAATGAAATAACACCATTTATTGAAATTTTAAAAAAATATGATATAAAAAAATGTTATTATGGACATTTACATGGTTCTTCTATAAAAACAGTAGAAAAAAATGAAATATATGAAGGAATAGAATTAATTCTTGCAAGTGCAGACGGAGTAGATTTTAAACTTCAGAAAATAAAGGAATGAAAATAAATGATAAATTTAGATAAAGAAGTTCAATATGTAAAAAATGTTGGACCTAATAGAGTAAAATTACTTAATAAATTAAACATATTTACATTAAAAGATTTAATAACATATTTTCCAAGAAACCATGAAGATAGAAGTATAAATAAAAAAATTGCACAATGTCAAGATGGAGAAACTGTATTAATAAAAGCAAAAGCAATTACAAAAGTTACAGAAATGAGAACTAGGAGAGTTTCTGTTTATAGATTAGTTGTACAAGATGATACAGCAAGTTGTGTAATAACATGGTTTAATCAAAAATATTTGAAAGAAAAATTTATATATGGAAAAGTTTATACATTTTATGGCAAAATTGAAAATAAAAACGGGATTTTTCAAATGAAATCACCTGTATTTGATGAATCAGGAATTGATAAAAATACAGGTAGAATTATCCCTATATATCCACTTACGAGCAAACTTTCACAAAATACATTAAGAAAAATTATTGAAAATGGAATAGATGAGGTATATGGTAGTTTAGAAGAAAATTTACCAGATTACATTTTGAAAAAATACGATTTATTAGAAATAAATGAAGCATATAAAAATATACATTTTCCAAAAAATAATTTAGAATTTGCAAAGGCAAAAAAAAGATTAGTTTTTGAAGAATTACTTGCATTACAATTAGCTTTATTAAGATTGAAAATTGGACAAAATTGTGATGAAAAAGGAATTGAATTTGACAAAAATGTATACATGCAAGATGTTATTAATATTTTGCCTTTTACTCTTACAAATGCACAATTACGTGTATTAAAAGAAATAAATTATGATATGGAAAAAAATACACCTATGAATAGATTACTTCAAGGTGATGTTGGTTCAGGAAAAACTGTTATAAGTGTAATTTCAGCATATAAAGCAGTAAAAAGTGGATATCAAGTAGCAATAATGGCTCCTACTGCAATACTTGCAGAACAACACTTGCAAAATTTTAAAAGAATTTTAGAGCGATTTGGAATTAAATGCGAACTTTTAGTTTCAAATATTACGAAAAAAAATAAGCAAATTATATTAGATAAATTAGCAAATGGAAAAATAGATATTTTAATTGGAACTCATGCAATTTTAGAAGAAAATGTTATATTCAAAAATTTAGGATTGGTTGTAACTGATGAACAACATAGATTTGGTGTTAAACAACGTGCAAAAATTGTTGCAAAAGGTAATAATCCAGATGTTATAGTAATGTCTGCAACACCAATTCCTAGAACTTTAGCACTTATATTATATGGTGACCTTGATATTTCTATAATTGATGAACTTCCACCTAATAGAAAGAAAATAGAAACATTTGCAATAACTAAAGATTTAGAGGAAAGATTAAACAATTTTGTTAAAAAGCTTATAAATGAAGGAAGACAAGCATATATTGTTTGCCCATTAGTGGAAGATTCAGAAGATTCAGATTTAAAATCTGTGACAGCTCTTGCTGAAAAATATAAAACAGAGATCTTTAAAGAATATAGACTAGAATATTTACATGGAAAAATGAAACCAAAGGAAAAAGATGAAATAATGTTAAAATTTAAAAATGGAGAAATAGATATTTTAATATCTACAACAGTTATTGAAGTTGGAGTTGATGTACCTAATGCAAGTATAATGGTAATTGAAAATGCAGAAAGATTTGGGTTAGCTCAATTACATCAATTGCGTGGAAGAGTCGGTAGAGGGGAATATAAATCTTATTGTATTTTAAAAAATGAGGGACATAGTAAAACATCAAAAGAAAGAATGAAGATAATGTGTCAGACAAATGATGGATTTATTATTTCTGAAAAAGACTTAGAACTTCGTGGATCTGGTGATTTTTTTGGAACAGCACAACATGGCGTTCCAGAATTTAAAATTGCAAACCTTTTTGAAAATATTCAAGAATTAAAAATTGTTCAAAATCTTGCTACAAATATAATTCAAGAAGATCCAAATTTAGAACTCGAGAAAAATTTTAGATTAAAAACATTAATTCAAGATAAGTTTACAAGTAGAATTGAAATTTAATATTTGGAGGATTTAATATGCTAACAATTATATTAAGATTAATAGGTCTATTATTGATATTAGCTGGTGTAATTATGATATATGATGCTAGAATTTTAACTAAGAACCTTTTTAGCTTTGGAGATCAAAATGAAGCATCAACAGGATTAAAAATTCTAGGTTTTATTATATCTATAATAGGTTCATTAATTGTATGTTTTAATTAAATACTATTCACAAACTGAAAAAAATATGATATAATACAAATATTATTATATCAAACACTGTATTTATTCGCAAATATATTTAAGATAGAATTCTTAAATATCACAACAATATCCCACAATTAAAATAAAAGGAGGCTATATAAAATGTCAGAATTAGAACATAAAACTTTAATGGAATTAAAGCAAATGGCAAAAGAAAATAATATAAAAAATATATCAAAACTAAAAAAAGAAGAATTGATAAATATATTAGAACAAATAAATCAAAAAAGTGAAAATAACATTATTGAAGAAAATACAAATAATTTTGAAAATAAAAAATATGATTATGCAGATGAAGATAGTGAAGAAGAAAACGAATTAGGAGTAGCAGAATCTGAAATATCATATCAAATAAATAATGAAGAAGATGAAATTATAGAAGGTATATTGGATGTATTACCTGATGGATATGGATTTTTAAGAGGAGATAATTTTTTATCAACTCCAAAAGATATTTACATATCACCAGTTCAAATTAGAAGATTCAAACTTGAAACAGGTGACCTTGTAAAAGGAATTGCCAGATGTAAAGAAGGAGAAAAATTTCCATCACTAATATTTGTTGGTGAAGTTAATGGTGAACATCCAGAAAAAGCAATAAAAAGAAAAAGGTTTGATGAATTAACACCTATTTATCCATGTGAAAGATTAAAATTAGAGACAACATCTACTAAATATGCAACCAGAATAATAGATTTAATTTCACCAATTGGAAAAGGGCAGAGGGGTCAAATTGTTGCTCCACCAAAAGTAGGAAAAACTACACTTTTAAAAGAGATTGCAAACAGTATTGCTACAAATAACCCAGAATGTGAATTAATTGTATTATTAATTGATGAAAGACCAGAAGAAGTAACTGATATGCAACGTTCTATAAATGGTCAAATTATTTATTCTACATTTGACGAATTACCTGAACATCATGTTAAAGTTGCAGAAATGGTAATAGAAAGAGCAAAAAGATTAGTTGAACAAGGAAGAGATGTTGTAGTATTACTTGATAGTATTACAAGACTTACAAGAGCATATAACTTAACTATTCCATCTTCTGGAAGAACTTTGTCTGGTGGTATTGATCCAGCAAGTCTTCATAAACCTAAAAAGTTCTTTGGAGCTGCTAGAAATATTGAATTTGGTGGAAGTTTAACAATACTTGCAACTTCACTTGTTGAAACAGGAAGTAGAATGGATGATGTTATATTTGAAGAATTCAAAGGAACAGGTAATATGGAAGTTCATCTTGATAGAAAACTTTCTGAAAAACGTATTTTCCCTGCAATTGATATAAACAAATCTGGTACAAGGCGTGAAGATTTACTTCTTTCTAAAAAAGAATTAGAAACTGTTTTTGCAATTAGAAAAGCTATGAATAGCTTGCCTGTTGCTGATGTTACAGAACATATTATAACAGAGATGATACAATCTAAAAATAATGATGAATTTTTAGATAGAATGGACTTATTTTTAAAAAGATTTAAATAAGAAGTATTGACAAAAAGATGATATAGTTGCATGATACTTATGTAAACTCACATGGTTGATATTTAATTGCAACTATAACTTTTTTAAGGAGTAATTATAATGAATAAAACAAAAAGGAGAATTTTTAATACAGCAATCAAAATGTTTTCAAAAAAGGGATATGATAATACAAGTGTTGAAGAGATAACAGCAATAGCAGGAGTGGCAAAAGGATCACTATACTATCATTTTTCTAAAAAAGAAGACATATTTGATATGTTATTAAAAGAAGGATTCGAATTATTAAAAAACAATATAGAAATAAAGACAAAGAACTGTACTACTGCATTAGAAAAAATAAAAGCAGTCATACTAATACAAATAAAAGTAATTGTAAAATATGAGTATTTCCTTAATGTCGTTTTTTCACAATTATGGGGTGAAGAAGAAAAAAATAAAAAGTGTAAAAAAGCAGTTTTTCAATATATCAAAATCATTGAAGAAATAGTAAATGAAGGGATTGAAAATGGGGAATTTTATGATGGGGATGTAGAAGCAATAGCATCCGGAATTTTTGGAGTTACATGTTCAAGTCTTATTTATAGAATAAAAAAAAACAGACAAGTAGATATAATGCAGGTATATAATGGATTTATTAATAATGTTACAAGAACATTAAGTAAAAAATGAAAAATATTATTTTTACGATGAAAAGAGGTACAATAGTTAATTACAAATAAGTAATTAGCTATTTTTTTGTATTTAGACTAAGTGTTCAGTTAATAAGTGATTTAAAAAAAATATATTTCCTAAAGCACTGAAAATAGATTGTACTGACCTACCAGTCTATAGACATTCATTTATGATTGTGATATAAATATAATACAAATTTAAAAGTAGTAGGAGAAAATATGAGTAAGAGAATATATGATTATTTAAAAATTAATGATTTAAAAGATATGTTAAATAAAACAGAAAAATTATATGCAGATAAATCAGCATACAAAATTAAAGTAGAAGAAGGAAAATATCAAATTTATACCCATAAAGAAGTACGAGAAATGATAAATAATTTAGGAACAGCATTAATAAATTTAGGACTAAAGGGAAAACGAATTGCCGTTATTGGAGAAAATAGATATGAATGGGAAATAGCATATTTATCAATTGTATGTGGAACAGGTATTGTTGTTCCATTAGATAAATCATTGCCAGCAAATGAGCTAGAACTGTTAATAGAAAGATCTGATATAGAAGCGATATTTTATACAAAAAAATATTCAGATATAATTCAAAATATTAGATATAGTGAAAAAAATAAATTAAAACATTTAATTTCTATGGATAATGATGATAATTTTGAAGGTATATACTCACAAAAAGAATTAATACGAAAAGGTAAGAAAATGATAGAAAAAGGAAATAAAGAGTTTTTAAATGCACAAATCAATCCAAAAGAAATGAGTATTATGTTGTTTACATCAGGAACAACATCTAAATCTAAAGTTGTAGCACTTTCTCACGAAAATATTTGCACAAATTTAATGGATATTGGAAGTGTGTTAGATGTAACACAAGAAGATGTTTTTCTTTCTGTTTTGCCAATACACCATGTATTTGAATGTACAGTTGGATTTTTATTTTCACTATATAAAGGAGCTGAAACTGTATTTTGTGATGGTTTAAGACATATAGTAGAAAATCTAAATGAATATCATGTAACAGTCATGGCATGTGTACCAGGTATATATGAAAGAATATTTATGATGATTAGAAAAAAATTAGAAAAACAAGGAAAACTTGAAAAAATATTAGAAAATGAGGAAAAATATAAAAACTTCTCTATGCAAAAAAAGAAAGAAGTATTTAAAGAAATACATGATATGCTAGGTGGAAAAATAAAACTATTAATAAGTGGAGCTGCAGCCTTAGATAAGACAATAGAAGAAAGATATAGATTATTAGGGCTAAACTTAGTACAAGGATATGGATTAACTGAGACTTCACCTGTTGTAGCAGTTGGGACAAATAAAAATTATAAGTTAGGATCAATTGGAAAAACCGTTCCGAGTGTAGAAGCAAAACTAGTAAATGTAAATAATGAAGGAATTGGAGAATTAGTAGTTAGAGGTTCAAGTGTAATGCTAGGATATTATGAAAATGAAAAAGTAAATAAAAAATCATTACAAAATGGATGGTTCTATACAGGAGATTTGGCGAAAATAGATGAAGAAGGATATATATTTATATGTGGTAGAAAGAAAAGTGTAATAGTATTAAAAAATGGAAAAAACATATTCCCAGAAG
>CAKPOA010000014.1 GCA_934169575.1 uncultured Clostridia bacterium
TATGAATGAAATTATAAAAAATAGACAGTAAATGTTTGTCTTTCATTTCTTTAGAGGAATGAAGGACTTTTTCTATAGATGTAATACATTATATCTGCTTTGGAATATAAATAATAATATATAAACAAACACTATCTTTTTTGGAAATAATATGATATAATATATAGAGATAAAAAAGGAGTGATATTATGAGTATTGGAAATAAAATAAAAGAGTATAGAGAATTAAATAAAATGACTCAAAAAGATATTGCTGAAATATTAGAAGTTGAGCCAGGAACAATATCTAAATATGAATCTGGAATGATTGAACCTAATATTAAATCTTTAAAAAGATTAGCAGAGACATTTAATATAACAGTAGATGAATTAATAAAAGATCAAGAGAAACTTGATATAACCCAAATTAATGTATTAGAAATATTAAGAGAACAAAAAGAAATGGGATTAAAGGGGAATTTATATCACAATACACAAATTATATTTGCATATAACACAAATCATATTGAAGGAAGTAAACTGACTGAAGAACAGACTAGATATATTTATGAAACTAACACATTATTAGCAGAAAAAGATTCTATTACAGATTTAGATGATATTTTAGAAACGGCCAATCATTTTAAATTAGTAGATTATATGATAGATAATGCTGATAAAGAACTGACAGAAGAAATGATAAAAAAATTTCATAGAATCTTAAAAGAAGGAACATCAGATAGTAGAAAAGATTGGTTTACTGCTGGAGAGTATAAGAAATTATCAAATGAGGTTGGTGGTTTAAAAACTACAGCTCCTAAAAATGTTGGAAGAGATATGAAAAAATTATTGGAATGGTATGAACCTTTAAAACAAGTAACTATAAATGAAATAATAGAATTTCATGCAAGATTTGAAAAAATACATCCTTTTCAAGATGGTAATGGAAGAGTAGGTAGAATAATTGCATTTAAAGAATGTCTAAAAAATAATATAATTCCATTTATTATATTAGACAAAGATAAATTATTTTATTATAGAGGATTAAAAGAATATCAAGATAAAACGGAAAAGGGATATTTAATTGACACGTGTTTAAATGCACAGGATCAATATACAAATATGATAGAGTACTACTTAAAATAATGTTACAAGGTGGGAGATAGCAGTGTTAGAGAATTTGGATAAAGAACAGTTAATACAACTTTTCTACATATTGAAAAAAGAATAAATTTATGATAGAATACAAATAAATATTTTTATGGGAGAAATATTATGAAAGAGTTAGAAGAAAAAATAGTAAAATTTGCAGAAGATAGAGATTGGTTACAATTTGTTAATCCAAGAAAATTTAAAGAAATGTATAATTACATTCAGTTTGAAAAATTAAAACAAAATTCAAATTTATGTCATTTGTTTACATTAAAGCCATTTAATTTCAGAAGCGGATTTGTATCTGATGATGAAATAAAAGAGCAATATGGTAAAATTTCAAATATATTTAAGTGTGATATGAAATTTATAAAACCTGTTCAAACACATACAAATATTGTTAAATGTGTAGATGAAAACAATATGAATGAAAAATTTGAAAATGTTGATGGATTAATTACAAATATGCATGGTATTGCACTTGTTATATCTTTGGCTGATTGTCAGGGTATATTATTGTATGATAAAAATAGACAAGTAATAGGAAATATTCATTCTGGTTGGAAAGGTACTTTAAGCAGAATTATAGAAAATGCAATTAATTTGATGGTTTCAAATTATGAATGTAATCCAAAGGATATAGAAGCATATATAACTCCAAGCATTTTGAAGTGTTGTTTTGAAGTTGATGAAGATTTAAAGGAAAGATTTGAAAAGGAGTTTACAGATATTAATATTAACAATTATATAGTTAAAGGTGATTTTAAAGATAATAAGCAAAAATATTTTATTGATACAACTTTGATAAATAGAGATGTTTTGATAAACATGGGGCTAAAAGAAGAAAATATTACGATTTCTGATATTTGCACTAAATGTCATGGGGATATAATTCATTCACATAGAAGAGATGGAGATAATAGTGGTAGAAATATTTCGATTATTATGATGAGGTGAATTAGAATGAAAGTATATTGTTCATAAAAAGTCAATTCATTTATTAACAATATAAAAACAAATTTAATTGATATTGAAATTATAGAGTTTACAAAAAAAGTTAATGAATTAGAAATATATATAAAAGAATTTAATATGTTACTTTTTTATAAAAGAGTGTTTGGAAAAGGCAAATTAAAAGAAATTCAGTTATTATTTTTGAATCTTAATAAATAAGTAAAAAATTCCAAGACAAAATGTAATGCGAAAAGGCTGAAAAGTAAGGGGGGAATAGTTGGTGAAAATTGGAATAGATCTAGATGGTGTAGTAATAGACAGTGAAACAACATTTAGAACATATGAAGAAATATTTGATATAAATGATTTAAAAGGAAACAATTTAATAAATAGAGAAGAACCTAAATTTCAACATAGATATAATTGGACAAAAGATGAAGAAAAGAAATTTGCGGAAAAATATTTTTTAACTGTATCAAAGCAAAGCAATTTAATGTCAGGATTTCTAGGTGCATATAATTTGCTAAAAAAGCAAGGAGTTGAATTTGTTGTTATTACCGCACGAGGTAGAATTATAAAAGAAATGAAAAGAGATGCAATAAGATTGTTGGAAGAAAACAATATAAAATTTGATAAATATTATTGGTGCATTGATGACAAGTTGAAAATTTGCCGAAAAGAAAATATTGACATTATGATAGATGATGATTGGAGAATTATAAAAAAATTAGCAGAAAATAGGATTAAAACATTGTATTTTAGAGATACAAATTTGATCAAACTTCAAGAAAACGAATATATAAATGAAGTTAATAATTGGGGCGATATATATAGATATATAAAAGAAAAAACTACCAGTTGATTAAGAAATTATACCAATTAATATAAATACATTGATAAAATTGTTATAAAGTATTAACGGAGGCAAAGAAAGGAATGGTTGTAAATATGAAAAATAACTATTTTTTTACATCAGAAAGTGTTACAGAGGGGCACCCTGACAAATTATGTGATTATATATCAGATTCATTATTAGATGAATATTTGAAACAAGATCCTAAGTCAAGAGTAGCGATTGAAACATTTGCAAGTAAAAATAAAATAGTAATTTCTGGAGAAGTAACAAGCAAAGGACAGATTGATGTTGAAAAAATTACAAGAAATGCTATAAAAGAAATTGGATATGGAGATGAAAAACTTGATATTGATCCTGAAACATGTGAGATTGATATAAGTATTACAAAACAAAGCCCTGATATTGCAAAAGGTGTAGATATTGGAGGAGCTGGTGATCAGGGGATAATGTTTGGGTATGCAACAAATGAAACAGAATGCTTTATGCCATTTGCAATATTAATGGCACATAAGCTTGCAAAAAAATTGTCAGAAGTAAGAAAAACAAGAAAAATAGACTATTTAAGACCAGATGGTAAAACACAAATTACAGTTGAATATGAAAATGATAAACCTAAGAGAATAGAAACAATTTTAATTTCAAATCAATATGAAAAAGGCACAGATATTGAAATGATGAAAAAAGATATTAAAGAAAAAGTTATAAAAACTACAATTCCTGAAAAATATTTAGATAATAATACAAAAATATATATTAATCCAACAGGAAGTTTTATAATTGGAGGACCTTTAGGAGATACAGGATTAACAGGGAGAAAAATTATTGTAGATACTTATGGAGGATATGCTAGACATGGTGGTGGAGCTTTTTCTGGAAAAGATGCCAGTAAGGTAGATAGGAGTGCCACTTATATGTTAAGACATATTGCAAAAAATATAGTAGCTAATGGTTATGCAGATAAGTGTGAAATTCAAGTATCATATGCAATAGGTATTAAAGAGCCTATGTCAATATTTATTAATACATTTGATACTAATAAAATATCTGAATGTGAAATTATTGAGAAAATTAAAAAGAGGTTTGATTTAACACCACAGGGAATCATTAATTATTTAGAACTTCAGAAACCAATTTATAGGCAAACAACAAATTATGGTCACTTTGGAGAAAAAGATTTAAGCTGGGAAAAAATAATAGAATTATGAGCAACTCTAACTGAGTTGTTTTTTTCTGTATTTCATTGAAAAAATAATGTAAACTATTGATTTTAATGGAAATAAGTGATATTATATTATGGAATAAAAAATAATTTAATTCTTTTCAAAACAAGTTTGTGATATAAGAAAGGGATGTGGTAAAAAATGCAACCAAACAAAAGAGCAAAATTAAATAAAATATTGATAATAATAACAATAATATTAGTCGTAATAACAATAATATGTGCAATAAGTTATATTATAATAAAAAACAAAAAAACAGAAGAAAGTTATGAAGACAGAGTGATTGCCAAAAATTACTTTATGGAAATGACAATAGATTTGCACAAAAAAGAAGCAAAAAGAGATGGAAATCAAATAAATTTAAAAGATGAATTTGATATAACTGAGGAACAACAAAATTTAATATTAAGTTCAGAAACAGAATTATTAAATTTCTTTGCAGATTCAACATTTGAAGTAAATATAAAAGAAGGAGTAGCATATATAACAAATAAATATCAAACAAAAAAATTATTAGTAGAAATATCTGAAGAAACTACACCAAATTTTCATGCTGAAAATGTTGATGAAGTTCAAAAAGGTATATATATATTAAGTTATGATACACAAAAAAAAGCAAGAGCTGCATATGAAAATTTATCAACATCAAATAACATAAAAAATATTGATATAGATACAGTATCAAAAATAACAAGTGTAAATGATGTATCACAAACTGTATATGGTTCAAATGAAAGTAATGAAAACAATCAATATAAATCATTAGGTGTAACAAAAATGGGATTAGATAATTATCAAAAAATAATAGAAGAAAATGGAAATCCATCTGATGTTATTATTTCAACTATAGGATATGGTGCATGTATAGATAATGATTATTTTGTCGGAAAAATAGATGAAAACTATTATAATTTTATAGAAGATTCCAAAAATGTTAAAGAAACTGTTCCACAGGGGAGCAGAATATTAGAAGTTATAAAAGAATCCACAACACATAATGTAAAAATATTACCATTAGTTGTTGTAAATAATGAAAATTATACAACAACATCAGCTATTGTAAAAGCAATACAATATGCAACAACAAATTCTGATGTAATATGTTATGAACTTGCAAATAATGAAAATACTATAATCGATTTGATGCTAAAAAAAGCATTTACAGAAAATAAACCAGTATGTTGTGCCACAATATCAAATAAAGATTTAAATGGTGATTATCCTGCAAATAATTCAACTACAATAGCTATATCATCTATAGATAAATCTGAAAATTTTGCAGATTATTCAGGAAAAGGAAGCTATGTTGATTTTTCGGCATATAGTACTGATGTTGAAGAAATATTTAATAAAACATCAACTATTTCAAAATGGTCAGGTGCACAATATTCAAATGCACATATTGCATCAGCAATAGCATTAATTAAAACATATCATAAACAATATACAATACTTGAAATATATAATGAATTAAGAAATTGGTGTAATGACCTTGGAGATGAAGGTAAAGATGAATTATATGGATATGGAGTGCCTGACTTTTCTAAGATACAAATTTCAGATATTGATAATGACATGCCTGAAATACAAGAGATTGTATATGAAAACAATACATGGGAAAAAAGTAAAAATATACAAATAAAAGCAAATGATAATATAAGGATTTTTGGATGGACAGTTACAAATTCAGACAAAGAACCAGGAAAATGGAATCATGTTGAAACATTAACTCCTACATTAGATGTATCATCAACAATCGAAAAAAATGGAACATATTATATTTGGGTAACAGATAGTGCAGGGAATGTTGTAAATAAAACTATAGAAGTAAATAAAATTGATAATATACCACCATCAATAGATTATACAATTGATGATAGTAAATTAGAAAGTGATAAATATTTGACCATAAAAATTAATGCTAAAGACGATGAATCTGGCTTAAATCAATCACCATACAGTTTTGATGGTACAATATGGGGAACAACAAAAGAACTTAAAGTAACAGAAAATGGAACTTACAAAATATATGTAAAAGATAATTTAGATAATATAGCACAAAAAGAAATAAAGATAAATAAATTTAATCAAGAGGGAAGTGCTACAATAGGAACAGGTTCAATAATTAAAAATATTGAAGTTCCAGCTGATTGGAGCGGAAATATTAATAATTCAGTGAAAATAATATTTAATGATAATTTGAAAATAAGAAATTATAAAATAACTGAGACTGGTGAGTTACCTACTGAATTTATTGAATATGAAGATGAAACACAAAAAAATCAAAACACTGTATATGATGTATTTAATAATCAAGGATATACAAATTTTACAGTAACAATTTCTTTAACAGCAAATACTCAATATTATTTATGGGTAAAAGATGAAGATGGAAATATAATGTCTCAAGCATTTAATATAAACAAACCAGAATTTTAAAGGGAGGAAATCATAATGGAAAACCAAATAAAGCAAATAGAGGAAATAGCAGAAAAAGAGCTTTTAAATTGCAATAATTCTAAAGAATTAGATGAACTTAGAATAAAATATTTAGGAAAAAAAGGTGAACTTACACATGTTTTAAGAGGAATGAAAGATTTATCTAAAGAAGAAAGACCAATTATAGGAGAAATTGTAAATAAATTAAGAGACAAATTAAATAATATTATTGAAGAAAAAGAACATCAATTTGAAGAGCAAGAATTATTAAATAAAATTGAAAGTGAAAAAATAGATATTACACTTCCAAGCTCTAAAATAAAAAAAGGAAGCAAACACCCATTAAATAGGATTATTGAAGAGATAGAAGATCTATTTGTTTCAATGGGATATGATGTTGTTGATGGACCAGAACTTGAAACAGATGAATTTTGTTTTGAAAGATTAAATTTGCCAAAAGGACATCCAGCAAGAGATATGCAAGATAGTTTTTATATAACAAATGAAGTTCTACTTAGAACTCAAACATCTGCAGTTCAAGCAAGAACTATGGTAGAAAATCAGGAAAAAACACCAATTAGAATAATTTGTCCAGGCAAAACTTATAGAAGAGAAGATGATGCAACACATTCACATCAATTTAATCAAGTAGAAGGATTAGTTATTGATAAAAATATAAATTTAGCACATTTAAAAGGAACTCTAGAAGTATTTGTTAGAAAAATGCTAGGAGAAAAATCAAAATTACGTTTTAGACCAAGTTATTTTCCATTTACAGAACCATCTTATGAAGTAGATGTATCTTGTTTTAAATGTGGAGGAACAGGATGTAATTTATGTAAGCAAACTGGTTGGATAGAAATACTTGGGGCTGGAATTGTACATCCAAATGTTTTAAAAATGAATGGATATGATCCTGAAAAATATAGCGGATTTGCATTTGGAACAGGATTAGACAGACTTGCTATGTTTAAATATGGAATAACAGATATGAGATATTTATATAAAAATGATATAAGATTTTTAAGTCAATTTGATAAAATGGATAGAGATAATTAATGAAAGGAATGCTATAAAATGAAATTAAGTTTAAATTTTGTAAAAGATTATATAGATTTAGATGAAAACCTTACTGCTGAAAAAATTGCAGAAGATATGACAAATTCAAGTAGTGAATATGATAGTGCAGGGAAACTTATAGATGTCACAAATTTAACTATAGGGTTAGTTGAACAATGTGAAGAACATCCAGATTCAGATCATTTGCACATATGCAAGGTCAATGTGGGAAATGAAATATTAGATATAGTTTGTGGGGCTCCTAATGTAAGAAAAGGATTAAAAGTTATTGTTGCATTGCCAGGTGCAAAATTACCTGGAGGAACAATAAAAAAAGGTGTTATTAGAGGTCAAGAATCTAATGGAATGCTTTGCTCTATGCTAGAACTTGGAATAGAAAGTAAATATGTTGATGAAATTGATAAGACAGGAATACATGAACTTCCAGAAGATGCTCCAATAGGAGAAGATCCTATAAAATATATGAAATTAGATGATGAAGTTATAGACTTTGAATTAACTGCAAATCGCGGAGATTTATTAAGTATTCTTGGAATGGCATATGAATTAGGTGCTATATATGATAAAAATGTAAAAGATATTGATTTATCTTTTGAAGAAAATAATGATGATGTAAATAATGAATTAAAATTAAATATAAATACAGAAAACTGTTCTATGTTTTTAGCAAAAAAAGTAAAAAATGTTGTTATAAAACAGAGTCCAGATTTTATAAAAGCAAGATTAATAGCATCAGGAATAAGACCAATAAATAATGTTGTAGATATTAGTAATTATGTTATGTTAGAAACAGGTCAACCATTACATTTTTATGATGCAGACAAATTAAATGGAATATTAGAAGTTAGAATGGCTGAAAATTTTGAAAAATTAATTACATTAGATAATATTGAAAGAACATTACATGATGAAAATATTGTTATTTCAGATGGCGAAAAACCTATAGGTTTAGCTGGAGTTATGGGTGGATTAGATACAGAAGTAACAGAAAATACAAAAAATATTATAATTGAATCAGCTATATTTGATGGTGTAAAAGTTAGAAAAACTTCAAATGAATTAATAAGAAGTGAAGCAAGTAATAGATTTGAAAAAGGACTTGATCCTAATAGAACATATATGGCAATAAAAAGAGCTTGCCATTTATTACAAAAATATGCAAATGCAGAGATTATGGGTGGACTTGCAAAATATGATAAAACATCATTAGAAGATAAAAAAATAGAAATTTGCTTTGATGAAATAAATAAAATTTTAGGATTAGATATTTCAAAAGAGGAAATATTAAATATATTTAGAAAATTAGGATTTAGATATGAAGTAAAAGAAAATACAGCAATAATATATGTTCCAACAAGAAGAATTGATATAAATATAAAAGAAGATTTAAATGAAGAAGTAAGCAGGATATATGGAGTTAATAATATTGAAGGAATTCTTCCTACATTACCAATAAAATCTGGACATTATAATAAAACACTAAGAAACCTTAGAAACAAAATAGTTGATTTGGGATTAAATGAAACTTTAACATATGTTTTAGTTTCAGAAAATGAGGCAAAACAATTTGCCAAAAATGATTTTGAAAATATAAAAATGCTTGATCCTATGTCTGAAGATAAAAATACTTTAAGACAAAGTATTTTACCATCATTATTGAAAACATTTGAGTATAATAAATCAAGAAGTAATGATGATGTTTCAATATTTGAGATTGCAAAAACATTTTATAAAAAACAAGAAGAATATAAAGAAGAATTACATCTTGGAGCACTTGTAAGTGGTGAATTTTTTACAGGAATACAAAACAGTAAAAAAGCCGATTTTTATATAATTAAAGGAATTGCAGAAGAAATTTTAGATTATCTTGGATATGAAAATAGATATAGTTTTATACAAAAAGATGAGATGGCAAAAGAATTTCATCCAGGTCAATCAGCATATATATATGTAAATAATGATATTGTAGGTACAATAGGAAAAGTTCATCCAAATGTAGTAAAAGATGATGTATTTGTATTAGAAATTAATTTAGATAAATTATTAGAAAAACGTGTTGGAAAAATGAAATTTAAAGAAATATCAAAATACCCATCAGTAAATAAAGATTTAGCTATAATTGTTGACAAAAATATATCTGCACAAGATATTTTAACTCAAATAAAAAAATCTGCAGGTTCATGTTTAAATTATGCTAAAGTATTTGATGTATATACAGGAAAAGGAATCGAAGAAAATCAAAAAAGTATTGCTATTTCATTAAATTTTGGTAAAATAAATTCAACATTTACTGATGATGAAATAAATGAAATTATGGGAAAAATTATAAAAGATTTAGAAAATAAACAAAATGCAAAATTAAGAAGTTAAAAGAGAGGACAAAACAAGTGAAAAAGAGTATACAAAATAAAAAAGATACATTTATGTCAGGAGTAATGACACTTATCTTTTCACAAATAATAGTAAAAGTAGTAGGTATTGTATATAAAGTTTATTTAACTAATAGAGATGGTTTTGGAGATACTGGAAATGCTATATATAATGGTGGTTATCAGATTTATGCATTACTATTATTAATATCTTCAATAGGAATACCAAATGCAATATCAAAAATGGTTTCTGAAAGAGTATCAATTGGTGATTATAAAGGTGCAAACCGTGTTTTTAAAATATCACTTGTTATACTTGGAATAATAGGAACAATTGGAAGTTTAATATTATTTTTAGGTGCAGGATTTATATCGACTACTTTATTAGATATACCAGAATCTAAAATAACATTAATGATATTAGCTCCTGCAATAGTTTTAGTTGCAATTTCTTCTGTAATTAGAGGATATTTTAATGGAAGAAGTCAGATGAAAGCAACTGCAAATTCTCAATCATTAGAGCAGATTTTAAAAACAATTTTAACTGTTGTAGTGGTAGAAATTGTAGCACATATTACATCAAATGATGTAATAGCAATGGCCGGAGGGGCAACAGCAGCAACTACATTATCTGTTGTAGGAAGTTTAATATATATTGGTAAATATTATGCAAATAGAAAAAAAGGTTTTGATTTAGAAATTAAACAAGCTACAAAATATGAAGAAGAAGATACAAAAACATTAATAAAAAATATTTTGAAATTAGCCATTCCAGCATCACTAACTTCAATAATAACATCTATAAACAAAAACATAGATTCAATTACAGTTGTTAGAGGACTTAAAAAAATAACATCTGCTGATGAAGCAAAAAGATTATATGGAATATTATCAGGCAAAGTTGATATGCTAACAGCACTTCCTTTAGCATTTACAATTGCTTTTGCAACAGTTTTAGTGCCAGGAATATCTTCTGCAAAAGCAAAAGGCGATAAAAAAGCAATAATAACAAGAATAAAATCTTCATTTTTATTAACATTATTAATTGGGTTTCCATGTGCATTTGGTTTAATAACATTTGCAAAACCAATATTAGGTTTAATATTCCCAAATGCAAGTGATGGAGCATCTATATTACAAGCAATTTCTGTACTGATTATATTTACAACAATAACTCAAACACTTAGCGGCTCTTTGCAAGGACTTGGGAATTATAGAGCACCTGTTGTTGGACTAGTATTAGGAGTAATTGTTAAAACTATTTTGAATTTAATAATAATACCAATTCCTGGTATTGGTATATATGGTGCTACAACGAGCTCAATTATATGTCATGTAATTTCATTTAGTGTAGAAATGTATACATTAAAGAAAATGACAAAAATTAAATTTGAATTTAGTAAATTTTTCATAAAACCAATACTTGCAACAGCTATAATGTGTATGTTATCATATGGATTATATGTTTTACTTACAATGGTAATTTCAACAAGAATTGCAACTATAATTGCATTACTATTTGCTGTAATTATATATGCAATCACTGTAATAGGATTAAAAATATTATCAAAACAAGAAATACTAGATTTACCAAAAGGTGAAAAAATATATAATATACTTATAAAAACTGGTATATATAAAGAAAAAAATGATGGGAGGATATAATGTTAACTGAACAAGAAAAAAAAGAATATGAAGAATTTGTATTAAGTAATGAAAGGTGCCATTTTGCTCAGAGTTTAGCTTGGGCAAAATTAAAAAAAGGTTGGAAAAAAGAAGTTGTAACTATAAGAGATGATAATGGAAAAATAAAAGGATCTGTACTTTTATTAATAAGAAAAATGCCATTTATAAAAAGTACACTTGTAACTTCTCAAAGAGGTCCTGTTTGTGATATACATGATGAAAAAACATTTTCAGAATTAATGAAAAAGGTTGAAGAGGTAGCAAAAAAACATAAAGCATTTATGTTTAAAATTGACCCAGATATACCAAATGATGATATGGAATTTAAAGAAATGGCAAAAAGAAATGGCTTTAAAATATTAGAAGAAGTTAAAGATATAAATAGAGTTGTGCAACCAAGAATTGTTTTTAGACTTAATTTAAAAGGCAAAACAGAAGATGAAGTATGTAATAAAATCTTTCCATCAAAAACAAGATATAATATACGTTATGCAACTAAAAAAGGTATAACAACTAGAGAAGGAAAAAGAGAAGATTTAGACACATTTTATGATATAATGAAAGAAACTAGCAAAAGAGACCATTTTCCTATTAGAACAAAAGAATATTTTGAAGAACTTTATGATACTTTAGGGAGTGAACATATAAGAATATTATTTGCTGAATTTGAAGGAAAACCTATTGCATGTACATTACATTTTGTATTTGGAAATAAAATGTGGTATATGTATGGAGGAAGTTTAAGTGAACAAAGAAACTTAAAACCAACATATTTATTACAATCAGATAGTATAAAATGGGCAATTTCTAAAGGTATAGAAATATATGATTTTAGAGGTGTTAATGCAACAAATAAAACAAATGGACATAAAGGTTTATATGATTTTAAAAAATCTTTTGGACCAGAACTTATTGAATTTACTGAGATATATAAAATTTATAATCCATTTATATATTTTATATTTGAAAAATTATTTCCTATATATAGAAATATAAGAGTTAAATTTATGAAAAAAAATGCGAATAATAGTAATTAATTGGGAGGAATGAAATGGATTTGGAAATGCAAAAATATGAGGATTTTGTAAAAAAACATCCAAAAGGTCATTTTGCTCAAAGTTTAAAATGGGCAAAATTAAAAAAAGAATGGAAACATGAAATTGTTACTGTAGAAGATGAAAATGGAAACATAAAAGGCTCAATGTTATTATTAATAAGAAAAATACCTATTTTTAAAAACACAATAATATATTCTCCAAGAGGTCCTGTGTGTGATATACATGATGAAGATACATTTACAAAATTAATAAAAAAAGCAGAACAAGTTGTTAAAAAAAATAAAGGGTTTATATTAAAAATGGATCCTGATATTCTAAATAGTGATATGACTTTTAAAAATATAGCTAAAAACAATGGATTTAATATAATAGAAAAATTAACAAATATAAATAATATATTACAACCAAGAATAGTTTTTAGACTAGATTTAAAAAATAAAACGGAAGATGATATATTTAAAGCTTTTCATTCTAAAACAAGATATAATATTCGTTTAGCATCTAAAAAAGGTGTAACAACTAGAATAGGAAAAAGAGAAGATATTGGTCAATTAGAAGATTTAATGAAAATAACAGGAAAAAGAGATGGATTTCCGATAAGAACAAAAGAATATTTTGAAGAGTTGTATGATGTGCTTGGAAGTGATTGTGTTAGAATTCTATTTGCTGATTATGAAGGAAAACCTATAGCTTGTACATTAAGTTTTTTATATGGTGATAAAGTATGGTATATGTATGGTGCAAGTAGTAATGAGCATCGTAATTTGATGTCAACATATTTATTACAATGGGAAGGTATCAAATGGGCTTTAGAAAATAATTGTAATATTTATGATTTTAGAGGTATTTGTGCAACTAATGAAAATACAAGAAATGAAGGATTATATAGATTTAAAAAAGGATTTAATCCTGATTTAGTAGAGTTTACTGAAATATATAAAGTATATAATCATTTTATGTATTTTATGTTTGAAAAAGTATTTCCGATTTATAGAAATATTAGAGTTAAATTTATGGATAAAAAGAAAGATTAATAGAGGTGATTTATTATGGAATATTCAAAAAAAGTTGATGAGAAGTGGCAAAAAAAATGGAAAGAAAATAATGTTTATAAATATGATATGAATAAAAATGGAAAAAAATTTTATACATTAGAAATGTTTTCTTATCCATCTGGTGCTAAATTACATTTAGGACATTGGTTTAATTATGCACCATCAGATTCTTTTGCTAGATTAAAAAAGATGCAAGGATATAATGTGTTTCATCCAATGGGGTTTGATGCATTTGGCCTTCCTGCAGAAAATTATGCAATAAAAACAGGTATTCATCCAGAAGTATCTACAATGAAAAATATTGAAACAATGAAAAAACAATTAGAAGAACTAGGTGGAAGCTATGATTGGGATTATTCAGTAGAAACATGTATGCCAGATTATTATAAATGGACACAATGGATTTTCACAAAATTGTTTGAAGCAGGTCTTGCATATAAAAAAGAAGCTCCTGTAAATTGGTGTGATAGTTGCAAAACAGTTTTAGCAAATGAACAAGTTATAGGCGGAAAATGTGAAAGATGTGGTTCAGAAGTAAAAAGAAAAAAATTGTCACAATGGTTTTTCAAAATTACAGATTATGCAGAAGAATTATTGCAAGATTTAGACAAATTAGATTGGCCTGAATCAACTAAAAAGGTTCAAACAAATTGGATAGGAAAATCAACTGGAAGTGAAGTAATATTTAAGAGTGAAGATAATAGTTTTGATATTACTGTATTTACAACAAGAGTAGATACTTTAAATGGTGTCACATATGTTGTTATTGCTCCAGAAAGTGAGTTAGTTCAAAAAATTACAACTGATGAAAACAAAAAATCAGTTGAAAATTATATACAAGAAACTTCAAAATTGAGTGAAATTGAAAGAATGTCAGCAACAAAGGAAAAAACAGGTGTATTTACAGGTGCATATGTTATAAATCCAGTTAATGATACAAAAATACCTGTATGGATTGCAGATTATGTATTAGAAGATTATGGTACAGGTGCTGTTATGGCAGTTCCTGCACATGATACAAGAGATTATGAATTTGCTACAAAATATAATTTACCTATTAAGCAAGTAATAAAAAGTAAAGAAAACGAAAATGTAGAATTGCCATTTACAGAATATGGAATATTGTTTAATAGTGGTAAATATGATGGACTTTCATCAAATGAAGCTAAAGAAAAAATAGTAGAAGATTTAGCTAAAAAAGATGTTGCAAGAAAAACAGTAAATTATAGATTAAAAGATTGGTTAGTTTCAAGACAAAGATATTGGGGAGCTCCAATTCCAATTATATATTGTGATAATTGTGGTGTTGTTTCTGTACCAGAAAAAGATTTACCTGTATTATTACCACATAATGTTGAATTTAAACCAGATGGAGAATCACCATTAAAAAAATGTGAAGAATTTATAAATTGTACATGTCCAAAGTGTGGTGGAAAGGCTACTAGAGAAGCTGATACATTAGATACATTTGTATGTTCTTCATGGTATGAACTTAGATATCCAGATGCTAAAAATTCTAAACAAGCTTTTAATAAAGAAATTATAGATAATTTATTGCCTGTTGATGTTTATGTTGGTGGAAAAGAGCATGCAGCAATGCACTTGATTTATGCAAGATTTATGACAAAGGCATTAAGAGATTTAGGATATTTGGATTTTGATGAACCATTTAAAAAATTAATTCACCAAGGAATGATTTTAGGACCAGATGGAAACAAAATGAGTAAAAGCAAAGGAAATACTGTTTCTCCAGAAGAATATATTGAAAAATATGGAGCAGATATATTCAGAATGTATATAATGTTTGGATTTGATTATAAACAAGGTGGACCATGGGATGAAAAAGGTATTGAATCAATGACAAAATATTTTACAAGAATTGAAAGAATTATAGATAATTTTATAAATTTAGAAAAACAAAATTCAAATAATGAAATTAATCATGATGAAAAAGAATTACTAAGAATTAAAAATCAAACTATAATGTCAATGTCAAAAGATATAGATGACTTTAATTTTAATACAGCTATTGCAAGAAGCATGGAATTATCAAATAAAATTGCTGATTACATGAAAAAAGATAATATAAATTATAAAACATTAGAAAATGTAATTTCAACATTTGTTATTTTACTTGCTCCACTTGCTCCTCATTTTGCTGAAGAACTTTGGGAGAAACTTGGCAAAAGTGATTTTGCATATAACCAAAAATGGCCAGAAGTAAATGAAGAAGAATTAAAAGGTGGCACAAAAGAAATTCCAATTCAAGTAAATGGTAAACTTAAGTTCTGTATAACTGTAGATGCTGAACAAAATGCTGATGAAATTTTAGAGGTGATTAAATCTACAGAAAAAGTAAAAGAATTGTTGGAAAAAAATAATGTTGTAAAAGAAATTTATGTACCAGGAAAAATATTTAATATAGTTGTAAAAAAATAATTATTAATAGCAAGATAATAACTCTAACTTAAAGTTATTATCTTGCATAATAGGGGGATATATGTTTGAAAATAGAGAACTAAAGAAATTAGGAATAGAAGTTATCGAAAAGGTTAAAGATATTGATGTAGTAGATATTGCAAATCAAGTTTCTAGCAAATTGATAATAACATTTCCAAAGAGTAACCTAGATTTTATGAATATTTATACAATTCTAATATCAACTAATATGTATTATGCAAATATAAAAGAAAATATGTCAAAAGCAAATTTCTATTACAAAAATTCTAATATTTATTTTTCAAAAGAAATTGATATTGAAAATATAGATGAATATTTATTTCATGAATGCATTCACAAAATACAGGAACATAAAAATAAAAAAAACAAACTTACTAGAATGGGAATATGTGAAATAAATGAATTATCTATTAAAGCAATGGCTTTAAATGAAGCAGCTATTCAATATATAACAACAAAATGTTTAGAAAAGAATGAGAAAATAATAAATATATATGATATAAGTTTTGTTACTAAATCAAATTATTACCCAATACTTACAAGCTTGATATCTCAAATTGCTCTTTTAATAGGTGATAATATATTAGTAGATAGTACGATTAATAGTAATGAAGATTTTAAAATTGAAATGATTGATGAATTTGGTGAAAAGAATTATGTGCTTATAGAAAGAAATTTTGAAGAAATATTAAACTCTAAGAATGAAATTTTAAATAATGGTGAAAATGTAGAAATTCTATCTCAGAAAATAAAACAAATGTATTTAAAAACAATGAATGTAATTTACACTTCATATTTTGATAATTTACTTTGTAGAATAAATACAGAAATAGAGGCTGAATTTGCAATTCAAAAATTGATTTACTATAATGAATTTATAAAAGAAAATTCTGGATATGAAGATTTTCTAATATATTTTGATAAAATGAAATTAAAATTTGAAAACAAGAAAAATGAAATTAAAAATAGTATGGCTCTTGTTGTTATTAAACAAAATAAAATATTAAATATATTTAAAAGATTAAAAAAACTATTTATTAATCCAAATAATGAATATAATAAATAGTTATGAAAATAATCTTAATATACCAAGAGTTATTGATGATATAATAACTTTCCATGACATACGAATTGACCTAAATGCAATATTTTTTATTGCAACAAGTTTATGGTCTTTTTGTATTGTTAATGCTAAACAATTTGTAGTATTTGCTGCTTGCTCATCTAATTTTATTATTTCTTTTGAATTTTGTTCTAAATTATTTTCGTTTTCAATTATTTCTATTGTTGTTTCTTCTGACAAAATATCACATCCTTTGTAAAAATCTAATATTATTATAGCATATTATGTATTTTTTTGTAAATAATTTGTTGAAAAAATATTTATTTTGTGCTAATATATTGTTAAAGGTTAGATATTTTAAGTTTATTGCCTAAATATGTGTATATAATTATTTTTTCATACTTTGCAGTCGCAATTTCCATATTAAAAATTAATATAATGAAAATTGCTCCAATCGCACTCACATACGTTCGTTTAGTCGCTTACGCAGTATTTCAAAAATAATTATATACATATATTTAGGTTTCAAATTACTTTAAGGCTGACAGTTAACAATATAATTTAAGGTGATAAAAATGAAAAATTTCAAAAAAATAATTACAATAATAATAATCGTATTTCTAGTTGGACTAACAATATATTTGTTTCCAGTTATGGAAAATTTATCTACTATAGAAGGACAGCAGGAATTTAAACAAATGGTATCAAATTCAGGAATAGTAGGGTTTCTGGCATTATTTGGTTTACAGCTTGCTCAAATATTTTTAATAATAATTCCTGGAGAACCATTAGAAATATTAGCAGGAATGTGTTATGGTTCAGTTGGTGGCACTATATTTATAATGGTATCTGCATGTATTATTTCAACTATAATTTTTTTACTTGTACGTAAATATGAAAAAAAATTTGTGTATGAATTTTGCGATAAAGAGAAAATAGACAAGATTGAAAATAGCAAATTATTCCAAAATCCACAAAAAATAGAATTTATATTACTAATATTATTTTTAATCCCAGGAACTCCTAAAGATTTATTAGTATATATTTCTGGACTACTTCCAATAAAGCCTTTGAAATTTATTTTAATTTCTACATTTGCAAGATTTCCATCTGTGATATCATCTACTTTGGTAGGAGCAAATATTGTTGGTGGAAATTGGAAAATAGGTGTGATTTTATATGCCGCAATTGTTCTTGCAGTTGGTGCAATAGTTTTGATTATAAATAAGTTTGATAAAGATGAAATAGCAAAACAGGCAATAAAGACTATAAAATAATGTTATTGGATAATTGTTTGAATTAATTTTAAATAAACAATTATCCAGTAACAAATAATTATAATTTTTTAGAAAAAACTATAGACAATATTGCTTTTTTGTGATAATATTATATTATTGTAATGCAGGTGTGGCGGAATTGGCAGACGCACAGGACTCAAAATCCTGCGAAGTAACATTCGTGTGGGTTCGACCCCCACCACCTGCACCAATAATAAAAACCTCTGAAAGTATTGAAATATCAGTACATTTCAGAGGTTATTTTAAAAAATAAATTCAATAAGTAAGGTAATAAATTCAAGGCAGTTATCTTGCTTTATTACAAGAACCGTGTTATAATATCTAACATAGAAAGTGATAAAATTAAGGATTGTGAAATATGGAAAAAAAGAAAGTAAAAATAATAACATTGGGTTGCAAAACAAATCAATATGAATCAAATGGAATGATGCAAAAATTTGTAAATGCAGGATATGAAATTTGTGATGAAAAAGAAATACCAGATATATATGTAGTAAATACATGTACAGTAACAAACATTTCTGATAGAAAATCAAGACAAGCATTAAGAAAAGTAAAACAGCAAAATGAAGATGCGGTAGTTGTTGCTGTTGGTTGTTATGCACAAGTTGCAAAAAATGAGTTAGAAAAAATGCAAGAAATTGATATTGTACTTGGAAATAAAGAAAAAAAAGATATAGTAGAATATGTAGAAAAATATATATGTGAAAAGGAAAAGAAAATCATAGATGTTGCAGATATATCAAAACAAAATGACTTTGATGAATATAATTGTGTTACATATACAGAAAAATCAAGAACAACAATAAAAATACAAGATGGATGTAATAATTTCTGCACATATTGTTTAATTCCATATGCGAGAGGGAGAATAAGAAGTAGAAATAAAGAAAATATATTAGATGAAGCAAGAAAAATTGCACAAAAAGGAATTCAAGAAATAGTTTTAACAGGTATACATATTTCATCATATGGAAAAGATTTTGAAAAAGAATATAGATTAATAGATTTATTAGAAGACTTAGAAAAAATAGATGGAATATCAAGAATAAGATTAGGTTCTTTAGAACCAACTATAATTACAGATGAGTTTATTAAAAGATTAAAAAAATTAAGTAAAATTTGTGAACATTTTCATTTATCTTTACAAAGTGGATGTGACGAAACTTTAAAAAGAATGAATAGGAAATATACAACAAAACAATTTGCAGATGTTGTGAAAAGAATAAGAGATAATATAGAAAATGTGAATTTAACTACAGATATTATTGTAGGTTTCCCAGGTGAAACAGAAGAAGAATTTGGAAAAACATATAATTTCTTAAAGAAAATGGATTTCTATAAAATGCATGTATTTAAATATTCTAAAAGAGATGGAACTGTTGCAGCTAAAATGCAAAATCAAGTTGATGGAAATATAAAAGAAGAAAGAAGTAAAAAACTTATAGAATTATCAAATAGTAATGAATTAAAATTTAATCAGGAATATGTTGGAAAAGAAATAGAAGTACTATTTGAGGAAAAACATGAAGATTTTTATGTTGGACATTCAAGAAATTATATGGTTGTTAAGCTTAAATCAAATGAAACTTTAGAAAATAAAGTAAAAAAGGTTTTAGTGGAAAAAGCAGAAACAGAATATGTTATTGGAGTACTTCAGAAAAAGTGTGAATCATAACATTTATAAAATGGGTCAATTTTCACTAAGGTGAGGGGATAACTGTTGAATTTAAAGAGGCAAAACAAAATTCACTTTCAAGGTGGAGTAAAAAATAAAACTCTGCAGAAAATTCTGCAGAGAATAGTATCCTTGCGGCAGTGGTAAAACATAAAGAAATTGACTTTTCAGGAATACAATGCTATAATTACAAAGTAATTAAAAAGATAGAAAGAAGGAAAAAATTGGAACTAAGTGGAGAGGTAACATCAATAATATATCAAAATGAAGTAAATAGTTATACAATAGCAGAAATGTATGTAGATGAAATAGATGGAAAAGAAGATAGACTAATTACAATTGTAGGATATATGCCATTTGTTGTAGAAGGAGATTCTTTAAAAGTAAATGGAAAATTTGTAGAACATAAAGAATATGGAACACAATTTAAAGTTGAAACATTTGAAAAATTGATGCCACAAACTTTAGAAGCATTAGAAAGATATTTAGGAAATGGGATGATAAAAGGAGTTGGAAAAGCAATTGCAAAAAGAATTGTAGATAATTTTGGAGAAGATACAATACCAACAATAAAATTTCAACCATTAAAGCTTGCAAGGATAAAAGGTATAACAAAAGAAAAAGCATTGGAAATATCACAATGTTTTATTGAAAATTGGGAAGTTTGGCAAATTGTTGGATTTTTAGAAAAAATTGGAATAGGAGCAGAAAATGCAAAAAGAGTATATAAAGAATTAGGAGTAAATGCAATTGAACAAATTGAAGCTGATCCATATATATTAATAGATTTGGCAAGAGGGGCAGATTTTAAACAAATAGATAAAATGGCATTAGATTTAGGAATATCACCAGAAAATGACAAAAGAATATCAAGTGGAATAAAATATGCTTTAATAAAAATAACATATAATGGTCATTGTTGCACATTAAAAGAAAATTTGGTAGAATATGTGAAAAATTTATTAAATATTCAAGAACAATATATTGAAAATAATTTAATAAATTTAAAAATTAAAGGAGAAATAGTAGAGGAACAAAGAGATGATGGAGAAATATGGATATATTTAGAAACATTTTATAATACAGAAGCAAGTATAGCAAAAAGACTTGATTTTTTAAATAATTCGAAAAATATAAAAATTATAAAAAATATTGATACAGAATTAAAGAAAACTGAAATTTTAGATGATATTGATTTATCAGATAAACAAAAAGAAGCAATAAAAGCAGTAAATGATAATAATGTTACAATAATCACAGGAGGACCTGGTACTGGTAAAACAACAATTATAAAATCAATAATAAATATTTACGAAAAAAAAGGAAATAAAATTGTACTTGCAGCACCTACAGGAAGAGCTGCCAAAAAGATGACTGAGACCACAGGAAAAGAAGCAAGTACTTTGCATAGACTATTAGAAATAGGAAAATTTAGTGATGATATATATACAAAAGAAGATGGAGATTATCAAATATCACCAATTGATGCAGATTTAATAATAGTTGATGAAATGTCAATGGTAGATATGTTTTTAATGAATTATTTGCTAAAAGCGATTTATCAAAGTACAAAATTGATATTAGTTGGTGATAGTGACCAATTACCATCTGTAGGACCAGGAAATGTATTAGAAGATTTAATAAAATCTGGTAAAATTGAAACTATACATTTAGATAAAGTTTTTAGACAAGCAGCAAGAAGTAATATAATTGTAAATGCACACAGAGTAAATGACGGACAGGGTTTTATAAAAAAATCAGAAATGCCTGAAGATGCAAAAAACGACTTTTTTATAATAAATGAAAAAGATCAAAACAAAATGATGTATCAATTAATATCATTATGTAATGGAAGATTAAAAAATTATGGCCATTATGACTTTTTCCAAAATATACAAATATTAACACCAACTAAAAAAGGTATGTTTGGAACAAAAGAACTAAATATGATGATACAAAAAGTATTAAATCCAGGAGATAAAACTAAATTAGAGAAAAGTATAAATGGTGTAACATACAGAATTGGTGATAGGATAATGCAAGTGAAAAATAATTATGATATATATTGGGAAAATGACGAGGAAAATGGTACAGGTGTATTTAATGGCGAAATTGGAACAATTGTTGATATTGATGAAAAAGAAAAAAACATTGAAATAAAATTTGATGATAATAAAAAAGCATTATACCAATATTCAGAAATGGATCAAATTGAACATAGTTATGCAATTACAATACATAAGGCACAAGGTAGTGAGTATGATGTTGTAATTATGTGTATACCTAAAACAGCACCAATTTTGCTTACAAGAAATTTATTATATACAGGAATTACAAGAGCAAAAGAACTTTTAATTATAATTGGGGATAAAAAAATAGTTGATTTTATGATACAAAATGTTGATAGCAAAAAAAGAAATACAGGTTTAAAATTCAAATTACAAGGAGGAATTTATTGAAAGAACTTTTAGATTTTATATACCCTCCTGTTTGCAGTATATGTGGAAAATTAGACAAGAATTCTATTTGCAAAAAATGTGAGATAATGTTAAATAGACAAGCTATTTTTGGAATTGATGATTATAGTAGAAAAATTAGATATTTTTCTGAACATATTTATGTTTTTAAGTATGATGGTGAAATAAGGAAAATGTTATTAAATTATAAATTTAATGATAAACCATATATTTACAATACTTTTGTAAATTTTTTGAAAAAAAATGAAAAAATATTTATACAAATAAAAAAATATGATATAATAATTCCTGTACCAATAAGTAAAAAAAGATTTAAAGAAAGAGGATATAATCAAAGTGAGTTAATAGCAAGAAAAATTGCTAAATATGCAGGAATAAAATATGCAAATAATGTGCTTATAAAAACTAAAAATAATATTGCTCAAAGTTTACTAGAAGAACAAGATAGAAAAGAAAATGTAAAAGGAGTATATAAATTAAATTGCTCAAAAAAAATAAAAAATAAAAATATTTTATTAATTGATGATATTTATACTACTGGAAGTACAGTAAATGAATGTAGTAAAATATTAAAAGATGCAGATGTAAATAAAATAGGAATATTTACTTTAGCAAAAGATTAATTAAAAAGAAAGGAACTGGTAAAATGGACAATTTGTTAGAAAGTATTTTAGATTATGTAAGGTCAGATTATACAGATTATGCAATAATGATAAATGGAGAATGGGGTTCAGGAAAAACATATTTTTGGAATAATCAAATAAAACAAAAAATTGAATCTTTAAAATTAAATGGAAGAAGATATAAAACAATATATATGTCTTTATATGGTATATCAAACCTTGAAGAAATTAGTAAAAAAATTTTTATTGAAACCACTCAATTGATGGATAAAAATTTAAAAAAATATATGAACTCACATGAAAAAACAAATATTCCTGAATATGCAAAAACAGGTCTTGATATGGCAAACTTTTTTGGTGTTTCATCAAATGGAGATAAAATAGATTATGAGGAATTTTTTTCAACAAATGATAAGGTTTTATGTTTTGATGATTTAGAAAGAGCCAATGTTGATGTTATTGATATTTTAGGATATATAAATAATTTTGTTGAACATGACCACATAAAAACAATCATTATTTGTAATGAAAAAGAACTTGCCACAAAAATGAAAAGTGAAAATCTTGAGATGAAAACTTTTATTGCAACATATTTGCTTGATAAACAAGGAGAATTAAATAGTAAAGAAATACCTATGGTTGAAAAAATAAAAGATAGAATTGAAACTGTTTTTGAAAGAGCAAATGATTATGAAAGAATAAAAGAAAAATTAATAGGTGAAACTTTTGAATATGCTCCTAAATTTGATTATATAATAAATGGAATTTTAATGAGATATGAATCAAATAAAGCTTTAATAAAATTTTTAAGAGAAAATACGGGGATAATAATGGCGACATTTAAGAGAAGCGGAACAAGAAATTTACGTATTTTAAAACAAGCATTAAATGATTTTAAAAAGATATATGAAATGATAGATAAATTTTATCCAAATACTAATAAAGTAGTTATGCAAACAATTCTTATTTTTACAATAGCTGTATCATTTGAAATTAAAGCAGGAAAAATTACAAAAGAAAAATTTAAAAATATTCAAAATAATGAAGAATATAAATCTATTTTAGTATCTTCAAGAGTACTTATGGATAATAGACAATTTTATATAAAAGAATTTGATAGTAATTATTACTATAATTTTAAAGCAGATTATAAGTTTTTCAAATTTATAGAATATTATGTTCGTACAAGAATATTTGATATGAAAATATTTAAAGAAGATATGGAAAAGGCAGAACTTACTACAAGTGGAGAAAATAATATACCTGCATATAAAAGAATACTTGTTGAAGAATATTGGAAAATTCCAGATGATAAATTTTTTGATATGATATATGATGCATTGGAAGAAGTGAAAGCTGGAAATATTGAATTAATTGAAATTGCAAAATTATATGTTTATTATGTATATTTTTCTAAAAACAATTTAATAGGGTATACTAGAGAAACATTAAAAGATATATTTATTGCAGGAATGAATTTGTCATCAACACATTCAAGATATTTCCCAAATGTAGAAGAAGAACTTGAAAAAATTTCTATGTATCAAGCTTATTCAGAAGATGTAGAAGAAGTTATGGAAACATTTCACAATTTAAATAATAAATTATTAGAAAAAGAATATGAAATTAAAGCAGATGAAATATTTAAATGTATTCCTATGAAAATGGAACAATTTTATGAAAGATTTGATAAAGAATGTATGGATATTCCAATTTTTAAATATTTTGACTCATATCAAATTTTCCAAAGACTTACTTGTGCAAGCAATGAAGATGTAGTTATTATAAAAGAAAGATTAATAAAAAGAGCAGAACAACATCCAGAACTTATAGAACCGGAAAAAGAAAATATGAGACTTTTAAGAATGATGATAAGTGACTATATCAAAGGAAAAGATACAACAATAAAAACAGTTATTTTAAAAGGCGTAATAGATGATTTAGGAAAAGTATATAATTTGACATAAGATTATAAAAACAAAAATGAAGGGAATAAGTTCAAATGGAAAATATAGAATCAATAATAGAAAGCATATTATTTGCAATAGGAAGAACTGTAACTATTGAAGAATTGCAAGTAATATTAGAAATATCTGGAGAAGATATAGAAAAAATAATTCAAAAAATGCAAGATGAATATAAAAATAAAAATAGAGGTATAGAATTAATAAAAATAGATAATGGATATCAATTATGTACTAAAAAAGAAAATTATGAATATATATATCAGATTATTGATAAAAGAGGAAAACCTAAATTATCAAATGCAGCATTAGAAACATTATCAATTATTGCATATAATCCAGGAATAACAAGAGCTGAAATTGAAGCAATAAGAGGAGTAAATGTTGATGGAACAATGTATAAATTGCTTGAATATGGTTTGATTCAAGAAGCTGGAAAAACAGAATTACCTGGAAGACCAATGTCATATAAAACAACAGAGGAATTTTTAAAATTGTTTGGATATAGCTCATTAGATGAGTTGCCAGAACTTCCGAGATACAAAATGGATGAAAATCATCAAATAATAATTGATGAATTAATTGAAGAAAAAGAAGAGAGGGATGATTAAAAATGAAATTATCAAAAACAGGTTTAGGAAATGTAAAATTAAACAATATAGATGAAATGTATCCAGGTCAAAGTATTTTAATGCAATCTGGACAATTAGTACAATATGGTGCAGGAATATTTGCATATAACAATATTCCATTATTAGTAAAAAGAAAAATAGAAGAAATAATACAAGAAACTTTAAATGAACATGATTGCATAGAAGTGTTATTACCTGTATTACAACCTGAAAAAATGTGGAAAGATTCTGGAAGATATGATAGTTATGTAAATGATGGAACAATGCTTACTGTAGAAACCAATAAAGGAAATTTCTGTTTAGCACCTACAGCAGAAGAAGCGGTACTTGAATTTTCAAGAGAAAAATTAAAAACATATAAGAATTTACCTGCAACATTTTATCAAATAGGTGATAAAGTTAGAAATGAAATAAGGACAAGAGGTTATTTATTAAGAGGAAAAAGCTTTTTAATGCTAGATGCTTATAGTTTTGACAAAGATGAAAAAGGAATGATTGAATCTTATGCAAATGTCAGAACTGCATTTTTAGAAATTTTTGAAAAAATAGGCTTGCCTGTAATGCCAATAGTTGCTGATAATGGAGCAATGGGTGGAAAACGTTCAGAAGAGTTTATGGTAATTGCACCTTTTGGAGAAGATAAAATTTTATATGATGATAATATGAAAATAGGGTTAAATACTGAAATATTAGAAAGAGAAGATTATAAAGAATATTTACAAAAAGAATATGGAATAACAGATATTTCTAATTTTAAAGAAATAAGAACAGCAGAACTTGGACATATTTTCCAATTAGGTACTAGATATTCAGAAATGATGAATGGTACATATGTGAATCAAGAAGGAAAACAAAATTTATATTATATGGGCTGCTATGGTATTGGTGTGAGTAGAACACTTGCAACACTATATGAATCATGTGTTATAAATGACAAAAATAATAAGCCATGTGGTTTTGCATTACCTAAAAATATTGCACCATATAAATTACAAATAGTTCCTAAAATGGAAGATAGTAAAAAAGTAGAATTAGCTCAAAATTTATATGATAGTTTATATAAAAAGGGAATAAAAACTATTTTGGATGATAGAGAAAATATTTCTATTGGTGCTAAAATAAAAGATTGTAAATTACTTGGAACACCATGTCTATTAGTTCTTGGAGATAAAATGGAAGATGGTATATTAGAAATTGAAGATATAAAAACAGGTGAAATAATAAAAACAGATATAGAAAATTTAGCTAATATATTATTATAGGAAAAGATTAAATCTTTTCCTAACAAGTTTGCATCTTAAGGAGGAATATGAGAAATAATGAATAAAGAAATTAAAGAACAAAAAAAATATATAAAAAAAATAAAAGAAGAAAATAATGGAAAAGATTTAAAATATACAATAATAACAATGGGATGCCAATTAAATGAAAATGATTCTGAAAAAATTTCTGGTATGGCAGAGCAAATGGGATATAACAAAACAGAAAATATTGATGATGCAAATTTAGTTATATTTAATACTTGTTGTGTAAGAGAAAATGCAGAAGAAAGACTTTTTGGAAAAATTGGAGAATTGAAAAATCGAAAAAAACAAGATGATTTGATTATTGCAATTGGTGGTTGTATGATGCAAGAAAAACATATGGTAGATAAGATAAAAAAATCTTATCCACAAGTAGATATTGTTTTTGGAACACATACTATTCATAAATTACCTGAAGATATTTACAAAGTTATTGAAAATAATAAAAGAATACAAGATGTAATTGATATAGAAGGCGAAATTTATGAAGGGTTACCTATTGTAAGAAATAGTAAAGTTCAAGCATCTATTACAATAATGTATGGTTGCAATAATTTTTGTACATATTGTATTGTTCCATATGTCAGAGGAAGAGAAAGAAGTAGAAAACCTGCAGATATAATAAATGAGGCTAAAGAAGTTGCAAAACAAGGCTATAAAGAAATTATGCTTCTTGGACAAAATGTTAATTCATATTTAAGAAATGAAATGGAACTTATAAAACAAGGAAAGCTTGTAGATGAAAATGGAGATTATGAAAAAGTTAATTCATTTGCAAAATTATTACGTGAAATAAATAAAATAGATGGAATTGAAAGAGTAAGATTTATTTCACCACATCCCAAAGATTTTACAGATGATGTAATTGAGGCAATAAGAGATTGTGAGAAAGTTTGTAAATTTGTACATCTCCCATTGCAATCTGGAAGTACTAATATGTTAAAATCAATGAATAGAAAATATACAAAAGAACAATATTTAAGTTTAGTTAATAAAATGAGAAAAATGATACCTAATATTCAATTTTCAACAGATATTATTGTTGGTTTTGCTGGAGAAACAGAATCAGATTTTGAAGATACTCTTGATGTTGTAGAAAAGGTAGGATTTGAACAAGTATTTATGTTTATATATTCAAGAAGAGTTGGAACACCAGGTGATAAAATGAAAAACCAGATTCCAGAAGAAATTAAGCATAAACGATTTGACAGATTAAAACAATTAGTTGAAAAACAAATTGAAGAAAAAAGTAAGAAACTTGAAGGAACAATACAAAAAGTATTAGTTGAAGGAAAAAGTAAAAATAATGAAAATATGCTGACTGGAAGAACTGAATTTAATAAAGTAATAGTTTTTAATGGTGATGATAAACTTATAAATGAAATAATTGATGTAAAAATTACAGAAAATCATATGTGGTATTTTAAAGGAGAGATTTTGTGATATGATAGATAGAGAAAAATGTTCACCAATGATGCAAAAATATTTGGAAACAAAAGAAAAATATAAAGATTGTATATTATTTTATAGATTAGGCGATTTTTATGAAATGTTTTTTGATGATGCAATATTAGCTTCAAGAGAATTAGAAATTACTTTAACAGGAAAAGAATGTGGATTAGAAGAAAGGGCACCAATGGCCGGTGTACCACATCATGCAGCAGAAAGTTATATTGCAAAATTGGTAGCAAAAGGATATAAAGTAGCTATTTGTGAACAATTGCAAGATCCAAAAACTACAAAAGGTATGGTTGAACGTGGTGTTGTAAAAATCGTAACACCTGGTACTGTTGTAGAATCTAATATGTTAGAAGAAAGAAAAAATAATTACATAATGGCAATATATAAAACAGGTTTATTTTATGGTATTGCAATAAGTGATATTTCAACAGGTGAATTTTATAGTAGCCAAATTAAGGAAACACGTAATTTTGCTTTGTTATTAGATGAAATTGCAAGATTCGCACCATCAGAACTTATTGTAAATTCAATGATGGCAGATTCTGCAGAAGAACTAAACAAAATAAAAGAACGATTTCCTCAAACATATATAACAAAATTTAAAGATGAATTTTTCTCAGATGATTATAAAACTACAGAATTAAGATATGATATTATTGATGTAAAAGGAAATAAAGTAAAAAATCTAGATGAAAAAATTTTAGCTATAATGGCTATAAATGGACTAGCAGAATATTTGACCCAAACTCAAATGACATCACTTGAATATATAAATAAAATAACTTTATATTCAATTTCAAGATATATGTCTTTAGATATAAATGCTAGAAGAAATCTTGAAGTTACAGAAAAAATGAGAGATAAATCTAAAAAAGGAACCTTACTTTGGGTACTTGATAAAACATCTACATCAATGGGGGGAAGGCTTCTTAGAAGATGGCTTAATGACCCATTAATAGATGTTATAGAAATAAATAAAAGACTTGATTCTGTTGAAGAATTGAAAAAAGAGATAATCTTTAGAGGAGAGATAATAGAAAATTTAAAAAAAGTGTATGATATTGAAAGACTTGCAGGAAAAATGTCTTATGGAAATGGAACTCCAAGAGATATGATAACACTTAAAAATTCTCTTAGCAAATTACCAGAAATTAAACAAATTTTATCAATGGGAAAATCTAGTTTAATAAAAGAATTATATGAAAATCTAGATGAACTTCAAGATATGTATGATCTTATTGATAAATCAATTGTTGATGATCCGCCAATGCTTATAAAAGATGGTGGATACATAAAATCAGGATATAATGAAGAAATTGATGAACTAAAAAAAGGTTCAATAGAAGGCAAAAATTGGCTTATGCAATTAGAAGCGAGAGAAAAAGAAAAAACAGGAATTAAATCATTAAAAATTGGATTTAATAAAGTATTTGGATATTATATTGAAATTACAAATTTATATAAAAATATGGTTCCAGATGATTATATAAGAAAACAAACTTTAACAAATGGAGAAAGATTTATAACAGAAGAACTAAAAGAACTTGAAAGCAAAATCTTAGGTTCTGAAGAAAAATCTATAAAATTAGAATTAATAGAGTTTGATAAAATTAGAAAACAAATTGCTGCAAATGTAAAAAGACTTCAAAGATCTGCAGAAGTTGTTTCAATATTAGATGTAATTGCATCTTTTGCACAAGTTGCAGAAGATATGAATTATTGTAGACCAGAAGTTACAAATTCTGGAACAATAAACATTGTTGAAGGCAGACACCCTGTAATAGAAAAAATGTTACCTGCAGGTGATTTTGTTTCAAATGATACATATTTAGATGAGGGAGAAAATAGATTATCAATTATTACAGGCCCAAATATGGCTGGTAAATCAACATATATGAGACAGGTTGCATTAATTACATTAATGGCTCAAGTTGGAAGTTTTGTTCCTGCAACATCTGCTCAAATAGGTGTTGTTGATAAGATTTTTACAAGAGTAGGAGCATCAGATGATTTAAGTATGGGACAAAGTACTTTTATGGTAGAAATGATGGAAGTCGCAACTATTTTAAAAGAAGCAACCCGAAATAGTTTAGTTATATTAGATGAGATAGGTCGAGGAACTTCTACTTTTGATGGTTTATCTATTGCTTGGGCTGTAGCTGAATATATTGCAAATACAGAAAAATGTGGTGCTAAAACTTTATTTGCTACACATTATCATGAATTGATTGAATTAGAAGAAAAGTTAGATGGCATAAAAAATTATTCGATTGCTGTTAAAGAAAAAGGCGAAGATATTATATTTTTACGTAAAATTGTAAGAGGTGGAACAGATGAAAGCTATGGTATACATGTTGCAAAACTTGCTGGTGTACCAAAAGAAGTAACAACTAGAGCTAATCAGATTTTACGTTCTATTGAAAAGAAAAATGTGTTAAATGGTAAAGTAATTGAGAAAAAAGATAAAAAACAAGTTGAAGGTCAATTTGATATGTTTAATTATAAATTAGCTGAAATTGCACAAGAACTTGATAAAATTAATCTTAATGAATTAACACCAATTGATGCTCTTAATGTTTTATCAAAAATGAAAGATAAGATGCAATAAAAATTTTAGAAAGGACGATTTACGGTGAAAAATAAATTAAAAATTACACCAATAACTGTTTTAACAGGTTATTTAGGTGCAGGAAAAACTACTTTAATGAATCATATTTTAACAAATCAACAAGGATATAAAGTTGCTGTTATTGTAAATGATATTGGAGAAGTAAATATTGATGAAAAATTGATTTCAGATGGTGGCTTTATTAGAGAAGAAGATAAAGGTAATGTTGTACCTTTATCAAATGGTTGTATTTGTTGTACATTAAAAGAAGATTTAATGAATCAAATTGTTGATATTTTAAAAACAGGAAAATTTGACTATATTTTAATAGAAGCAAGTGGTATTTGTGAGCCATTACCAATTGCTCAAACAATTACAATGCTTGAGAATTCTATGGAACAATATGGGTTACCTAAAATCTGTAGGTTAGATAATGTTGTAACTGTTGTTGATGCTTTACGTTTATCTACAGAATTTGGTTGTGGAAAAGATTTAGTAGAAGAAGATATTGATGAAGAAGATATTGAAAATTTATTAATTCAACAAATTGAATTTTGTAATGTTATTGTGTTAAATAAAGTTGATGAAATATCTAAAGAAGAATTAAATGAGGTTAAAGCTGTTATAAAATTACTTCAACCTACTGCAAAAATTATTGAAACAAATTATGCTAAAGTTGATGTTAAAGAAATAATGGATACAAATAATTTTGATTTTGAAAATATAGCAAGTTCTGCTGGTTGGATAAAAGAACTTGAAAAAGATGATGAACATGAAGAAGAACATCATGAACATCACCATGAAGATGAGCATGAACATCATTATGACGAACACGAACATAGTCATGAACACCATCATCATCATCACCATGATGAAGGTGAAGCAGAAGAATATGGTATTTCTACTTTTGTATATTCTTCAAAAAAGCCTTTTGATGTAAACAAGTTTGAAGATTTTGTTAATAATAGATTCCCACTAAGTGTTATTAGATGTAAAGGTTTAGTTTGGTTTGCTAGTAATTATGATATGTCATTTTTGTTTGAACAAGCAGGTAGACAAATGACTCTTTCTGAAACTGGTTATTGGCTTGCTTCTGCTCCTAAAGATGAACTTGATATGATGATTTCTGAAGATCCTTCTATTTTAAAAGATTGGGATGATGAAGTTGGAGATAGAACAGTTAAATTAGTTTTTATTGGAAAAAATATGAATAAAGAAGCTATTATACAAGAATTAAATAATTGTATAGATTAATTTAAAATAGGTGTTAACAGTTAGCTTAAAATAATTTAAACTTAATATTTATATTGTATTATTTTTACATACTTTGCAGTCGCAATTTCCATATCAAAAAAATAATATAATGAAAATTGCTCCAATCGCACTCGCTAAAGCTCGTTTGGTCACTTACGCAGTATTTAAAAAATAATACAATATAAATATTCAAGTGATAGATTCGAGCTTGCTAACTGTTAACAGTTAACAGTTACTAGTCAACTTTTTAAATTTATAACTTAAATATGTATATAAAATTATTTTTACATACTTTGCAGTCGCAATTTCCATATTAAAAATTAATATAATGAAAATTGCTCCAATCGCACTCATTTCATTCGTTTGATCGCTTACGCAGTATTTAAAAAATAATTTTATATACATTTTAGGTTTAAATTACCCTAAGGCTGACTAGTAACATCCAGTAATTTAATTTTCAAAAACTTTTTTAAAAAACCTTGAAAATTTGGAAAAAACAGTATATAATATATCACATCTAGGAGATATAATTATATTTCCTTAACAATGCTACTTTCGAGGAGAGAGCACTATGAAAAATTTTTTAAAAACTTATAAGTCAATTATTATACTTTTGGTTGCAATAATAATTGGCGCTATCGTAGGGATAGTATTTAAAGAAAAAGCAGCCATTCTTAGCCCATTTGGGGATATCTTCTTAAATTTAATGTTTATAGTAATCGTACCATTAATTTTCTTAAGTATTACAACATCAATTACAAAAATGAAACAGCCTAAAAGATTAGGCAAAATTATGATAACAATAATAGCAACATTTGTTGTAACATCACTAGTTGCTGTATTTGTTGGAGTATTTACAACATATTCGTTTAAATTAGTAACACCTGAAGATGGTGAACTAATAAAAAGTACATTAGAGGATAATGTCACATCTGATGAAGAGGAAGAAGAATTAACAATTTTGCAAAGAACAGTAAATACATTGACAGTAAATGATTTTTCTGAATTATTCTCAAAAAGCAATATAATTGCATTAATAGTTGTTTCAATATTAGTTGGAATAGCAATAAATATGACAGGACAAAAAGCTGAACCATTATTAAAAGTATTAAATTCTGCATATGAAGTTGTAATGAAATTAATACAAATTATAATGTATTATGCACCAATAGGTTTAGGATGTTATTTCGCATCATTAGTAGGAACCTTTGGAAGTACAATTGCTGTGGGATATTTAAAAACATTTGTAATATATACAGTTGTAGCAATATTGTTTTATGTTATTGTATATTCGATATATGCTTTTATATCTGGTGGAAAAAAAGGAATAATTGCATTTTGGAAAAATATCATTCCTGCTACAATAACATCTATTGCAACATGTTCGTCTGCAGCATCTATACCTGTAAATGTAGAAGCATCAAAGAAAATAGGGGTTTCATCTGATATTGCTGAAACAATAATACCACTTGGAACAAGTTTCCATAAAGATGGTTCTATAATAGGGTCTGTATTTAAAATAATGTTTTTAGTTTGTTTATTTGGTGCAACACCAGGTATTGGTCAAGTAATTATAGTTGCATTAATTGCAAATTTACTTGTAACAGCTGTTCCTATTGGTGGTGGAACAATATCTGAAATGTTAATTTTAACTATGATGGGATTTCCGGTTGCAGCTCTTCCAATACTTACTATAATTGCCACTATAATAGATCCACCTGCAACTATGCTTAATGTTGTTGGTGATGCAAGTTCTTCTATGCTTGTTGCAAGAGTGGTTGATGGTAAAGATTGGATGGAGAAAAAATAAATATAAAAAAATTTAAGAAGAATTTTGAAAAAATATTAAAAATAAGAAGATATATATAGAGCTTTCATAATAAGAAGGCTCTTTTTTGGATTGATACTTGATAGTGGTTTGAATTGATTTCTTTATGTTAATCTCAAATGACCTATTATCCAGTAACAAAAAAATAAAAATGCAAGCAAAAAGCTAGTATTTTATTTTATGTTGAAAAAAGATGAAAGATGTGTTATTATAATATTATATTATATTGTAGACAAATAATATTCATAGCAAAATCAAAAATAAAAAGGGGTAAATATGACACAGACTCAACAAACCGTATTAGCATTAGCAATATATACAATATGGATAACACTATTATATATAAGAATATTTGATAAAACACTAAAAAAATATGTATTATCAATAGGGGTGCTATTAGCATTTTGGATGGTAGTAAGAATGCTTAAAACATATACAACAGGGTATGTAACAGAAATGCTGTGGTATTTGTATTACATACCACTATTACTGATTCCAACATTTTATTATAATTGTAGTAGTTACTTAATAAACAGTAAAAATAAAAAGAGAAGAATTACCACAATAATTATATCAACAATACTATTTTTATTAGTACTTACAAATAGTTTGCACAATATTGTATTCAAAATAAAAAGCAATATAAATGATTATAATCATAATATTGGGTATTTTATAATAGTTGCTTGGATTCTATGCTTAATAATAGTAGCAATAATAAATTTAATAAAATCAAGCAAAAATAAAGGGTACAAAAACATAATTTCAATATCAATAATTATTTTAATTGGTGTAATATATACAATTTTATATATAAAAAATGTTCCAGTAATAAGAAAAACAAATATGTCAGTAATAATAGGAACATTATTTTGTGTGGGATTAGAAATGATGCTTGACTTCAAGTTGATACCAAATAATTTTAGATATAAGAAGATATTTAAAAATTCAAATTTGCCATTAGAGATCATATCACAAGATGGAAAAACTAGAATTGCAACAAATCATTTCATAAATCTAAAAGAAAATATAATAAGTGATATAAAAGATAATAAAGTAAAAAATACATATAAAGATAACAACAGTATCAAAAATGTTAAGGCTATAAATGGTGGTTATTCAGTAGAAGAAAAAGATTTTAGTAAAATAAACGAGTATGAAAACGAATTGAAAATAATACAACAGGAGCTTATAGAACAGGAAACAATATTACAAAAACAAAGAAGAATAGCAACAGAAATATATGAAACAAAATTAAAAAGCAAAATTATAGAGCTACTAGATGAAAAGATAGAACATAAAAGAGACTTAATAAATGAATTAATAAAAGAAATGAAAATAACAGACATAGATAAAATGCAAAATATAAAACTACTACTAAATTATTGTAAAAGAATGAGTAGTTTAGTAATATCAAGCTATAACAAAGAAAAATATGATAATAAAAGACTAGAAATAATTATAAATGAAATGTTAATAGAGGCACAAGCACTAGGAATAAATGGAGTTTTGAAAACAAATAATTTTGAGATAAGTAGTGGAGAAACAGCAAATATTTATGAGATCATATTTGAAACAATAATGAAATTTAGAAAAACTAATTTTATTCTATATATACAAGTAAACAATTCATATACAGAAATAAAATATTTATTTGATAGCAAACATAAGAATTTCAAAAAAGAAATAGAAAAATTACAATTAGAAAGAATATTAGAAATTGAGCAAATAATAGATGAAGATGGAACAACTATAAAATTGAAAATTTTAAAAGGAGAAAATTAGTAATATGATAGCAATTATAATAGGAATGTTGTGTGTTTTATTAGTATGCCAGATACTAAAGATTATACTAAAAACAAGTATAATAAATAAAAATCAAATAGATTATGTACTAGAATATATTGTTTCTATAACAATACTTATAGCATTGTTTATGCAAGAAAGCATATCAAGAAATAGCTTATTTATAATTGCATTACTGGGCATAATACATGAAATTATTTCACTTATATATATGTATTTTAGATATTTCAAAAAAGAAACTATAACTGATTTTTCAATAAAAACAGTTATAGATGAATGCGAGTTTGGAATTCTAGTATTAAAAGGTAATAGAGCAAAATTAATAAACAATAAAATGTATGAAATATTAAATAAATTAAACATAAAGAAAGATTATATTACAAATATAATAAAACAAAGTATAGACCAGCTAGATAAAAATTATTGTGTAAAAGTAGAAAATAAATATTATGTTTTTGTGATAAATGATAATGAGATAATTACATTTGATATAACAGAGATATATGAATTACATCAAAAATTAAATAAGAATAATAGAAAATTGAAAGAAAATAACAAACAGATATTATCAAGTATTGAGAATATAGAAAAATTAGACAAAGAAAAAAATTTATTAAAACTAAAAAACAAATATCACGATATATTAGGACAAAATCTCTCTATACTACAACAATATTTAAACAGAGAAAATATAAGTCGAGAAAATTTTGAAGAAATAAAATTTATGATACAAAAAATGTTCATAGATATTGAAGATACAGATGACACAAATGCAAACCTAGAAAATTTAATAAAAATACACAAGAAAAATGGAACAGACATTATTATAGATGGAAAACTACCACAAAATAAAGAAACTGCAAAAGTGTTCTTTGAAATAATAAGAGAGGCAACCACAAATGCAATAAGACACGCAGGGAGTTCAAAAGTATTTGTGAATATAAAAGAAACACTAGAAGAAACATATATGATAATAACAAATGATGGTAGAAAGCCAAATGAATTTATTACAGAAAATCAGGGAATAAAAGATATGAGAAGAAAAGTAAAAAAACTAGGAGGAATGTTCTATATTTCA
>CAKPOA010000015.1 GCA_934169575.1 uncultured Clostridia bacterium
AAGATATTACTGGTAACTATACATTTGGAACACATGTAAATGGTGTGCTTGAAGTAACAAGTGCAGATCAACCTTTAGCAATCGCAGATCAATATGTAAAAGTTAATGGTTCTATATCAAAAGGTTATTTAGAACAATCAGTAACTGGAAATGTAGGAAACATTGATTTTACTATCAAATCAGGAACAGCACTTACATATGATAATATAAATGATGAATATGTAGCAGGAGCAACTGCAGGAGATGTTGTAATGACTGTTACAGCAGCAAAAATGGATCTTGGTGGCGATAATACTCCTGAATGGAAAGAAACAACAAAAGACTTTACAGTTCATGTTGTAAATAAAACAGATGTAAATATTTCAGGACTTTCTAATAATGAAACATTTACTTATGATGGAAATCCTAAAATGCCAACAGGAACAATTAGTGTTAATGCTGGAACAGTAAATGTTAGTGATTTAGAAGTAAAATATCAAGGAACAGGAACAACTTCATATAATAGTGCTACAGCACCAACAAATGCTGGAACTTATACAGTAACATATAAAGTACCAGATACTAATAAAAATTATACAGGAACATTTAGTGTAGCATTCACTATTAAAAAAGCTGAGCTTAATAAAGTAACTTTAGTTAAAGATACTTTTGAATATACTGGTGATGAAATAGTTTCACAAGATAGTAATTTTGATTCAAATAAGATGAATTTTTCTGGCGATATTAAGGCTACTAATGTTGGAAATTATTGCATTACAGTATCCTTAAAAGATAAAGATAATTATGAGTGGAAAGATGGTACAACTACAGATTTAGTTTTAAATTGGTCAATCACACAAGCAACACCAGACTATACAGTACCAACAGGATTAACTTCTGTAAAAGGTAAAGTATTAGCAGATGTAGCATTACCAACAGGATTTACTTGGAATGCACCTGCAACAGTGTTAACTGTAGGAAAAGCCAAATATAAAGCAACATTTACTCCAGTTGATACAACAAACTATAAAACAATAACTGATATTGATATTGAAGTTAATGTTAAAAATACATTTGATGTAATAACATCAGTACCTGGTGGAAATGGAACAATTACACCAAGTAAAATAGGTGTTATAGAAGGAAGTAAAGTAAAAATAACATTTACGCCAAATACAGGATATATGATAGATAAAGTATTAGTAAATGGAATAGAAAAAACTGCAACGGGAAATGAAATAGAAATAACAGTAGATGAAGAAAAAACAGTAGAAGTAAGCTATAAGAAAATACCATTTACAATAACAGTAGAAGAAGTAAAAGGAGCAACAGTAAATCCAGATGGATTAGTTACAGTAAGTTATGGAGATAACAAAGACTTTACAATAACAGCAAACACAGGCTACAAACTAGTAAAAGTATTAGTAAATGATGTAGAAAAAGCATTAGATGGCAACACATTAAAATTAAAGAACATTACATCAAATATGAAAATTAAAGTAGTAGTAGAAAAAATAGAATACAAAGTAATAGAAGGTGCAGAACAAACATATACAATAGCAGAAGATACAGAAGCAAGATTTAAAATAGATGCAGATTATAGCCTATTTAATAACAAAGTATATGTAGATAATGTACTTGTAGATAGTTCAAATTATACAAGCAAAAGTGGAAGCACAATAATTGTATTAAATAAAGACTATGTAGATACACTTGCAGTTGGAGAACATACATTAAAAGTAGCATTTACAGATGGAGGAGAAGCAGAAACAGCATTTACAATAGTAAAAAAAGCTGAGGACAACAATAATAACGAAGACAACAACGAAAATAACAATAAAAACAATACTTCATCAAAATCAGAAAATAAAGAAGAAATGAAAGACAAAGATAATGGTTCAAATCCAAAAACAGGTGACAATATAATGATTTATGTAGCAATGGCGAGTATGTCAATAATAGGACTTGGAGCAACAACAATAGTTGCAAAAAAGAAAAAAATCAACTAAAATACTACATAAGAGAGGACTAGAACTTTCTAGTTCTCTTTTAAAAAATAAAGGGAGAGATTATATGGCAGTAAAAAGAACTAAAACTAGAAAGAAAATAGAGCTAAATAAAAAGTTAGTATGTACTATTGGTGTTTTACTATTGATTATAGCTATTATATTTGCAATTATAATGATATTAAAACCTGTAAAAGTAGGAAAAATAAACAAAGAAGGTAAAGCAGAATATATAGAACGAGTTGTAAATGTAACCAAATATCCAGATAAAAAAATTGTAGAATTTAAAAATGACTATGAACTAATAGATAATGGAATAATAACAACTGAAATGTATGAAAAGTTGAAAAATAATGATAATATCTATAATCTAACAGTAACAGAATACTTAAGGCTAAGAGATGTATCTTCAAAAGAGAGTTATAACATAAATAAAGCAATACAAATAGGAGTAGTAAAAGAAGATGCAATATATGCAGATTATTTTGCAAAAACTTGTGGATTTGAAAACAAAAAAGAATTGCTAAAATACACAAAAGCTGTATTTGAATTAGCTGATAAAGAAAAATAGAAATTGATTTTTCAATTATATAATATATGAAAAAGTAAAGCTAAAAGCTTTACTTTTTTTGTAATTTAGTATATAATGGAAAAGATTTAAAATTAAACTAAAAAGAAAAAATAAGGAGAAAATTTATGTTTTTTGATAAAAGAATGTTTTATATAATAATGGCTGTAATGGTTGTATTTGGATTAGTTGGATATATAAATAATCCAATGGAACTTGTAAATTTATTATTAACAGTTCCTGGGGTGCTAATTGCAATAACATTTCACGAATTTGCACATGCATATGCTGCAGATAAACTAGGAGATGATACTCCAAGAATGGAAGGAAGATTATCATTAAATCCATTATCACATTTAGATCCAATAGGTTCAATAATGTTATTATTTGCAGGATTTGGTTGGGGAAAACCTGTACATGTAAATCCTAGAAATTATAAAAGAACAATGTCAATGGATAAAGCAGATGCAATTGTTGCAATAGCAGGCCCTGTGATGAATTTTATACTTGCAATAATTTTTACATTAATTTATTGTGCAATATATAAATTTGTTGGAATTGGTGTAATTACATCATCAAGTATAGGATCAATTTTAATGACAATGCTTTTATATACAATATCAATAAATGTTGGATTAGGTGTATTTAACTTAATTCCTTTACCACCACTTGATGGTTCAAAAGTAATTAAACCATTTTTATCATTTAATGCGAAAAACTGGTTTGAAAATAATGAACAGACTTTTGAATTAATATTTGTAATTTTATGGATTTTTAATATATTGTCTAAAATAGTTTCACCACTTATTTCAGTTGCATTAAGTGGAATATTAAAATTGGGATATATAATTTTCGGACTATAAATTAAAAATAAAAGAGGTGATAAAATGATAAAAGCATATGCAAAAACAGATGTAGGTAAGGCAAGAGATTTAAATGAAGATAGCTATTACATAACAACAGACCAATTTCAAAAATTACAATTATTCATATTAGCAGATGGCATGGGAGGATGTAATGCAGGTGATTTAGCAAGTAGTTTAGCATTGATGTCAGCTAAAAGCTATATAGAAAATAATTTTGAAAATACCCCTAAAGATAAAGAAAATATATGTAAATTAGTAAAAAGCAGTATGGAATATGCAAATATGGTGGTTCATGAAAAATCATTAGAAAATAAAAATTTAGATGGAATGGGTACTACATTAGAAGTATGTTTAATATATAATAATAGAGTATATATTGGTCATATTGGAGATAGCAGAGTATATAGAATTAGGAATGACTTTATAAGAAAATTGACACAAGATCATAGTTATGTGCAAAAATTAGTGCAAGAAGGAACTATTACAAAAGAAGAAGCAGAACATCATGCTAAAAAAAATATTTTAATGAAAGCACTTGGATGTAATGCTTATGTAGAACCAGATGTTATGGTTAAAGGATTTCAAAAAGGAGATATTTTAATTATATGTTCTGATGGTTTAACAAATATGGTAAATATAGATGATATATATAATATAGTAAAAGACAATTTTGAATTAGCAACAAAAGAATTGATTGATTTGGCTAATCAAAATGGCGGTATGGATAATATTACAATTATAACAATCAAAAATTTATAAACATATTCAAAAGAAAGGAATGTTTTAAATATGAATTTAGAAGGTAGATTATTAGGAAATAGATATGAAATTATAAAGAAGATTGGAAATGGTGGAATGGCCACTGTGTATAAGGCAAAATGCCATGTACTAAATAGATATGTTGCAGTAAAAATTTTAAGAGATGAATTTACTACAGATCAAGAATTTATAAGTAGATTTTCAATAGAAGCACAAGCTGCAGCAAGTATAACTCACCCAAATATTGTTTCAATTTATGATGTAGGACAAGATGGAAACCTATATTATATTGTCATGGAATTAATAAAAGGTAAAACATTAAAAGAAATTATTATAGAAGAAAATGGGCCACTTCCATGGAAATGGTCAACTAATATTGCAATACAAATAGCTTCAGCATTAGAAACAGCACATAAAAATAATATTGTACATAGAGATATAAAACCACATAATATAATAATTACTGAAGATGGTATTGCAAAAGTTACAGATTTTGGAATTGCAAAAGCAGTATCAAATTCTACTATAACTGCATTTGGATCAACAATGGGATCTGTACATTATTTTTCACCAGAACATGCAAGAGGTGGCTATACAGATAGTAAATCTGACTTATATTCTTTAGGTGTTGTAATGTATGAAATGCTTACAGGTAGAGTTCCATTTGATGCTGATACACCAGTATCTGTTGCTTTAAAACATATGCAAGAAGAGCCTGTACCACCAATTGATATAAATCCAAAAATACCGCATGCTATAAATGATATTATTTTAAAAGCAATGAGAAAAGATACTACTTTAAGATATCAAAGTGCTACAGAAATGTTAAGTGATTTAAATAGAGCATTAAAAGATCCAAATGGTGATTTTGTAGATAATAATGATTATCCTGAGATGGAAGCAACAAGAAAAATCCCTACATTAAACAATGAAGAAATAAGAAGTGAAAATTTAAACAAAAATCAAAATCAAAAGAAAAAAGGAAAATTTGCAACATTTGTTAAAACACATAAAAAATTATCAATAGCAATTATAATTTTAATTTTATTTATTTTAAGTGTTGTAGGAACAATGTTATATTTTAAATTAACTAAATTAGAAGATGTAGCAATACCAAATTTAGTTGGAATAAGCAGGGAAGAAGCAGAAAAAATGATAACAGATAGCAAACTTAAATTAGGTAATGTAACTGAAGAATATAATAGTGAATATGCAGCAGGATATGTAATATCTCAAGACCCAGAATATAGAGAAAACTATAAGATTAAAGAAAATTCAAATATAAATCTTGTTGTAAGTTTAGGAATTGAAGAAGCTGTTGTTCCTAAAGTTGTTGGATTAACTGAAGAACAAGCTGTAAAAGCATTAGAAGATGCAAAATTAAAATATGAAATAGTTGAAGAGTCAAGTAAAAAAGTTGAAGCAGGTTATGTTATAAAACAAGAAACAGATGCTGATACAAAGGTTTATGCAGGTGATACTGTAAAAATTCATGTAAGCACAGGAGTTAAAATGTCTACAGTTACATCTGTTATGGGTAAATCTGAAAGTGATGCTAAAAAAGAATTAAAAGATTTAGGACTTGAAGTTGTTGTTACAGAAGGAGAAGATAGAACTAAGGATAATGGTGTTGTTATAAAACAAAGTATTGAACCTGGAGAAAAGGTTGAATCTGGTTCTACAATAACAATTACTATTAATAAAATTGTTGAAGATAAAAATGCTACAATTACTGTAAATGTTAAATCACTATTGGGAGGAAAATATGAAACAGTTGACGATACTTTAGGAAATAGTACTTCTGGTGGAACTATTAAACAAGTTCAAGTAAAAATTACAGTAGATGATGATACAGTTTATGATGAAAAAGTAGATCCAACTACAACAAACTTGATGCAAACAATTTCAGGTAAAGGTACTGTTAAAGTAAAAGTTTATGTTGATGATGTTTTGAAAAAGTCAAAAGATATAAATCTTAATAATGAAAATAAATTAACAATTGAATAAAACAGGAGGAATATACATGAATAAACAAGAAATATTAAATAGTAAATATAACCCAAGTGATTTTGAAGATGAATTGTATGAAAATTGGGAAAAAAATGGATATTTTAAACCAAGTGAAGACAAAAACAAGGAAACATATTGTATAATGATGCCACCACCAAATGTAACAGGAAAATTACATATGGGGCATGCTTTAGATGGAACTATCCAAGATGTTTTAATTAGACAAAAAAGAATGAAAGGATATAGCACATTATGGTTACCAGGAAGTGACCATGCTGCTATATCTACTGAAATGAAAGTTGTTCAAAAGCTTGCAAAAGAAGGTATAACTAAAAAAGATATTGGAAGAGAAAAGTTTTTAGAAGAAACTTGGGACTGGACTAAAAAATATGGTGGAATTATACAAAAACAACAAAAAAAATTAGGATGTTCTTGTGATTGGGATAGAGCAAGATTTACTTTAGATAAAGGAATGAGTGACGCAGTTTTAGAACAATTTGTAAGTTTATATAAAAAGGGACTGATTTATAAAGGAAAACGTATGGTGAATTGGTGTACGAATTGTAAAACATCAATTTCTGATGCTGAAGTTGTATATGTTGAAGAAAAATCACATTTATGGCATATTCGTTACAAAATTAAAGGAACTGAAAATGATTATATTGAAGTTGCAACAACAAGACCAGAAACTATGCTAGGTGATACTGCTGTTGCAGTTCACCCTGATGATGAAAGATATAAGGATATTGTTGGAAAAACATGTATACTTCCAATAATGAATAAAGAGATTCCAATTATTGCAGATGATTTTGTTGAAAAAGAATTTGGAACAGGGGCAGTTAAAATTACACCTTGTTGTGACCCAAATGATTACCAAGCAGGACTAAGAAATAATCTTGAAATGGTTGAGGTTTTTGATGAAGATTTTAAAATGGGAGATTTAGTACCTGAATATAAAGGTATGGAATTATTAGATGCAAGAAAAGCAATTGTGGAAAAACTTAAAGAAATAGGTGCTTTAGTAAGTGTTGAAGATTATGTTCACAATGTTGCAAAATGTGAGAGATGTAAACACACAATTGAACCTAAAGTTTCAATACAATGGTTTGTTAAAATGAAAGAATTAGCAGATAAGGCAATTAAAAGCACAAAAAATGAAGAAATGAGATTTATTCCGAAAAGATATGAAAAACAATATTATAACTGGCTTGAAAATATACAAGATTGGTGTATATCACGTCAATTATGGTGGGGACATAGAATACCTGCATATTATTGTAAAAAATGTGGCTATATAAATGTTAACAAAATTCAACCAGAAAAATGTGAAAAATGTGGTAGCATAGAATTAGAACAAGATCCTGATACATTAGATACATGGTTTAGTTCTGCATTATGGCCATTTTCAACATTAGGATGGCCAGATACTCAAAGTGAAGATTATAAAAGGTTTTATCCTACACAAGTATTAGTTACAGGATTTGATATTATAACTTTTTGGGTATCAAGAATGATGACACAAGGATTAGAACTTACAGGACAAGTACCATTTAAAGATGTATTAATACATGGAATAATTAGAGATAGCCAAGGAAGAAAAATGTCAAAAACATTAGGAAATGGAATTGATCCATTAGAAATAATAGAAAAATATGGTGCAGATGCATTAAGATATTCAGTTTTATCAGGTATAACAATGGGCAATGATATTAGATTTATGCCAGAAAAACTAGATGCAGCTTCTAATTTTGGAAATAAAATATGGAATGCATCAAAATTTGTTTTAATGAATCTTGAAGATGCAGATGAAGAATTTATGAAAAAAGATATCAAAGATATTGTTTCAGAATTGTCAATAGAAGATAAATGGATAATATCAAAATTAAATACTTTAATAAAAGAAGTTTCAGATAATATTGAAAATTATGAACTAGGTGTTGCTATTGATAAAATATATGCATTTATTTGGAATGAATTTTGCGATTGGTATGTTGAAATGGTAAAACCAAGATTATATGATAAAGAAAATAAAAGTAGGGTAATTGCACAATATGTACTAAATATGGTATTATGTAATTCTTTGAAATTATTACATCCTTTTATGCCATTTATTACAGCAGAAATATATAAAGAATTATTTAATGATGGAAAAGATATTATGATATCAGAATATCCAGAATATAATAAAATATTAGATTTTAAAGAAAATGAAGAAAAAATAGAACAAATAAAAGAAATAATTACTGGAATAAGAAATATTAGAACAAAAATGAATGTACATCCAACAAGAAAATCAAAACTTATTTTTGTTACTAAAAAAGATTATGTAGAAAGTATAAAACAAGCAGATTTATTTATAAAAAAATTAGGATTTGCAGATAGTATTGTAATACAAGAAAATAAAGAAAAAATTTCACCAAATGCAATAAATGTTATTTCTGCAGATTTAGAAGTATTTATGCCTTTTGAAGATTTGGTAGATTTAAAAGCCGAGATAGAAAGACTTGAAAAAGAAAAATCTAAAATTTTAGTAGAAAAAGAAAAAGCTGATAATATGCTAAAAAATGCAGGATTTTTACAAAAAGCTCCAAGAGAAAAAGTAGAGGAAATGAAAATTAAACAAATAAAATTAAATGATTCTTTAAAAAGTATAGAAGATAGAATTAAACAAATTAATAACTAAAACAGGAGGTGAATTTATGGGAGAAAAAGTAAAACCAAAAACTTTACCAGGTTTTATGGAACTATTGCCAAAAGAACAAATTTTATTTAATAAAATAAAAGATACGATACAAAGAACATATGAAAAATATGGATTTTTGCCATTAGATACACCAATAATTGAAGATGCAAATGTATTACTTGCAAAAGCAGGTGGAGAAACTGAAAAACAAATATATAGATTTAATAAAGGTGAAAATGATTTGGCACTAAGATTTGATTTAACAGTTCCACTTGCAAAATATGTAACTGAATATTATGATAAAATAAGTTTTCCATTTAAAAGATACCAAATAGGAAAAGTTTATCGTGGAGAAAAACCACAAAGAGGAAGATATAGAGAATTTTATCAATGTGATATTGATATAATAGGTGATGGAAATTTGTCTATAGTAAATGATGCAGAATTGCCACTTGTAATATATGACATATTTTCAGAATTAAAATTTGGTGATTTTACAATATGTATAAATAATAGAAAATTATTAAATGGTTTGTTTTCAAGTTTGAATTTGCAAGAAAAAAATGCTGAGATATTAAGAATTATTGATAAAATAGAAAAAATAGGAGAAAATTCAGTAAAAAGAGAACTTCTAGAATTTGCAACAGAAGAACAAATAAATAAAATAATAGAATTTATAAAAATTGATGGTAATAATGAAGAGAAAATAGAAAAATTAGAAAATTTAGGTATTTCTGATGATATATTTAATAAAGGCTTAAATGAATTAAAAGAATTAATAAAATATATTGGATTATTTGGAATGCCAGATAAAAATTATAAAATTGATTTAACAATAGCTAGAGGATTAGATTATTATACAGGGACTGTATTTGAAACATTTTTAAACAAATATAAAAATTTGGGTAGTATATGTTCTGGTGGAAGATATGATGATTTAGCAAGTTATTATACAGATAAAAAAATGCCTGGAGTTGGTATATCAATTGGCTTATCAAGATTGTTTTTCCAATTAATTGATAGCGATATTGTATCTGCCGAAAATGAATCAATTACAGATGTACTTGTTATATCAATGACAGAAGATTATGATAAATGTATAGAAATATCATCAAAATTAAGAGAAAATGATATTAATACATTATTAAATATTGAAAATCAAAAACTTGGAAAAAAATTTAAATATGCTGATAAATTAAATATAAAATATGTTATTGTAATTGGTGAAGATGAAATAAAAAATAATGTTGTTTCTTTAAAAAATATGGTTTCAGGAGAACAACAAACAATAGATTTAGAAAATGCAATAAAAATAATAAAGGAAGGATAAAAAATATGAATACAAAATATATATTTGTAACAGGTGGAGTAGTATCAGGATTAGGAAAAGGAATAACAGCAGCTTCATTAGGAAGATTATTAAAAAATAGAGGATATAAAGTAACTATACAGAAATTTGATCCATATTTAAATGTTGACCCTGGAACTATGAGCCCTTTTGAACATGGAGAAGTTTTTGTAACAGATGATGGTGCAGAAACAGATTTAGATTTAGGACATTATGAAAGATTTGTTGATGAAAATTTAACTCAAAATTCAAGTGTAACAATGGGCAAAATTTATTCCAATGTAATTGAAAAAGAAAGAAGAGGAGATTATTTAGGAAAAACGGTACAAGTTATTCCTCATGTTACAAATGAGATAAAAGAAAAAATTTATAGTTTTGATGAAACTGATACTGATATTGTTATAACTGAAATAGGTGGAACTATTGGAGATATTGAAGGTCTATCTATTATAGAAGCAATCAGACAAGTTGGACTTGAAAGAAATCCTGAAGATGTTTTATATATCCATGTTACTTTATTACCATATATAACAGGTTCTAATGAAATAAAATCAAAACCAACACAACATTCTGTAAAAGAACTTCAAAGTTATGGTATAAAACCTAATATTTTAGTATGTAGAACTGAACTTGAAATTCCAGAAGTTGTAAGAGAAAAATTAGCACTATTTTGTAATGTTAGAAAAACAAGTGTTATTCAAAATATGACAGCAGATTGCCTATATGCTGTTCCATTAATGCTTGAAAAAGAAGGACTTGCAAGAGAAGTATGCAATCATCTTAAACTTGATAATTATGTACCAGATAATGAAAAATGGGAACAAATGATACAAAAAATTAGAAGTATTAAAAAAGATGAAAGAGTTAAAATTGCAATCGTTGGAAAATATATTCAATTAGAAGATTCATATATTTCAGTAATGGAAAGTTTAAGACACGCAGGTTTTTCAAATGATGTTAATGTAGATATTGAGTTAATAGATAGTGAAACAATAACAAGTGAAAATGTTGAAGAAAAACTAGGTGGTTTAAATGGTATAGTTGTACCAGGAGGATTTGGAAATAGAGGAATTGAAGGAAAAATTGAAACAATAAAATATGCAAGAGAAAATAAAATTCCATTTTTAGGTATTTGTCTTGGAATGCAGATGGCTGTTGTAGAATTTGCAAGAAATGTACTTGGACTTTCTGATAGTAATTCAGCAGAATTTAGTGATACTACTAAAAATCCTGTTATTCATATTATGGAAGAACAAAAAAATATTGATAAAAAAGGTGGAACAATGAGACTGGGCAGTTATCCTTGTATATTAAAAACAGGTACTATTGCTAGAAAAATATATAATTCAGAAAAAATAGAAGAAAGACATAGACATAGATTTGAATACAATAATGATTATAGGGAAAGACTAGAAAAAGCTGGGTTAATTTGCTCTGGTATTTCTCCAGATGGAAATTTGGTTGAAATTGTTGAAATAAAAGAACATCCATATTTTATTGCATCACAATTCCATCCTGAATTAAAATCAAGACCAAATAGACCTGCTCCTTTATTTGTAGGATTAGTTGAAGCAGCTAAAAAACAGAAAAAATAGGAGGAAAGGTTAAAAATGGAATTAATTGAAAAATATTTTTTGTTATTTATAATATATTCATTTGCAGGCTGGTGTATGGAAACAACTCATGTTTCTATACACAGCAAAAAGTTTATAAATAGAGGTTTTTTGCTTGGACCATATTGCCCAATATATGGTGTTGGTTCTTTATTTATAGTAACAATATTAGATAAAATATCTTTTGATAATCCTATAATATTATTTTTTGTAGTAGTAATTGCATGTGGACTTTTGGAATATATAACAAGTTGGGCTATGGAAATAATATTTAAAGCAAGATGGTGGGATTATAGTAAAAGAAAATTTAATATAAATGGAAGAGTATGTTTGTTTAATTTAGTTGCCTTTGGTGTACTAGGCTTGGCTGTAGAATATATTTTGCAACCATTTTTCTGGGATTTAATAAATAGATTAAATTCAGAACAGTTAAAAGATATAACTATTGGACTAGCTATAATATATATAGCAGATTCTATAATATCATTTACTGTTATATTTGGATTTAGAAAAGTTACTCAAAATGTTAATGCTGAAAATAAACAAGATAATACAGAACAAATTACAAAAATGGTTAGAGATTTGGTTTCTCAGAAATCTTTTATTCACAGAAGATTTATTAATGCATATCCAAAATTAGAGGCTATAAAAATTAGAATTAAAGAAATAAGAGGAAAAATTGAAGATGCTACAATAGAAGCTAAAGATGCTGTAAATGAAAAGAAAGAACAATTAAAAATAAAAATTGAAGATGCTACAAATGTAGCTAAAGATGTAGTAAATACTAAAAAAGAAGAATATAAATTAAGTAAGAGAAAATTTAAGATTAATTTATATTTAGGAAAAAAATATTTAAAACATAAATTTATAGGAAATATAACAAAAAATAAAAATTTACGAAAGGAAAAATAAAAAAATGAATATTTTGGCTGTTGGAGATATAGTTGGTAATATTGGTGTAAATAAGCTAAAAAAAGAATTGCCAAACATAAAAAAAGAATATAATATTGATTTTGTTATTGTTAATGGAGAAAACTCCGCAGAAGGAATGGGAATAACTGAAAAAAATTTTAATGATATAATAAATTCAGGAGCAAATTGTGTTACAATGGGAAACCATACATGGGGAAAAAAAGAAATATTTAAATTTATAGATGATCCAAGGATTATTAGACCAATTAATTACCCTAAATCTGTATGTGGAAAAGGATATAGTATATATAAAATTGGTGATGCAAAAATTGCAGTTATAAATGCTATGGGAAGAGCAGAAATAAATGTTCAAACAGAAAATCCATTTTTAGCAGTAAAAGAAGTTATTGATAAAATAAAATCCAAAACACAAATGATATTTTTAGATTTTCATGCTGAAGCAACTGCGGAAAAAAAAGCAATGGGATATTTTTTAGACGGAAAAGTAACTGCTGTTTTTGGTACACATACACATGTTCAAACTGCTGATGAACAAATATTAGAAAAAGGAACTGGATATATTACAGATATTGGTATGACAGGACCGAAAAATTCTGTTATTGGAATGGAAACTGAAATTGCATTAAAAAGGTTTTTAACAGCACTTCCTGAGAAATATAGAATTGCTACAGGAGAGTCTATGTTAAATGCTTGTATATTTAAGGTAAATGATGATTTTAAGGTTGTCGAAATATGTCGTTTGACGCGATGAAAAGTGGAAAAAATTTCCAAAAAACTATAGACAAATAAATTTAAATGAGTTACAATATTAATATAAAAGTTGCAACAAAAAATATAAATTTAGGAGGCAAAAGAGAATGGAAATTTTAAAGATTTCATCAAAATCTAATCCAAATTCAGTAGCAGGTGCTATAGCAGGATTAGTTAAAGAATCACAAAGGGCTGAAATGCAAGCAATTGGAGCTGGTGCTCTAAATCAAGCAGTAAAGGCAGTAGCTATTGCAAGAGGGTTTGTAGCACCATCTGGTGTTGACTTAGTTTGTATACCTGCATTTGCAGAGGTTGAAGTAGAGGGGGAAGACAGAACTGGTATCAAACTAATTGTTGAGTCAAGAAAATAAGAAGATAAATAAGATAGGGGGCACAAATATGTGTCCTTTTTGTATGAAAATTTGAGAAAAACTCTTGCTAAAATTGGAAAAATGATATACTATATAAGGGGAGAAAAGAGGTGCATATGAAAAATAATATTTTTGGTTATATATTTTTTATATTTATAATAGGAATAATGTCTTTTGCAATATATAAATTCAATGTTCAAACAAAAACAAAACAGGCAGAAACATCAGATACAGGCAATACTGGTATATCAATAAATGAAAAGGGAACTGAATTAACGTTAGGGATTTCAAATTTTGATACAATAAATCCTATAATAACAACAAATAAAAAGGTGCAAAACATTAGTAAAATTATATATGAATCATTGGTAAATATAACAGAAGATGGAAAGGTAGAAAGTAGCTTAGCAAAAGAATGGGAAACATCTGATAATAAAACATATATAATAAGATTAAAAGGTGGAATAAAATGGTCAGATGGTACATATTTTTCAAGCTCAGATGTAAAATATACAATAGACAAATTAAAGGAAAATAAAAAATCTGTATATGCTGACAATGTAAAAAATATAACAGAAGTCGACATTATAGATAATACAACATTAAGAGTAATATTATCACAAGAAGTTCCATTTTTTGAATATTATTTAAATTTCCCTATTTTAAGCAGTAATTATTATGGTGAAGATGATTTTTGGAATACAGAAAAAAATAATGCACCAATTACTACTGGAAGATTTAAAATATCTGAGACAACAGATGGTGGAATCGTACTTGTAAAAAATGGAAATTGGTGGAATATTCAAAACGATAATTCAATAATTGAAAAAATTACTATTAATATTTATTCTTCAATTGCAGAATTATATAATGCTTTTAAATTGGGAAGTATAGATATAATGACAACAAACAATGCAAATTATGAACAATATATTGGAACAATTGGATATAATAGTAGTCAAATAGAAGGAAGAAATTATGTTTTTCTAGCATTTAATACGAGTAATAAATTATTGTCAGATAAAAATATCAGAAAAGCTATAAAATATGGAATTAATAAAGATGAAATAATATCACAAATATATAATAACTCATATTCAAAAGCAAATTTTCCATTAAATAGTAATAGTTTTCTAGTAGATGATTCAAATGAAAATAGTTTGAATCTGGATGAAATGAATAATTTAATAAAAAATAATGGATGGAACTTAAAAAATGGAAAATGGCAAAAAATTGTTGATTATAAAACTACAAAACTAGAATTTAATTTAGTTGTAAATAATGACTCAAATAGGACAGGCGTTGCAGATTTTATAAAAAAATCACTTGAAGAGCAGGGATTTACTATAAATGTAATAAAGGCATCAAATTCAGATTATAAAAAATATCTAGAAAAGAAAAATTATGATATGATATTATGTGAGGCAACACAGCCAATTGCACCAGATTTAACAACATATTTTGGCAGTAATAATATATCAAATTTTTCTAATAATGATGTAAATGAAATAATGAAATATATTGATAATATTTCAGATGAAAATGAATTAAAAAATAAATTTAAAAAATTATATGAAATATATGAAGATGAAGTTCCATTTGTTGGAATTGCAAGAAATAAAATATATGTAATAACAAACTCATATATGTTTGGAGATATTAAATCAAAATGGTATAATATATTTTTTGGATTTAAAGATTGGTATACAAGTTAAAAAAATTTAAAAAATCTATTGACAAATAAAAAAAATACGATATAATAAACACACAAACACAAGTTTGGAACAAAAAGGAGGATAATATAATGTCAGAAAATTTAGAAAAGAAAAAAGCATTAGATTTAGCATTAAGTCAAATTGAAAAGAACTTTGGAAAAGGTTCAGTAATGAAATTAGGAGAATATAAAGCAATGGGGGTAGAAGCTATTCCAACAGGTGCATTAAGTTTAGATATGGCACTTGGAATTGGTGGACTACCACGTGGAAGAATTGTAGAGATATATGGACCTGAATCTTCAGGTAAAACAACATTAGCATTACATGTAATTGCAGAGGCACAAAAAGAAGGTGGAGATGTTGCCTTTATAGATGCAGAACATGCTTTAGATCCTGTATATGCCAAAAAATTAGGTGTAAATATAGATGAATTAATAGTATCTCAGCCAGATACTGGTGAACAAGCATTAGAAATAACAGAAAGCTTAGTAAGGAGTGGAGCTTTAGATGTAATAGTTGTAGACTCTGTTGCAGCACTTGTACCAAAAGCAGAAATAGATGGAGACATGGGAGATTCTCATATGGGACTTCAAGCACGTTTAATGTCACAAGCACTTAGAAAATTAGCAGGAGTAATTAATAAATCTAAAACAGTAATAATATTTATAAACCAATTAAGAGAAAAAATTGGAGTAATGTTTGGAAACCCAGAAACTACTACAGGTGGACGTGCTTTAAAATTTTATGCATCTGTAAGACTAGATATAAGAAAAATTGATTTTATAAAACAAGATGGTAAAGTTATAGGAAATAGAGTAAGAGTAAAAATCGTAAAAAATAAAGTCGCACCACCATTTAGAGAAGCAGAATTTGATATAATGTATGGTGAGGGAATATCAAAAATAGGCAATATATTTGATATGGCTGTAAATTTAGATATAATAGAAAAAAGTGGATCTTGGTTTAGTTATAATGGAAATAGAATTGGTCAAGGTAGAGAAAATGTTAAAAAATATCTTTTAAATAACCCAGAGATATTAGATGAAGTAGAAAAGAAAGTAAGAGATAATTTTACAAAAGTATTTGAAGAAAGTCTTGGAGAAGAACAATTACCATCTACAGAACATGAAGATGAGGAAGTGAAAAAATAGGATATGTCTTTTGAAGAAAAGAAGTTATTTGATGAACAAAAATCTAAAGTATTAAAATATATTTTATACAAAAAAAGAACTGAAAATGAAGTAAGAAAAAAATTTGAAAATGTAATTGATGAATATATGTTAGATGATATAATTGAATATTTAAAAGAGGCAAAATATATTGATGATAAACAATATATTGAAAGAACAATAAACAATTTTCAAATTTTAAAAAATTTATCATTAGTAGAAGTTAAAAATAAATTAATAACAAAAGGCATAAGAAAAGATGATATTGAAGACTATTTTTATGAAAATAAAGAAAAACTAGAAAATTATGAAATAAAGTCTATAAAAAATATTATACAAAAAAAACAAAAAGATATGGAATTTGATAAAATAAAACTTTATCTATTAAAAAAAGGTTATAAATCAGACAATATTAATTTAGCGATAGAAGAATTATAAATTACATGAAGAATAGGGTGAATAAATTGAATAAAATACTTGCTTTAGAAACAAATAAATATGCTATAAAGCTTGAAAATTTTGAAGGACCTCTTGATTTACTTTGTACATTAATTGAAAAAAATAAAATGAGCATATATGATATAAAATTAGATGAAATAACAGATCAATATATAAAATATGTTAATGATATGCAACAATTAAATTTAGAGGCAACAAGTGAATTTGTTGTTATGGCATCAACTCTGCTATATCTTAAATCTAAAAAATTATTACCACAAAAACAAGATATAGAAGAAGAAATTACAGAAGAAGAATTGATTAGGAGAATTATTGAATATAAAAAATATAAAGATATAAAAGAAAAGCTAAAAGAAAATTTTGAAAAATATTCAGGTAGGATTTTTAAATTGCCAGAAAATATTGTTTTACCAAAACAACAATTAGAAGAGCAATATGATAAAAATTTAATTTATGAATCATATTCAAATATATTAAAGAAAAACAAAGAAAAAGTAAATGAAAATGCTAAAAATATTGAAGAGATAGCAATAACTGAGCATTACACTGTGTCAAGTAAATTAAAAGAAATGTTTAGAGAATTAATAAGAAATAAAAAATTTATATTTAATAAAATGTTTTCAATAAAAGAACATAGTAAAAATGAAGTTGTAACAGCTTTTTCAGGGTTACTTGAATTATCAAGAAGAAGTAAAGTTGAAACTTACCAAAACGAGCTTTTTGGAGATATAAAAGTAAGAAAAAAGAAAATAAAATAAATATAACCCCCACCTTGTAGTTTTTAGATGGGGGTTATAGAAAAAGGAGCAATAATGGAGAGAATAGCTATAATATCAGATGTACATGCTAATATAACAGCTTTAAATGCAGTATTAAAAGATATTGAAAAAAGAAATGTAAACAAAATAGTTGGTTTAGGTGATTATGTTATAAAAGGTGTAAATCCGGATAAAGTAATAGATAAATTAAAAGAAAAATGTGATGTAATGTTAATTGGTAATACAGATTATGCAATTTGTAAACCTGAGGCAAAAAATAAAGGGCATTGGACAAGAAATAAAATTGGTGAAGAAAGAGCAAACTATATATATAGTTTACCTAGTATGTATCAATTTTATATGAGCGGATATTTAGTAAGACTATTTCATGCAACACCATATAGTTTAGATGGGATTTTTAACCCATTGTTTGAAAATAAAAAAATGGATTATAAAAAAGAAAAAATTTATCAAATTGAAGATATGTTTAAAAATACGGATTTTTTAGGATTAAATGAAAATTACAAAGAACCTGATATTGTTGGATATGGTCACATACATACACCTTTGCTAATAAGATATAAGAACAAAACAATATTTAATACTGGCAGTGTAGGAATACCTGTAGAAATGCAAATAAAAGACGAAAATGATAAAAACAATAAATTATCAACTATTCCTTCATATATGATTTTAGAAGGAAATTTTGATAGTAAAGAACTTAGTACAATATCTTTTACAGAAGTTAGAGTGAAATACAATATAGAAGAAGAAATAGATAACATATTAAAATCAGATCTTCCTAGTAAAGAAAAAATAATAAAATCATTAAGAACTGCAATGTCAGAACAATATATGTAAATTCAAAATGTTAAAGACACATAAAGATAAAGGAGTGTCTTTAGAGGGGAATGAACAAAATATGGATTCTAAATTAAAAAATGTAAATAAAATATTAAAAAAATATAAACAAGAACATTTACTTCAATTTTTTAATGAAATAGATGATAAAGAAAAACAGGAAAATTTATTAGATGAGATATTAAATTTGAATTTTTCGAAAATGTTAATATTATATAAAAATTCAATGACAAATAATACCAATTATAAAGTGACTCCAATTGATCATGTTGAAAAAAACAATTTATCAGTTGAAGAATTGGAACAGTACCAAAAGATTGGAGAAAAAGTAATAAAAGAAAATTCATTTGCTGTTGTAACTATGGCAGGAGGTCAAGGTACTAGACTTGGGTATAAAGGCCCTAAAGGTACATATGAGATAAAATTTTCTAATGGTAGAAAAATGTCATTATTTGAAATAATGTGTAATAATATAAAAGATGCTAATAATAAATATAATGTTATAATTCCATGGTATATAATGGTAAGCAAAGATAATAAAGAGCAAACAATAGAATATTTTAAACAAAAAGAATATTTCGGATATGAAAAAGATGCTATAAAATTTTTTGTTCAAGATACAATTCCTTTGATTGATAAATACGGAAAAATTGTATTACAAGACTATTATAAAATAAAAGAAGTTTCAAATGGAAATGGCAATGTATTCAAAGCTATGAAAAATGCTAATATCATAAAAGAAATGAAAAATAAAGGAATTAAGTGGGTATCTTTTGCGGGAATTGATAATATTTTACTAGATAATGTTGATACAAGGTTTTTAGGAATGATAATCTCTTCAAATTTAGAAATAGGTTCTAAATCTATTTTCAAAAAAGAGCCGTTAGATAAAATTGCAGTTTATTGTAAAAAAAATGGTCACCCTGCAATTTTAGATTATGATGAAATAGATTTAAAAATGTCAGTAAGAAAAAATGAAAATGGGCAATATCTTTACAGAGAAGCTAATATGTTATCACATATAATGAGTTTAGATGCTATAAAAAAAGTTTCAAGTAAAGAACTTCCATATCATAGGGCATATAAGAAAAACCCAATTATAAATGATGAGGGAGTAAAAATTGTTCCAACAGAACCAAATACATTCAAATTTGAAAATTTTATATTTGATAGTTTTAAATATTTTGATGATATGTTTCTACTAAGAGTAAGTCGAGAAGAGGAATTTGCTCCAATTAAAGACTTCACGGGACTATATACACCAGAAACAGCAAAAGAAGCATATGAAAGGATTTATGTGGAATATGGAAGAAAAGATTAATTTTAATAAAAATGAAATTTATGAAGGAATATATAGAAAAAATCATAAAGGGTTTGGATTTGTAAAAATAGAAGATCAAGAAGAAGAAATATATGTATCAAAGGAAAAATCATTAAATGCTTTAAATCAAGATAGTGTGGTTGTAAAAATTATAAAGCAAAAAGAAAAAGAACAAAAACCTGAGGGGAAAATTATAAAAATAAAAAAACACGAAAAAAATATGGTTGTTGGTATTTTTCAAAAAAATAAAAGTTTTGGATTTGTTGTACCTGATGATAAATCATTAGGTACAGATATATTTATATCAAAAAGGAATTTTGGTAAAGCAAGAAATAACCATAAGGTTCTTGTACAAATAATAAAATACCCGGAAAAAGGCAAAAATGCTGAAGGCAAAATTGTTGAAGTATTAGGAAGAGTAAATGAAGCTGGAGTAGATATGGTTTCATTAATAAAAGAATATAATTTACCATCAAAATTTCCAGAGGCTGTTGTAAATGAGGCAAAATCTAAGCCATTAAAAGTTGAGGTAGGAAAACGAAGGGATTTGCGAGAACGAGAAGTTTTTACAATAGATGGAGAAGATGCAAAAGATCTTGATGATGCAGTATCTGTTAGAAAATTAGAAAATGGAAATTATTGTTTAGATGTTCATATTGCAGATGTAAGTCATTATGTAACACAAGATTCTCTGCTAGATAAAGAAGCTGTTTTAAGAGGTACAAGTATTTATATGCTTGGAAGAGTTATACCGATGCTCCCAAGAGAACTTTCAAATGGCATATGTAGTCTTAATGCTAAAGAAGATAGATATGCACTAAGTTGTACAATGGAAATAAATCATAAAGGACAAGTCATAGATTCTGAAGTATATAAGTCTGTTATAAATGTTACAGAAAGAATGTCATATACTGATGTACAAAAAATTCTTGATAAATCAGATAAAAAAATATTAAAAAAATATAAAAGATATATTTCTCATTTTGAGTTGATGGCAGAGCTTGCTACTATTTTAAAAAATATGAGAATAGATAAAGGGTATCTTAATTTAGATATACCTGAAAGCAAAATAGAACTTGATATTGATGGATGGGCTATAGATGTAAAAAAATATGAAACATGTTTTAGTAATGAAATTATAGAGCAATTTATGCTAACTGCTAATGAAACTATTGCAGAAAAATTTTATTGGTTAGAAGCTCCGTTTATATATAGAGTACATGAAGAACCAGATATTGAAAAAGTAAATGAATTAAATAAGTTTTTATCTAATTTAGGTTTGAAAATAAAAAAGAGTGGAGAAACAATTCATCCAAAAGCATTTTCTCAGGTATTAGAAGATGTAAAAGGAAAACAAGAAGAAAGAGTAGTGTCTAATTTAGTTCTTCGTACATTAAAATTAGCAAGATATGAAGCTGAAAATAAAGGACATTTTGGAATTGCTAGTAAATATTATTGTCACTTTACATCACCTATTAGAAGATATCCAGATTTATTTATTCATAGAATTATTTCTGAATATTTAGATAAAAATTATAGTGTTAGTGAAGAATTTAAAACTAAATATGATACTCTTGCAATCCAAGATGCACTTAGTTCTTCTGAAAGAGAAAAAATTGCAACTAAAGTTGAAAGAGAAGCAGAAAAAATAAAAAAAGCAGAATTTATGGAGAAAAAAGTTGGAGAGATTTATCAAGGTGTTGTTTCTGGAATTACTTCTTTTGGTATGTTTGTAGAACTTGATAATACCATAGAAGGATTAATAAGGTTTGAAGATCTTGGTAGTGATGAATATTTTATTTATGATGAAGATAGAAAAATATTAATTGGAGAAAGGACTAAGATGACATATAAAATTGGCGATATTGTTACAATTAGAGTAAAAAGTGCAAGTAAGTTATTAAGAGAAATAGATTTTGAAATAATATAAGAAAAGAGGTTTTAAACCTCTTTTCTTATATTATGCAACAAGTTCATATTGTTCATAATATGGCATATATTTTTCAATCATTTCCCAAAATTTTTTTGTATGATTTTTATATTTTAAATGACAAAATTCATGTAAAATAACATATTTTAATATTTCTTTATCATATTTAACTATTTCTGGATTTATTACAATTGTTTTATTAGCTAATGTTTTAGCTAATTTATTTGGTATTCTTTTAATAACATAATTTTCAGGAGCTAAACCATTTAACATTATTCTCGTTTCTTCCATTACATTTTCTATTTCTATTCTTGCAATTTCATCATACATTTTTTCTAATGCTAATCTTAGTATTCCTGTATCTCCAGTCCTTTTGTATTTAGTTGGTAAATATACCATTATAATTTTACCACATAAATTTAATTCTGGATTAGATATCTTTTTATAAACTACTTCAACAGTATAATTTTCTCCAAATATTTTTGCTGATGGCATAATAATTTTTTTATTTAATATATTTAACATTTTAATTACCTCCTAATAAAGAACTTGTGTTCGCTTTTGATATTGCTATTATATATCTCGATTTTCAATTTGTCAATAGTTTTTTTAAAAAAATGCAAAAAAATGTTTGCACGTAAATTGATTGACTTTTGTAGTAAAATTTGCTAAAATAAAATTATAGTTATAGTGTAACAGACAGGAGGTCTATAATGAGAATCGACTATGAAAAACAGCAGTCAGCGAACCTTTTATCTTTTTTTGCAGATAAGGAGATGGAACATAAAAGAAATGTTCTTAATCGGATTATTAAGGCAATGAAAGAAAACAATGTAGTCTAGGCTCTTTCTTGTTTGGCTATGTATTATTTTAAAGGACTGATCGACGATTTCAATTTAAGGTTGACCAATAACCAGAATAAAATAAAAAAATTTTTCATACCCTCTTGACAGTTTTCAAGAATAATTATATACTATACATGTAGAGAAATATATTTAGTAAAATAATTAATAACAGTTTTATATATATATTTATTCGCACATTGAAAATTTAATAAGAAAGAGGTGTATGATTATGCAAACAACAATAATCATAATTGTAACTTTCTTAATCTCAATAGCAATTGGAATATTCTTAGGAATGATAATAAGAAAAAAAATTGCTGAGTCTAAAATTCAAGGAGCAGAGCAAGAAGCAAAAAGATTGGTTGATTTAGCTAAAATAGAAGCAGAAAATATGAAAAAAGAAGAAATCATCAAGGCAAAAGAAGAAATCATGATAAATAGGAATGAATTAGATAAAGAGATTAAAGAAAGAAGAAGTGAAGTACAAAAACAAGAATCAAGAATGATTCAAAAAGAAGAAAACTTAGAAAGACGTTCAGATAATTTAGAAAAAAAGGAAAAATCATTAGAACGTGAATATCAAAGTTTAGAAGAACAAAAAAATGAAGTAAACAAAATGTATGAAAAACAAGTTGAAGAACTTCAAAGAATTGCAGCTTTATCAAAAGATGATGCTAAACAAATATTATTATCACAAGTTGAAAAAGAAATTTCAACAGAAAAAGCAAAAATCATTAGAGAGGAAAATCAAAGAGCAAAAGAGGAATCAAATAAAAATGCTCAAGAAGTTATAAGTTATGCAATTCAAAAATGTGCTGCAGACCACACATCTGAAACAACAGTATCAATAGTAAATCTTCCAAGTGATGATATGAAAGGAAGAATAATAGGAAGAGAAGGTCGAAATATAAAAGCACTAGAAACACTTACAGGAATAGATTTAATAATAGATGATACACCTGAGGCTGTAATATTATCAGGCTTTGATCCTTTAAGAAGAGAAGTTGCAAGAATTGCATTAGAAAAATTAATTGATGATGGAAGAATACATCCAGCAAAAATTGAAGAAATGGTAGAAAAGGCAAAAGAAGAACTTGCACAAATTATAAAAGATGAAGGAGAAAGAGCTGCACTTGAAACTGGAGTACATAATTTACATCCTGATATAATAAAATTATTAGGTAAATTAAAATATAGGACAAGTTATGGTCAAAATGTCCTTAGCCATTCAATCGAAGTTTCTAATTTAGCTAGAATAATGGCAGAAGAATTAGGATTAGATGCAAAAAGGGCAAGAAGAGCAGGATTATTACATGATATTGGAAAAGCATTAGACCATGATATGGAAGGAACTCATATTCAAATAGGTGTTGATATATTGAAAAAATATAAAGAAAATCCACTTGTAATAAATGCTGTAGAGGCACACCATGGTGATGTAGAACCACAAACTATGGAAGCTGTTTTAGTACAAGCTGCAGATGCAATATCTGCCTCAAGACCTGGAGCAAGAAGAGAAACTTTAGAAGCATATATTAAAAGATTGGAAACATTAGAATCTATTGCAGATTCATTTGAAGGTGTAGAAAAATCTTTTGCAATACAAGCAGGTAGAGAAGTAAGGATTATTGTTAAACCAGATAGAATAAATGATGATCAAATGACAGTACTAGCTAGAGATGTTTCAAAAAGAATTGAAGATGAAATGGATTATCCAGGACAAATAAAAGTAAATGTTATTAGAGAAAAAAGAGTTGTAGATTACGCAAAATAAAAGTTGCGAATCTGCAACTTTTTTTGTTCTATTTTTAATTTTTTTGAATATATTATATAGGACAAGGAGAATATATATGTTCAATGTTGCAGTTATTAAATTTAAAGATTTAATAAAATGTTTTTTAACACTTGTTGTAATAATGTGTATTATTTATATAATAAATAGGTATTTTTTCTGCGATGGAAAAATAAAGTTTGACAAAATAAGTTCGCTACAAAAAATTTCAAATAATTTAAATAATTATAGTACATATCCAATAAATTTAGAAATGCCAATTGTAAAAAAAATAAATAATGAGATATTAATTGATGAAAATAATGAAAATGCAGATAGTGAATTTTATGCTGCTATCTTAGGTTCAGAATTTACAATAATGAATATAGATATAGCAAATATAAATCAAGATGTACAAGAGCAAGTGGAAGAAAAAAATATAGAAAAGAATGAAGAAAAGAATGAAGAAAAAATTGAAGAAACTAAAACTGATGTTAAAACAGAAATTGTTACAGAAAATCCATTAGTAGATAAGTATACAGATAAGCATAATGGCGTGAAAATCAAAAATGAAACTAGTTTTGAATTAACAGATGATATTTTAGATACAAGTGGTTTAAATATAAATAAATCGAATATTTTGATTTTTCATACACATACATGTGAGAGCTATACATCAAGTGAAAAATATTCATATGAGCCAACTGGAAATTTCAGAACAACAGATTTAAATTACACAGTCGCTAGAGTAGGAGATGAACTTGATAATTATTTATCTAATTATGGATATGATGTAACTCATGATAAAACATACCATGATTATCCAAAATATAATGGTTCATATACAAGATCTTTTTCAACAGTATCAAAATTGCTAGAAAATAAACAATCAGATATTATAATAGATTTACATAGAGATGCAATAGGAAGTTATAGTTCGTATGCACCAACAGTAAAAATCGGTGATGAATATTGTGCACAAATAATGTTTGTAATGGGAACAAATGGGGGAGGGCTAAATCACCCAAATTGGCAATCAAATTTAAAATTTGCAATAAAGATTCAAGAAGAAGCAGATAAAATATACCCAGGATTATTTAAACCAATAATTTTGAGAAATTCAAGATATAATCAAAATTTAGGAAAAGCAGCTTGTATAATTGAAGTTGGGTCAACAGGAAATACATTAGAACAATGTTTAAACAGTATGAAATACTTATCAAAAATAATAAATATAGCATTGCCATTAAATGAATAATTTGTATATATAAACATATAATAATGGCAATTCTATAATAATTATTAAAAGGATTTGATATAATGATAAATATGTATTGGACAGGTATACTAAAAAAAATCAGTTATTTAGCAGTTATAGTATTGATAATAATTGCAAGTTTAAAATTGGCAGTATTTTATATGCCTTTTTTAATAGCATTTATAATATCATTAATAATTGAACCTGTTATAAAATGGCTAATGAGAAATTTAAAAATATCGAGAAAATTTAGTTCTATAATTGTTTTTATAATAGTATTTGGAAGTATTGTTGGATTACTTGTTTGGGGAATTATAACAATCATATCTGAATCAACACATCTACTTGCAAGTTTTAACCAATATTATGAAAAAGCTTATGAACAATTACAAAGAATTATAAATAGTTTGAATTTTGAAAAAATAAAAATATCAAGTGATATACAAGAATTTACACAAAATACAGCAATATCTTTTCTGCAAAAAGCATCAACATATTTGCAAGAATTTTTAACAGGTGTATTAAAATTTCTTTCATCAGTACCTACAATGGCAATATATTTTGTAGTATTTGTATTAGCATTATATTTTATATGTACAGACAAAATATATATGTTAGATGAATTAGAACACCATTTTCCAGAAAAATGGGTTAAAAAAATAGGAACACATTTAAGAGAGATAATAAAAACACTTGGTAAATACTTAAAAGCACAGGTTGTCTTAATATTAATATCATTTATAATATCTTTAATTGGTTTATATATTATGCAATTTGCAGGATTAAATGTAGGCTATCCATTATTAATAGCATTAGGAATAGGTTTTATTGATGCACTTCCAATATTAGGCTCAGGAACCGCAATGGTTCCATGGGCAATAATATCTGGAATAAATGGAGATTTGACACTTGGAATTAGCATAATAGTATTATGGATAATAATGAGTATAACAAGACAATTTATTGAACCTAGAATTGTAAGTCGGAAATATTGGAATACATCCAATATTTACAATTATAGCTATGTATACAGGTTTTAAATTAATTGGTGTTATACGGAATGTTTGTAGGACCAATATTACTTATAATAATAAAAAATGTATTTTCAGATTTTATAGATGGGGGATTTTTCAAAGTTATAGTAGGAGAAAAATAATTAAAACATATTTGCAGTTGGAAGATAGGTATCATCTGGCATGCAAACAAAAGGATTTTCAGGTTTATCAGTTTTATCTATAGAAATAATATTTAAAATAGCGATATCACCTTTGAAATTTCCTTTTTTTATTTCCCCAACAATATTTATCCATTCACCATCTTTATAATCTAATGCTTTATCATATTCACACAAAAAACCTACAACAAGAGTTTGAGAACTATTAGGAAGTAACATATCTCTTGCAATAACAAATTGATTATTTTCAAAATCAAGAAGTCTATAAACATATCCTGTAATTTGTACTTTACAACCAACATATGAGTCAATATTTTTATTTGTAGCATTTAAGATATTTGTATAATTATTATTTGTAACTTCAAAAATTTCATTAGATTTTATTGTGTCAGAAATTGTAAGAGTTTGAGATGGTTTGATAAATATTAAATATATGCCAACAATAAAAATAATAAGTATTATGATAATCATAAATATAAAAGAAATTTTCGAAATTATATTTTTATTTAGTTTTAAATTAAAAATAAACATGTAATCACCCATATAAAATGTATGTGATAAAAAAGAAAAAATGCAATATATTTGAAAAAACACTTGTAAATTTAAAAGTTAATGATATAATAATAATGTAAAAATAATCAAGAGGAAGGAAAGTGATATAATGGCAGAATTAAAAAAGGTAGCTATATTAATAAATGGAGGAGATACCCCTGGATTAAATGCAGTAATAAGGTCAATTGCAAAAGCTGCTGAACAAAATGGAGTTGAATGTTATGGATTTATTGAAGGATATAAAGGATTATTTGAAAATAATTTTATAAAATTAGATAGCAAAGAAATTTCAGGAATATTACCAAGAGGTGGAGCTATAATAGGATCATCATTAAATACAAATGTTTTCAATTATAAAATTGTAGAAGATGGAAAAGTAACCTATAAAGATATGTCAGATAAATGTGTTCAAAATATAAAAAAAGATGGGTTTGATTGCATATTTACATTAGGAGGAGATAGTACTCAAAAATCTGCAAGAGATTTAAGTGTAAAAGGTGTAAATATAATTGGTGTACCAAAGACTATGGATAATGATGTTGCATGTACTGAAGTTGCAGTAGGTTTTAATACTGCTGTATCTGTTGCAGTAGAAGCATTAGATAGATTACACACAACTGCAGAAACACATAATAGAGTTATGGTACTAGAAGTTATGGGAAGACATGCAGGTTGGCTTGCTTTAGCAGCAGCAATTGCAGGTGGAGCAGATGTTGCATTACTTCCAGAAATTCCATATGATATTGAAAAAGTGGTAGAAAAAATAAAAGAAAGACAAAGCAAAGGAAAAAAATTCAGTGTAGTTGTTGTTTCAGAAGGTGCATTTCCAAAAGGTGGAGAAATTGTTGTTAAAACTACTAGAGAAGGTGGAGCAGGAGTTATAAATGCTCAGTTAGGTGGCATTGGAGAAATTGTTGCCAAACAAATTGAAGAAAAAACAGGAAAAATTACAAGAAATACAACTTTAGGATATCTTCAAAGAGGAGGAATGCCTACTGCAGAAGATAGAATTTTAGCTGCAAGATATGGTGTAAAGGCTTTTGAGTTTGCAATGGAAGGAAAATTTAATATTTTAACTGTTTTGAAAAATGGAAAATTAGATTGTGTATCATTAGAAGATGTTGTTGGAAATAATAAAAGAATTGGTGCTGTTGAAGGTGGAACAAAAGATAGTAATATGAAAGTTGTTGGATTAGATGATGATTTAATTAAAACGGCAAGAAATTTAGGAATATGTCTAGGAGATTAATCACACAAGCAAAGGAAGGAATGAAATAAAATGCAAAAATCAAAAAAATTTATTATAATCATATTAATAATGGTAGTATTATGTGTAATAGCTGGTGTTTTGATTGCAAATTTTAATAATAATGATAGAGTAATTAGAATGTACAATAATTTATCTAATGCTGATAGATTTACATTTTCTATGGAAGAAGTAAATTCAGATATTAAATATAAAATGAAAATATCTCAAAGAGGAAAAGATGTTGATATTGATATGGATTCAGATGGAGATCGTACAAGTACACTTATTTTAAATGATCATGCATACTATATAAGCCATAGTGAAAAACAATATTATGATTATAATGGTGAAAATATTGATGGCGATATTATTTTATCAGGATTAAAAGAAGCGGTTGGAAAAGAATATATTTCTGGGAAAGAATATATAGAAGGAAAAGAATATTATTATGAAGAATATAGCAATATTACATCATTTTTAATATTATTAGATGATTATGATGAAGAAGTTGTAAAAACAAGATTTTATTTTGATGGTGATGATATTGTATACATAAAAAATATAGCAAAAATTAATGGAAAAATAGATGATGAAATTTTAAAAACTAATTTAAAATATGAGGCTAATGATTCATTATTTGAAATACCAGAAGATTATAGTGAAATGGAATTTTAATTTTTTGTAATAAATTCTCCTTAAATTGAATAAAGATTATGTACAAACATCGATATTATTTAAGGAGAAATTATTTTATGAAGATTTTAATAAAATTTAAGCAAAAAATATTTGATTATGTAAAAAATAATTTTAAAGAATATATGTTAGTTTTATTATTGTTTATTATTGGTGTTTTTATAGGTGTTATGATAATAAACAATTTAGAACAGACAAAAATTGATGAAGTAAAAAAATATATTGAAGAATTTATTACAAAGATAAAAAGTATAGAAAATATAAGTCAAACAGATTTAATTATAGAATCAATAAAAAGTAATATTATTTTGGCGATAATTTTATGGATTGCTGGGACAACTGTTATAGGTTTACCAGTTGTACTTACTGTTATATTAGCAAGAGGTGTATGTTTAGGATATACTATTGCAATTATAACTTATTCATTAGGTACTGCAAAAGGAATACTTTTTTGCTTAATTACAATATTATTGCAAAATATATTATTTATACCTGCGATTCTTACTATTGGGGTTAGTAGTATAAAATTATATAAATCAATATTAAAAGATAGACAAAAAGAATTAATAAAATCTAATATTATAAAACATACTTTGATTTCTGGACTGATGATTTTAGTTTTAATAATTTCATCTTTTGTAGAAAATATAGTTTCAGTCCATATGTTGAAAAATTTTATAAAATATTTTTAAAAATTTCGGAAAAACTATTTACATTTTTTAAATAGTTTGATATAACATATAGTATATTATTATGTAAATGTAAGGGGTAAGCAATGGAAAATCAATTAAAACAATTTTTTAAATTTTTAGAGAATGATAAAAAAGTATCAAACAATACACTTGAGTCATACAAAAGAGATTTGGAACAATTTAAAAGTTATATAAATTCAAATAACAAGAAATATACAAAAATAAAAGAAGAAGATATAAAAGACTATTTACAATATTTGTTAAAAGAACAAAATAAAAAACCATCAACTATATCAAGAATGATAGCATCAATACGTTCATTTTATCAATATGAAGTAAAAGTTGGAAAAATAGAAAAAGATCCAACAATAAATGTTCAATCACCTAAAATAGAAAAAAAAGCGCCATGTGTTTTAACATCTGAAGAGGTTGAATTATTATTAGAACAGCCAAATGATATTGATTTAAAAGGAATCAGAGATAAGGCTATGCTAGAATTTGCATATGCTACTGGAATGAGAGTTACAGAAATGATCTCTTTAAATGTTGAAGATCTAGACTTAAAAAATGAGGTTGTAATTTGTAAAAGTGATAGAAGAACAAGAACAATTCCACTTGGAAAGATGTCTATAAATGCCATAAAAGAATATTTAGAAAAGTCACGTACTATATTAGTGAAATCAGAAGAAGAAAAAGCTTTATTCGTAAATTTGAATGGTAAAAGATTAACAAGACAAGGATTTTGGAAAATTATAAAATTCTATCAGGAACAAGCACATATTGAAAAAGATATAACACCACATACATTAAGACACTCATTTGCAACACATTTATTACAAAATGGTGCAGAATTAAAAGCAATCCAATCAATGCTTGGACATTCAGATATTTCATCTACACAAGTATATATGAAATTTCAAAATGCAGAATTAAGTGAAATATATAAAAAAGCACATCCACGTGCATAAATCAGGGTTGCCATAAGGCAACCTTAAATTATTTGGAAGGAATTAAATTAAATGATAGAAAAACTAAATAAATTAGTAGATAACATGAATAATGACCATATTAGTGAATCATCAGCACAATGTGCATATTATACAATTTTATCTTTTATCCCATTTTTAATATTATTAATAACTTTAATACAATACACAGGCATTGAACCTAAAACATTATTTGATGCTATTTCAAAAATTATACCATCAAGTATGAATGAAATGGTTTTGAATATTGTACAAGAGGTTTATTCAAAATCTATAGGAACAATTTCAATATCGATAATTTTTACAATTTGGTCTGCTGGTCGTGGATTATATGCATTAACAAAAGGACTTCAAAAAGTCTATAATACAGATGATAAAGAAAATGCTTCATATTTATATTTAAGAGTTAAAGCAATTATTGAAACTATTTTATTTATAATTTTAATTGTTATAGGGTTAACTGGTTTAGTATTTGGAGATACTTTAAGAGATACAATATTACAATATATGGGGAAATTTGAAAAATTAAACACAATATACATGATAGGAACAGAAGTTGGCTTTTTATTTATGACTTTTTTAGTATTTTTACTTTTATATAAGTTTATGCCAAAACACAAAGTTTCTTTTAAAAGCCAATTTTGGGGTGCTTTATTTGGTGCAATAGCTCTTAATGTGATATCTTTTGTGTTTTCTAAATATTTGTTTATTTTTAAAGGTTTTTCTTTAACATATGGTAGTTTAACAACTTTGATGCTTATAATGATGTGGACTTATTCTTGTTTCTATACTGTATTTTTAGGTGCTGAATTAAATAAGTGGTTAAAAATGATGAAAAAATGAAGAGAAAGAATAGATTAAGTTCTAAAATAAAAAATGTAACAAAAATGTAACAAAATTGTAATGAAAAAGTAACAAAAACTTAAAGACCTTGTGGCTGTATATATATTGATATTTTTAAAGAAAAATAGTATTGCACGAAAAAAAGATAAATGATAAAATATGTCAAGAAAACAAAAGTGGTGAAACCACAGTGCAGACTATATTTAGAGGCACAAGAAAAAAGGGGGAGAAAAATAAATGAGAAGAAGTAAGCAAAAGGGTATCACATTAATAGCATTAGTTATTACAATTATTGTCTTAATTATTTTAGCAGGAATTAGTATAATGATGATATCAGGACAAGATGGAATTTTACAAAGAGCAGGAAATGCAAAAGATATTAATGATGAAGCACAAAAAGATGAAAGAAAAAAATTAGATCAAATGGATAAATTAATAACTAGTAAAATAGGAAAAATTGATGATAAAACATACAGCGAACAAGGTTATATAGCTCGAATGGATAATATATATTATAAAACTTTGCAATCAGCAATTGATGATGTTGAGAAAAATAATACAAAAAAAGATATTACTATGATTAATGATAGTATTGAATGTATTACTGTGTATGAAAATCAAGATATAGTATTAAATTTAAATGGTAAGATTCTTGATTCAGATAATGTAGAATATCAAACAATTTTAAATAATGGAACCTTATCAATTTCCGGTGGTATATTAAAGTGTAAAGATAGTAATGTTGTTTGTAATTATGGAATATGTGAAATAAACAGTGACACAGAAGTTACAACTCAAAATGAAAACAATGGTACTACAATTGTAAATTATGAGGGTGCAAATTTGATAATAAATGGTGCAAAAGTTTATAGTAAAACAGGTGGAGCATTAAGAAATAAAATAGGCGGAACAGTAGAAATAAATGATGCAACAATAACAACAGATGTGACATCTCAGGCTTTAAACAATTATGGTAATTGTAATATTGGTGGAAATACTGTAATTAATACAAGTGATTTAGTTGCGATTTCAAATTATGAAAAAGCAAACATGGCTATAGGTGGAAATACCAATGCTAGTTCGGAAAATTCAAATGTATTGGTGAATTTTGGAGTGTGTAATATAAAAGATAATTCTCAATTTAAATCTAGTAATGAAAGAAATTGTCCAACTGTTGTTAATAGAACAGATGCAGAAATGAATATATCAAGTGGAAAAATATATTCTGAAAATTGTTATTCGATTTGGAATTGGGAAAATGGAACAATGCAAATCACAGGTGGAGACATATCATCAAATAAAAAAATAGCATTATATAATCAGGGAATTGCTACTATTAAACAGGTACCAAATTTTAGAAGTGTAGATAAGTGCACAGTCTACAATGGACCAAAAGGAAATATAGAATTTAAAGGTGGAAAGTATATATCTGAAAATAGTAATGTTCTAAATAATTATGGAAAAGTTATCACTACTTTAGTGGCTGATTTCTCTTCTGATAATAATGGCAATTATCCTACAATTGTTAATCAATCAGGAGGGGAAATTATAGCAGCAAGAATAACAGCATACTCAAAAAACAGTTATGCTATATGGAATAAATCAGGAGCAACTCTGACTTTAAGGGGAGGAAAACTAACAACAGATAATAGTGCAACTATAAGGAATGAAAGTAATGCAACTCTTACTATAGCTGGTGGGGTTATGATGTCTACTGATTCAAATGGTTTACTTAATTATGGTAATTGTGAAATCAATGGAGGTGGAAATATATTAGCATATAATGAAAAAAATCGACCAGCTATAATTAATTATTCAGGAGGTATTTTAAAAATTATTTCAGGATATATGAAATCGGGAAAAAATTATTGCATATGGAATAAAGAAGGAGGAAGTGTTACAGTAACAGGAGGTAATATATCATCAGAAAGTAGTTATGCTATATATAACTCAGGAAATTGTACTGTTGAAAATGGAGCTACTATAACAGGAAAAACTTATGGAATCTAAAAGAAAAATAAAAAATGGAGGTATGTTTTGAATAAAAAAAATTTGATTTTTATATTATTGATATTTATAACAATTGTATGTATAGTTTCGGGTTGTAAAATGTTAAATAAAAAAGAGATTGATAATAGCTTTTCTAACAATAACGATGAGGAATTTGTTCAAGAAACTGAGATAGAAAAAGGGGTTAAGGCAGAAGATAATATTAATTTAGAGGATGGTCATGAAACACGAAATAGTTATGATCAAGTACCATGATTTTTTGGAAAATTTAAAATTGTAAAAAAAGTGTCTAAAAATTTGACATGGATCCAATGTAACAAAAATGTAACAAAATTGTAATAAAAAAGTAACAAAACCCTGAAACCCTTGTGGCTGTATATATATATATATATATATATATATATATCGATATTTTTAAAGAAAAATAGTATTGCACGAAAAAAAGATAAATGATAAAATATGTCAAGAAAACAAAAGTGGTGAAACCACAGTGCAGACTATATTTAGAGGCACAAGAAAAAAGGGGGAGAAAAATAAATGAGAAGAAGTAAGCAAAAGGGTATCACATTAATAGCATTAGTTATTACAATTATTGTCTTAATTATTTTAGCAGGAATTAGTATAATGATGATATCAGGACAAGATGGAATTTTACAAAGAGCAGGAAATGCAAA
>CAKPOA010000016.1 GCA_934169575.1 uncultured Clostridia bacterium
GAAATAAAAACAGGCTCAACAACATGGTATGATAAAACAGATGAAGGAAATAAAAAAGCTCATTTAGAAGCAAAAGATAGAGTAAAATTAATGAAAGATACAAAAGGAGATGCAATGTATGAAGTTATAAATACATTTTCATATTATGGATGGCTTACAGAAGATTATAAATCAGGTTCAACAACATATAAAGCAGGGGAAGAACATAGTTGGTTTACTGCAACAGAAGATGCAAATGGAAATATAACAACAAATTCAAATAGATTATTGAATTATGGAAAAACATTTTACAATAGTGATTTCGCTCTAATTGGTGGATACTACCGACCTTTCCTTTTGCGCGGTGGCAGTTGGTACAGTGGAGACAACGCGGGAGTATTTGGATCTTACGCGGGCAGTGGCTACAGTTACTACAGCGTACGGTTTCCGTCCGGTCTTGGTGTTGTAGCACTTCGACATACAAAGAAACATAAAGGTTTCTATCTTAGCAGGGAGTGATTTACGGATTATTCCGAATAGATTTATGTCAAAGAAGTTTAATTCCCTTGGCATAGACAGTTTTTGAAAAATTAAAACTATTAGTCTTGGCATAGTAAAATGAAAAATATGACCTAGATAATTAGATTCTATAACCACAAAAATTAACACCCATTTTTGATAGATAATATTTTAATTTATCATATTTATTAAAACTTTTAATAGCAAATAATAAATTTCTAAGTCCTAAATATAATGTTTGCTTTATTTCAGATACTAATGCAAATTTTTCTGACTTTGGATATTTTTTCACAATGTCATTTGTATAATATAGTTAATAACAATAAATTTAATTGTTTAAAAAATTTATGTAAAATTATAGATTTAATTATAGTAATATGATATAATAGAAAAACAATCAATAAAAAATAAATAAGATTGGATTGATATAAATTGAAATTAATAATAACAGAAAAGCCATCTGTAGCAAGAGAATTTGCGAAAGTTTTAAAAGTAAATATGAGTAATAAAGGAAATTATTTAGAGTCAGAAGAATGGATTATAACATGGTGTGTGGGTCATCTAGTAACAATGAGTTATCCAGAAGTATATGATGAAAAATTGAAGTGGTGGAGATTAGATACATTGCCATTTATGCCAAAAGAATATAAATATGAGATTATAAAAAATGTCCAAAATCAATTTGAAGTTGTAAAAAAACTTTTGCAACGAGAAGATTTAACAGAAATATATAATGCAGGTGACTCTGGAAGAGAAGGAGAATATATTCAAAGACTGGTTTTTATGATGGCAAAACCAAACCCAAATGCTAAAATGAAAAGAGTATGGATAGATTCGCAAACAGAAGAAGAAATATTAAGAGGAATTAGGGAAGCAAAAGATATGTCTGAATATGATAGTATTTCAGATAGTGCATACTTAAGAGCAAAAGAAGATTATTTAATTGGAATTAATTTTTCAAGATTACTCACTATTATTTATGGAAAAAGGATGGCATCAAAAATAAATGAAGAAAAAGCAACAATTTCTGTAGGGAGAGTTATGACTTGTGTTTTAGGTATGATTGTTTCAAGAGAAAGAGAAATAAAAAATTTTGTTAAAACACAGTATTATAAAGTAATAGGTGATTTTGGCAAAGAGAATTCTAATTTTAAAGCAGAATGGAAAGTAAATGAAAAATCTAAATTATATAATTCACCATTATTATATAATGAAAATGGGTTTAAACAAGAAGATGTTGCTAAAAAATTTATAAATTCACTTGCTGGGAAACAAGCAATAGTTGAAAATGTTAAAAAAAGTAAGCAAAAAGAAAATGCTCCACTTTTATTTAATTTAGCAGAAATTCAAAATGAGTGTACAAAAAGATTTAAAATAAAGCCTGAAGAAACACTTGAAATAATTCAAAACTTGTATGAAAAAAAATTAGTAACATATCCTAGAACTGATGCTAGAGTTTTATCAACTGCAGTTGCAAAAGAAATATCTAAAAATTTAAATGGAATTGCTAAAAGCTTCCAAGATGAGGAAATTCAAAATATTATTAAAAAAATGGTTGAAGAAAAATATTCAACTAATTTGTTAAAAACTAAATATGTAAATGATAGTAAAATAACAGACCATTATGCAATAATTCCTACAGGACAAGGGTTTGAGAATTTTAATGGATTACCTGATTTGCAAAAACAGGTATATAAAGTTATAACTAAAAGATTTTTGGCAATTTTTTATCCACCTGCTGAATATAATAAGATAAATATAAGTTTAAATATAGAAAATGAAACTTTTTATGCAAATGAAAAAGTATGTATAAAACGTGGATTTTTAGATGTTTTGAAACCTGAAAAAAAGGAAAATATATTAACAGATAGTATGCAAAATGTGGAAAATATTGAACAAAATGGAAATATGGAAGTTTTAAAAAATATAAAAAAAGGTGAAAAATTTGAAGTTAATAATTTTGAACTAAAAGAAGCTGAAACATCACCTCCATCAAGATATAATTCTGGTAATTTGATACTTGCAATGGAAAATGCAGGAAAGCTTATTGAAGATGAAGAATTAAGAGAACAAATAAAAGGTGCAGGTATTGGAACACCAGCTACAAGAGGAGGAATTATTAAAAAATTAGAAAAGATAAAGTATATTAGTATAAATTCTAAAACTCAAATTGTAACTCCAACTATAAAAGGAGAAGCAATTTATGATGTTGTTTATTCTTCAATGCCAGATATGCTTAATCCGAAACTTACTGCAAGTTGGGAAAAGGGGTTAGATATGGTAGCAAAAAAAGAAATTGAACCAAATATTTTTATGGGAAAATTAGAGAATTTTATAAATTCTAAGTTTAATAAATTAGTTGTTAAATATTAAAAAAATCGCAAATTGTGAATTTGCGATTTTTTAATATAAAATAATTATCTTTTACTAAATTGTGGAGCTTTTCTAGCTTTTTTAAGACCGTATTTTTTTCTTTCTTTCATACGTGGATCTCTTGTTAAGAATCCATTTGATTTTAAGATTGGTCTAAATTCACTATTAGCTTCATTTAAAGCTCTAGCTATACCATGGCGAATTGCACCAGCTTGACCTGTATATCCACCACCAGAAACTTTACAAATAACATCATATTTTGTAAGTGTATTTGTAACTGTTAATGGTTGTTTTGCTATAACTTTTAATGTTTCCATTCCGAAAAATTCTTCGATATCTTTTCCATTAATTGTTATTTTTCCAGTTCCTTCTGTTAATCTAACACGAGCTATAGAATTTTTTCTTCTACCTGTACCACAAAAATATATTTTTTCTGCCATTGTTACCCCTCCTTAATTAAAAATTCCAGATTTCTGGTTTTTGAGCTTGGTTTTCATGCTTATCATCAGCATAAACTCTTAATTTTTTAAGCATTTGAGCTCCTAAAGTTGTATGTGGTAACATTCCTTTAACAGCTAACATCATTGCTTTTGTTGGATTTTTTTCCATCATATCTTTAGCAGATGTTTCTTTCATTCCACCAATATATCCAGAATGATGTCTGTAAACTTTTTGATTTAATTTATTTCCTGTTAATTTGGCATTTTTACAGTTGATTATTATAACATGATCTCCTGTATCTACATTTTTTGTATAAATTGGTTTATGTTTTCCAGCAAGTAATCTTGCTGCTTCTGTTGCAACTCTACCTAGTGGTTTATCTGTTGCATCAATTATATACCATTTTCTTTCAATTTCACTTTTTTTAGCACTATATGTAACATTGTTCATGGTAAAATTACCCTCCTATATTTTAATTTATATGATAATTAAATTTAAAACTACCGGGGAGAGGTTTTAGATTTAATTCATATTTTTACATAATACTGAATAATTTTATAACAAAAAAGCAGATTTGTCAATAGATTAGGGAGGAAAAGTTGAAAAAGAATAAAGAAAATATTATAAATGGGATAATTGCCTTACTTTTTTCACAAATTTTAATAAAAATAACAGGTTTAGCATATAAGTTATATTTGACAAATAAAGATGGATTTGGAGATAGCGGAAATGCAATATATAGTGCAGGATTTCAAATATATGCTTTATTACTTACTTTTTCATCAACAGGTGTACCAAATGCTATTGCAAAACTAGTATCAGAAAGAGTAGCAATTCGGAGATAATAGAGGAGCATATAGAATTTTTAAAATAGCGTTTTACACATTTGCATTTTTTGGTCTTATTGGTACAATACTTTTATTTTTAGGAGCGGAAAGTATTGCAGAGAAATGGCTTGAAATACCTGAGGCAAAGTATTGTTTAATAACATTGTCACCATCAATATTTTTTGCATCTATAACAGCAGTACTAAGAGGATATTTTAATGGAAGACAAAATTTAGCTATAACAGCTAAGTCACAAGGAATCGAGCAAATATTTAAAACAATATTTACAATTATTTTGGTTGAAATAATTGCTAATATAACAATGAATAATACAATATTAATGGCAGGTGTTGCAAATATGGCAACAACAGTTGCAACATTTTTTAGTTTTTCATATATTTATATGTTATATAGATTGAGAAGAAAAGAGATTGCTATTGAAATATCGCAAAGTGTTAATTATATTCCAACTAGAATTAGAAAAACTTTGAAAAAAATTTTAAAAGAATCAATACCTGTATCATTAAGTTCATTAATGTCATCATTTAATAAAAATATAGATTTGTTTACAATTGTAAGATTACTTAAAAGATTTATGACAGAAGAACAGGCAAAAATACAATATGGAATTTTAAGTGGAAAAATAGATATATTGTGTTTATTACCTTTATCTTTAAATATTCCTTTTGTAACAGCTATGGTTCCGGCTATTGCAAAGTCAAAAGCACAAGGAGATTATAAACAAGTTAAAGAAAAAATAAGTGTTTTTTTGAAAATTACAATGGTCATAAGTTTACCTACAACTGTGGGGCTAATAATTTATGCAAAACCAATTTTAAATTTATTGTTTCCAAATGCAAGTAATGGGGCAATTTTATTACAAATAAATAGCATTTCTGTAATTTTTATGGTTTTTGCACAAACAATAAATAGTATTTTACAAGGAATAGGAAAAATGAATATACCTGCAATATCTTTTTTTATAGGGATGGTTTGTAAATTTTTTGCAAATATAATATTTGTAGGAAATGAAAATATAGGTATAAAAGGTGCTGCAATTGGAAATGTTGTATGTAATTTAATTGTTTGTATAATTGGATTTTTAGTGATTATAAAAAATATAAAATTTAAAATTGATTATAAAAATCTTATATTTAAACCAATTATTGCTGTAATTATAATGAGTTTAGGTTCTATATTTATTTTTTATATAGGAAATAGCATATTTTCTGAAAAATTGGCTACAATAATAGCAATTATATTTGCCATTGTAATTTATTGTGTATTATTAATTGTATTAAAAATTATTCCAATTTTTGAGCTTTTAGGTATAAAATCAAAAAGAAACAAAGAAATTTATTAAAAAAAGGGGGATTTTATCGAAGATTGGCGAATAGTTTTATATAGTAGAGGATATATGGTGCTAAAGTAGCATTAATATTACTACATAATAGAAACTTATAGGAGGTAATGAAAATGAACAAATCTGAATTAGTAGCAGAAGTTGCTGCAAAAACAGGAGACACAAAAAAAGTTGCTGAAGCATCAGTTGACGCAGTTGTATCAGTTATTAAAGAAGCTTTAATGGAAGGAGAAAAAGTTCAATTAGTTGGATTTGGATCTTTCGAAATTAGAGAAAGAGCTGCTAGAAAAGGTAGAAATCCACAAACAAAAGAAGAATTAATAATACCTGCATCAAAAGCTCCAGTTTTTAAAGCAGGAAAACAATTAAAAGATTTAGTTAATGGAAAATAAGATTTTAAATAAAAATTTTATTTGAAGAAATAAATAAAAAATGTAAATTTTAAAAAGATTTTAAAATTTACATTTTTTTATATTTTAGATGCAACTTTTTGTATTACAGGAATTATTTCATTAAAATTCCTAAAATAGGTGTGTTAATAAAACAAATTGAAAATCAAATTTTAGGATTAGTTATTTTACTTGTGATTTTAATTATATTTTTTTTAAAAATACAAAGAAAAGAAAAATTTGATAAGAGAAGAATGAAAAAGAATAAAAAAAATAACTAAAAATTAGTTATTTTTTTTTATTTTGATAGTATATATGATAATATAAAATTAAAATATTATTAAGAATAAAAGATTAATGCTTAATAATATAGAGAGGAATGCAACTAATAATGAATAAAAAGAATAAGTTTGTGATTTGTGGATTTGTTTTATGTATGTTATTTGTTTTCAGTATGATGATAAATATAAATGAGATTGCTGTAAAAACTAATGTAAATATTAATAATGAGAAAATTGAATGGGGAATAAAAAGGAATAATAATAATATGCAACCTGATATTGGAAAATTAAATAAGGAATTAATTGAAAAATATAATGGAATTGCACTTGGAAATAATGAAGAAAAAAATATATATTTGACATTTGATTTAGGATATGAAGCTGGATATACAGAAAAAATATTAGATGCTTTAAAAGAAAATAATGTACAAGGAACATTTTTTATAACAGCACATTATGCAAATACTGCATCAGATATAGTAAAAAGAATGATTGATGAGGGACATATTATAGGAAACCACACAGTTAATCATAAATCTATGCCAAGTTTATCTGATGAAGAATTAAAAAAAGAAGTGATGGATTTACATCAAGTAATATATGAAAAATTTGGGTATGAAATGAAGTATATAAGACCACCAAAAGGCGAGTTTAGTGAACGTACATTAAGTTTATCAGAGAAATTGGGATATAAAACTGTTATGTGGTCATTTGCATATGTTGATTGGGATGAAAAAAAACAACCATCTTGTGAAGAAGGGATAAAAAAGATTACAGAAAATTTGCATAATGGAGAGGTAATGTTATTACATGCTACATCAAAAACTAATGCAGATATAATGGATCATGTTATTAAAAAAACAAGAGAAATGGGATATGAGTTTAAAAGTATAGATGATTTTAAATCCTAAAAAGAAGGGAGAGTTAATTTGAAAAGTATTGATAAAATAAACAATATGTTAGAATTGCCTAAGGAAATTAGTCAGGAATTTCCTAAGATTATAATAATTGGATTTGATGAGATATTTGTGGAAAATTATCAAGGTGTACTTGAGTATGAGGATTTTTATATAAAATTAAATACTAAAATTGGTACTGTAAATATAAATGGAATAGGCCTTAAACTTGAAAAAATAACTGAAGAAAATTTAAAAATAAAAGGAAAAGTTAGTTCAATTAATATTGAATAAAACTATTTAAATTAGGTGAATTTAAAGATTTCATTTAGTTTGATTTTAAAAATCCAATATTATATTATTTATAAATACCGCGTAAGCGACCAAACGAGCGTTAGCGAGTGCGATTGGAGCAATTTACATTATATTAATTTTAGATATGGAAATTGCGACTGCAAGGTATGAAAAAATAATATAATATTGAATTTTTAAAGATAAGATAAAGTAAAGGAGAAAAAGTATTATGTACATATGGAGCTTAATGAATTTTTTTTTCGGATATTTAAGAATAGAAATTGAGGGATATTATATTGAAAAATTCATAAATTTATGTATAAAAAATAAAATTAATATTTGGAATTTGAAAAGAGATAAAGGTACAAAACTATTTTTAAATATCGGAATAAATGATTTTAAAAAGTTATCTCCAATTTGCAGAAAAACAAAATGCAGAGTAAAAATACAAAAGAAAAAAGGAATACCTTTTATTTTAAATAGATACAGAAAAAGAAAAATATTTGTTATATTTTTGCTTTTTGTTTCTTTTTTTATTTATTTTAGTTCTTGTTATATTTGGAATATAGAAATACATGTAGAAGATAATTATGAGATTGATGGAATTGAAAAAGATTTAAAAGATTTTGGCATAAAAAAAGGAACTAATAAAAAAGATGTTGAGCTAGATAATGTTGCAAATGAAATTAGATTAAAAAGAGATGATATTTCGTGGATTGGAATTAATATAAAAGGTACAAATTTAATTGTAAATATTGTGAAAGCAGATGATAAACCTGAAATAGTTGATAATAATGATTTTTGCAATATAGTTTCTGCTAAAAGTGGAGTAGTTGAAAAAGTTATTGCACAAAATGGGACACCTCTAGTAAAGAAAGGTGATAATATTCAAAAAGGTGATATTTTAATTGCAGGATATATGGAAGGAAAGTATACGGAAAGAAGACTTGTACATAGTCAAGGTGAAGTTCAAGCCAGAATTTTTTATACAAAAACACAAAAAATACCACTTTATCCCAAAATTTTTGAGCCAACCGGGCAAAATGAGAAAAAATTTCAAATAAAATTTAATAATTTTCAAATAAATTTGTTCAAAACCCTTTCAAAATTTAAAATTTATGATACAATATATACAGAACAAAATTTAAAAATATTTTCTAATTTTTATTTACCAATTTCAGTTGTAAAAATTACAAATAATGAAATGGTAAAAACACAAAAAAGTTATAGTGTAGAAGAAGCTAAAAACTTAGGGATAGAAGAATTAGCAGAAAAAATTGAAAAACAAATAGAACATAAGGAAAATGTTATAAAAACAGATGTTGATGTAAAAGAATTTGAAAAATATATAGAATTAAGTTTAACATATGAGGTATTAGAAAATATCGGGACTTATGAAAAAATTGAATATTGAAAGGACGGATAATATGGTTGAAGAAAAAAGTTTGAAAATTACAGGAGCAAATAAAACATTTTTTAACAAATTAACAAGGACATTAAATAAAATTTTAATCCCAACAAAAGTTGGTATTAATGGTTTTTTGATTTCAACAAAAAGAAATAATTTATTAAAAGCATTTGAACATTATATAAATGAAGATTACGAGATTGATCAAAAAGACGAATATGAAAAAAAATATGAAGAGGCATATACTCTTTATTTGGAAGCACTAGATAAACATGTTATGGATTCAATTTACAAAAAAGTAAAAAATAATACTGCAAGTGAATTTGAAAAAAATGCTTTATCAAGATATTATGGAGTGATTTCTTTAAAAGAAAATGAATATGTTGAATATAAGTTTAGAAAGCAAAAATATTTGATTGAATTAGATAATGAAAATGTTGGACTTACAGGAAAAGAAAAATTAATGGAAAGATATAATAAATTTTATATATCAAAAATGGATTGGTTATATAAAGGTATTTTAAAAAATTATTCTATAAAATTAGCTGATACAACAAAAATATATGATTCTACAAAAGAATGGATATATATAAAAATTTTTAATTTACTAGAGGAATATTTAGCAAATATTTTGACTTTAAAAATAAGACAAGATGAAGAGCAATATGCTGAAGTTAAACAAGAATATGAAAAATATGAGGCTTTTACAGTTGGTAAATTAGATCAAAGAGATCAAATTGAAAAAGATATGATTTTACTTGGAATTAGTAGAAAATTATTTACACATAGCTTGCCACTTGCTGTTGCTGAACAATGTTATATGAAATTATTAAAAGATGCAAGAGCACTTGTTCAAGATACAAAAATAGCATTAAAAAGAGAAAAAGCATATAATATGTTAATGACCCTTATTGAAGATTACAATATAAAATTATTATCTACAAAAGTATATTGGGAAAATATGAAAGAAAGAGAAGATTTTAAAAAGTTTTGGCAACAATATAAAAAGATTGAATTTTTAAAGTCAAAAAATTTTATTGAATATGTAAAACAAAAAGAAACATTATTTATAAAAAATGATATAAAAAAAATAAGAAAAGAAAAATATGATTATACAAGACTAATAAAATATTATAAAAGAAAATTAGTTGACTATGGTGTAATGAAAGAAATAACAGGTGTAAAATCTGAAAATACTTATACATCTTCTCAAGATATTAGAACTATTTCTGAAAAGGTGAATTTAACAGCATAAACAGGGGGAATTATGGAAAAATTATGTGATATTAATTATTTAGATATTGATGAAAACATAGAAAATGAAAAAATAATATGTAAAGTAATAAAAAGATGTTTTGAAATAGAAGATTTATTAAATAGTAATTTATATGTTAATATTATTTTAACAACACCAGAAAATATAAGGAAGTTTAATAAACAATATAGAAATATAGATAAAGAAACTGATGTGTTATCATTCCCTATGTTTGAAAAAGAAGAATTAGAAAAAGCTAAGCTGAGCAAAAATATTGATGTCCTAGGTGATATGATAATTTCTATAGATAGAGTATTAGACCAGGCAAAAGAATATGGACATAGTTTTGAAAGAGAACTTGCATATATGGTAGTACATAGTTTTTATCATCTTTTAGGTTATGACCATATAGTTGAAGAAGATAAAAAAATAATGAGAGAAAAAGAAGAAAGAGTTCTAAATATTTTAGAAATAAAAAGGCTATAAAGGGGAGTTTATATGAAGAAAAAAACGAAGATAATTATAATAATTGCTGTAGTTTTGATAATATTAGTTTTAGCTGGAATTTTAGGTTGGAAAATATATCAAGATAAGAAAAATATGGAAAACATACCTGTGCAAAATAATGAGGAACAGATAGTATCAAATACTACACAAAAAGAAACAAAAAAAGAAAAACAAGTAGAAATATATAATGGTGATGATAGACCTATTGCTGTTATGATTGATAATCATAAAGGTGCATGGCCACAGGCTGGTTTAAATGATGCATATTTAGTTTATGAGATTGTTGTTGAAGGTGGAGAAACTAGATTAATGGCTTTATTTAAAGGAAAAAATTTAGAAAATATTGGACCTATTAGAAGTTCAAGACATTATTTTTTAGATTATGCAATGGAAAATGATGCTATTTATACACATTATGGATGGAGTCCTCAAGCTAAAAGTGATATTTCAAAATATTCTGTAAACAATATTAATGGTATATTTTTTAGTACATCAGATTTTAAAAGAATAAAAGGAAAAAATTCACCACATAATGTTATGACATCAACTTCAAGTATATTGAAAATAGCTGAGAAAAATGGATATAGAACAACTTCTAAACAAGAAAGTGTACTTAAATATTCTACAAATGAGATAAAACTTGATGATGGAATAGATGCAACTAGTGTTACAATACCACATTCTACACTTCAAAAAGTAAAATATGAATATGATGAGCAAACTAACAGATATACAAGATATGCAAGAGGCGTTGTTCAGAAAGATTATACAACTAAAAAAAATATAACAACTAAAAATATTATAATTGAATTTGTAGATAATTCCACTTTAAGTGATGGTTCTGGAAAAGGTAGACAAACTTTATCTAATATCGGAACATTTAATGGATATTATATTACAAATGGAAAAGCTGAAAAAATTACTTGTACTAAAAATGCAAGAGATTCAAAAACAGTATATAAAAATTCAAAAGGGGAAATAATAAATGTAAATGATGGAAACACTTGGATTAATATTTGTCCTAAAAATGCAAATGTTGTCATAGAATAATTAAAAGTGCTTCTATAAAAGGAGGAAGAGATGTTTTTTGCAAAACCTGGAGAATATGAAGCAACAGGATTGTATAGTATAGGGCATTTGACTTTATTACTAATTACAATTATAGGTGTTGTAATATTTACAATAAAAACTAAAGAAAAAGATCATAAACAGGTTAAGAAAACTATCCAAATTATAACAATATTTATTTGGACTTTAGAGATAATCAAAATTATTTTTAATTTAGCAATTGGAAATAAAAAAAGTGTAAATAATTATATTCCACTATATTTCTGTAGTATGAATTTATATGCAGGTATCTTAAGTGGATTTTGCAAAGGCAAATTAAAACATATGGGAGATGTATTTATTGCAACTGGTGGTTTAATTGCAGGAATAGTTTTTATCTTGTGCCCAAATACATCTTTATCAATATATCCTGCATTCCATTATATAAGTATACAAAGTTTTATATATCATGGAACAATGATATATCTTGGAATTTTATTAAACATTACTGGATATGTGAAAGTAGAATCTAAAGATATATTATATTATGCCGGTTTTGTTTTAGTAATTGAATTAATTGCTTTAGGATTTAATTCAATTTTTGATAGTAATCTTATGTTTATTTCTAAAGATTACCCAGATACACCAATACATTTGCTATATAAAATGACTGGGGTTTTATTTACACCATTTGTTATTATTGCTCAAGCAACTATTCCATTTTATATTACTTATTGGGGAATAAAGAAAAGAGAAAAAAGAGATTTGGTGTATGAATATTAATACTTTTGATAAAATGAAAAATATTAAATAAATAAAGGAGTTACAAATGAGCATAAAATCTGATTTAAAAAAAGCAGGAATTGAAGTAATATCTGAACTTGATGCAAAATCGGTAGAGAAAATTGCTAAAAATATTTCTATGAAAATTAATGAAACATTTCCCAATCTTTTTGTATCTTCAGATGATATTTTTTATAGACTTATGAAACTTAAAATGTATAAAGCAGAAATGATTGATGGTATGGCAGAAGCAAATTACTTTTATAAAAACACATCTATTTATTTTAATGAACATATTTCTGATGAAGATATAGAAGAATTTGCAATTCATGAATGTATACATTATCTACAAGAAAAAAAAGATATAAATAATAAATTGACACATATGGGACTTTGTGATTATACAAAACTTAAAGTACATGGTCTGGGTTTAAATGAAGCAGGTGTCCAATATTTATCTTCAATGATAATTGGAATACAGCCTGATTTTGAGAAATACTATAATATTTCATTATACACACCAAGCCCATCTTATTATCCATTAGAATGTTCTTTATTAAATGAAATACTATTTTTCACAGGGACAGAGGTATTAACTAAAAGTGTATTTTTTTCAAGTAATGATTTTAAAAATGACATTATAGAAAAAACATCAATTGATATCTTTAATAAATTACAATATAATTTTGATAAAATATTGAAATATGAAGAACATATTATTAAATTAAATTTTAAAATAAGTTTATTAGATAATGGAAGTTCAAAACTAAGTAAACTTTTTAATAAAGTTACAAAATATAAAGAAAAAATTGCTAAATGCTATATAAATACTCAAAATTTAATAATAGAAAATTTCTTTAATAATGAATTTGCTAAAATTGATACATTAGAAAATCTTGATATTTTCAGAAGAAAATTATCTGATTTTAGCAATATTGTTGGAACTGTTGATGGATATGAATTTTTTGAAAATTACTATTCTGAAATAATGAATAAACTAGAACATAAATCTAATATTTTAGAAAATGGTGGAATTGAAACAGCACTTTTAAGAAACAGCAATTCTTGGATTTTTAAGATATTTAATAAATTTTCAAAATTTTTATCAAATTCTTCAAATTAAAAAAGATATGTGAGAAAACACACATATCTTTTTTATGTTATTAATTTTTCCATAATTTGTATTGCATTAGTTGCAGCACCTTTTCTAATATTATCAGAAACAACCCATAAATTTAGAGAATTTGGATTACTAAAATCTCTTCTGATTCGCCCAACAAAAACTTCATCATGACCATTTGCATTTATTGCTAATGGATAGAGATTTTGAGATAGATCATCTTGGACAATTATGCTAGGTGACTTTTTCAAAATATTAAAAATATCTTTTAAAACAAAATCCTTTTCAAACTCTATATTAATAGATTCACTATGACTATTTTCAACAGGAACTCTAACAGTTGTAGCTGTTACAGAGATATCATTTCTTCCTAAAATTTTTTTTGTTTCATTTATCATTTTATGTTCTTCTTTAGTATAACCATCTTTTTCAAAAATGTCTATATGTGGAAGACAATTATTATAAATTTGGTGAGCAAATTTTTTCAAGTTATTACCAGAATTTTTATATCTTAAATCTTCAAGTCCTGCTATGCCTGCACCTGAAACAGCTTGATATGTTGAATAAATAATTCTTTTAATTTTATATTTATCATCAAGTGGTTTTAATGCAACAACAGCTTGAATTGTTGAACAATTTGGATTAGCAATAATTCCATGATGTTTTTTTAAATCTATTGAATTCACTTCTGGAACGACTAATGGAACATTAGGATCCATCCTAAAAAAACTGCTATTATCAATTACTATACAATTTTTTGAAACTGCTATTGGTGCGAATTTTTCTGAAACTTTTCCACCAGCTGAAAAAATAGCAAAATTAAAATTTTCATCAAAACTATTTTCATTTAATTCATATGTAATATATTGCTTACCTAAAAAGTTGATTTTAGTGCCTGCAGATTTTTTTGAACAAAAAAGCTTATATTCTATATCTTTTAAATTTTTTTCTTCTAATACTTTTAAAACAGTTCTACCTACTAATCCAGTGGCACCTACAATTGCAACTTTAATCATACTATCACCTCTTTATAATATATGCAAATAATTTTATTTAGTTAGATTTCTTCATATTAATTTTAAATAAACCATTATCTAATAGTTACTAGTCAGCTTTTTAAATTTATAACTTAAATATGTATATAAAATTATTTTTACATACTTTGCAGTCGCAATTTCCATATTAAAAATTAATATAATGATAATGAAAATTGCTCCAATCGCACTCACATACGTTCGTTTGATCGCTTACGCAGTATTAAAAAATAATTTTATATACATATTTAGATTTAAATGACTCTAAGGCTGACTTATAACAATTAATCAAAAATTCTGGAAATATTGAAAATGGGGTTGACATATTATGGAAAAAGTGATAAAATGCTAAGGTGTATGTAACTTAGAGCATACAATCACATCGTTTCAAAGTAGAAAACTACAAACAAGATGATAATTTGCAAATAAAACCTTAAAAAGGTAAAAAAATACGGAGGTGTATTAAATGGCAGCAAAAGGACCAAGAGAAAATATAATTCTAGAATGTACAGAGTGTAAAAATAGAAATTACACAACATCAAAAAATAAAAGAAACAATACAGATAGATTAGAAATAATCAAATATTGTAAATTTTGTAAAAAACGTACAACACATAAAGAAACAAAATAATAATCAAGCTATTTTAAGGAGGATATAAAATGGCTAAAAAAGAAGTTAAGAAAGATAATCAAGCAAAGAACTCATATTTTAAAGATATGAAAGCAGAATTGAAAAAAGTAATTTGGCCAACACCAAAACAATTAGTAAGCAATACAGCAGCAGTAATTGTATTTACTGTAATTATAGCAGTAATAGTATTTGTATTAGATTTATGTTTTGATTCATTACATAAAAATGCAGTAACACCATTACAAGAAAAAATACAAACATCATATAGTGAAAAACATAAAGAAGAAAATACAACATCAAATGAAACAAGTAATGATGAAAATAATACAGATACAACAGAAAGCAAAAATACAGAATCAAATACTACAAATACTGAAACTGAAAATACTGTAGAGAATTCTGAAAATACAGAAAATCAACAATAAAAAAGGAGGCTAAAATATGTCTCAAAATGTATATGATAATGTTCCAAGATGGTATGTAGTACATACATATTCAGGTTATGAGAACAAAGTAAAAACAGATTTGGAGAAAACAATAAAAAATAGAGAGTTAGAAGACTATTTTTTTGATATAATTGTTCCAATGGAAGAACAAATAGAAATAAAAGATGGAGTTAAGAAAACTAATTTGAAAAAAGTTTTCCCTGGATATGTTTTAATAAAAATGATTGTAACTGAAGAAACATGGTATATTGTTAGAAATACTAGAGGAGCAACAGGATTTGTTGGATCTGGTACAGAGCCTATTCCACTTACAGAAGAAGAAATAAGAAAAATGGGCTTTGAAGATATAATGATAAAAGTGGATTATTCAGTAAATGATAATGTGCAAATTTTAGGAGGGGCTTTAAAAGGCTATACTGGAATTGTACAAGAAATAAATAAAGAAAAGAAAAAAGCGAAAGTTTTAGTTTCTATGTTTGGTAGAGAAACACCAGTAGAATTAGAATTTTCACAAATTCAAAAAATATAATAAGGAGGTGCCATAAAAAATGGCAGAAAAAGAAGTAGTTAAACAAATAAAATTACAAATAGAAGCTGGAAAGGCATCACCAGCTCCACCAGTAGGACCAGCATTAGGTTCAGCAGGAATTAACATTATGCAATTTGTAAAAGAATTTAATGATAGAACTGCAAACCAAGCAGGATATGTAATACCAGTAGTTATAACTGTATATAAAGATAAATCTTTCTCATTTATAACAAAAGTACCACCTGTTGCAGTATTAATCAAAAAAGCAGCAAATATACAAAAAGGTTCAGGTGTTCCAAACAAAGATAAAGTTGCAACTTTAACTAAAGAACAAGTTAGAGCAATTGCAGAACAAAAAATGCCTGATTTAAATGCTGCATCAATAGAAGCAGCTATGAGCATGGTAGCAGGAACTGCTCGTTCAATGGGTGTAACTGTTACAGATTAAAAATAAAATTGGGAGAATGAAAATTCGATAAAACCAAAGGAGGATATTATGAATAAAAGATATAGTGAAAGTTTAAAATTAGTAGAAAAAAACAAAAAATATGAAGCAAAAGAAGCTTTAAATGTAATTGAAAAAATGCCAAAAGCAAAATTTGATGAAACTGTAGAATTACACGTAAAATTAGGTGTAGATTCAAAACATGCAGATCAACAAGTTAGAGGTACAGTTGTACTTCCAAATGGTACAGGTAAAACATTAAAAGTTTTAGTATTTGCAAAAGGACCAAAAGCAGAAGAAGCTGAAAAAGCAGGCGCTGATTTTGTTGGAGCAGAAGAATTAATACCAAAAATTCAAAATGATAATTGGTTTGATTATGATGTTGTAGTTGCAACTCCAGATATGATGGGTGTTGTAGGTAGATTAGGTAAAGTATTAGGACCAAAAGGATTAATGCCAAACCCTAAATCAGGAACTGTTACAATGGATGTAACAAAAGCTATTAATGAAATTAAATCTGGTAAAGTTGAATATAGATTAGATAAAAATAATATTATCCATTTAGGAATTGGAAAAGTTTCTTTTGGAACAGATAAATTATTAGAAAATTATTCAACTGTATTAGATGCAATAATTAAAGCAAAACCTGCTGCAGCAAAAGGTCAATACATAAAAAGTATTTCACTTTCTACAACTATGGGACCTGGAATATATGTTGAATAAAATAATATAGGCCAAAGACAGTAGGCACTTATAAGTCCTACCGAGGTGTATTGAGAAAAACACTCTTTATACCTGTGGGCTTAAAGAGTGTTTTTGAAATTAGAATTACATTAAAAATGTAAATATATAAACAAAAATTAGGAGGTGAACAGAAGTGGCAAACGAAAAAAACATTAACATGAAAAAAGAACAAGTAGCTGAATTAAGTAACAAAATCAAAGAATCTAATTTAGTACTATTAGTTGATTATAGAGGAATTAATGTTGATGAAGTTACAACATTAAGAAATGAATTAAGAAACACAGAAGCTGAATATAAAGTTATAAAAAATAATATAACAAAAAGAGCTTTAGAAGCTGCTGGAATCGAAGGGTTAGAAGAAAAACTTGAAGGACCTACAGCTGTAATCATGACATCTGGAGATTATTTAGAACCTACAAAAGTTATATATAATTTCACAAAAGATCATGATTTCTATAAAATTAAAGGTGGAGTTATTGAAGGTAAAGTAATGACTGCTGAAGAAATTATAACTTTGGCAAAATTACCATCAAGAGAACAACTTTTATCTATGCTTGCTGGAGCATTGCTTGGAAATATTTCAAAACTTGCAATTGCTTTAGATCAAGTAAAAATGCAAAAAGAAAATGCGTAAATTATTAGAGTAGCGAACTTATATCGCAATAAAATATATTAAAATGGAGGATTTTTAAAATGAGTAAAGAAGAAATGATTGAAGAAATCAAAAAAATGACAGTTGTTGAATTAGCTGATTTAGTAAAAGCTATTGAAGAAGAATTTGGAGTATCTGCTGTTGCAGCAGCTGCACCAGTAGCAGGAGGAGCTGCAGGAGCTGCAGCTGAAGAAAAAACATCATTTAATGTTGTTTTAAAAGAAGCTGGAGATCAAAAAATTAAAGTTATAAAAGTAGTTAGAGATGCTACAGGTTTAGGATTAAAAGAAGCTAAAGATTTAGTTGATGGAGCTCCTAAAACAGTTAAAGAAAATGCAAGCAAAGAAGAAGCTGAAGAATTAAAAGCTAAATTTGAAGAAGTTGGAGCTGTTATTGAATTACAATAATTATTATCAAAAACACTAGAAAGTATAATACTTTTTAGTGTTTTTTTTGTGAAAAATATTGACATCACTTTTAAAGCTGATATAATAAAATGGTAATATTATACAAAAAGGAGATAAAAATGTCTTATATAAAATTTGAAAATGTAAATAAAAAATATCAAATGGGAGAAGTATCAATAAATGCTTTAAATGATACAAATTTTGACATAAAAAAGGGTGAATTAGTAGTAATAGTAGGACCATCTGGAGCTGGAAAAACTACTACTTTAAATATACTTGGAGGAATGGATAAAGCCACATCAGGAAAAGTATTTGTAGATAATAAAGAAATAACAAACTTAAATAATAAACAATTAATAAAATATAGGAGAAATGAAATTGGGTTTGTATTTCAATTTTATAATTTAGTTCAAAATTTAACTGCAAAAGAAAATGTAGAGCTTGCAACACAGCTTTGTTCTGATGCATTAAATGTTGATGAGATATTAGAAAAAGTAGGACTTACAGATAGAAAAGATAATTTTCCATCACAATTATCTGGAGGAGAACAACAAAGAGTAGCAATAGCAAGGGCAATAGCAAAAAATCCAAAACTTTTATTATGTGATGAACCAACAGGTGCATTGGATTATACAACTGGAAAAAGTATATTGAAATTATTACAAGATATGTCAAGAAAAGAGAATATAACAGTTGTAATTATAACACATAATACAGCAATTACTCCAATGGCAGATAAAGTAATTCATTTTAAAAATGGTACTGCAGAAAATATTGAGGTAAATAAAATGCCTAGATCAATTGATGAAATTGAATGGTAATAAAGGAGAATTTATGAAAAAATCATTATGGAAAAATAATTTTAAAACAATAAAAAATACAAGAAGAAGATTTATTTCAATTTTAGTAATGGCTTTTTTAGGAGTAGGATTTTTTTCAGGTTTAGTTGCAACAAGTCCAGATATGTTAGATACATTAGATAAATATACAGATAACAATAAAATGTATGATATAGATATTGTATCAACTTTAGGTTTAACTAAAGATGATTTAGATGAAATTAATAAAATTGATGGTGTCCAAAAAGCTTATGGTATTCAAACAAAAGATTCAATGACTGAGTTTAACGAAATTGAAAACCCTTGTAAAGTAATTGAATATAATGAAAATATAAATGTTCCAACTGTAATTTCAGGAAGATTACCAGAAAATTCTGATGAATGTTTATTAGATGCAAATTATCATATTAATGAAAGTGCTGAGCAATTTATAGGGAAAAAAATAACATTACAAAATGATGAAAAAGATGAAAATGGAAATCCATATTTTACACAAAAGGAATTTACAGTTGTTGGAATTGCTGAATCACCTATTTATATTTCAAATGAAAGAGAGAATACATCTATAGGAAGTGGGAAAATTGCATATTTCATATATGTAAAAAATGATGTTATCCAAATGGATTATTATACTGAAATAGGTGTAAAAGTAAAAGATACTGAGCAAGAAGTAACCAACAGTGATGCTTATCTTGAAAAAGTAAATACAGTAATTGGAAAAATTGAAAATATTAAAGAACAAAGAGAAAATGCAAGATATGATGAGATGGTAAGCAAAATAGAAGAACAAATAGAACAATTACAAACATTATATGGTGGAAATTTAGAATTAGTACAACAACAAATAAATGCAGCTAAAGAGGAAATAAATAAAATAGAAAAACCAAAATGGTATATTTATGATAGATTAGATAATACTGGATATTCAAATATTTTTGATGCAATAAAAACTATGTCTAATATATCAAAATTATTTCCTGTGATATTTTATTTGGTTGCTGTTCTTATAAGCTTAACATCAATGACAAGAATGATAGAAGAAGAAAGAATAGAAATAGGAACATTGAAATCTTTGGGATATAATAATTTGCAGATAATATCAAAATATATTTTATATGCATTTTTAGCTTGTGTAATAGGTGGAGTTATAGGAATGTCTGTAGGATTTTATTTATTACCTAATATTGTTTGGATATTATATTCTATGATTTACAAAGTTCCTGAATTCAGTGTGACATATAGATTTGATATTGGGCTTGCGGGAATAATACTTAGTTTTATATGTATAGGTGGTGCAACATTATATGTAGCACATCAAGAATTAAAGCAAATGCCATCTGTTTTAATGAGACCAAAGCCTCCTAAAAATGGAAAAAAGATTTTGCTTGAAAGAATAAAATTTATTTGGAATAAAATGTCTTTTTCAAAAAAAGTTACTGCAAGAAATATTTTTAGATATAAAAAAAGAGCTATAATGACAATTGTAGGAATTGCAGGTTGTACAGGATTAATGCTTACAGGTTTTGGAATAAGGGATTCTGTTGTAGATATTCCTGATGCACAATTTAAAAGGATTTTTAAATATGAAGCATCTGTATCTTTGATGAATACAGATAGTTTAGATGATTTAGAAGAATATTTAAATTCAAACGAAAATGTTGAAGATTATTGTAAAATTGATGGACTTGCAGGAAAACTTAAAAACAATGATTTGAGTTTTAATGTAACAACATTTGTACCAGAAAATACAGAAGAATTTTATAAAATATGTAATTTGAAAAATAGAGAAAATGGTGAAGAAATAGAATTAGATAATGATGGGATAATTATAACAGATAAAATAGCAGATGAGTTAAATGTAAAAGTTGGAGATGAAGTGGTTTTTATAGATAGTGATGATATTGAACATAATTTAAAAATTGATGGAATTGTTCAAAACTATGTTTCTCATTATGTATATATGACAGAAGAATTTTATGAAGATAATGTAAATACATTTAAAACAAATATGGTTTTAATAAATACAAAGAATTTAAATAATGAAGAAAAAAGTAAGTTATCTGAGGATATTTTAAATATTAATGGTGTTGCATCTATATCTATAATAGATGATTTGATGAAAACAGTAAGTGATATGTTAAATACAATGAATTATGTTGTTGTAATTTTGATTGTTGCATCTGCATTACTTGCATTTGTTGTTTTATATAATTTAGCTAATATTAATATTGGTGAAAGACAAAGAGAAATTGCCACATTAAAAGTATTAGGTTTTTATGATAAAGAAGTTGATAATTATATAAATAAGGAAAATATTATTTTTACTATTATTGGAATAGTATTAGGACTGATTTTGGGTACATTTTTAACAACAGCAATTATTTCAAGTATTGAAATTGATTCTTTAAGATTTTTTAGAAATATTAATGTTATGAGTTATGTGTATTCTGCTATAATAACTGCACTATTTTCTATGATAGTTAATTGGATAATACATTTTGTATTAAAGAAAATCGATATGATTGAAAGCTTAAAAAGTGTAGAATAATATCATTTAAGGGGTGGCAAATTTGAAAAATATAGGTGAAGTATTTAGTGATTATAAAACAGAAAGTAATATAAAATTAGCACAAATTGAAGGTATGAATCTTTTAAAAAAAGTAAATGTATTAGAAATTAATATAATAAGTACAGAATATATTGAAATAAAAGAATTGTGGTTTTTTGAGCAATTTTTAAGAGAAAGATTTATGTTTTCAAATATAGATATAAAAATTAAATATGAAGAAAATGTTAATATTAAACCTATTGAAAAAGAATGGATAAATTTAGTAGCATATATGGTTCATAAATATCCATTAATGAAACCAATGATTTTGCTTAAAAGTACAATTGATGTAAATGATAAAAATATTAATGTAAATATGAAAATTAGAGGAGCTGATTTCTTAAGGGCAAAAAAATTGGATAGAGAACTTGAGAGAACTATAAAAAATCTATTTAATTTAAATTACAAAATTAATTTTGTGGAGGTTTTGAATAGTGAAGAACAGGCAAAATTATTGGAAAATGTAGAGCTAAATAAAAAACAAGCTATAGAAAGGGCATTAGAACATATGCAATTAGGTGAAAAAATTGCAGATGAAAGAAGAGAACAAGAAAAAACAGAAAAAGCTAAAAATAATAATGAATCTATTCCTCCTATTCCACCTCCAGAAGAACCGCAAATGTTAGAATTTGATGAGGAAACACCACTTATTTATGGTAGAAATCCGAATTTAAAAACAAAAATAATTAGTGTTGCTGATATTTCACCAGAAGATGATATTGCGGCAATAGTTGGTGAAATATTAAGTGGAAGTATTGAAGAAAGAGAACTTAAGAGTGGAAAGTTTTTAATTTCTTTTAATGTATATGATGGAACAAGTACTATAACATGCAAATTATTTACAAAACCAGAGGAGAAAGCAAAAGTTTTAAAACGTATGAAATCTGCAAAAGGTGTAAAACTTGAAGGCAAAGCAGGAATTAGCAATTTCTCTCATGAACTTGAAATTATAGTAAATATTTTAATTGAAACAGAAGGAATTAAGAAAGTGGTGAGAGAAGATTTAGCTGAAGTAAAAAGAGTCGAATTACATATGCATACACAAATGAGTCAAATGGATGCAATGACATCTGCTACAGATTTAATAAAACGTGCAATGAAATGGGGATGGAAATCAATTGCAATCACAGATCATGGTGTGGTACAAGCTTTTCCAGAAGCACATAAATTGCTTGGGGTAGATAATCCAGATATGAAAATTATATATGGTGTTGAAGCATATCTTGTGCCAAATGGTACACCTATTGTTACAAATGATAAAGGACAAGATATTGATACTACATATTGTGTATTAGACTTAGAAACAACAGGTTTTTCACCTAAAACTGAAAAAATTACTGAAGTTGGAATTATGAAAATTAAAGATGGAAAAGTAATAGATGAATTTAGTACATTTGTAAATCCTGAAAAGCCAATTCCACCTAAAGTAGTAGAAGTTACAAATATAACAGATGATATGGTGCAAGATGCTGAGACAATTGATAAAATTTTTCCGAAAATTTTAGAATTTATAGATGGTTCTGTTTTAGTTGCACATAATGCGTCTTTTGATATGGGATTTTTAAAATATAATGCAAAACAGCTTGGATATGAGTTTGATTATACATATGTTGATACATTGGCACTTTCAAGAAAGATTTTTCCTGATTTAAAAAAATATAAACTTGGAAAAATTGCAGAATATTTGAAAATAAAAGTTGAAGTTGCACACCGTGCTTTAGATGATGTTGATACAACAGTTAAAGTATATAATGAAATGATGAAAATATTAAAAGAACGTGGGGCTACAAGTGTAAAAGATATAGGTGAAAAAGCAAGTGCGAAAGGTGTAGATTCAGAAGAATATAAAAAATTAAGACCATATCATGCAATTATTCTTGCCAAAAATTATGTGGGATTAAAAAATTTATATAAACTTGTGTCTCTTTCACATTTACATTATTTTTATAAAAAACCAAGAATATTAAAAAGTTTATATAAAAAATATTCTGAAGGTTTAATTTTAGGTAGTGCATGTGAGGCAGGTGAATTATATCAGGCAATTGAACTTGGAAGATCAGATGAGGAGATAGAAGAAATTGCACAAAGTTATGATTATCTTGAAATACAGCCAATAGGTAATAATGAATTTTTAATTAGAAATGGTGTTGTTGCAGATAAAGAGGCTTTAAAGGATATTAATAGAAAAATTGTTGAACTTGGCGAAAAATTGAATAAACCTGTTGTTGCAACTTGTGATGTTCATTTTATGGATCCACAAGATGAAGTTTATAGACGTATTTTAGAAGCGGGACAAGGATATAAAGATGCTGATAATCAAGCACCATTATATTTAAGAACAACAAATGAAATGCTTGAGGAATTCAAATATTTAGGAACTGAAAAAGCTTATGAAGTTGTAGTTACAAATACAAATAAAATTGCAGATATGTGTGAACAAATTTCACCAATATCACTTGAAAAATGTCCTCCACATATTCCTGGTTGTGAAAAAACTATAAAAGATATTGCATATGGAAAAGCACATGAATTATATGGTGAAACTTTGCCAGATATAGTTCAAAATAGATTAGATAAAGAACTTGATTCTATAATAAAAAATGGTTTCTCTGTTATGTATATAATTGCACAAAAATTAGTATGGAAATCTAATGAAGATGGATATATAGTTGGTTCACGTGGTTCTGTTGGTTCTTCTTTTGTAGCTAATATGACAGGAATTACAGAAGTTAATTCACTCCCAGCACATTATAGATGCCCAAATTGTAAATACTCTGATTTTACAGATTATGGTTATCAAAATGGTTTTGATTTACCAGATAAAGAATGTCCAAAATGTGGTCATAAATTAGATAAAGATGGAATGGATATCCCTTTTGAAACATTTTTAGGATTTAATGGTGATAAAGAACCAGATATTGATTTAAACTTTTCTGGAGAATATCAAGCAAAAGCACATAAATATACAGAAGTTATTTTTGGAAAAGGAACAACTTTTAAGGCTGGAACAATTGGAACTATTGCAGAAAAGACTGCATATGGTTATGTCAAAAAATATTTTGAGGAAAGAAATATTCCTGTAAGTAGTGCAGAAACTACAAGACTTTCTGAAGGATGTACAGGTATAAAAAGAACAACAGGCCAACACCCAGGAGGAATTATAGTTGTTCCAAAAGGAAGAGAAATTTATGAATTTACACCTGTTCAACATCCAGCAGATGATCCAAATTCAGATATTATTACTACACATTTTGATTATCACTCAATAGATCAAAATTTATTAAAACTTGATATTCTTGGACACGACGATCCGACAGTAATTAGAATGTTACAAGATTTAACAGGTATTGACCCTACAAAAGTTCCACTTGATGATAAAGAAACAATGTCTTTATTTCGTTCTACAGAAGCATTAGGTGTTACACCAGAACAAATAAAATCAAAAGTTGGAAGTTATGGAGTGCCTGAATTTGGTACAAAATTTGTAAGAGGAATGCTTGTTGATACAAAACCTACAACATTTGATGAACTTATAAGAATTTCTGGTTTATCACATGGTACAGATGTGTGGCTAAATAATGCTCAAGATTTAGTAAAAGATGGAACTGTTACATTAAAAGATGCTATATGTTGTCGTGATGATATTATGATTTATTTAATAAAAAAAGGATTAGATCCAAATAAATCTTTTAAAATTATGGAATCTGTTCGTAAGGGAAAAGTTGCTAAAGGAAAAGAACCTAAGTGGGAAGAATATAAAAAATTAATGAAACAACATGATGTTCCAGACTGGTATATAAAATCATGTGAAAAGATAAAATATATGTTCCCAAAAGCACATGCTGCAGCTTATGTTACAAATGCTTTTAGAATTGCATGGTTTAAAGTTCATCAACCTAAAGCATATTATAGTGCATTTTTCTCTATAAGAGCTTCAGATAATTTTGATGCATCTTGTATGATTTTTGGAAAAGAAAAAGTAAAAAATAAGATGAAAGAAATTGATATTCAAGGCAATTCTGCAACTAAAAAAGATCAAGATATGTATCCAGTTTTGGAACTTGTTCTTGAGATGTATGAAAGAGGTTTGAAATTTTTACCAATTGATTTATATAAATCTCATTGGAAAAATTTTAGAATTGAAGGAGATGATATTAGACCACCTATTAATAGTATACCAGGTCTTGGACCTATTGCTGCTGAGTCTATTTATAAAGCTGCAGCAGAAGAGGAATTTATGTCTATTGATGAAATTAGAATGAGGGCTAAAGTAGGTGATTCTGTTATTGAATTACTTAGAGAATATGGTTGTTTACAAGGACTGCCAGAAAGTAATCAATTAAGTCTTTTTGGTTAATTTTAGCTTTGGTATTGAAAAATGTTAAAAAATGTTATAAAATATAGGCGATGATAAAAAAAGGAATGATAATAAATGAAAAAATTACTTGTAAAAATTAGAACATCACTAAAATTTATTATTTTAGTTTGTGTTGCAACATTTTTAATAGTAGGTGCTGTTGCGATTATTTATAAACCAATATATAGTGTATCATTTGATGGTGAAGTAATTGGTTATTGCAAAAATAAAGCAAAATTGCAAAATAAAATTAATGAATATATAGAATATGGAAGTGAAGATAATGATAATTTAGCATTTGTATCTATTGACAAAATGCCTACATATAAATTATGTTTATTAAAAAGAGGAAAGGCTACAAATGAAAATGAAATATTTGATAAAGTAGTTAATTCTGGAGTATCATATTATAAATATTTTGCAATACTTGATGAAGATGAGGAAAAAGCATATGTTTCAAATTTTGAGCAAGCAGAAAATATAATAGAAAAATTAAAAGAAAAAAATAGTAATAATATAGAAGACATAACAATTGAAGAAAAATATGAAACTGAACTAAAAGATTTTTCAAATGAAGATGATATAGTTTCAAGTTTATATGAAGAAAAAGTAGTTGAAGTTGCAAAAGAAACACCTAAAAAGACAGTTACAAAAAATACAACCAAAACAGTTTCAACAGGTTCAACAAGCAAAACAACTGGTAAATTAAAAATGTCATATACTATTTCAAAAGAAAAAGTTAATATAGGGATATCTTTGATAAAACCAATTTCTGGAACAATAACATCAAGATTCTCATCAATAAGTAGGGTTAGAAGTGGTGCACATACAGGATTAGATATTGCTGCATCTTCTGGAACTCCGATAAAAGCAGCTGCATCAGGTACTGTTGTATATTCAGGAGTACGTGGTGGATATGGAAATTTAGTTGTAATATCACATGGAAATGGTGTACAAACTTTTTATGGGCATTGTAGCAAAAGATATGTTTCGGCAGGTGATACGGTATCACAAGGTGATAAAATTGCAGCAGTTGGTTCTACAGGAAATTCTACAGGACCACATTTGCATTTAGAGGTTAGAGTAAATGGTGTGGCATATAATCCACAAAATTATGTTTATTAAGTAATTAAACCTAAATATGTGTATGAAAGGAATGTACAAAAAATGAAATTATTAATGCATACATGTTGTGCACCTTGTAGTGTATATTGTATAGATAGTTTAAGAAGTGAAAATATTGAACCTACTGTGTATTGGTTTAATCCAAATATTCATCCATATCAAGAATATAAAGCAAGAAGAGATACTTTAAAACAATATACAGCATCTATAAATATAGATGCTGTTTTTGAGGAAAATTATGGATTAAGAGATTTTTGCAAAAATGTTGTAGATGATTTAGGCAATAGGTGTTCTAATTATTGTTATCCTGTACGTCTTGAGCAAACAGCTAAATATGCTAAAGAAAATGGTTTTGATACAATCTCTACGACTTTGCTTGTTAGCCCCTACCAAAAACATGATTTTATTCATGAACTTGGAAATAAAATTGCAAATGAGTATGGCCTTGATTTTCTATATAGGGACTTTAGAGTTGGCTTTAGAGAGGGACAAAATAAGGCTCGAGAACTTGGACTTTATATGCAAAAATATTGTGGGTGTGTTTTTTCAGAGGAGGACAGATACAGCAAACAGATTATGAGAGATAAGAAAGAAAATAAAGTATAGATATATTTATAAAAATGAGTAAAAGGAGAAATGAGTTTGGATAAGAATTTAGAATTAAATTTTAATGAAGTTATAAAGATGATTGAAACAAGAAGAAATAATGCTTATAAGAAAGTTAATGAAGAATTAATATCTTTATATTGGGATTTTGGAAAATATATAAGTGAAAAAGTAAATGATTCTAATTGGGGAGATAAAATCGTTGACAAATTAGTGGAATTTATGAAAAGAGAATATCCTACAATGAGAGGATTTAATAGAGCAGGAATATATAGAATGAAACAATTTTATGAAACTTATAAAGATTTTCCATTTGTGTCAACACTGTTGACACAAATTAGTTGGAGCAATAATGTTAAGATTTTAAGTTCTACTAATTCTATAGAAGAAAAGGAATTTTATATAAGAATGTGCATAAAAAACAATTATACAGCTAGAGAATTAGATAGACAAGAAAAAAGGAAAATGAAAATCCAAGTGTAGGTGTGATTTTATGTGCAAGTAAAGATGAGCAAATTGTTGAATATGCAATGAGTAGAAGTATGTCGCCAACAATGGTATCACAATACACATTAAATTTGATAGATAAAAAATTATTAGAAGAAAAATTAAAAGAGATTAAATATATTGTAGAAGAAAACAATAATAAGGAATAGGCATAAAAGTGTGGGCTTGAAAGGTACAGCAAATAGATTATGAGAGATAAGGAAGAAAATATCTTTGACAAAAAAGAATTAGATGAAAATTCAGTTGTCAAGGAAAACTTGACAACTGCTAAAGATGGTAAAAATTATAAAACTAAATTTTATAATTTAGATTTAATTATAGCAGTAGGATATCGTGTAAAATCTGTTCGAGGTACTCAATTTAGAATATGGGCAAATAAATTAATAAAAGAATATCTAAAAAAGGATATAATCTTAATGTGAAAAGATTCAAAAATAATGGTGGAGGAACATATTTTGAAGAAGTGTTAGAGAAAATTAGAGATATTCGTTCATCTGAAAAAGTATTTTGGAGAAAAATATTAGATATTTATGCAACAAGTGTAGATTATGATGCAAAGAATAAACAAACAAGAGAGTTTTTTAAGACTGTACAAAATAAAATGCACTATGCAGTTCATGGTAATACTGCAGCAGAAGTAATATTTAATAGAGTAGATAGTGAGAAAAAGAGCATAGGTTTAACAAATATAGGAACAATAGGAGTTGCAATAGGTTTTGTAATTATGATGATCTTAGATGTGGCATTAGTATGAGATAAAGGTAAAATAGATAGAAAAGTCGTTAGAAAAATGTGTAAGAGTATGCGAAAAGTCATTAGAAAAATGTGAAAAAATAATCTCCAAATAGAAGTGAAGGCTAGTACAAATATATTATCTTAAAATGTTTGCGAAAAAATGCAAAAAAGAATTGAAAAAAAGTATTGACAGAAATAATTGAAATTGATAAAATGGGTTTATGATAAAAATTGTGAAAAACAAAGGAAAGAAA
>CAKPOA010000017.1 GCA_934169575.1 uncultured Clostridia bacterium
CATGTTGTTGCAGCAGATGTAATTGTAATACCTCTTTCTTGTTCTTGTTCCATCCAGTCCATTGTAGCAGCACCTTCATGTACTTCTCCAATTTTATGTGTTTTACCTGTATAGAAAAGTATTCTCTCTGTTGTTGTAGTTTTTCCTGCATCAATATGAGCCATTATTCCTATATTTCTTGTTCTTTCTAATGGACATAATCTTCCTGCCATTTAATATTTCCTCCCCTCAATTATGAGTTTTTTCTATTTATTTTTTAGAATCTATAATGAGCAAAAGCTTTATTAGCTTCAGCCATTTTATGTGTGTCTTCTTTCTTTTTGAAAGCTCCACCATTTCCATTAACTGCATCTATAATTTCTCCAGCTAATTTTTCAGCCATAGTTTTTTCATGTCTTTTTCTAGCATATAAAACAAGCCATCTTAAACCTAAAGTTTGTCTTCTTTCTGGTCTAATTTCTAATGGAACTTGATATGTAGCTCCACCTATTCTTCTTGCTTTTACCTCTAGAACAGGCATAATATTTTCTAATGCTGCTTCAAATACTTCTAATGGTTCTTTTTGCTCTTTTTCTTTTATAATATCAAATGCATCATAAACTATTTTTTGAGCAACTGCTTTTTTACCATCTAACATTATGTTGTTTACTAATTTTGTAACAACTTTGCTATTATACATTGGATCTGGTAAAACATCTCTTTTTGCTATAAATCCTCTTCTTGGCACTATTCTTCACTCCTTTCATGAGATACTTAATTCAAGTATCTAAGTTACTCTGATAGGCATACCTATCCGCATAGTGTTTATATCTATTCTAAATTTAAGTACCTTAATTTAGTAAGAATACAAGCACTAATCTACTTTTTTCTATTTTTTAGGTTTTTTTGCTCCATATTTAGAACGTCCTTGCATTCTGTCTTTAACTCCTGCTGTATCTAATGTTCCTCTGATAATATGGTATCTTACACCTGGTAAATCTTTTACTCTTCCACCCCTTATTAATACAACACTGTGTTCTTGTAAATTGTGTCCTATTCCTGGGATATATGAAGTAACTTCATAACCATTTGATAATCTAACCCTTGCTACTTTTCTTAAAGCAGAGTTTGGTTTTTTAGGTGTTACAGTTTTAACTACTGTACATACTCCTCTTTTTTGTGGAGCTCTATTGTTTGTTAATTTTTTACTTTTTGAGTTATATCCATGTTGAAGAGCTGGAGCAGTTGATTTTGTAACTCCTGTTTTTCTTCCTTTTCTTACTAATTGATTAATTGTTGGCACTTAAATTTCACCTCCTACTTTTTATTAAAAATCAAAACCACTACGGAAATACTAGTTATAGTTATTCCATAATGGTTCTATTTTATCATTTTTTTCCACTTGTGTCAATGGTTTTTGCAAAATTTTTACCTATCTCTCTCATTATCTTCTTCAGTTTGTTCATCTTGATTTTTTACTTCTTTATTTTTATCTTGACTATTAACATCATATTCATGTGATGTATTATTTTCGATATTAAGAGCTTTTTCACTAAGCTTATTTCTAAAATTGTTCATTTTTTCTGACAGTTTATTATTTCGTTCTTTATCTTCTTTTTTTGTTTCTTCTGTATCTTGTTGTTTTTCTCCACTTTCTAATTGTTTAACTTCTTTTTTTGCTAATAATGGTTGTTTTATACGTCCAAAAAATCTTTTAAATGGATTAGGTTCATATTCTCCAACTACTTCCATTATATTAGCTGATTTATCTGCTAAACTTGCCATTTCATCTCTTTGTTTTCTATTCCATGGCAAAAATGCACCTTTTGATAAATCATTTTTATCCCATTTTATTGGCAATGTTTCATTTATTACATTTTTATCTTCTCTTACAATTGCTGCAGTCACTTTTAATACATTATATGTATCCAACACCTCATTTTTTAGTCCATTTAAAAATGCAAATTTAACAATAGGATCAAGTTTATCTATTCCAATACTTCTTAATTTCACATTGAAAATTTTGCTATCATCATTTATTACTTCAGAAAATTTCTCATTTAATATGTCAGTATCTCTATCTTTTATATATTTAAAATAATCTTTAGAATTTATTGACATTTTTATATTTCCATTTTCATCTAATAAATTTATTTTTCTTCCAATCACCATTTGAAGTTTTTGTTTTGGCTTATTTTCTTTTTCAGTATTATTAGCTACATTTTCTTCTTTTTTAGTATTATCAACTGTATTTTCAATTTCTTCTTTCTCAACATTATTAACTACATTTTCATTTGTTTTTTGTTTTCTCGGAATCACATTTTTTACTCTATTAAATAATTTATTTACAGAACCTTCTAGGTCTTCTTCAGAAGGTGTATTTTCTTGTTCATTTATTGTTTCCTCATTAACTTTTGATTTTTCTTCAAATCCAAACAATTCTTTTAATTCAGGAACCATATATTTTTTATCATGTACAACAATTCCATTTATCTTAGTATCTAGTTCTTTTAAATTTTTCCATTCTTCTTTTATAGCATTTTCATCTAATTTTTTGTTTAATTCATTTATATCATTTTCCAATTTAGGAATTATTTCATTTTTACGTTTTTGATATAATACATCATTTTCACTAACGCCGTTTTTTTCCCAAGTTTTTATACCTTCAAGTTGATTTTCTAATTCTTTAGTTAATTTTTCTTTTTCACTAATATAATTTTCTTTATTTTGAGTAAATCTTACTAATTCATTCATACGTGAATGTATTTTTCCCTTTATTGAATAAAGCTCACCTTTTAATTCATCTTCAATATTTTTTACATCATTTTCTAATTTTTCTTTTTGTTCATCTAATTTGTTTTTTTCATTATTTAATGCTTTTTCTTCATCATCTTTTACTTGAATATCAGTTGGAAAAATTTCTCCACTCCATTTTTGTTCAAATTCTTCAAACTTAACTTTGTTTGCAGATATTTTGTTTTCAATCTCAGGAATTAATTCATTATCATATTTTTCAAATTTCTCAAAATATTTGTTTAAATCCTTTTTTACCTCTTCTTTAAATTCCATTTTCTATCTCCTTTCTTTTATGTATACTTAATTATTATTTTATAACATTATGTTTACTTTGTCAATAATTCTTTACTATATCTATTTTCATCACCAAAATCTAATTGGACAAGTTTATTGTTTTTCAAACTTTGTTGAACATCAATTTTTCTCTGATTAGTAGAGCCTCTAAAACGCAAATCAATAATTTTATTTTCTTCTTCAAACTGACCATCAACAATAATGTCAACATTTTTCAAAAACTTTGGTGTAAAATCAAATTTTTTATACATATTGCCTAAAACATCTTTTTCAAAATTATATCCTGTATAACACCAAATCGTTTTATTGGGAAACTTTTCTTTAACTTTTTTAACAAGTCCAGCTAAAACTTCTTGGTTTGCTGGTTCAAGTGGTTCTCCACCAAGGATAGAAAGACCAGAAATATATTCTTTATCTAGCAAACTTAATATGTAATTTTCTGTTTCTTCAGTATATTTTTTCCCATAATCAAAAGCCCAAGCTTCAGGGTTGTGACACCCTTTGCAATGGAAATGGCAACCACTTACATAAATTGAAACTCTAACCCCTGTTCCATCTTGTACATCAACTGTTTTTATATCTGCATAATTCATATCTATTCCTCTTTTCTTTTTAAAAAAGGGCACATATAGTGCCCACCAAATTAACTTTCAAATACTTTATCAAATTCATCTCCATCGATTTTTTCTTTTTCTAATAGTATACCTGCAACGATGTGTAATTTTTCAATATTTTCAGATAAAATTTGTTTAGCTGTGTTATATGCTGTATCAATTATTCTTTTAATTTCTTCATCAATAATAGCTGCTGTCTCTTCAGAATATGTTTTAGTTTGAGCTAAATCTCTTCCTAAAAATACCTCTCCTTGATCTCCACCAAAAAGAATTGTACCAAGTTTTTCGCTCATACCATATACTGTAACCATAGATCTAGCAAGTTTAGTAGCTCTTTCAATATCATTACTTGCACCAGTTGAAACATCATGTAAAACAAGTGCCTCTGCCACTCTTCCTCCTAATAAAGAAATAATACTTTCTTCCATATATGTTTGTGAAATAAATGATTTGTCTTCTGTAGGTCTATACATAGTATATCCTCCAGCCATTCCTCTTGGAACAATAGAAATTTCATGTACAGGATCTTGTGTAGGTAAAAATTTACTAACAACTGCATGACCTGCTTCATGATATGCAACCAATTTCTTTTCATGTTCATTTCTAACTCTAGTCTTTTTCTCTGGTCCCATAGTTACTTTTACCATTGCATCTTCAATTTCTCTCATACCAATTTCATCTTTATCTCTTCTTGCAGCAAGTAAAGCTGCTTCATTTAATACATTTTCAATATCTGCTCCTGAAAATCCAGAAGTATTTTTAGCAATAATTTTTAAATCAACATCATCTGCTAATCTTTTTTTCCTACTATGAACTTCTAAAATTTGTTCTCTAGCTTTTACATCTGGAGCTCCAACAACTATTTGTCTATCAAATCTACCAGGTCTTAATAAAGCTTTATCTAATACATCTGGTCTATTTGTTGCAGCAAGTACAATAACACCTTCATTTGCTGCAAATCCATCCATTTCAACCAATAATTGATTTAATGTTTGTTCTCTTTCATCATGTCCTCCACCAAGTCCAGCTCCTCTTTGACGACCAACAGCATCAATTTCATCTATAAATATTATACAAGGTGCATTTCTTTTTGCTTGTTCAAACAAATCTCTAACTCTTGATGCACCAACACCAACAAACATTTCAACAAAGTCAGATCCACTTATTATAAAAAATGGTACACCTGCTTCTCCAGCAACTGCCTTTGCAAGTAATGTTTTACCAGTACCAGGTTGACCAACAAGTAAAACACCTTTTGGTATTCTTGCACCCATATCTGTAAATTTCTTTGGATTTTTTAAAAATTCTACAACTTCTTCTAATTCTTCTTTTTCTTCATCCACACCTGCAACATCTTCAAAAGTAACTTTATTTTTGTCACCATCATTTACAAGTCTAGCTCTACTTTTTCCAAATGTCATTGTTTTGTTTCCACCTTGGTTATTTACACCATTCATCATAAAGAACCAGAATATTAAGAAAATTATTATCAAACCAAATGGCATTATTAATTTTAAAATACCTACCCATACAGATTCTGAATTAATTTTTAATGAAAAAGCATCTGCTTTTATATAATCTTCACAATAATTCATAAAACTATCTATACTAGGTATATTTACTTCTTTTTGTAATTTTTCAGATTTTAATCCAACATATGCTGTACTACCTTCTGAATTTAGTTCTATACTCTCAACATTTTCCTCTTCTATATTTGTAATTAATTCTGAATATGTCATTTTAGAATTACTATTATCCATAATTGATGTTATTAACACAACCAGAACAATTCCAATAATCAACCAAGTTGCTAATGATTTTATTCCACTTTTCACTTAAAATTCCTCCTCACCGTTTTTAGTATTTGAAATATATCATACAAATTCTTAATTTGCAAGCTTTTTTTTGTGTCATTTTTATTACAAATACTAACCTTTTACGGATACTTAATTTAAACGCTCAAAAAAAATTTTTCCTTTGTTTACTAACACTTTTATGTTACTCTTTGGCTTCAAATACTTATTTCCGATATTGTTTTGGCATAACTTGATTAAATCTTCTATATTTATTTTCTCAATATTTTGTGTATTACCTAAAATTTCTGAAATTGTATATAATAATATTCTTTTTTTTATCAATATATCTTCACTATTAAATTTTTTTAAATCTAATATTATTTTATCATTTTCTTTAGAAATTAATAATTGATTATATTTTTTCTCAACTTGTTTTTGTAGATAATTTTCTGTTTCTGAAACAACTTCAGATAATCTATCTAATGTTTTTACAATATTAGGGTTAAATTCTTTAACAACATATGGCAAAACTATATTTCGAATTTTATTTCTTGTACAATCATTTATAAAATTCGTTTTATCAATTCTTGGATTTAAATTATTTTCCTCACAATATTTTTCAATTTCTATTCTTTCACATTCAATTAATGGTCTAATTATTTGATTGTTTCTCATAGGTTCAATTCCTTTTAAACCTGAAAGTCCACAACCTCTAATTTCATTCATAATAATTGTTTCTATCTTGTCATTTTTATTATGTGCTATAGCAATTTTATTCCCATTATTTAATTTCATGACTTCATCAAAAAAAATGTATCTTAATTTTCTTCCCGCTTCTTCTAATCCTATTTTATTATTATTTGCATATTTTTTTACATCTATTCTTTGAACACAAAATTTAATATTATTTTTTTCACAATAATTTTGAACATATTTTTCATCTTGATTAGCCTCTTCTCTAATTTGATGGTTAATATGTGCAACAATAATGTCAAATTTGATTTTATCATTTTTTAATTGATTTAAAATATCTAACATACAAATAGAATCTGGCCCTCCAGATACACCTAATACTATTTTGTCTCCATCTTGTATTAATTTAAATTTTGTAATTGTTTCAAAAACCTTATTAATCACATTATCACCTATCTTTTTATTATCTAAATATCTATATTGTGTTATTTTTTTAATACTGCGTAAGCAATATAGGTATTTGGGATAACAAATAATATTTAGTCTTCTTCATATCCTCGAGCTAAATTTGCAAATTTTGTATATGTTCCCATCCACAGCAATTTAACTGTATTTGTTGAACCACCTCTATGTTTTGCAATAATAACCTCAGATATATCTTTTTCTTCACTATCTTTATTATAATAATCATCTCTATACAAAAACATAACAATATCAGCATCTTGCTCAATTGAACCAGATTCACGTAAGTCTGAAAGCATTGGCCTATGATCAGGTCTTTGTTCAACAGCACGAGAAAGCTGTGATAAAGCAATAACTGGTACATTAAGTTCTTTAGCCAAAATTTTTAAAGATCTACTAATTTCTGCAATTTCTTGTTCACGACTTGTTTTTCTTTTGCTACTTCCTTGAATTAATTGTAAATAGTCAATTACAATTAGTCCAATATCTTTTTCCATTTTTAATTTTCTACATTTAGTACGAATTTCCATTACAGAAATACCTGGAGTATCATCAATATATATTTTTGCATCAGAAAGAGTGCCTACAACACCTGCAAGTTTATTCCAATCTTCTTCTTCTAATTTACCTGTTCTAATTTTATTACTATCAACCATAGCCTCACTACTTAAAATCCTGTTTACCAATTGTTCTTTTGACATTTCTAAATTAAATATAGCAACAGGAACACCTGCTTTTATTGCAACATTTGATGCAATATTTAATGCAAATGCTGATTTACCCATAGCAGGACGTGCAGCAACTAAAATCAAATCAGAACCATGAAGACCTGCAGTTTGATAATCTAAATCGGTAAAACCTGTTGGCAATCCTGTTATTCTAGTTTTCCTATTATATAGTTCTTCTAATTTATTAAAACTTTCTATTAAAACATCTTTTATTGGTGTAAAATCACTTTTATTTTTATTTTGAATAATATCAAAAATCTTTTTTTCAGCATTATTCATTATATCTTCAACATCTTCAGTAGGATTATACCCTAGTTCTATAATTTCATTTGCAGTTTTTATTAAGCTACGAAGTGTTGCTTTTTCTTTTACAATATTTATATATTTTTCAACATTTGCAGTAGTAGGAACTTTATCTGGCAATAATGCCAAATATTCCATTCCTCCAACTTTTTCAAAAAGTCCCATTGATGTTAATTCATCTTTTACAGTTATTAAATCAACAGGTTCTGATCTTGCATATAAATTACTTATTGCCTCAAATACAGCCTTGTTATCATCTCTATAAAAACTTTCTAAATCTAGTAATTCAATTGCACGCATAACAGCATCTTTGTCTGTAAGCATACTACCAATAACAGCTTGTTCAGCTTCTAAATCATGTGGTGGAATTTTGCCAATATCCATTTTACTCACATTCCTTCCTAAAATTATTTTTCAGAAACAACTTGAACTTTTAAAATTCCAACAACACCTTCATATAATTTAATTTCAACATTTGTAATTCCCAAAACTTTTATTGTTTCTTTTAACTCAATTTTCTTTTTATCGACTTTGATTTTAAAATCTTTTTCAAGTTTTTCTGCAATCTCTTTACTAGATACTCCTCCAAAAACTTTACCATTTTCTCCTGTTTTTACTTTAAAAACTAATTTCATTTTTCCAAGTTCTTCAGCAATTTTTTGTGCCTCTTGTTTTTCTTGACCTTTTTTATAATTTTGAGCATCTTTTTTAGTTTTAAGCATTGATAAATTTCCTGGAGTTGCTTCAACTGCTAAATTTTTTACAAATAAAAAGTTTCTTGCATATCCATCTGAAACATTAACAATTTCATCTTTTTTGCCTATTGATTTTACATTTTCTTTTAAAATAACTTTCATAATATTCACTTCTTTCCTACAAAATAAGCAAGAGAACCTTTCTCTTGCCCTATATTAAGATTCTACCTGATTATAATATTCATCAATTTTTTCTAACAAATCTTGTTTAACTTCATCTATAGTTTTATCTTCTATTTGAGCACCTGCGACTGTACTATGACCTCCGCCACCCATTTTTTCTAATATGATTTGTACATTAACATCTCCAATTGAACGTCCACTTATTGTAATAACATTTCCAGCATTTCCAATTACAAAAGATGCTGTAATATTACCTATTGTTAATAATTCATCTGCAGCTTTTGCGCAAATTACTCCACCATCTTTATCATCATTTTGATATGTAGAAATACCTATTATATCTTTATAAATTTCTGTATCATCAATAATTTGAACAATTTTTTTAAATGTTTCTAAATCATTTTGGAACCATTTTTTAACTCTTATTATATCTACACCATATCTTCTTAAATATGCTGCAGCTTCAAAAGTTCGTACACCTGTTTTAAATGTGAAATTTTTAGTATCCATCATAATTCCAGCATATAGAGCTTCTGCTTCTAATATAGTTAATTTTGGTCTAACTTCAGTATATTGTAAAAGTTCAGTTACAAGTTCACATGCAGATGATGCATATGATTCATGAAATGTTAATATACTTTCTTTTATAAAATCTGTACTTCTTCTATGATGATCAATAATTGCTATTTTACTTGTTTTCTCAAGTAAACTTGGTTCTTCAACATAATTTACTTTATGAGTATCAACAACAATTAATAATGTTTCTGAATCAATTTTATTTTCTGCTATTTCTTTATTTATAATTACATTTTTATATTGTTCATCTTCTGACAAACTTTCTAAAATAGATTTTAATGCCATTCCCTCATTTGATGCAATAATATAAACTTCTTTGTTTAGGCTTTTTGCCAATCTATATAATCCCAAAGCTGAACCTAATGCATCAATATCTGGATTTTTATGACCCATTATCATAATTTTATCTGTTTCAGATATAAGTTCTTCTAATGCATGTGCAACAATTCTTGCTTTAACTTTTGTCCTTTTTTCAACTTCTGTTATTCTTCCACCAAAAAATTGATATTTACCATCTTCAATTATCGCAGCTTGATCTCCACCTCTACCAAGAACTACATCCATCACACCTTGTGCAGATTTATATTTTTCTCTATCAGTTTCACCATCATCTGAAAGAGCAATACTAACTGTTATTTGAACCTTGCTATTTACATTTATTTCTTTTATAGTATCTAAAATACTGAATTTTTCTTCTTTGATATTTTCTAAATATCTATGTTCAAACACATATATAAATCTATCTCTATCAGATTTTATTATTATTCCTTCAATTTTATTTGCCCACTCATAAATTGCTTTTTCTATTTCAGCCGTTACTTGTGGTCTTTGTTCTGTATCAATTTGTAACATTGTTTCTTCATAATTATCAACCATAATTATTCCAACACAACTTTTAGAATCAACACATGCTTTTTCAAGTTTTCTTTTTTCAGTTTCATCAACGAAATATAATATCATCATATATTTATTAGATTGTTTTTTTCTATCATTTTTTCCTGATTTTACAAATTCACCTAAAACCTTATATTCACTTGAACCTATTTTTATTTTTTCTTTTATAGATTTGTCTTTTTCTTCTTGTTCTTCGATTTTCTTATTTATTTTTTCTAATAAATCACTTATATACATATTTATATCAACATTTGCAAATTCAGATACAAATTTTGTACTTCTCCATATTATATTCCCATCTGTTTCAATTATAATTAATGGAAAAGGTGAATGTATTAAACTATTTTTTGCAGTTGCATTAACATTTAAAGTTAAATCTTGAAGATGCTGAGATATTTCGCTTTTTCTTTTATTGTTTGCAAAATATGTATATCCTAAAATCACTATAAATAATATGATTGACGGTATTATCATAAATGGTCTTAATATACATATTACACATAATAATATAAATATTAATACAATATATACTTTTGTTCTTGATAATAAACTATCAAAAATCTTTCTATTATTATTTTGCATAAATCCTCCTTTATGCCCTATATTTTACAACTATTTAGTCTTTTTGTCAATGTATCTATTCACAAACACAGCCTTTTTCAATATGATTTCCTCTCAAAAAATCTGAAATTGGCATTTTTTTTGCATTTTCACCCTGAATTTCCAAAACCTCAATCATACCATCCATAGTTTTAATAAATAAGCCTTTTTTAGGGTCAGATTCTATAACAGTTCCAGAAATCATATTTTCAATATTTGTATGTTTTTGAACCTTCCAGAACTTCACCTTTTTTCCTGAAATATAACAATATGCTCCTATTATTGGATTTAAGCCTCTTACAAGATTTTTTATTTGTGTACTATTTTGTTTTTTAAAATCTATTTTAGCCATTTTTTTGTCAAGCATTGGAGCCATTGAAAAATCATCACTTTGCTTTATTCTTTTTGCATTTCCTTTTTCTATTAATTCAAGTGTTTGAACCAAAGCTTTTCCACCTAAATCAGCTAATCTTTCCCATAACTCACCTGTTGTTTCATCTTCTCCAATTTCAACTTTCTTTTTTAAAATCATATCACCTGTATCCATACCAATATCCATAAACATTGTTGTTATACCTGTTATTTTATCACCATTTAGTACTGCCCATTGTATAGGTGCTGCACCTCTATATTTTGGTAGCAAAGAGCCATGTACATTTATACATCCTTTTTCAGGAATATCTAAAATTTCTTTTGGCAAAATTTTTCCATATGCCACAACACATATAACATCAGGATTTAGATTTTTTATTTCTTCTATAAATTGCATATTTCCTTTTATTTTTATAGGTTGATATACATCAAGATTTTTTTCTATTGCAAATTCTTTAACTGGTGATGGTATCATTTTCATTCCTCTACCTTTTGGTTTATCAGGATTAGTCACAACTCCAATTATTTCATAACCTGCATTATAAATTTCTTCTAATGATTTTTTTGCAAAATCTGGTGTTCCCATAAATAAAATTCTCATTATATCAAAACCTTTCTTTTTAATCTTCAGGTGTTACATATTCTAAAGTACCTGGCAATACTTGATCTACAAACAATATACCTTCTAAATGATCACATTCATGACATATTGCTTGTGCAAGTAAATCTTTTGCCTTTAATTTTATTTTTTTTCCATTTCTATTATAGAACTCCACTAAAACTTCTGTTGGTCTTATAACTTTTCCAAACTGATTTGGAAAACTCAAGCATCCTTCTTCACATTCTTTTTCACCTTTTGTTTTTAAAATTTTAGGGTTTATTATGACATATATGTCACCATCTTCAACATCTATTACAATAACTTTTTTCAATGTCCCAACTTGTACTGCAGCAAGTCCAACACCATTATAATTATGCATTGTTTCTATCATATCATCTATTAATGTTTGTATTTTTTCACCTGTTATATCATCTATTTCTACATCTCTTGATTTTTTTCTTAAAATTTCATCTTCGCTTCCTCTAATTTGTCTTAATGCCATTTTTTTCATTCCTTCCTTGCATAATTTAATACATATTATTTGGATTAATATCCACAGAAATATTTGTATTTTTAAATTTATTTAATTCATAAATCTTTTTTAAAGATTTATTTATAATTATTATTGAATCATCTGAAACTTGTCCTTTTGCAATAATTCTCCATCTAAATTTGGTATTTATTTTGTCTATTGGAGCAGGCATTGGTTTAAATACAGATATACCATATGCTTCTAAATTTCTCTTCAATATATTTTGCATAAACTTGCTAAGTTCAATTACCTCTTTTTCTATTGTTCCAGAAAATCCAAATACTATTATATCGCAAAATGGCGGATAATTCAACTGTTTTCTTAATTCTATTTCAGTATTATAAAATAAATCATAATTTTGTTGTTTAGAAAATTCTATACTAAAATTGTCTGGATTATATGTTTGGATAATTACTTTTCCTTCTAAATTTTCTCTTCCTGCACGTCCTGCAACTTGAGTTAATATTTGAAATGTCCTTTCATTTGCTCTATAATCATCAATATTTAATGAACCATCTGCAGCTATAACACCAACTAATGTAACATTTGGAAAATGATGACCTTTAACTACCATTTGTGTTCCTATTAAAATATCAATATTTTCATTTTTAAATTTATTTAAAATCTCTTCATGTGAATTTTTTTTAGTTACTGTATCTACATCCATTCTAATTGTACTTGCATTTGGAAATAATTTATGAACTTCTTGTTCTAATTTTTGAGTTCCTGTTCCAAAATATCTTATTTTTTCACTATTACAATTAGGGCAAATTTTCACAGGCAATTCTTCATGACCACAATAATGACATTTTAATTTTTTTTCAAAACTATGATATGTTAAACTTATATTACAATTAGGACATTTTAAAGTATATCCACATTCTCTGCACATTATAAAAGTTGAAAAGCCTCTTCTATTTAAAAATAATATAGTTTGTCTTTTATTTTTTAAATTTTGTTCTATTGAATTATATAATGATTGGCTTAGCATTGATTTATTTCCAATTGCAAGTTCATTTTTCAAATCTACAATTTCTACATTTGGAAGTGCTGAATTATTTGCTCTTTTTCTTAATTCTAATAATGTTATTTCACCTTTTTGAGTTTTATAAAATGTATTTATATCAGGTGTCGCACTTCCAAGAACTAATGCATTTTTATTTTGTCTTGAAATTTCTACAGCAATTTCTTTTGCATTATATCTCGGACTTGATTCAGATTTATATGATGAATCATGTTCCTCATCAATAATTATTATCCCTATATTTTCTACTGGTGCAAAAATTGCAGATCTTGCACCTATTACTATTTTTGCTCTTTTTTCTTTAATTTTAATCCACTCATCATGTCTTTCACCAATTGATAATTTGCTATGTAAAACAGCCAATTTTTCTTTTCCAAATCTGCCAATAAATCTTTCTAACATCTGTGGTGTAAGAGAAATTTCAGGCACAAGTAAAATTGCAGTTTCATCTTTTTCCACAACTTTTTGAATTAATTGCATATATACTTCTGTTTTTCCAGAACCTGTTACACCATATATTAAAAATTGTTCAAATCTTTTTTTGTCTATAGCATCACTTATTTTATCAAAAGCATATTTTTGCTCATCTGTTAATTTTAAATTTTCACTATGAATAGCATTTTTACATTCAAGTGGATTTCTTTCTATTTTTTGCTTGCAAATTTTCAAATACCCTTTTTTTATAAGAGCATCTATAGATGCTCTTTGTACACCAGTAAATTCCATTATTTCAGGTATTGTCATACCTTCATTTTTCATTACAAATTCTAATGCTTTTTTCTGTTTTTCTCCTCTAATATCTTCAAAATTTATTTCTTGTTTATCTATATTTAAATATATAAAATTCATCTTTTTATCTAAAACACGTTTTTCTTTGCTCCTATTTCCTGGTGTTATCATAAGTTTTATGCACTCTGATAAATTGCAAAAATATTTTCTTGCCATCCATCTTGCTAAATCCATTTTTTCTTTACTTAAGTTTTCATCAAGTCCTGCAATTTCTTTTACATCAAAATTAGAACTATTTTTTATTTTTATAACATAACCTTGTTCCAAAGATTTCATTCTAGCAAAAGGCACAAGTACCCTACTTCCAACACATATTACATCTTCTAAATCTTTTGGAATTTTATAATCAAATTTTCTATTAAGTGTTTTAGCTTTACTATCTATTATAACTTCTGCAATCATTTTTTCTTTCCTTTATTTTAGTTGTAATTCACATGATTTAATAATATTTTGAATTAGTAAACTATTTGTTACAACACCAATTCCTCCTGGCACAGGTGTGCATTTTGATGCTTTATTTTTTATATCTTCAAAATCAATATCTCCAACCATTTTTCCATTATAAAAATTTATTCCAACATCAATCAGAATCGCACCATCTTTTATATAGTCTTTTTTCAAAAAGTTTGGTTTTCCTATTGCCATAATAATAACATCTGCCATTAAAGTATGTTCTTTTAAATTTTCAGTTTTAGAATGGCATATTGTTACTGTTGCATTTTTTGCAAGAAGTTGTGGAATAAGTGGTTTTCCAACAATATTACTTCTTCCAACCACAACAACTTTTTTTCCAGTAATATTGATTTTATAATAATCTAATACTTCTATCACAGCTTTACTTGTACATGGAATTAATGCATCTTTTTTTTGAACAAAAAGTTTTCCCATATTATTTATTCCAATACCTTCAACATCTTTTTCAGGTGGGATTTCATCAATTAAATCAGAAATATTTTTTGGTAATGGCTGTTGAAACATTATTCCAGTTATTTTATCATCATTTTTTATTTGCTCAAAATTTTGCTTAAATTCTTTTTCTGTTTCTGCCATTTTTAAAGTAAACTCTATTCCATATTTTTCACAATTTTTTTCAATTCTTTTTATATATGTTCTACTTGCATCATCTCCACATATTCCAAGAACAGCAATATGTGGTATTATTCCTTTTTCATTTAAAATTCTTATTTTATCTTCAAAATCTTTTTTTATATTTTCTGCAACAATTTTTCCCTCTAATATTTCCATACAAAATCCTTTCTATATTTTTATAAGAATTAATATTATATTGTTTTTTAATACCGCGTAAGCGATCAAACGAGCTTTAGCAAGTGCGATTGGAGCAATTTTCATATTATAAAAATTTAAAAATGGAAATTGCGACTGCAAGGTATTAAAAAATAATATAATATTAATTTATAAACTATAAATATTTTTTTGATAATTCTAATATTTCATCACATTTATTTTTAACACTTATTTTATATTTTTCATCTTCAATTCCACTTAAATTTATTTCTACATTTACAATTGCTGCTTGAATAGAAGCATATGAATAATATTTACAAATTTTAAAATCACTTGAAAGCATTTTGTTTCCAATCTTGCTTATTTCATCTGATATTTTCAAAGTTTCAAATGCAAGTTCAAGCACATTTAAACAAAATTCTACAGCTTTTATACACATTTGCCAATATTGTTCTGGACTTTCTTTTTTTAATTTATATAAATTTAGCAATTCACTTAAAACCTCTTTATCTGCATCAATAACAGCTAAACTAGTTTTCTTCAATACTTCAGTTTCTTTTATTATATCTTGTATTCTTGTTTGAACATCTTCATATTTCTTTTTTCCAATTGTTAAATTTGCAATATATATAATTAATGAATTAACTGTTGCAAGTACTATACCAATAACACTTCCACCTGCAATTTCTAAATCTTTATTTTCTACATCTTTCAATATAGGTTTTATTTTTTCTTCATACATAATTGTTCCTCCAAAATTTTATCTTATTTTAATGTATCATCATTTTCTATCCATTTTTCTACATTTTCTTTTCGATATTCCTTTTTTGTATCTCTCATTACAACTGTTTCAATACCTGAATTTATTATCATTCTTTTACATAGAGTACATGGATAATTATCTGTTACATATTGTCCATTTCTTTTATTAACTCCAACTAAATATAAAGTTGCACCCATCATATCTCTTCTATTTGCACTAATTATCGCATTTTGTTCACTATGTACAGACCTGCATAATTCATAACCGGCACCACTTAATTCTGTATATTTTTTTCTTACACAATACCCTAAATTTATACAATTTTTTCTTCCTCTTGGAGCTCCCGAATATCCTGTAGATATTATTTCGTCATTTTTTACAATTACACTACCATAATTATTTCTTAAGCATGTACCACGTTCTGCTATTGTTTCTGCAATATCTAAATAATAATTTGTTTTATCAACTCTTTCCATAAATTACTCCTTTTATTTTACTATTTTTTCCTATTCAAACCATTTTAAATTTATTTTCTAAATATGTGTATGAGATTATTTTTGAAATACTGCGTAAGCGACTAAACGAATGAAATAGGTTTAATTTAATGATGATTAGTAACCATTTTTTTTGTATAATCTAAATTACTCCATGAATCTTTTCCATATCCTAATGTATATATATTAGTTGCAAGTATATCTTTTTCCATCATTATTTTTAAATTTTTATTTGTATTATTATCCATAAATTTTTTAACTGATGTTACAACATTTGCTTTTGGATTTTTCTTTTTAATTTCTGATATCATTTCTTTTCCTTTTTGATTAAATCCAAGTACTCTAATATATGGATTATATTTTTTTGATATTGCCATATCTTTTTTAGTTATTTTTAATAATGAGTAAATCAATATCCTTTTTATTCTTGTATTTGTATATCTTTTTGATGACACAATATTAACAAATTCATCAATTGTATTACATGAATTTGCAGCTTTTTTTATTAAATGTTCCATTCCTTCTGTCACATCTGGCATATTTGCAATTTCTTGTATACTCATATTTCTTAAATTATATAACATTATATTTTCAAATTGTGAAATATCATATATAAAATGCCCATTTTTCATTTCTTCTGTTAATATTGTGTATGATGCTGGTGTTGTTGTATTTTTAACCTCTTTCATTTTATTATATCTTATCATTTCTCTTATTGCTGTTGCACTTGCAATTTTTCCAGTATAATCTAATGTTAAATGTCCAGCATCTTTTCTTTTTATACATATTGGATTTATTTTAGCTCTATGTTTTTTTATAGCTTTTAAATATTCAATTCCTAATATATTATTTGGTGATGAAATTATTGTAGAATATGATTTATCATTTAGATATTTTAAAATAGCTTCTTCTCTTGATCTTGGATATGATTTTCCATTTTGTAAACTTTCTTGTAAAAAATCCTTATATTCTTTTGGTTCATTATATAAAATATTTGCAACAATATTTAATTTATTTAAATCTTGTGTTTCTGTGCCAAAAGATATTGTATCAACAATTTTTAATGAATTTAAAATTTTTATTGCTCCATCTGCAAAATTTTCTGCACTTGATACAGAATATATTGTTGGCAATTCTATTACTAAATCTGCTCCATTTTTTATTGCCATTTCAGCTTTTGACCATTTGTCTATTATTGATGTTTCTCCTCTTTGCGTAAAGTTTCCGCCAATTATGGCTATTACTTTGTCTGCTTTTGATTTTTCTTTTGATTTTAATAGGTGATATAAATGCCCATTATGAAATGGGTTATATTCTGCTACTATTCCTAAAACCATATTTAAAATCCCTTTCTTTTTCTTATGCTATTATTTTACTATATTATTTCTAAAATTACAATATTTTCTTGAATTTTTTTGACTATGATTTATTGTAAAATATTTAAGAGGAAATACAATTAAGCATTTCCTCTTATAATTATTTTATATATTTTTCAACAAATTCATCTAATTTCATAGCACCTAAGTCACCATCAGTTCTTGAACGAACTCCAACAGAATTTGATTCAACTTCTTTATCACCAATGATTAACATATAAGGTATTTTTTGCAATTGTGCTTCACGAATTTTGTAACCAATTTTTTCATTTCTATCATCAAATTCAACACGTACATCTTTAGATTTTAATTGTTCAACTATTTTTTCAGCATAATTACTTTGTTTATCAGTAATATTTAAAACTTTTACTTGTACTGGTGCAAGCCATGTTGGGAAAGCACCTGCATAATGTTCAATTAAAATACCAATAAATCTTTCTATACTTCCAAAAATAACCCTATGAAGCATTACAGGTCTATGTTTTTCACCATCTTCTCCAATATATGTTAAGTCAAACCTTTCTGGCATTTGGAAATCAAGTTGAATAGTTCCACATTGCCAATCTCTTCCTAAACAATCTTTAATATGGAAATCTATTTTAGGTCCGTAAAATGCACCATCACCTTCATTTAATTCATATGGCATATTTAAATCAACAAGAACTTTTTTAAGTGTTGATTCTGCAAGTTCCCATAACTCATCTGATCCCATAGAATCATCTGGTCTTGTAGATAATTCAATAGTATAATCAAATCCAAAAGTTTCTTTATAGATTTTATTAATTAATTTTATCAAATCAGAAACTTCTTTTTCAATTTGTTCAGGCATACAGAATATATGTGCATCATCTTGTGTAAAACATCTTACTCTAAATAATCCATTTAATTCACCAGATTTTTCATGTCTATGAACTAAACCTAATTCTCCTGCTCTTATTGGTAATTCTTTATATGAATGCAAATCATTTTTATAAACTAACATTCCACCTGGGCAATTCATTGGTTTTATTCCATAATCAGTATCATCAATTTTTGTTGTATACATATTTTCTTTATAATGATCCCAATGTCCAGATCTATGCCATAATTCTTCATTTAAAATCATTGGAGTTTTTATTTCAACATATCCATTTTCTCTATGTATTTTTCTCCAAAAATCCTCCAAAATATTTCTTACAACCATTCCTTTAGGTAAGAAAAATGGGAACCCAGGACCTTCAGGTGACATCATAAATAATCCTAATTCTTTTCCTAATTTTTTATGATCTCTTTTTTTAGCCTCTTCTAATAAATGCAAATATTCTTCTAATTGACTTGCTTTTGGGTATGATATAGCATAAATTCTTTGCAACATTTTATTTTTCTCATCACCTCTCCAATATGCTCCTGAAGATGATAAGATTTTTATAGCTTTTACTTTTCCTGTACTCATTAAATGTGGGCCAGCACATAAGTCAACAAATTCTCCTTGTTTATAGAAAGATATTTCTTCACCATCTGGTAATTCTTTTATTAATTCAATTTTATATATCTCGCCTTTTTCTTCCATTAATTTTATTGCTTCTTTTCTTGATAAAGTAAATCTTTCAATTGGCAAATCTTCCTTAATTATTTTCTTCATTTCTGTTTCGATTTTCTCTTTATCTTCATCTGAAAAATGCTTTTCTACATCAAAATCATAATAAAATCCATCATCTATAGCTGGACCTATTGCAAGCTTAATTTCAGGATTTATTCTTTTTATTGCTTGAGCCATTATATGTGATGTTGTATGCCAATATGCCTTTTTCCCTTCTAAATCACTTTCAAATGTATGTATAACAAATTCACAATCATTATTTACAATATATCTTAAATCAACAACTTTTCCATCAACACTTGCACATGTTGCATTTCTAGCCAACCCTTCACTTATACTTTTGGCAATTTCATATACGGTTTTTCCACTTTCAACCTCTTTAATATTTCCATCTTTTAATTTTAATTTTACCATTGTTATCTCCTTTCCTGTCTTCTCTTTTTTTATGTTAATATAATACCTCTTTTTTTTCAATTTGTCAATTTATTTTTCTATTATTTCAAGAATTTGTTTTAACAAAATTGGACCTTCTCTTAAAATTTTTATATTGTCAGATGTACAATCAACAATAGTGCTACTTTTTCCAAAGAAAACTTCACCTTCCATAATTCCATCTAATGTAGGACATGATTTTTCAATTTCATATAATGAGGTACATGCAGGTTCACCACTTTGATTGGCACTACTCATAAATATTGGGCACTCTGTTTTTCTTATTAATTCTTCTATACATTTTGATGTTGCCATTCTGATTGCAATTGTATTTTTTCCATTTGTAATATAATCAGAAACTTCGGGCTTTTTGGGCAAAATTACAGTAATAGGACCTGGCATAAAATTACTAATTAAAAGCTCTGCCTTTTCATTTACTATAGCAATACTTTTTATTTGTTCTTCATCAGCACACATTACAGGAAGTGGTTTGTTATAAGGTCTATTTTTAATCTTTATCAAATTATCATATGCTTTTTTTGAACATATTCTTGCACATAATCCATATACAGTGTCAGTAGGTACACTAATTACGCCATCATTTTTTAGTATTTCAGCAAGCTTTGTTGTTTCATTTTGTCTATATATTTTCATATCTATCACTTCCCTGTGTTACTATTTATTTATTCAATTCTTTTAAAAGATCTTCAACATCAATTCCATGAACTTCACAAGCTTCTTCTAAAGATTCCATTTGAGAAGCTGGGCAACTTAAACAATGCATTCCTGCCTCTAATAAAATATCTGCCTTTTCAGGTGCTTTTTCTAATATATCACCAATAAGAGTTTCTTTTTTAAATTCCATAAATTCTCCTTTCTGACAAATTAATATTTGTCCACATATTACTAGTCAGCCTTTTTAAATTTATTAGCAAAATATGTATATGGAATTATTTTTTAATACTGCGTAAGCGATCAAACGAATGAAATGAGTGCGATTGGAGCAATTTTCATTATATTTATTTTTAATATGGAAATTGCGACTGCAAAGTATGTAAAAATAATTCCATATACATATTTAGACTTTATTTACTTTTAGGCTGACTAGTAACGTCCACATAAAAATTTTACCACGAATTTTCAAAAAAGTCTAGACAAAACGAAAAAAAAGTAGTATTATATATAAAATTGCAAGGTGGTGAGTAACATAAATAATTTAATCAATTTATTTTTTATATCATTTATTATTAATATTTTTTTCTTAATTTATACAATCTACAATTTTTTTGAAACAAAAATATTTTTTCAAGAACAAGGTTCTAAATTAAAAATCAAGAAAAAACTTTTAGAAAAACGGAAAGGAGCAAGAAAATTCAAATAAAACTATTTTTTAGAATATCATTTATAATCATTTTTTTAAATATTTCAATTTTAATTATTAGTCAAATTTTATATCCATTATACACATCAAATCATGTTATAATAACATATGGTCTTGAACCTTTTGATATTGCAGAAAGATATCCAGATAAATGGGATATTTTAAAAAAAACATATATGATTATTTTTCTTTTTTCAAATATCTTATATGCAAATAATATATTTGTATATTTTTATAAATTATATAATAAGCACTCTTCAAAACCTAAAAAAGATAATGAAATATCAAATAAATTAAATTTGCTTATTGGATATGATAAATCTCAAAATGAAAATATATATTTACCTGAATCTGGTCTTTATCAAAATTTTCTTATTACAGGAACAATCGGCTCTGGAAAAACAAGCTCAGCAATGTATCCTTTTACTAATCAATTTTTAAAATATAATAGTTTAAATCCTGATAAAAAAATAGGTATGTTAATTTTAGATGTTAAAGGAAACTATTATAATCAAGTAAAAGAATATGCAAAAAAATATGGAATTTTAAAAGATGTTTTAGTAATTGAACTTGGAGGAAAGATCAAATATAATCCTTTACACAAACCAAATTTGAAACCTACAGTAATTGCTAATCGACTAAAAACTATTTTAACATTATTTTCAGAAAATAATTCTGAAAGCTATTGGTTAGATAAAGCTGAACAAGTTTTAGCTGAAGCAATAAAATTGTGTCGAATGTATAATAATGGATATGTTACATTTAAAGAAATTCATAAAATTGTAGTTGATGAAAACTATTATAAAGAAAAAATATCAGACTTAAGAGAAATGTTTTTACAAGGCAAATTGTCTAAAAAGCAAATTTATGACTTAAATTCTGCATTAGAATTTTTTCAAAGAGAATATGAAAAATTAGACTCAAGAACACTTGGAATATTAAAATCTGAAATTACAAGAATTACAAATACATTTATATCAGATTATGAAGTTAGCAGAACTTTTAGTCCTTCTAAAGAAGAACTAAACTTTAAGGGTTTTAACAGTGTTTTAAATAATGGCAAAATTGTTGTTTTAAATATGAATATTACAGAATATAAAAATTTATCAAAAATTATTTCTGCATATTTAAAACTTGATTTTCAAACAGATGTTATGATGGCTTTAGCAAAGGGAAATCCTAAAACCACTGTATTTATTTGTGATGAATATGCAGAATATGTTACCAAAACAGATAGTGACTTTTTCTCTCTAAGTAGAGAAGCTAAATGCATAAATATTGTTAGTACACAAAGCTATTCATCACTAAAAAACACCTTAAAAGATGATACTTCTGTAAAAGTTATATGTCAAAATTTAATAAACAAAATTTGGTTTAGAACAGATGATATTTTTACTATTGAAGAAGCACAAAAACAACTTGGAAAAGAAGATAAAATCAAAACTTCACAAAATATATCTGAAAATGCAAAAGAAACAAAATATAATTATTTTACACATGGTTTTAAATCTAAAAATTCTAGTGTTTCTGAAAGCCTTAATATTTATACTCAAAATGATTATGTTTATGATACTAATTTTTTTACACAAAATTTAGAAACTTTTACTGCTCTTGCTTTTTTATCTGATGGAAATAAAATCATGAAACCAAAAAAATTAAATTTATTTCCATATTTTTTAGAATAATTTTTAGTTACTTTTTAGTAACAGATTGGAGGTTATATTGAATAAAAAAATATTATTTTTTTATATATTTATTTTATTGTTTTCTTTATGTTTTATTTTTTGTTTTAGTGGAAATTGTTTTGCAAGTACCCCAAAATTAATATCTAAACTTGATGGTGCTTTTAAAAATATTGAAGATTGGATTATTAAACTTGCAACTCCTGCTGCAGCTGTAGCTGTAGGTACAGGTGTATTTATGAAAAAATTTAGTTTTGGTGATGAAGAAAGAATTAGAATGGGAAAAAAAATTATCAGAACATCTCTTTTTTCATATGGATTTATCTTAGCAATTGACCTAATATTGTCTGCTATTGAATCTTTGATATAATTTTTACTAGGAGGGAACAAATTTACTAATGGAAAACAGTTCAAATATTAGTTCTTTAATTATTGAAACAATTAATACAATTTTTCATAATTTGTTTTCATCAATTGACACAAATTTATATGATATACTTGATGAACTTACATTTATCAATTCAGATATTTTAAGTGATAAATATTTTGGTAAAATTTTTGGTACATCTGCTTCAAATGGAATATTACTTATTTCAAATTCTTTGTTAATTGGTTTTATTCTATATTTTGCAGTAAAATATTTATCTTCTAATTTCACATATTCAAAAATTGAAAATCCTGTACAATTTTTTCTTAAATTAGTAATTTACGGTATTTGTATGAATTGTTCTTATTTTTTAATTGAACAAGTTTTAGATATTAATTCATATATTTCAGAGATAATTAAGAGTATTGGTGAAGATTTGTTTAAACAAAATATTTGTTTTTCAAATTTAATTAATAATATAAATAATAATTTAAAAGTAAATGATGATAATTTAAACATTTTTTCTATTGATGGTTTAATAAAAAGTACAATGACAATATCACTTTTAAACCTTGTTACTGCATATGCTTTAAGATATATAATGGTTAAGATTTTTATTTTACTTTCACCTTTTGCAATTTTATCTTTGTGTTTAGAAAATACATCTTGGTTCTTTAAATTATGGTATAAAAATCTTTTTTCTTTATTATTTATTCAAATTATTGTTTCTATTGTTTTGTTATTATTATTTTCTATAGATTATACAGCGAACAATTTACTTACTAAATTTATTTATATTGGTGGTATATATGCCTTAATTAAAGCTAACTCTTTTGTTAGAGAATTTATGATGGGTTCTGGAATATCTACAAATACTCCAGCAAATTTTGGTGGAATACGAAAATAATACAAAAATATTTACTATAAGGAGTGTGATTTATGAAATTTATATTTCCACAAAATTATAATTTTAATTCAAAAATATTAGGCATTATTGAATATTCATCAATTCTCTTAGATATTGTTTGGGCAATATTTTTATGGATAATTTTAAGTCTTAATTTTGTAACTTTAAATATTAAAATATTTTTATTTATTATTTTATTTTTTCCTGTTTTTATTTTTAGTATTGTTGGAATTAATGGTGAAAATATTTTGTATGTAATTTCATATGTTTTTAAATATTGCTTAAAACAAAAAATTATTATTTATGAAAAAAATGTAGAATTTGATTGCAAAAATACTCAAAAAGTTATATAATGCAAATAGAAATTTTTAAGGAGATGGCATGAATTTAATTTATTATTCTTTAAGCCTATTATACACCTTTGGAAAGGAATTGAATTTATTATGAAATTAGAACAAAATGAGAAAAATATCTTATTTAATAATACAGAAATCCCAGATATATTTTTTTCTGAATACTTAAATACTTTACCTGGTGATTATTTAAAAATATATCTATATTTAGTTTTTTTATCAAAATATAGCAAAGATGTAAAAATAAATGATTTATCAAAAAATCTAGCATTACCTTTTAATGTTATAAGTGAAGGCATGAAATATTTAGAAACTAATAAATTAGTTGTGCGTAAACCTCAAGGATATATTATTGTTGATCTTCAAGATAAAATGTTAAATGAACTATATAAACCTAATATTAAAACAAGTCCTGAAAAAATCGCTCAAAATTCTCAAAATAAAGAAAGAATTCAATTAGTTCAATATTTAAATAACAAATATTTTCAAGGTGTTATGGGACCTACATGGTATAATGATATTGATATTTGGTTTGAAAAATATGGTTTTGATAAACAAGTTATGATTGCATTGTTTGATTATTGTTTTAAAAAATCTGCACTTCATAAAAACTATATTCAAGCAGTTGCTGAAGCTTGGGGATTAAATAAAATTCAAAATTTAGATGACTTGGAAAATTATTATATTAAGCAAGACAAACTTATGAAGATAAAAAAGGCTATAGCTAAAAAGCTTGGAAAACATAGTGGACTTACTCAATATGAAGAAGCATATATTGAAAAATGGGTTAATGATTTTAATTATGATATGAATATTATTGAAATTGCTTTAAAAAGGACCACTTCTAAATCTAGTTTTTCTTTCGAATATTTAAATAGTATCATTTCTGATTGGAATGAAAGAAACCTTAGAACTCCTGCCCAAGTTACTGACTTTTTAGAAAAACGAAAACAACAGACTAAAGATGAAAAACAATTGAAAAAACAAGTTAAAAAGGAGACTTTTGAACAAAGAGAATATTCTAATTTAAGTTTCCTTTATGCAAATAATGATATATTAGAAGGAGAAAATAATGGCTAATAAAAATCTTGATTTTTTGCTTTCAGAATATGATGAAAAAAGAAGAATTGCTGAATTAAAATTTGAAAAATTAAAAGAACAAGTCTATAAAAATTATCCTAGAATTGAAGAAATTGATTTACAAATTAATAAACTTTCTATTAATAAAGCTAAATTAATTTTAACAAATAATTCACAAATTGATGTTATTGATGAAAATATTCAAAATCTTAAAAATGAAAAAAATGAAATTTTATCCAATGCAAATATTGATTTGAAAATTAATTATGAATGCAATATTTGTAATGACACAGGATATATTAAAAGAGAAAATCAAAAAACAATTATGTGTAATTGCCTAAAACAAAAACTTTTAAATTTATCATACAATATGTCAAATTTATCTGATATAAAAAAAGACTGTTTTGAAAATTTTAATGAAAATTTATTTTCTGAAGAAATTAATGAACCTAAATATAGATCAAAAATTTCTCCTAGAAAAAATATTTTGGCAATTAAAAAAGCTTGTACTAAATTTATAAATAATTTTGATAATTTAGAAGAAAAAAACTTACTATTTATAGGAAATACTGGACTTGGAAAAACTTATATGTCTAATTGTATTGCAAATAGTTTAATCCAAAATGGTAAAACAGTTCTATATCAAACAGCTCCTGTACTTCTTGAAACTGTTATTGATAATAAATTTAATAAATATAAAAATCAAAATGCAGATACTTTTTACAACAATATTTTAACTGTTGATTTACTAATTATTGATGATCTTGGTGCTGAATGCTTAAACAGCATGAAAGTTAGTGAATTGTTTACGATTTTAAACACTAGAATTTTAAATTTGAATAATAAACCTACTAAAACTATTATTTCCACTAATTTAACTATTGAACAAATTTTTAAAATTTATGAGGAAAGAATTGGTTCAAGAATTGCAGGATTCTATAATATTTATCATTTTTTCGGTGAAGATTTACGATTAAAAAAAAGATAACCATAAAGAGGGACTAAAAAAAGTCCCTCTTATTAAATACAAAATACAGCATATAATGGTACAGATTTTATATTATTTTCTATGCCGAAATTTTTTTCTGAAATTCTTATTGAATATTTAGGTTCATATTTTTTCATATATAAATCTAAACTTCTTGATTTTGTGTGAATACTTGTTTTTACCTCTATAGGTATTATTTCTGCATTTTTCTGAATTATAAAATCAATTTCAGCTTTTCCATCAGATTCCCAATAATAACAATCATATCCATTTTTTCTGAGTTCATTTACAACATAGTGTTCTGTAAGTGGTCCCATAGAAATCATGGTTGGGTATACTCCTGCATCAATTTGATATAATGGATATTTTGCTTTGTTTACAAATAATCCTACATCACTCATATATAATTTGAATGAAACTAAATCTTTATGCATTTCTAAAGGTAATTCAGGAATAACTTTATAAATTTGATTTACAATACCACTATTTTTTAACCACAAAATTGCTTCTCCAAATATGCTTGATGTTCCACCTTTTGATATAATTTTATATTGAAATTTTTGATTTTTTTTTGCAAGTTGAACAGGTATTGAATCAAATGCTGATATTATTCTATTAGATAAATTATTATCTGCATATTTTGTCATATCTCTTTCATATGAATCTAATATTTCTGCTTGAATATCAATTGTATCAATTACCTTTTGTTCTTCTAAATATATTTTAACAACTTCAGGCATCCCACCAACAATTGTGTATGTTCTATATAATCTTAAACATAATTCATGTATATTTTTATCCATTTTTTCATTTTTTTCAAAGTGTAATTTAATTTCATTTATTAAATCTTCTCTTCCAATTGCAACTAAAAATTCTTTGAATGATAATGGATACATATTTAGCATCTGGACTTTTCCAACAGGAAATGAATAATTTGTTCTATTAATAGCAATTCCTAATAATGAGCCTGCTGCAATTATATGATATTCATTTGCATCTTCACAAAAATATTTTAAAGATGTTAATGCTCTTTCATTTGCCTGTATTTCATCAAAAAATATTAGTGTTTTTCCTGGTAAAATTTTTTTTCCATAAAACAATTCTAATTTATTTATTATATATTTTGCGTCTATTTGATTTCCTATTTCCATACTAATTTCTTTATTAGTTTCAAAATTTACATATATTAAATCTTCATAATATTTTTTTCCAAATTGTTTTATTATATATGTTTTCCCAACCTGTCTTGCACCATGAACTATCAATGGTTTTCTATTTTTACTGTTTTTCCATTTTTCTAAATCTTTTATAATCTCTCTTTTCATTTATAAATATACCTCCTGTATATTTATATTTTACCATATAAGTTCAAAAAAAATCAATTGAATTTAGATTTTTTTAAACTTATAGATTAATTATCACAAAAATATTAAAGTTAAATTTTATACTATAGACCATCCACCATTGATTGGTATAATTTGTCCAGTAGTATATTCATCTTCTACAAGCCAATTTACGCATTTAGCAATATCTTGTGTCATTCCAATTTTATGTAGTGGTATTTCTTCTTTGATATCATCTATTTCACTCTCTGAATATTGTTTATTCATATCTGTATTAATAAACCCAGGTGCAACAGAATTTACTCTTATATTACTTGGTCCTAATTCTTTTGCAAGTGATTTTGTCATAGAATCAATTCCTGCTTTTGAAATTGCATATATACTTTCACATGATGCTCCTATACTTCCCCATATTGATGATATATTTATTATACACCCATTTTTATTATGTATCATATTTTTTACAACTTCTTGTGTTACACAAAATGTTGAATATAAATTATTTGATATAATTTTATTCCAATCTTCATCTGTAACATCTGTAAATAACTTTGCTTCTGATATTCCTGCATTGTTTATTAATATATCTATTTTTTTATATTTTTCTATTACATATTCTATCATTTTTTTTACTTCTTCTCTTTTTGAAACATCAGCCTTAAATATATCAATTTCTGGATTTTCTTGTTGCAAACTCTTTGCCATTTCTTTTGATGTATTGTAATTTGCAATTACTTTATAACCTTTTTCCGATAATTCTTTTGCTATTTCTCTGCCTATTCCTCTAGATGCTCCTGTTACAATTGCTACTTTTTGAAACATAGTTCCTCCTTAATTTTACAATAAAAAAAAGCCAATAATTAAGACTACTCAAAATTAATGACCTTAGATGGAGCCACTTGTCCGAATCGAACGGACGACCTACTGATTCATACTACTACAATTTTCATTGCCATAACTTGATTTATGTTTGTAGTCTGGACTTTCTCTTTACCATAGTTTTTACTTTAGGTACATCGTATAAAGTCTCTACACTCGAAAATTTCTTTTCTAGCTCGGGATTAACATATATTACATACTTAGTCTTCCCCGAATTAGCGATGTCCACTTTATAAGTTTCCTTATAAAGGTGCAAGATAGTTCAAAATAAACTTAAGTTTATCTATCCCACAAGTCAGTTGCTCTACCAGCTGAGCTAAAGTGGCAAATTGGTGACCCCTACGGGAATCGAACCCATGTCTCCGCCGTGAAAGGGCGATGTCTTAACCGCTTGACCAAGGGGCCTT
>CAKPOA010000018.1 GCA_934169575.1 uncultured Clostridia bacterium
GTACCAGTGCCAAATGCAATAGCAAATACAGAGGCAGATATAACAACAATGGTAAATAACAAACAATACCCAATTGCGGTAAAAACAGGTTCAACTGATAGCAATGGAAAAACAGCATATAGAGGAGTACTATATTCAACTTTCTATTCTATAACAGACATTTCTTACTCAAATACATCATCATATAGAGAACCAGAATATTTGACAGATTCAGATTATGGAGATGCAAGTCCAGACGGAATTGCAGATTTACAAAATATAGTTGGTTTTACAGAGAGTGGAGATAAATTAAAAACAGCATGGACAAACCAAATGCAAACAGAATTTGATGAAATGGTTGAAAATGTTGTGACAACTGGGGGATTTTATATTTCGAGATATGAAATAAGTGGAAGTATAGATTCAAATGGAAATATAACAACAGAAAGTAAGCCAAATTCAATAGCATTTACAGGGGCTACAATATATAAAGACTCCCAAAAGTTTACATGGTATGGATTATATAAAGCGGGAAAAAGTTATAAACATAAGGGAATCCAATCAACAATGATATGGGGAAGTCAATATGATCAAATGCTAATTTGGATGGTAAAAAATGGAATAGATGTAACACAAACAAGTTCAGATAAAAATACAAGTTCAACAATAACAGGAGTATTAGGCTCAAAAGATGTAATAAATAAAATATATGATTTATATGGAGGACGTAGCGAATGGACATTAACAGCAAGTGATACATATAACAGAAGTTATAGAGGAGGAAGTTACAATGATGAAAATACGCCAGACAGAGGTTATGACGAATTTCCAATTTATGGCACTTCTACTAATTCGAGCAGAGCAACGTTTTATGTTAAATAAACCTAGATGCTTGTTTTAATATACTATAACAACTAATTGGTAAAGTATAGAATTTAAATAAATCCTATGAGGTTCAAATATTATAAAAAGATATCCAAATTTTGGGCAACTTTTTCAATAGTCTCAATTTTGGATTTCTTTTTTGTGAATTTAAATTAAATTACAGTAAGGAAGCAAAAAAATGTTACAAGATATCAAATTGAATTGATTTACTCATGTTAATTTTAAATAAATTATTATCACATAACTATTATCTATAAAAAAATATGAAAAAATAAAAAAATATTCAAAAAAGTATTGACAAGTAAAAAAAAACATAGTATACTAGTTAATGTTGATAGACATGGTCGCTTAGCTCAGCTGGTAGAGCATCTGCCTTACAAGCAGGGGGTCATAGGTTCGAACCCTATAGCGACCACCATTATTTTTAATATAAGGCCTGGTAGTTCAGTTGGTTAGAATGCCGCCCTGTCACGGCGGAGGTCGACGGTTCGAGCCCGTTCCAGGTCGCCATTTTTTTATATAGTAAAAATATGGCTTCATAGCTCAGTTGGTAGAGCAGAGGACTGAAAATCCTTGTGTCACTGGTTCAATTCCAGTTGAAGCCACCAGAAAAAAGTAGTCAATTTATGGCTACTTTTTTGTAAAAAAGGAGACATTATGAAAATTGATAATGAAAAATATATACGAAGTTTAGTTGGACATATTCCAATGCTTAGGTCAGTAGTAGTATTAATAATATATAAAAATGGAAAAGTGCTATTACAAAAAAGAGAAGATAATGGACTATGGGCATTACATGGTGGTGGAATAAATGTTGGTGAAACATATTTAGAAGCTTTAAATAGAGAAGTAAAAGAAGAATTAAATATTACACCTGTAAATCCTAAATTAATGGGTATTTTTTCGGGAGAAAAAATGTATAATAAATATCAAAAATCTCAAGATGAAGTATATGTATTAAGTCATGCATTTATATGTGACAAATATATAGGAGATATTGAATTTACAGATGGAGAAGTTACAAATTTAAAATGGTTTGATATAGAAAATTTACCACAAAATATTTTTCATCTTAATAGACCAGTATTAGAAAATTTAAAACAATATCTCGAAAAAAATGAGGTTATAGTTGATTAGATATTAATTTTGTGCATAAAATGCACTTGCAAAATAAAAATCTGCTTAACTTTAGGAGGTATACATTATGAAAAAAGCAAAGATTTTAGGAGTAGATTATTTGGAGTTACAACATGAAATTGAATATTGCAGAGAAAAAAGTATGAAAATAGTAATGTGTTCAGGAACTTTTGATTTATTTCATATTGGACATATGAAATTTTTAGAAGATGCTAAAAGTAGAGGAGATATTCTTATTGTTGCTGTAAAAAGCGATAAAGCAGCAGCTTTAAAAAAAGATGATCCACCTGTTTTAGAACAGAAAATCAGAATGGAAACAGTTGCATATAATAGCCTAGTTGATTATGTTGCTATGGTGGATTTTGAACCTAAAAGAGGAATCCCATTTGAATTTGAAAATGTAGCTTCATATCAGTGGCTAAATATGTTTAATCCGCTTTTGGAACTAATAAGACCAGATATCTTTGTTCATGAAGACAGTAATACTTTAGCAAATGCACGGAAGCAAATGTTTTCAAAATATAATATTGAGGGGGTTATTCATCAAAGAATGGAAGGAATAAGCACTACCAAAATTATAGAAAAAATTGAGAAACGTTTGTTACTCAAACTCCAATAATCAAAAAAGAGCAATAGAATGAAAGTTTTTCATATATTGCTCTCTATTTTTCTTAAAAATATGAAAAATAAAGAGGGATTTTGTAGTTTAATGGAGAATAGTATAATTAGTACATAAAATAAAAAAATATGTACAAAATAATTTTATAACATTGGAAAGAGGTGCTTAATATGCAAATTACAGATGTACGTTTAAGAAAGGTAAATTCAGAAAACAGAATGAAAGCTGTTGCTTCAATAACTTTTGACAATGAATTCGCAGTTCATGATATCAAAGTTATAGAAAGCCAAAACGGATTATTCATAGCTATGCCTAGTAAAAAAACTCCAAACGGAGAATTTAAAGATATAGCTCATCCAATCAATTCTGAAACTAGAGAAAAAATTCTAAATGCAATTTTAGAAGTTTACAATGCTCCAGAAACAGAAGAGGGATCAGCAGAATAATTAAAAAATAAATGCAAGGGGTTATTCAAAAGAATAACCCTTTTTAATCTAAAAAGGAGAATTGCAAAATGTACAAAATAGAAGAATTTGGCTTAAAGATATTAGAAAAAATAGGATTAAAAAAAATAGCAGATTTATATAGAGCACATAAAGAAGGAATGAGATATTTAATATTTGGAGGATTAAGTACATTAATAAATATATTAACATATATAGTTTGTGCAAAAGTGATATTTAAAGGGCTCGCAAATGTAAATATGATAGTAAATGTTAGTGAAATAATTGCATTCATAATAGCATTAATATTTGCATATATAACAAATAAAATATATGTTTTTGAAAGCAAAACAAATGGATTAAAAAAGCTAATAAAAGAATTTTCATCATTTACCGGCTGTAGAATATTTACAGAAATAATTAGTATAATAATGATGAATATGACTATATGGTTTGGAATAAATGATGTATTTATGAAGATATTTTCAAATATAGTTGTTATAATTTTAAATTATGTATTTAGTAAAATAATTATTTTTAAAAAATAGAATGGAGAATGCTATGGAAAATTGGTTTAATAAAACTGTAAGTGAAGTTGAAAAAGAATTAGAAACAAATACAAAAACAGGGTTAGAAAGTGAACAAGTAAAAAGAAGGCAAGAAAAATATGGACTAAATGAACTACAGAGTGGAAAAAAGAAATCTTTAATTATAAAATTTTTAGAACAATTTAAAGATTTTATGATAATTGTATTAATTATAGCAGCGATTGTTTCTGGAGTGATAGGCATAATAAATGATGATGGAATTACAGATTCAATAATAATTTTGATAGTTGTAATATTAAATGCAATAATAGGTGTAGCTCAAGAATCAAAAGCAGAAAAATCATTAGAAGCATTAAAAAAATTAAGTGGACATGAGACAAAAGTTATAAGAGAGGGAAAAATGCAAATAATTCCTTCAAAAGAACTTGTAAAAGGTGATATTGTAGTATTAGAAACAGGAGATTATATTTCAGCAGATTTAAGAATATTTGAAGCTATAAATTTTAAAGTACAAGAATCATCATTGACAGGAGAATCTGTACCAATTGAAAAATATGCAAGTAAAATAGAAGAAAAAGAAGTACAATTGGGAGATAGAGCTAATATGCTATTTTCATCAAGCTTGGTAACATATGGAAGAGGAAAAGGCATTGTTGTTGAAACTGGAATGAATACTGAGGTTGGAAAAATTGCTGGAATGTTATCAAATACTGAAAAGCAAGAAACACCACTACAAAGAAAATTAAATGCTCTAGGAAAAACTTTAGGTATTGTTGCACTTGTGATTTGTGTGATAATATTTATAATAGGGGTATTGCAAGGAAAAGAAATATTATCTATGTTTATGACTGCTGTAAGTTTAGCAGTTGCTGCAATTCCTGAAGGGTTGGCTGCTGTATCAACTATAGTTTTAGCAATAGGTGTTCAAAAAATGGTTAAGAAAAATGCGATTATAAAAAGGCTGCCAGCTGTTGAAACATTAGGAAGTAGTACTGTTATTTGCTCTGATAAAACAGGAACTTTAACTCAAAATAAAATGACTGTACAAAAAATATTTGTGAATAGAAATGTATATGATGTAAGCAATTTAGATATAGAGAGTGATTTTGTAAAATATAATAAAGAAAATCAAGAAGTAAAACTTTTAGTATATAATGGAATGTTATGTAATGATACTAAAATAGCAGATGATGGTACTTTAACAGGAGATCCAACAGAAACTGCATTAGTAGATATTGGCCTTAAAATGGGATTTACAAAAAAATTATATAGTGAGCTTGAAAGAATAGATGAAATACCATTTGATTCCAATAGAAAATTAATGACAACAGTTCATGAAAAAAATGGTAAATATTATATATTTACAAAAGGTGGAGTAGATGAATTATTAAATTTATGTAATTCATATATTGAAAATGGCGAAACAAAATATGATATAGATTATTATAAAAGTATAATAATGGATACAAACGAGAAATTAGCAAAAGATGCTTTAAGAGTTTTGGCTTTTGGATATAAAGAATTAGATCATAAGCCAAAAAAAGACGAATTAGAAAATGATTTGATTTTTGTTGGATTATATGGAATGATTGATCCTCCAAGAGAAGAAGCAAGATTAGCCGTAGAAAAATGTAAACAAGCTGGAATAAAAACTGTAATGATTACAGGCGACCATAAAATAACTGCAATTGCAATTGCTAAAAGATTAGGAATATTAGAAAATGAAAATGAGGCAATTACAGGAAATGAACTAAATAATTTAACTGATGAACAATTAGAAAAAAATATTAGAAATTATTCCGTATATGCAAGAGTATCACCTGAACATAAAGTTAGAATTGTAAAAGCATGGCAAAAACAAGGTGAAGTTGTTGCTATGACAGGTGATGGTGTAAATGATAGTCCAGCATTAAAAACAGCAGATATAGGTTGCGCTATGGGAATTGTTGGAACAGATGTTGCCAAAGAAGCTGCAGATGTTATATTAACAGATGATAATTTTGCAACAGTTGTATCAAGTGTTGAAGAAGGAAGAAGAATTTATGACAATATATTAAAAGCAATTCAATTTTTATTATCAAGTAATATTGGAGAAATTGTTGTATTATTTTTAGCTACAATTGGTGCAACATTTATTGCAAAATGGGCTGGAATTACAGATATTTCTTTATTAGAAATTTTACTTCCAATCCACATATTATGGATAAACTTAGTTACAGACTCACTTCCTGCATTAGCACTTGCTTTTGACCCAGCAAGTGATGATATAATGAAAAGAAAACCATTAAAATCATCAAAAGGTATTTTTACAAAAGGAATGACATATAGAATTGTATACCAAGGAATAATGATTGGAATAATTACTTTAATTGCATTTTTAATTGGAATTAATTCTACAACAGAACCTATAAATGGACTTACACTTGATGAAAGTAAAATAGAAGTTGGGCAAACTATGGCTTTTGTTGTTTTGGCTTTATCAGAACTTGTTCACATATATAATGTAAGAGATAATAAAAAATCAATTTTCAAAACAAATATATTTAATAACAAAATGTTAACAGGTGCCACAATTATTTCTGCAAGTTTAGTTTTTGTAATATTATTTGTACCAGCATTAAGAAATTTATTTAGCATACCAGTTTTACCTGCAGATAATATTTTAGAAATTATAATTTTGGTATTTTCACCAATATTAATTGTTGAAATATTTAAAAAATTAAAAATTAATGGAAAAGATTAAAAAGTTACTTGAAAAAGAGTTTAAAATAGAATATAATTAGATAAAAACATAGGAGGAATAAAAGATGGATGATTTTGCAACATATATATTAAATGAAAAAGATTATATACAAAAAATGATAATAACATATTATTTATCAAAAAAGACAGGAATATTTTTTGATAAATCAATAGTATTAAAAACAGAATTAACAAAATTATTTATAGACTATAAAAAAATAGATGTTGATAAAAATCTTGTATTAACAGTATCTTTATTATGTAATTGCAAAAAAATTGATGATGCACAAAAAATAGGAAAACTTGAAACTTTTGCAAAAGAAGGAGCAGAATATTTAAGCACTTTAGGATTTGATAAAAGATTTTGCAAAATATGTGAAGAATTAAATAGGTATAGTGAAAGTGAACCACGCGAAAAAGAAAGTGATATTATTGAGGTTGTTGACCAATTTACAGGGCTTATTTTAAATAGAGTTGAAAGATTTGCTTATCCTACAGATGAGGCAATTACAATTTTAAAAGAAAGAAATTTTAAAGACTATGAAAATAGGTATTTAGAAGAATTTATTTCTTTTATACTTGATATAGATAGAATATGTATAAGAGAAAAAATAGATGTACCAATTTTAAAAAAATTAGTATATTTGCATAATAATGAAGCAAATGTTAGAGCATTTATTACAGTTTTAGGAAACACTTATGCTAGAAAAATAGATGAATTACTATGTGGAAACACAAAAGAAGCAAAAACAGTAGAATTTAAAGAAGAAGATATAAAAGTTATAGAAGAGAAACCAGAAAGAGCTTTATTCAGTAAAGAAATTGCTGAAAAAGTTTTAAATCATGAATCATTATTTAAATTAGATGAAGAATAGGAGTTGTATAAAATGTACGAAATATTTGCAGATTTACATGTACACATAGGAAGAAGTGAAAGTGGAAAACCAGTTAAAATTACAGGAGCAAGAAGTTTAAATTTTGTAAACATTGCAAAAGAATGTGTAGAAAAAAAAGGCATAAATGTAGTTGGAATAATTGATTGTGCATCACCTTATGTTATAGAAGATATAGAAAATTTTTTACAAAATGGAGATGCATATGAATTAAAAGACGGAGGAATTATATATAAAGATAAAGTTTGCATTTTACTTGGAAGTGAAGTTGAAACTACTGAAGTAGGAAGAAATGGAAAATCAGGAAGTGCACATAATGTGTGCTTTTTTCCTTATTTAAAAGATATAAAAGCATTTTCAAATGAGATGAGTAAACATATAAAAAATATTACATTAAGTACACAAAGGTCAAATGTTTCTGGATATGAATTAATTGATATTGTAGAAAAATATAATGGAATATTAATACCTGCACATATATTTACACCACATAAAAGCTATTATGGAAATTGTGTAGATAGATTACAAGATGTTTTTAAAGAAAAATACAATAAAATTTTTGCTGTTGAATTGGGTCTAAGTTCAGATACTTTTTTAGCAGATACTATAAGTGAATTAGAGGGAAAAACATTTGTTACAAATTCTGATGCACATTCTTTGCCAAAAATTGCAAGAGAATACAATAAAATGCAAGTTGAAGATATTAGTTTTAAAGAAATTGTAAAAGCTTTAAAAGGTGAAGATGGAAGAAAAGTTTTAGCAAATTATGGACTAGATCCTAAACTAGGTAAATACCATAGGAGTTTTTGTGAAGATTGCAATGATTCTATTGAGATTGATGATGTTGCTACAATATGCCCAAAATGCCAAGGAAAAAATATAACTTTTGGTGTTTTTGATAGAATTGAGTTAATAAAAGATAAACCAGAAACGCAAAGTCCAGAAAATAGACCACCATATATTTATCAAGTTCCTTTATCATTTATTCCAGGTGTTGGTGGAAAAACAATAGATAAATTAATAAATCATTTTGGAACTGAAATGAATATACTTCATAAAGCTGGAAAAGATGATATAGAAGCGGTTGTTGGAGAGAAGATTGCAAATTCTATTGCAAGTGCATGTGCAGGAAATGCTAAAGTTCACTCTGGTGGTGGAGGAGTATATGGCAAAATAATATTATGATATATTAAGGAGTTATGACAATGAGTGATTTTGTACATTTACATATACATAGTGAATTCAGTTTATTAGATGGAGCAAATAGAATAAAAGATATACCTGTAAGAGCAAAAGAATTAGGAATGAATGCGATTGCAATTACAGACCATGGTGTAATGTATGGTGTAATTGATTTTTATAAGGCTTGCAAAAAAGAAGGTATAAAACCAATTATTGGGTGTGAAGTTTATGTTGCTCCACGAAAAAGAACAGATAAAGAAAATGGAATTGACAACAAATATTATCATTTAATATTACTTGCTAAAAATAATCAAGGTTATAAAAATTTAAGTAAACTTGTTTCAATAGGTTTTACTGAAGGATATTATTATAAACCAAGAATAGATTTAGAAGTATTAGAAAAATATAGTGAAGGATTAATTTGTTTAAGTGCATGTTTAGCAGGTGCTGTAAATCAGGCTTTATTAAATGGAAATGAGAAAGAAGCTGAAGAAATAGCATTATGGCATAAAAGAGTTTTTGGTGAAGATTATTATATTGAAATTCAAAATAATGGGTATAAAGAACAAGTTTTAGCTAATCAAAAACTTGTGAAATTAGCAAGAAAATTGAATTTGCCATTAGTTGCAACAAATGATGCACATTATTTAAAAAAAGAAGATAAATATAATCATGAAGTATTATTATGTATCCAAACAGGAAAAAGAATGAGTGATCCAGATAGAATGAGTTTTGAAGAAGGAGAATTATATATAAAATCTCCGGAAGAAATGAGCGAATTTTTTAGAGCTTTTCCTGATGCTATAGAAAATACAGTAAAAATTGCAGAAAAATGTAATGTTGAATTTGAATTTGGACATACAATACTTCCAAATTATGATGTATCACCTGAATTTGAAACACATTATGATTATTTGAAAAAATTATGTGATGATGGTATAAAAGAAAGATATGGGGGAAATCCATCAAAAGAAGTTTTAGATAGAGCAGAATATGAACTTGGTATTGTTAAAAAAATGGGATATGTTGACTACTTTTTGATTGTATGGGATTTTATACATTATGCAAAAGAAAATGGTATACCTGTGGGTCCAGGGCGTGGTTCTGGTGCTGGTTCAATTTTAGCATATGCAATAGAAATAACAGATATTGACCCAATGAAATATGGGTTACTATTTGAAAGGTTTCTTAATCCTGAAAGAATTAGTATGCCAGATTTTGATGTTGATTTTAGTGATGAACAAAGACAAGATGTTATAGATTATGTATCTAGAAAATATGGACATGACCATGTTGCACAAATAATAACTTTTGGAACACTTGCAGCAAAAAATGCAATAAGAAATGTTGGAAGAGCGTTAGATATATCACTAGCTGAAACAGATAAAATTGCTAAAATGATTCCTAATGAAATACATATAACAATAAAAAAAGCATTAGAAGAAAATACAGAACTTAGGAATTTATATGATTCAGATGAAAGAATAAAAAATCTTTTAGAGGTTTCGATGGCTTTAGAAGGAATGCCTAAAAATACATCAACACATGCCTGTGGTGTAGTTATAACAAAAGATCCGGTAGATACATATGTTCCTTTATTTGAAAGAGATGGGCAAATTTCTACTCAATATATAATGACTACACTTGAAGAATTAGGATTATTAAAAATGGACTTTTTAGGTTTGCGTACATTATCTGTTATAAAAAATACTATAGAATTGGTAAAAACTACAAGAGGGATTGATGTTAGTTTTGACAAAGATATGGCTGACCCAGAAGTATATAAATTATGGCAAGAAGGAAAAAGTTGCGGTATATTTCAGTTTGAAAGTCAAGGAATGACAAATTTTATGAAAGAATTAAAACCAGATTGTTTAGAAGACCTAATTGCCGGTGTTTCTTTATACCGCCCTGGACCAATGGATCAAATTCCTAGATATGTAAAAGGAAAACTTACTGGTGAATATGAGTATACACATAAATCATTAGAGCCCATTTTAAAAGTCACATATGGATGTATGGTTTACCAAGAACAAGTTATGCAAATTGTTCGCGATTTGGCTGGATATTCTTTAGGTAGAGCAGATTTAGTTCGTAGAGCTATGGGAAAAAAGAAACTTGATGTTATGGCTAAAGAAAGAAAAATATTTATAAATGGACAAATTGATGAAAATGGGAATATAGTAGTACCTGGATGTGTGAGAAATGGAATTGATGAACAATCAGCAAATAAAATATTTGATGAAATGGCTGAATTTGCAAAATATGCTTTTAATAAATCACATGCTGCATGTTATGCTGTTGTAGCATATAGAACAGCATATTTAAAAAGATATTATACACCTGAATTTATGTCAGCAATGCTTAATAGCTATTTAGGAAATCTAGATAGAGTTCCAATATATGTTGATGAATGTCATGATTTAAATATTGATATTTTAAAACCAGATATAAATAAAAGTTATTTAAAATTTACTGTTGATGATGGAAATATTAGATTTGGGTTAGGTAGTATAAAAAATGTTGGAAATGCACCTGTTGAAGCAATTATAAAAGAAAGAAACAATAATGGTAATTTCAAAAGTTTTACAGATTTTTGCGAACGTATTTCAAATGAGGCTGTAAATAAAAAATGCATAGAAAGTTTAATAAAAGCTGGTACATTTGATGGCTTTGAGCAAACAAGAGCTACACTTTTAGCATCATATGAAAATATAATAAATACAATACAAACAAGTAATAAAAAAGGTATTGAAGGACAATTTACTATGTTTGATTTAATAGGAAAAACACAAAAAGAGGATATTGAAGATTTAAAATATAATTACATTGAAAAAGAAGAACTTTCTGAAAGAGAGATATTGTCACTTGAAAAAGAAATGCTTGGTATATATTTATCAGGACACCCATTAGAAAAATTAAAACAACAAATTGAAATGCAAACAACAATTAATACAATTGATTTATCACAACTTGATAAAGAGATGACTAATATTGAAGATGGAGATTTTAATGTTGAGGAATTTGTTGAAAAAAAATCTAATAAAAAACCGAAATTTTATGATGGACAAGATGTTATTTATGCAGGTATAATTTCACAAATTAAAAAGAAATTTACCAAAAACAATAAAATAATGGCTTTTGTTTCTGTAGAAGATTTACATGGAACTGCTGAAATTCTGGTATTTGAAAATGTATATATGGCATCACAAGAATCTTTAAAAGAAGAAAACATTGTACTAATTAAAGGAAGATTGAGTATTAGAGATGGAGAAAAAACAACTATAATTGCAAGAGAAATTTCTAATTTTGGTGAGAAAAAATCAAATATTTTAACATTAAACATAACAGATTGTGATGAAAGTATAAAAGTAAGACTTAGAGGTGCTATAAAATTTTTCAATGGTGAGATGAATAATATTCCTGTTCAAATAATTGATGGTGAAAAAATTTTACCTTGTGGAGCTATTTATTGTACTGATAGGATTATCAAGGTTTTTGAAGAGATTTTAGGAAAAGATAAGGTGAAAATAATTTATTAGTTAGTTTTAAAGTAATTTTAATTTAAATAGGTGTATGGTCGCTTGCGCAGTATTTAAAAAATAATTTCATATACCTATTTAGCCAATAAATTTAAAAAGTCTGATCAGTAACAAAATAATTTTAATATTGGAATTTATTATTGATTTATTGAATATAATATGGTAATATAAATATATTCGTAAATACGATAACAGTATATTCTCTATTTGAAGTAAAAGGAGGAAACGATGAGAATATTTAAAATAATTCAGAAAAACGATCGGTACAATGTGCCTATAGAAGATTTTGAAGGGTATTTTTTACTTGAAAAGGATGGAAATATACAAGGTTTTTTGAATGAACCTTATCATGGTATAACAAAATACATCTTTGGAAAGTATAATGAAAAAGAAGAAAAAATGTTCTTCTTTAAATTAACTAACTTGGAGAATATTGCTCCACTTTTGTTTGTATTTAACAATATAAATGAGGATGGAGTAAAATTCAGTATTGCTCTTTCAAAGTTTTTTGTAGCAGGAAAGCGTAAAATTGAAATTCAAGAAGAAGAACTTACTACAGAAATTCAAGAAGTTGTTCAAAAAGAATTAAAAAATTTTATGACAAATTGTATTGAACAAAATAGGTTCTTAATAAGAAAGTTAAGTGAATTAGAAAAAAATATTTACTGATAAAAATATGGGTCTGTGAAATCACAGACCTTTAATAGTTACTGAATATTGAATTATTTTGCTAGTAACAAAAAACGACATAAATTGATAAAAAATAATATAAATATCTAGCCAAAATAGAAAAAATATGCTACAATGAAGATGAATAAAATAACAGGAGGAAAAATGGTGAATATTAATATAAATTTTGAAAAGATTTCAAAAAAATTAAATATAAAAATGATTTTACTAATTATATCTATAATTTTGATTACAGGAACACCAATAGTTATAATAATGGTAAATAAAAATAAAGTAGAACAAACATTAAGTAAACCAGAAAGTGTTGATATAGCTTCAAATCAAGATGTTAATGATGTATGGAAAGTTGATGAAAAAGAGGAAAAAGAGGAAAAAGAAAATAAAAGTGAAATATATTTAACATTTGATGATGGTCCAAGTAATGATATTACACCACAAATATTAGATATCCTTAAAGAAGAGAATGTACATGCAACATTTTTTGTAATAAATTTTAGTCAAAATAAGGAAGCGTTAATTAAAAGAGAAATAGATGAAGGTCATTCAATAGGATTACATGGATATTCACATGAATATAAAAAAATATATAAATCAGAAGAAACATATATGAATAATTTAAATGATTTGCAAGCAAAAGTTGAAAAAGTTACAGGAGTTAAGTCAACAATAACTAGGTTTCCAGGAGGAAGTTCAAATACTGTAAGTAGATTTAATAAAGGTGTGATGACAAAACTTGTAAAAGATGTTGAAGATGCAGGATATAAATATTATGATTGGAATGTTGATTCAGATGATGCAGGACATGCAAAAAACAAAGAACAAGTTTATAATAATGTTACAAGTGGACTAAAAAAAGACAGAGCAAATGTTGTTTTAATGCATGATTTTGAAAAAAATAATAAAACATTAGACGCTTTAAAAGATATAATTAAATATGGAAAAGAAAATGGCTATAGTTTTAATAAGATTTCATCAAGTAGTGATTTAGTTGTACATCATCATGTTCAAAACTAAATAAGTTATATAGAAATAAAAGGGGTGTAACCAAATGAAATCAAGAAAAGAATTGAAGAAACAAGCGAGAAAAACAATAAAAAAACATTATTTTAGAAGTGTATTATTAGTATTTATATGTTCAGTATTATTAGCCGGTGGATTTACATATTCGACAAAAGATTTAGTAAATATAAATTTTTATGAAGAAAATGTTGGACAATTATTAGGAATTAGTGATAGGTTTTCAAATAGCAAAATAATAAATGAAATGATTGATAAAACAAAAAAAATACAGGATTTAGAGGCTCCTACAAGAAATGATGAACAAATAAAATATACAAGAGGAATTTTATCTGTATTTATAAATGAAACAACTTCTAGTGGGTCAATTGTTTTTGGAATATTAAATGGTATAAATAAACTAGTATTTCATGAAAAAATTGCAAGTGCAATATTGATTTTTGGTGGTAATATTTTATTATTTGTATTTAATGTGATTTTTATAGATGTATTAGTTATTGGAAAAAATAGATTTTTCTTAGAAAAAAGAAGGTATTATGATACAAGAATTGAAAAATTATTTTACCCATATAAAAATAAAAAAACATTGCATTTAGCGTATATTTTATTTATAAGAGCAGTATATCAATTTTTATGGAATTTAACAATAATAGGTGGATTTATAAAATATTATGAATACTCTATGATTCCATATATTTTAGCCGAAAATCCAAGTATATCTAAAAAAGATGCTTTTAGATTATCAAAACAATTGACACAAGGAAGAAAATTTGAATTATTTAAAATAACTTTATCATTTTTAGGATGGGACATTTTAAGTATAATTACATTTAAATTAAGTAGTGTATTTTATTCTGATATATATAAAGAAGCGGTTTGGGCAGAAATATATATGAATTTAAGAGAAGAAGAATATAATGTTTTACCTGTTAGTGATAAGAACTTGTTAAATGATGAATTATTAGATATTGAGTTTCCTATAGAAAGTGCTTATCCTGAGGACAAATTTGAACATTTAAAAACAAGAAGAATTTTTAAAATAGATTATAATAGAGAATATAGTTTACAATCATATATATTACTATTTTTTACATTTTCATTTATAGGCTGGATTTGGGAAGTGTTTTTATTTATACTTGAAACAGGAACATTAGTAAATAGAGGAACTATGTATGGACCGTGGCTTCCGATTTACGGTGCAGGAGGAGTATTAATATTATTTTTACTTAAAAGATTTAGAGGAAAACCAGTTTTAATGTTTTTGTCTGCATTTATATTATGTGGAATAGTAGAATATGGAACAGCTTGGTATTTAGAAACTTTTAAACATCTAAGATATTGGGATTATAGTGGATATTTTGTAAATATAAAAGGAAGGATTTGCTTAGAAGGATTAATTGTATTTGGTCTTGGTGGTTGTGGATTTACATATTTATTAGCACCTTTGTTTGATAATTTATATAGAAAAATAAACCCTAAAATTGTTAATATTTTATGTATTGTTTTAGTATTGCTTTTTATGGGAGATTGTGCTTATACACATATTCATCCACATACAGGTCAAGGAATTTCTCAAGAATATGTTGAAGAGTATTGATATTTTTTATGCAATATAGTAAAATAAAACCAATAAGGAGATGAGTAATATTAATATAAAAGAGTGGAGTTTAAAGAAAAAGATAATAATAATTATATCAATTTTATTGGTTATTTTAATGGGAGTACTTACATATTTTTATATAAATAATGAAAACGTTGCAAATTTTATAGATTTTAATATTTTAAATAAACAATTAAATGATCAAGATATTTCTGTTATAAATTTGAATACTGAAAAATCAAATCAAATATGTGTATATAGCAAATATGTTGCAATATTAAATGATAAAAATTTAAAATTGTATAATAATTATGGAGAGCAAATAACAGAAATATCTGTTGATATAAATACTGCAATATTTGATTCTAGTAATAAATATCTTGCCATAGCAGAAAAAAAAGGAAATGAAATATGCTTAATTTTAGATAAAACATATTTATGGAGTAATAAAATTGAAGGCGAGATATCTGAAATATATGTTAATCAAAATGGATATGTTGCTGTTACAACTAAAGATTCAACTCATAAATCAATATTAACATTATATAATTCTTCAGGAAAACAATTATTTAAAAGTTATTTTTCATCAACAAGAATAATTGATGCAAGTATATCATCAGATAATAAATATATTGCAATTGGAGAATTAGATACAACAGGTGCAATTATACAATCTAATATAAAAATTATATCTGTTGAAAATGCACAAAATGATTCTGAAAATGCAATTATTTATACATATAATGCAGATGTTAATAAATTAATAATAAGTGTTAAATATCAATTAAATAATAGTATAGCCTGTATGTATGATAATTCAATTGATATAATTTCAAATAACAATAATAATGAGTTGATAAGTTTACAACAAAATAAAGATATTTCATTTATGTCTGTTGATTTTAATAATAATATAGCATATGTACAAGATGAGGCAAAAGGACCATTTAGTTCTAATTCAAATGTGAAAATAGTTGATACAACAAGTAAACAAGAATATTCATATGTGTTAGAAGATGTTGCAAAAGATATATATGCACAAGATGATATATTAGCTGTAAATGTTGGAACTGAGTTATATTTCTTTAATACAAAAGGAAGATTAATAAAAAAATATACGGCAAAACAAGAAATTACAAATGTTTTGTTATCAAAAAATTTAGCTACAGTGATTTATAAGGATAAGGTGGTTTTAATAAGTTTATAAATGGAGGAGTTAGAAAATGGGAATAATTTTAGATTTAGTTCTTATAGCTATTTTGATTTTGAGTATAATTTTTGGATATAAAAGAGGTCTGATAAATGTTGCATTTAATGTTTGTGCATTTATTGTGGCACTTGTTATAACTTTTATTTTATATAATCCAATTACAAATTTGGTTATTAATAATACTCAAATTGATGAAACTATAAAAAGTGCTATAATTGAAAATAATTTGTTAAAAACCTCAGATGATAATCAAACAAAAGATAAAGATGTGTTAAATAAATATGTAGAAAAATATGTGACAGATACAGCAAATGATGCACTTGATTCTAGTGCTAGAATCGTGGCAGAAAAAATTGTTGGAATTATGGTTGCTATAATTTTGTTTATTGTTGTTAGAATATTACTAATATTAACAAGATTTATTGCAGATGGTATTGCAAGTCTTCCTATAATTAAACAATTTAATAAATTAGGAGGATTACTATATGGTATTTTAAGTGGTTTGATTATAATTTACGGTATTCTTGCTATTTTGTTTTTTGTTATTTCAATTAATAATACTGGCATGGTTGCAGATGCAGTTAGTACATCTATACTTAGCAAATTTTTGAGTACACATAATATAATATTAAATATAATATTTTAATTTAAGTCTAAATATGTATATGGGATTATTTTTACATACTTTGCAGTCGCAATTTCCATATTAAAAAAATTAATATAATGAAAATTGCTCCAATCGCACTCATTTCATTCGTTTGATCGCTTACGCAGTATTTAAAAAATAATCCCATATACAATTAGGTAATAAATTAAAAAAGTTGATTTGTAATAATTCATCAAAAATTTACAAAATAATGCAGAAAAACTATTGATATTTATTATAGTATTTGGTATACTAAAAGAGATTTTTAAAATTTAGGAGTGAATAAATTGAAAAATGAACGAAATAAAATAAAAGAAAAACCAAAGAAGAAACATAAAATATTAAGAACTATATTAAGAGTTATAATAATAATAATTATATTAATTGTATTATTTGTAGGAGGCTTTGTAGGATATAGTGTGTACAAAAATGGGTGGGGGCTAAAATCATTACTACAAACAGCTGTAGGAACATCAGAAGAAGAAATGCAAAATCTAGGAGAATTTAAAGTATTAATCTTAGGTGTTAGTGAAGATATATCTGCTGCTTTAACTGATACAATAATGATAGCATCATATAATCCACAAACACAAAAAGCAATATTACTTTCTGTTCCTAGAGATACATTTGTAGGAAAAAGTAAAACAAGTGCTACATCATATGATAAAATAAATGCAATATATCAAAAAGGCGGAGCAGAGGAAACTTTAAAAAGAGTTAATGATTTAACAGGTTTAAATATAGAATATTATGTTGTAATAAGTAATAATGCTTTAGTAGAATTAGTTAATGAAATAGGTGGAGTACAATTTGATGTACCTATGGATATGAATTATGATAGTGCTAATCAAGATTTGCACATACATTTAAAAGCAGGTGAACAAAAACTTAATGGTGAGCAAGCAGAAGGCTTAGTTAGATTTAGAAAAAATAATAATGGAACTTCATATTCTCATGAATATGGTAGTGATGATTATGGAAGAATGAAAACACAAAGAGATTTTATAAAAGCAGTTGCTGAACAAACATTAAAAGCTAAGAATATTACTAAAGTAGGTAATTTGATTGATATTGTAAAAGAAAATGTTACAACAAACATAACAGATTGGAATACTGTTAAAAAATATATACCATCTGCAGTTGATTTTAATATGGATAATTTGGAAACAGCAGCAGTACCTGGTGAATCTGCGAGAATTCCAGCAAAAACTGGATTATGGTTTTTCTTAGCAGATGAAGTACAAACAAAACAATTAGTAACAGAATTATTTGCAGAAGAAAATGGAGAAAGTCAAAATAATACAAATACAAATTTAAACAATGTTGCTAATCAAAATACTGTAGAAAAAAATACAATAACTAATAATAGTACAAGCACAACAACAAGTAATATAAATATTGAGGTTTTAAATGGTAGTGGTGATTCAAAATCATTAACAGAAGTTACAAAATTATTAAAATCTAAAGGATATACAGTATATAAAACAGGAACAACAACTAGTACTTCAAAAACAACAATTATAAATAAATCAGGAATTGCAGATGATACAATTTCAGATGTGAAAAAAGCTTTAGGAAAAGGAATTATATCTAGTAGTTCTTCAAATGCAAATAAAGCTGATATAACAATAATTATAGGAAAAGATTATTAAAAAATAGGGGATTACTTTTTTAAGTAATCTCCTAAATAAAATTATTCATCTTCATTTTTTTGTATTTTTATATTTATAAATAAAATTATAGAAACAAATATAAGAATTACAGAAACTAAAATCATCAAAATTACTGGCATAAAATAATCACTTTTTATAAAATCATTTATAGATGATTTATTATCTATATTTTCATTTGGTATTTCTGTTTTAACATTTTTTGTAGTTGCATTATTTTTAATATTTTGATTTTCTTTATTTTCATTTGTAGTTTTTATCAAAGGTAATTGTGTATATCCATATTCAAATAATTTATCTAAATCAGAATATCTATCATCAAGATGCGGTGAATATAGTAAAACTGCGATTAATTCCATATCATCTTTTTTACAAGCAGATATTATGCAATTTTTTGCTTGTGATGTATACCCAGTTTTTATTCCTATGCAATCATTTCTATAATATTTTGAGTTGGATAAAATTGAGTCATTTGTATTTCTAAAAACTCTTTTTTCAAATTTATTTGTTGCAGGAATTGTGCAACTTTCCATAGAAACTATTTTTCTAAAAATTTGATTTTGCATACAGTATTTTGAAATAATTGCTAAATCTGAAGATGTAGAATAATGGTTCTCATCTTGAATTCCATTTGTGTTTGTAAAATGTGTATTTTTGCAACCTAATTCTTGAGATTTTTGATTCATTAATTCAACAAAACTGTCAATTGAACCTGAAATATATTCTGCCAATACATTTGCAGAATCATTTGCAGAATGTATTAATAATGTTTTAAGCAAATCTTGCACAGATATTTCTTCACCTTCTGATAAATATGCTGTTGAATATCCACTTGGTATGTGTTCTATTGCAGTTTTACTTACAGTTGCTATATCATTTAAATTTCCTTTTTCTATTGTTAAAATTGCTGTTAAAACTTTTGTTGTACTTGCTGGATACATTTGTTTATTTGAGTTTTTTTCATAAATTACAGTTCCCGTTTTACTATCTATTAATATTGCAGATTCTGATGCTAAGTCTATTTCCTCTGCATAACTTATTGTTGCAATTAATATAAACATAATTGATAATATTATAATTCGTATTTTATTGAATTTCATTTTTTGCCTCCATTCTACAATAATATATAATATTTTGCTTTTTAATGCAATATTTTTTTGTAATTTAATTAAATTTTTGTATATAATCAGCCTTAAAGTAATTTGAGTTTGAATATTTACATTTTATTATTCAAGTAATAAAATTAAGTACTGATTAAAATATCGAAAGGAGTATTTATGATTAATTTTATAAAAGAAAAGAAAACTATAATTTTTATTATTTTAATTATAATAATTTTAATAGGAAAAAATATATATAATTCTACACAAAAATATAATAATAATGTAGATGTAAATCAAGTAGTTGTAAATGAAACAAAAGATGAAAAGGAAATTGAAGAAAAAATAATAGCTGTTCATATTACAGGTGCAATTAAAAATGCAGGTGTGATAAGGATAGAGGAGAATAGTAGAATAGAAGATGTAATCGAAAAAGCAGGCGGACTTACTGAAGATGCAGATATTACAAATGTGAATTTAGCTTTTATTGTTGAAGATGGTGTGAAAATAAGAATACCAAGTACAAATGATAAAGATAAAATAGATATTGTTACAGAAAGTAGTGGGAGCGAAGTTATAGATGGAAATGATGAAACCTCAAAAGGTTTAATTAATATTAATAAGGCATCTCAAGCAGAACTTGAAACTTTGAATGGAATTGGCCCATCTTTAGCTTTAAAAATAATTGAGTATAGAGAACAAAATGGAAAGTTTAAGACAATAAGTGATATTAAAAATGTTTCTGGAATAGGTGAAAATAAATTTAATAATATTAGGGATTTTATAGATGTTTAAGAAAAAAACAAATAAGATTATATTCACAAGATGAAATGGAAAAAATGGCAAGGAGATCACTTAAAAAGTGACCTCCTTTTATCTAAATATACTTTGCAATTTCATTATAAATTTCATTGTGAATATCCTCAATACTTCTAATTGTATTATCTTTCACACATTTGATTTCACACCAATTATATTGTTTAGCAAGAGAACATGCAGCATTATAGCTTTTGATAAGATATTCGTTATCTTTTTCATGAATATCTTTTTCAGATTGATGAGTAATTTTGTTTTCCCTATCTTTTATAAGTTGTGCAGAATATTCAGTAGGCATATTTAAGAAAAATACTTTAGTAGGTATAGGTAATCCATATAAATTAAATTCAAAATCCCATAACCAATCTAAAAATTTTTGTCTTTCTACTGGATCATCAATTTTTCCAGCCTGATGAACCATATTTGCAGTTGTATATCTATCTGCAAGAATTATTCCTCCATCATTATAATATTTATCAAGTTCGTTGATTTTAAATGTTGCATATCTATCTGCAGCATAAAATGTTGAAGCTATATATGCATTTACATCTGTGGCATTTTTGCCAAATTCGCCTGCTAAATACATTTTTACAAGTGATGAGCTATCACTTTCATAATTTGGAAAACTTACTGTTTTAAAATCTATTTTTTCTGCTGTTAATCTTTCACACAATTTTTCAAATTGAGTTTGTTTTCCACATCCATCTGTTCCATCTATTGCAAATAATTTTCCCATATAATCACTACCCTTTCAGTTGAATTATATCATACAAAAAAATAATGTCAATATTTTTTTAAGGGATATTTTGATTTGAATTTTATGATTTTTTATATTGATTTATTTTTTATTGTATGTTATACTGGTTCACATAGGAAATGATAATAAGCAGATGTGGTTTTGCCACCAATTATACGAATCATCGTAAGAGAGGTGGTGATGTTTATGGTTAAAGTAATATTATTTTTTATAATATCATTTATGCTATCTTTAACATTAAACGTTGCCTTAGCAGCAGTTCTTTATAAGAACTGGGTTGATAAGCAACTACATAAATAAAAAAACTCACATCTGTAAATTTGACGATTTAGATGTGAGTTTTTATGTCTATTCGGCAAAACCACGTTTGTGGATTTGTCATTTCCTATATTTATTATACTAAGTTTTTATTTTTTTGTCAATCACAATTTTATAAATTTTCCTGTATAAATTTGAAAATATTATTATATTCAATTAATATAAATATAGATTAAAAAATTAAATCAACCAGAATTTTAGATGAATTAGATAAAATAAAAGATATTCCTATTAACATTCAAAATATAATAGAAAAAGAAAAGAAATATATCGAAAAAATGGAAAAAGAAATTTCTAAAATGAAACAAGATAGTATAGTTTTAATAAATCAAATAACTACAATTAGTAAACAAAGGATTTTTAAAGATACTATAAGAAGAAATGTAAAATTATCTACCACTTCACTGAATTTAATAGATGAACAAATCATAAAGTATTTCACAAAATAAAAGAGGAGAGTTGCTATTGAACTCTCCAAAATCTTTTAGGCTCCCGTCTTACTACATAAGTAGTAGAGGGTTAAGTTAAATATATTTTAACATATAATATCTAACTTGTCAAATAATTTTGACAATATTATTATATTCAATTAATATAAAATTTATGTATAAAATAGATATTAAAAAATATTTTTAAAAGATATTATAAATGAAAATATTTCGAATATAAATTAATTTTTGGGAAAGCATACTCATAGATCGACTTAAAAACGGTTTATAAGTAAAAATGGAGATGAGGATATGTTTAAACCAAATGCTATTTATTATGAAAAGGGAATAGAAGAATATAGGCTGGGAAAAGAATTATTAGATAAATATAAAAATATACCAAAATTTGAAATAGAAAATCATAATAATATAGAGGAAATGAGAAAAAAAGAAAATAAAGAATTTGTAAATATGAAAAAAAATTTAATTATAGGGACAAGAAAAACACATAAATATGCTGAAAATCACAAAGTGTCTGATTATCTTGTTCCATATACATCATCAGGTTGCACAGCAATGTGTCTTTATTGTTATTTAGTTTGTAACTATAATAAATGTGCATATTTGAGATTGTTTGTAAACAGAGAGCAGATGTTAGAAAAAATTATCAAAACTGCAAATAAGGAATATGAAATTTCAGGAAAAGAAAAAGTTTTTGAAATTGGAAGTAACAGTGATTTAATTCTCGAAAATACAATTACAAATAATTTGAAATGGACAATAGAAAGTTTTGCAAATACAGAGCATGGAATTTTGACATTTCCTACAAAGTTTGATATGGTTGATGATATTTTAGATTTAAAACATAATAACAAAATAATTGTTAGAATGAGTGTAAATCCAGAATATATAATTAATAAAATTGAGATTGGAACATCAAGATTGTCAAAAAGAATTCAAGCTATAAATAAATTAAAAGATGCAGGATATAAAGTTGGAATTTTAATTGCACCTGTGATTATGTTAGATAACTGGAGAGAAATGTATGAACAATTAATTATCACATTATATAACGAACTTTCTGATAGTGTAAAAAAAGATGTATTTTTTGAAGTAATATTTATGACTTATAGCTATATTCATACTAAAATTAATGAAGAGGCTTTTCCAAATTCTATTAATTTGTATAATAAAGAGTTGATGGCAGTTAGAGGAAAGGGAAAATATACGTATAATCAAAAAGCTAGGGAAGAAGGAGAAGATTTTTTGAAAAGTCTACTAAAAAAGTATTTTCCTGAAAGTAAAATTATATATTTTAGTTAAAATAATAATGAAAACTGTATTGACAAAGTGAGGAGAATTATATAAAATGTAGAAAAAATAGAAGGTGAAAATATGTTAAGTATTATAGTTGCAAAATCAAAAAATAATGTTATAGGAAAAGATAATAGGTTAATTTGGTATTTGCCAGATGATTTAAAAAGATTTAAACGAATAACAACAAACCATAATATAATTATGGGAAGAAAAACATTTGAGTCATTAGGAAAAATATTACCAAATAGATATCATATAGTATTAAGTAAAGATAAAAATTTCAGAATTGAAAGCACGCAAGTTAAAGTTATAAATGATATTTCTCTACTAGATAAATATATAGAAAGTGATGAGGAAAATTTTGTTATAGGTGGTGCATCAATATATAAAATTCTTATGCCATATTGTAAAAAAATGTATATTACTCAAATAGAAGAAAATTTTGATGGAGATGCTTTTTTCCCTGAAATAGATGAAAATATGTGGAAAATAGTTAGCAGGCAAAAAGGAATAAAAGATGAAAAAAACAAATATGATTATGAATATTTGATATATGAAAAAAAGATAGAAAATTGCAATAGTAAAAAAATGGTAGAAGAAAAGTGAGGAAAAAGATGATATTAGAAAATAAATTAGGTGAATATAGCACATCCTTTTAGAGAAGGAAATGGAAGAAGTACAAGGATATGGTTAGATCAAATATTGAAAAAAGAATTAGGCAAAGTGGTTGACTGGGAAATGGTTAATAAAGAAGATTATTTGTTAGCTATGGAAAGAAGTCCTATAAAAGATACAGAAATAAAGTTATTAATTGAAAAGAATTTGACAAATAAAATAGATGATAGAGATGTGTATATGAAAGGCTTAGATGCAAGTTATGGATTTGAGGGATATTATTGTTATAAAACTAAAGACTTGACATAATGTAAAAATAACTGTATAATAAGTTTATAAGTTATTTCAAAAAATAGCATAACATGAAAAGAGCCTTTTATATAAAAGGTTCTTTTGCATAAAAAAAATCGTTTTATTTCTAAAGCGATTTGTAACCTTTTGTAAAGTGATATAATTATTTATAGATTAGAAAATTAAATCAACTAGAATTTTAAAAATATTATCAAATTAAATTATACAACAATTTTTTCGAAAAATTTCTGAAAAATACTTGCAAATGTTTGAAAATTATGTTAATATATATATGAACGGTACCCAAGAAACTTTTGAAGCCTTGGGTCATTTTTTATATGTAAGGAGTGCTAATGAAAGAATATAAATCAAACGAAGAACTAATAAATTATTTATTATCAAAAGGAATAATTGTTTCTGATAAAAAAGATGCTATAGAAAAAATTGAAAAATACACATATTATTCAATTGTTAATACTTATAAGAATGTTTTTAAAGAAAAAAATGGAAAATATATAGATAATGTTTCATTTGATGACATATATGCATTATTTGAATTTGATAAAAATCTTAAAAACGTAATATTAAAATATTGTTTAGAAATAGAAACAGTTATAAAATCAATTATGGCAAATCAAATCTCAAAAGTATATGGTGTAAAAGATTATTTGAGTATTTATAATTTAGATGATAATATAAATACTAATATAAAGGAAAAATTATTAAAAAAAATAAATGATGAAATTGAAAAAGACTATAATGTTCATACTGCTATAACACATTATATGGATAAATATAGATTTGTTCCGCCATTTGTACTAGTTAAAATACTTACATTTGGTGTAGCAAGTAGTTATTATGGAGTACTTAAACAAAGTGATAGACAGGCAATTGCAAAATATTTTAAAATATCAGATAAGTTATTAAAGCAAATATTAAAAAATTTAACAACTATAAGAAATATTGCAGCACATTCTGATAGATTATATAATTACACTAGTAAGTTTTATCTTTCATTTAAACTTATAGATAAAAATTATATAAAATCAGATAATATAACAAATTTATATATGGTAGTAAGATGTATGGAAAAATTATTAACTAAAGAGCAATATGATAAATTATATAATTCTATATGTGAAGAAATTAGAAAACTTACCACAAAAATAAAATCTATTGAAATATACCGCATTATAAAAATAATGGGATTTCCAATGAATAAAAAATAGAAAGAAGAATATAATAATGAAGAACGGTACTTAGAAAACTTTGGAAGCTCTAAGTCATTCATATAACCTAGAGTCATTTTTAGATTCTAGGTGTTTTTATTATTTAAGCAAAAAATGAGCTAAAGATTGAGAGCAACATATATTGAAGTAAAAAAAATCGTTTTATTTCTAAAGCGATTTGTAACCTTTTGTAAAGTGATATAATTCATTGATCATTTTGTAAATAAAACAAATAGTATCATCAGAACAATGTTTTAAAATTCTATTAATTTTTTTCACATAGGAATTTTGTGATTCATCACCATATAATATAAAATCTGTGGAAACACCCGTAAAAGAAACAATACTGTCAAGAGTTTTTAGACTTAGAGAACTTTCACCACGTTCAATTTGTCCTAAAAATACTTCAGAAATATCAATATATTCTGAAAATTTTTCTCTACTCAAAAGCATATTTTCTCTAACTGAACGAATTCGTTCACCAATTTCTATATTTTTTGAATTAAAATCCAATTAAATCACCTCCTGACAAAATTATATACATAATAATTATACAATAAAACAAATAAATGTCGAACATATTAAAAATATATAAAAAACATATGCTAAAAATATATAAAAAATGATGCAAAATTGAAAAAAAGACCGAAAAAACGGCAAAAATAGCGAATTTTGAAAATGATAAAAAATATTAAAAAATGCTTGCAATATTTAAAATAGATTGGTATAATACTTATATAATTTGAAACAATAAACAATAGAACTTTGAAAATTAAATAATTTGTTTCTGAAAATAATAGGTTACTATTGTTTATTTTTAAGATAATATAAAAATATGGGGAGGAAAAAGAAAATGGAGAAAACGAAAAGAAAAAATGGACAAAAAGGTATTACATTAATTGCCTTAGTTATTACAATAATTGTATTAATAATTTTAGCAGGAATTTCAATAGCAATGATATCTGGCCAAAATGGAATTTTAAAC
>CAKPOA010000019.1 GCA_934169575.1 uncultured Clostridia bacterium
TGTGTATGAAACTATTTTTGAAATACTGCGTAAGCGACCAAACGAACGGAGTGAGTGCGATTGGAGCAATTTTCATTATATTAAATTTAAAATATGGAAATTGCGACTGCAAAGTATGAAAAAATAATTTCATACACATATTCAGGTTTAAATCTCTTTGTGGCTGACCAGTAACAAAAAGCTGACCAGTAACAAATTTTTTTTAGTTTTCCCCTTGATTTTTAAAAAACTCCACTGTATAATATAATTATTAATTCAAAATCAAATAACAATTAACTTTTTGCTATATAAATTTTTATTGATAAGTTTAAATTTTATGATATATAATTTCTTATTGAAAAGTTTAAGCCATCTAACCATATAATATATTATATTATATTCATTCAAAACCAATTTATTCAGAAAGGATGATTTTTATCAAAAAATATTTTAACATTTCATTTATATTTTTAATAATCATAACAATATTTATCAGCATATTTTTCATACCATTAACTGCAACAGACGGAAATATTTCTATATTGCCATTTATAGAAAATGGTAGCATATTATGGCCAGCACCGGAACATTATAGAATCAATTCATATTATGGAAAAAGAAATGCACCAACAGCAGGGGCATCAACATATCATAAAGGTATTGATATAGGAGCTCCTGAAAATAGTAAATTAGTGGCAGTTACAAATGGTACTATAACATATGTTGGATTTTTAGGTGGTGGAGGATATACAATAACAATAACAGATGAAAATACAAAAAATGGAGAAATTAGATATTCATATTGTCATTGTAAATCACCATTTATTGTATCAAAAGGTGACTATGTACAAAAAGGACAAATTATTGGATATGTAGGACCTAAATATGTTTATGGTGTAATTGGAAATCAATATAAAGATTCAAATGGTATACCAACAAATGGAGCCACAACTGGACCCCATTTGCATTTTGGTATGAGAATTAATGGTAAGTATGTTGATCCACTAAATTATTTACCTGTTACAAGTCAGCATTAAAGTAATTTAAACTAAAATGTGTGTGCAAAATTATTTTTCCATACTTTGCAGTCGCAATTTTCTTATCCAAAATTAATCTAATGAAAATTGCTCCAATCGCACTCACTTGCGTTTGTTTGATTGCTTACGCAGTATTTAAAAAATAATTCTGCACACACATTTTAGTAATAACTCCAAAAGGCTAACCTATAACATTTACCTAGTGAAAAACTATAAAATTGGTTGTTCAATCGGTGAAGCTTTAGGGCTGACCTATAACATTTACCTAGTGAAAAACAAACCAATAACAATTAAACCAATAATTACTCTATATATAGCAAAAATTTTGAAACTTCCTTTTTTTAGATAATCTAATAAAAATTTAATAATCAAAATACCAACTATAAAACTTGTAATTATGCCTATAAAAAATGACAAATCAAAAGTAAATGATTTTAAATCAAATACTACAGCTGCAAGTGTAATTGGTGTAGCAAGTAAAAATGAATATTTTGCTGCACTCTCTCTATCTACTCCAACAGCTCTTGCGATAGTCATAGTTATTCCTGAACGTGATACACCAGGAAAAGCTGCAGCTAGGGCCTGTGATGCACCAATTAGTATAGATTGTTTTAATGATATATTTTCATATGTTGTATTTGATTTTGCCTTTTTGTCCACAATATAAAGAACAATTCCCATAATAATTAATGTTATTGCAATTATAAGCATTTCCATATTCAAATTTCCTTCAAATATTTTGCTTGATATTTTGTCTAAAACTAAGCTTAATATTCCAGCAGGAATTGTAGCTATTACTAAATACCAAAAAATTCTTCCTTCTGTAGATTTTTCTTTTTTAACAACCTGTTTATATCCACCTTTTATTAAATTCACCCAATCTTTAAAGAAAAATATTACTATTGCAAGTAATGTACCAATATGTAATGCCACATCAAATGAATCTGGCATTTGCTCCCATCCAAAAACCCAAGGAAATAAATTTAAATGTGCAGAACTTGATATTGGTAAAAATTCTGTTAATCCTTGTACTACTCCTAATATAATTGATTGCATTATACTCATTTTTTATCACATTCCTTCCTTATGTTAGAAACTGAGATTACCTTGCACTAATTACCATTGATTTTTCCTATAATAATTTTTTAATAATATTATTAGCATTTTTTCAGTTTCTAATCATCTCTATTTTATCATATATTTATTCTACTAGTTATTAACCACTTTTATTACTATTTAATTTTTACACTCAGCAATATAATTTATCGTTTTCTTATTTACTAACTACTTTTATTACTATTTAACATTTAATATTCCAAAATCTTCTAATGTATAATAAGTCTTTTTGTCATCTTGAACACTTTTTGTTAATATTATATTTCTATTTTTTATATCAATTAACATATCACGATTAATTCCATCAATTCCAAGATTTTCCTTAATATACTTAGCTGTAAATAATTTATATGTAGAAGAATCAGTTACACCAACTGTTTTAAAAACTTCACTATAATCTGAAATGTTAGAACTTCCATACTCTAAAACATCTTGATTTCCATTTTTAAACTCTTGATACCAAGAATTCACATAAGTTTGCATAACTTTTAATTGTGCCTTTGCATCTGAAGTTTTTGAATTTTTAACACTTTTTAAACTTGAATATGTCGCAATACTTGCAAGAATTAATAGAACAATTATTGTTATAGCTAGTGCCATCAAAGTTACACCTTTGTTTTGTTTTAACATTTTAAAAACCATCTTTTTAACCTCTTTTCATCATTTTTTCGACTATAAGAATAAACATTGCATGACTCCACCCAAGACCTAAAACCCAATTAGGTTTTAATGTATTATTATCAATCTGTTCCCCAAGCAAATTATGAGGGCCAACTGTTTTTATTATAAAATCAAAAGTTTCTTTTGCTTTTCTTTTTTCACCTATTTCTAAATAATATAATGTCATCCAAGCATTTGCAATTACCCATGGATTTTTTCCACCCATATAAGAGTCATTTTCAAACCTTATATAACCACCTGTATATGTACGTAAACACATATTAATTTTTTCGACAGTATTTTGTACTTTTTTTTCTTTAGGAGAAAATACATTAAATGGTATTACACTGCCAAGAAAACTTATATCCATTTTCTTATCTTTCAAATTTCTTTTATAATACTTTAAATTATCATCATACATTTTTTCTTTAATAAATCTTTTTAAATCAATTTGCAAATTTTCTATTTCTAATTTAGATTTAGAAATTTTCTCATCTTTTAATCTGTTATTTTCAAAATTCGAAACATTTTTTCCAAGCACTTTATACATTTTTAAAATAGAATCAAATGCAGCATATATACTACATAAACTATATAAATGTATATCTTCACAATTTTCCCATATATCATAACTTAAACGAAACTCATATTTTTCTTCTAATATATCTTTAACATATTTTTTTAAAAATTCAATTCCTTTTTCACACATTGGCAAAACATCTTTTAAAAATTTAAAATCTTTACAATATAAATAATGATTATATGCACCATATATTATAGATGCAATTTCATCTATTTGGTATCCCCAGCAAGGAGCCAATTTTCCATCTGAAAAAAATCTTTGTTCCCACATACCATTTTTACTTTGAGTTTTTTTACAAAAAACTTTATAAAATTTATCCACTTCTTTATTCATTTTTAAAATATCCATTGCTTTTGTCACATATACAGCATCTCTTGGCCAGCAATATCCATATCTACCACAATGTTCAAAATCTTCATCAACCTCAGGTGCTGCAATCATCCCCCCTGTTTCCATATTTGTAAGTAATGGAAATAATAAAATAGTTCGATAATAAATATCTTGTATTTTTGCTTCATAACTATTTTGAGGATCATCTAGTTCTAAACCATCATGTGATTTCACATATTTTCTCCAATAATTTTTAGTTTTTATATATTCACTATGTAAATCTAATTTTTCCACTCTATTAATTTCTTTTTCAAAATCATGCATTGAAGATGGCTGTTCTTGTAATATAATACAGATTGTGATTTCTTTTTTTGAATTTGGCTTTATTATATTCACATCATATTCTACACTAGAATCATTTGACATTCCAATATAATCTTTGTCATTTATTATGCCTGTTTTAATATTTTTTTTACTTTTATGAATTTGGTAACTATATAATCTTTCCTGTTTAGCAATTGTTGAAAACATAAAATCATGAGAATATTGTACCATTCCATTATCAATCATTTGGCAACTCACAAAATTATTTTTATCAGACAATAAACCAGAATGTATGAAAAATTTCACATCTAAATCTATATTATTCTCATTTATAAATGTGTATTTTTTGACTAAAATATTTTCTTTTAAAGGTATAAAATCTGTCTGAAGTATTTTCAAATTAAAATAAGTATTAGTAATTTCAGTATTTAAAATATTAGTATTTATATCATAATATTGTTTATAAATATTATTTATATCCTCATGTAAATAAATTAAATTTGAATCATTAATTTTCACACCTGTATAAAAAAAATCTATAAATTGTCTATTATCTTTTGTTGGATAATAAATTCTTTGTAATTCTCCTTTTTGTGTATATGTTGCAAGCATATTTTTATTTCCTATTATTGCTTCATTTAAGTATTTTTTCATTTTCTTCCCCTCTCAAGGCAATTAGGTTGAAAAAATTTTCAACCTTATGCCATTAAAAATTATTCTTGAGTTTGTTCAAAAAAGCTTTTAAAAGTATCTGCATCTATTTTTTCTTGTACTAAAAGTGTTTGTGCTATTATATCTAATTTATCATAATGTTCTTTTAATATTGATTGTGCATCACTATATGCAATATCAATTAATTGTTTAACTTCTTTACCTATTTTATCACCAATATCTTTTCCAAACATTTCAAGTGGATAATCACCATTTTCATCTTTTAATGAAACAGGACCTATAATATCACTCATACCATATTTTATAACCATATCTCTAGCAATCTGAGTTGCAACTTCAATATCATTACTTGCTCCTGTTGATATTTCATTTAAAGCTATTTTTTCTGCTGCACGACCACCAAGTAAACTAATTAATCTTTCTTCCATTTCAGTTTTAGATATATATGATTTATCTTCATCATTTTTATACATTGTATAGCCACCTGCCATACCTCTTGGAATTATTGAAATTTCTTTTACCTCAGTTTGTGTTGGTAAATACCAACTTACAACAGCGTGTCCAGCCTCATGATATGCAGTAAGTTTTTTGTCTTTATCAGATATAACTCTATTATGTTTTTCAAGACCAACTGTAACTTTTTTCACAGCTTCTTCTATATCAGATTGTTCAATAACTTCATGCCCAAATTTTGTTGCTATAATTGCAGATTCATTTAAAATATTAGCAAGTTCTGCACCTGTAAATCCTGCTGTATCTTCTGCAATACTCTCAAATGAAACATTTTCCGCAAATTTCTTATCTTTTCCATGAATTTTTAATATTTCTGTTCTACCTCTTAAATCTGGTGTTGGTATAATAATTTGTCTATCAAATCTGCCAGGTCTTAATAAAGCCTTATCAAGCATTTCAGGTCTATTTGTTGCAGCAAGAACAATTATAGTTTGCTCTGTTGAAAAACCGTCCATTTCAACTAATAATTGATTTAATGTTTGATTATTTTCACTTTCTGCACCACTTCCATTTGTTCTTCTTGAACCAATAGCATCTATCTCATCAATAAACACAATACAAGGCTCAAGCTTTCTAGCTTTAGAAAATAGTTTTCTTACTCTTGATGCTCCTAAACCTGCAAACATTTCTATAAACTCAGAACCACTCATTGATATAAATGGAACATCTGCTTCTCCTGCAATAGCTTTTGCAATTAAAGTTTTTCCAGTACCAGGTTTTCCATATAGTAGAATTCCCTTTGGAATTTTTGCACCCATATCTGTGTATTTTTTTGAATTTTTAAGAAAATCAACAATCTCAATTAATTCAGCTTTTTCCTCATCAAGTCCTGCAACATCATCAAATTTAACTTTTACTTTTCTCTCTGACTCATCATATACATCACCTTTTTCTGTTAATCCTTGCATTTTAAATATCATTATAAATAATGCAACCATTATAATTGTAGGCAAAAGAGAAATAACATATGCAGGCATTTTCATTAATGCACTTGGAGATTTTTCTTCTAATTTAATTTCATTTCCTTTATCAACTTGGTCATGTATAAGTCCCATAAATGTTTCAGTATCTGGTACAATAGATTTTTTTAGTAATTTGTCATCAATCTTTTCTTTTTCATCTATTTCACCTTCTGGCGCTTTTTCACCATTTTCAACAACTTTTCCATCTTTGTCTATTTCATTTTTTAATATAACTTTTACAGAAGCACTTCCTGTTGTCATCTCTATTTGTTTTACATTTCCTGCTTCTACCTGTTTTATTAAATCTGTATATGGCAATGTATTATCATTTTTATTAATAGTTTGTGCAACCAAAATTGTTACAATCATAACAACAATTACTAGTGATATAACTAATGAAATAACTCCCATTTTATTATTTTTATTATTTTTGTCTTTTCCCATTTAAGTCATCATTCCTTCCTAAAAATTTACGCATTTGATCCTTGACCTTCTGCATTATCACTTTCTTGCTTTTCTTTTTTCTTCTCTTTTTTGTTTTCTTTTTCCCCTTCTTCTGGTTTTTCTTCTGGCTCCTCTTTTTCTTCTTGTTTCTGTATTTCTTTTTCTTTTATTACTTTAATTAATTCAATTTGTTGTTTTATAACATCTGATTTTATCATAAAAATCGCAGCTGTTAAACATATATATGCTATAGCAGTATACATTAAATCAAAATACTTAACTTCAAATCTTGTAAAACAATTTATAACATAATAAATTAATTGTAAAATTGTTGAAAGTGTAACTGAATATACTGCCATATTAAATACACCTCTATATCTAATTTTTAATTTTGCAATTAATCCTGTTAATACTCCAAAAACAGAAAGCATAAGTATATTTATTAATATTATAACAAAAATACTTCCAAATATCACTATAAAATATGTTATAAACATTTGTGGACTTTTTAAGCTATTATTTATAAAATTAATCACATCATTTTTATTAAAATCACTTATAAACCCTTGGTTAAATATATCTTTGTAGTATATTTCTCTTTTATATCCATTTGAACTAAAAACTATTAAGTCTTTTTTTATTGCTATTACATCACCAGTATAATTATTACTAGCATTTTCATCACTTGTATCTACTACAATTGTTCCAATTGATGTTGAAAATTCTTTACTATTTTCATTTAAATCAATATTTAATTCTCCATTTGAATATGATAAATCATTTACATTTGATTTCAAAAAATCTGTTGTATCATTAAGTATTCCACTTATTTTTGCAAAAACAGCTATTGAAAGAATTAAAGAAAACAATAATAATAATCTTGTTAAATACAATATTGCACGCCCTACACCTTCTGTTGCCATTTCCGGATATTTTTCAAATTTGGTAATAGAATACCATATTTTTTTATATTGTGGAATATATTCAATTCCTTTTTCCTTAAACAATCTTTCAGCCACTTCTTTTTTCATTATTATATCATTCCTTCCCACAAACCATTTAGCCTTTATATTCTCTTCTAATTGAACTATCAACATACATAGGACTAACATTAAATCTCGCTTCATCATTTATTTTAACATCTTTACCTGTTATGTCAACAGAAACATGATACATTCCTATTCTGCCAAGAACTCTACATTTCATTCCTTTTATTTCAACATATAAATTTTTGTCTTTAAAACTATCTTTTATATCTCTTATAACATATCTTAATTTATCTCTTTTCCTAAACATGTCTCTGCCTACACTTACATTAAATCCATCTGCATAGCCTACAGGTATTATTGCTATTTTAGTTTCTCTTTTAGTTATATATGAATTTGAATATCCTATATTATATCCTTTTGATAATGTTTTTATTTCTGTTACATTTGATTTTAGATATGCTATTTTTTTCAGTCCATATATATTAGGTATAGACAATCTTCCTAAAAATGCTGAGCCAACTCTTACAGCATTTAATCTCATATATTTATATTTCAAAAATGCTGATGAATTACATATATGTAAAATTCCTGTTTCAACATTATTTTGTTTTAAATATTGAACACAATCCATAAATCTGTCAAATTGTATTTTTGAATATTTGTCTTTATTATAAAAAGCAAGTGATAAATGTGAAAAAGTTCCTTTAATTTGTATATTATTCCATTTTTTTATTTCTGATAACATTTCTTGTTTTTCTGAATATATAAAACCATATCTTCCAAAGCCAGTATCAATTTTTAAATGTGCTTTAACTTTTTTCTTAAATTTTGTTGCAACTTTTTCTGCAATTTCTCCTGCTTGTTTTGAACCAATTGTAATTATTATATCATTTTCTACTAATAATTCAACTTCTTTTTGTATAGATGTTGATGACAACATCAAAATTTTTGCAGTAATTCCTTTTTTTCTTAAATATAATGCCTCATCTAAAGTCGCAACAGCTAAAAAATCTATTCCATTTTTTATAAGTAAATTCGCATATTTTACTAATCCTATACCATATCCATTTCCTTTTATTACACCAATTATTTTTGGATTATTATCTGTTTCTTTTGCTATTTTTTTTATAATTTTTATATTATCTGTTAAATCTTTTTTATTTATAACTAAAGCCTTCATTTAATTTACCATATCCTCTTATATCTATTTTTTTAATTTTAATTTTAATGCCCTTAAATTTCTAAAAGCTTTTTCAGCAAATTTATATAGTCTATATTTCAATGGATTAAATTCTATATAAACTTCACCAATAAATTCTGTATATTCTGCTCCAAAGCCTTTTTTAAATCTATATAATCCATTACTATTATCTGCAATTCCTGGTACTCCTCTTAAATCATAAATATCACTTTTATTTTGCAACGCGATTTTTATCATTTCCCATTGTAATAAATAATTTGGCATCAAATTTCTGTGTTCATTACTACTTGCACCATATAAATACCATGTTTTATTTCCATATATAATTACAATTACTCCAGATATAGGCTTGTCCTCATAATATGCCATAAGTAATTTCATATGGTCACCTAAACAATCATACATTTTTTCAAAATATTCAAGTGGTCTTGTAATAAACCCATCTCTTATTCCTGTTGTTATCATTATTTTATGAAAATCTTTTAAATCTTCTCTTGTACCTACTTTTACTGTTACACCTTTTTTTGTTGCAAGTCTTACATTATATCTAGTTTTTGAGTGTAAATTTGCAAATAATTCTTCTTCAGTTTTATTTTTTGTATTTAATCTAAAAACATATCTTGGCTGAATTTCTTCTCTGAAATTTTTAGCATCATCTTTTATTTTATAACCTAACTCAATCATTATATTTCTAAATTTTTCATCTGAACTTACTATATCTGGTTCTATCCTAAGTACTATCGCATTATATTTTTTTGCAAGTTGTTTTGCTCCTTCAGTTAATTGTGCTAATACTTCTTTATTATGAATATCACATACAGGTCCTCTTGATGAATACATTATATATCCAAATATCGGTATTTTTCTTATTAATACCATTAATGAACCTATTATTTTCCCATTGTTGTCTTCTGCAAGTATTACTTCTGTTTTCCAACTTGTTTTTACTTTTGACCATTCTATTGATTGTTGAAAATTACACCTTTCATGTTTTTCTAAAAATTCTGTATATTCTTTTGATGATTTCTCATCTGTTACAAATCTCATTTAATTTCTTCCTTTCATCTTTCTTTTTATTTTCATTTTCGTTTACATTATACTATATCTCTTTTTTTATTTCAATATTTTTTTCAGAATAGTTTTATTTTTTATACTATTGCAAAAAGGAGAATAATTTGTAAAATTCAAATTATTCTCCTAGAAAACATTACTTTTTAATAATTTTCAGCTTTTATTTCAAAATAAGCTTTTGGATGTGCACATACAGGGCAAACTTCAGGAGCCTTAGTACCAACAACAATATGTCCACAGTTTCTGCATTTCCAAATTTTCACTTCTCCAGCTTCAAATACTGTGCCATCTTCAACTTTATCTAATAAATCCTTAAATCTTTGTTCATGTTCTTTTTCTATTTTTCCAACTTCTTCAAATAAATATGCAATATGGTCAAAACCTTCTTCTCTTGCTTCTTTTGCCATTTTTTCATACATATCTGTCCACTCATAATTTTCACCATTAGCTGCCTCTTTTAAGTTTTCTGCAGTTGATGAAATTTTTCCACCATTCAATAATTTATACCACATTTTTGCATGTGCTTTTTCATTTTCTGCAGTTTCTTGGAAAATCTCAGCAATTTGTTCATAACCATCTTTTTTAGCTTGACTTGCAAAAAAAGTATATTTATTTCTTGCTTGTGATTCACCAGCAAATGCCTCCATTAAATTTTTTTCTGTTTTTGTTCCTTTTAAATCCATTTTATTACCTCCCAATTAAAATTTCATCCCACATTTATTTTATACCACAAATCAACTTTATTTTCAAGACTTTTTAGCATTTTTATTATATATATAATCATCTGCTTTTTTTAATATTTTTACTAAATTGTCACCTAATCTTTTACATGCCATATCATATTTCAATATTTCATATTTATTTATTTCATTTTCATCAATATTCAATCTTCCAAACCATGATATTTCAGACATAAATAATACAACTTCTTTATTTATTGGAGTTCCTTTTATATTATAATGCAGTTCTTCTTTAAAAGTAGGATCTAATTCAACCTCAATCCCTACTTCTTCAAAAACCTCTCTTTTAGCAGCTCTTTTTTCATCTTCACCATATTCTATATGACCTTTTGGGAATCCTGCAATATCTTTTTTACTATATATAATTAAAAATCTAGGTTCCCCCTCTAATATTTTGTATATTATAACACCTGCAGATCTTTCATATAAACACTTGAATTTTGCATTTTTTAAATCATCATCTTCTTGAAAATATCCTTTTATTTCATTGTAATACATTTTGCTTTCTTTTTTTGAAACAACAATTCTTATTTCTTCTGTTTTTTTTAATTTTATTATGCCTACAATTTCTCCATAATATTCATCTTTTACATTTTCATCAATTACATATGTAACTAATTTGCTATCTTCAAATTCAAATATACCTTTTTTGTATTTTTTATTGCAACTTGTAACATTTTTTATTCTAACATTTTTTCCTAATAGATTTACAAATTTATCTTGTTCTTCTTCCATGTTTTCAATCCTTTCTTCTCTCTATCCATTTCTTAAATTAACATTCGTATTCTATCACCTTTCTTCATTCTTTGCAACAGAATTTCTATCTTTTCTTTATTTTTATTATAATTCTACAAAATTCGACAGGCTTTTCAGCAATTTTATGTTATAATATATATTAATTAACAATTATCTGATTTTATTCAAAATATTTTAAATTCAAGCTTACACGCAATTTTCTTCATAAATCTATTTACATTTTTCCAAATATATACTTATTTTTTGCAGATATAGTTAATTCGTAATCGCTATAAATCCTTTTTTCGATTTATAGCGATGGGCTTGCTTTTTCTGTTAGGTTAGTATATAATAAATTCATAAAATAAAAAGGAGAGCAAAATATTATGGAAGAAAAACAAATAGATGAAGAAAAAAACAAAAAACATATTGAAAAAATATATACAGAACAAGCGACAAAATTAATTAAAGCATGTCTTTGGCTTTTTATATTTGACTCATTAACATATATTTATGGTTTATATTTAGATAAATTTGATTTTGGATTTATATTTGAATTTATAAGTTTTATATTTTTATTAATAGCATTAAATAAATTAAGAAAAAAAGATTATTTGGCAACTAAAAGAAATATATTAATTGCAATTTTTCCATTATGTTGGATAATTTTATATGACTTAATTAAAACATTTATAAGTTTTGAAGAAGCAGTGTCTGTTATAGTGCAATTTTACATATATTATGATGCATTTGTTGCAACACTTTTTACATTTTTCTATGCCTGTGATGGAGTATGTTTAATCGTTTTACTATTATTATTAAAAACATATAATTCACTTAATAAAGCTGATGGAAACATTAAATCTGAAAATTTTACAGACACATTTTATGATTCATTGTAAAAAAAGTGGTATTGCCACTTTTTTACATTTTAATATTTTGTTCATTGTCAAAAAGTATATCATCATTTTTAAATATTTTCTTTTTTCTATTTTCAATATTTTTCAATCTACTAGCTAAAACCCAAATTAGAAAAATAACTATAGAATTTATGATTAAATATAGAAATGTTTTCATCTTAAAATTATTGTATGAATTAACACTTTCTTCAATATATTTTTCTTGGTCATTAAGCATTTGTATTCCATTAATTCCAACATTCACTTTTTTCTCTGTCGAATTTTCTGTTTTTTGTTCATAAGTATTATAGTATTCAAGAAATTTCTCATTATTATATTTATTATCAAATCCAATTTTTACAAAAGCAAAAATTATAAGTGATATAAATGACAATATTGCAATAATATATAAACAATTTACTAATTTTTCTTTACTTTTTGCGATAAAAACAGCTATTGCAGAAACAATAATTGGTATTAAAATACTCACAAGTTGTAAATTCAAAAAAGTTGACTTTACATTAGCAATTGGATCATTAAAATTACCTTTATATGAAAAAATATATGCTCCAAATAAAGTTATTAAAACAAGTAGAACAGCTACCATTTCACCTATTAATAAGCTTTTATCATATACTATATAATATACTGGATAGAAATTTACATTAAATCCATCTCCACCATCAATATCTATTGGATTTTCTCCACGATTTCTAAACATATAATCCTCCTTTTTCTTTAGTTATTTTCAATAACTTCTGCAATTAAATCATAATCTTTCACATCGATTATATTACATTTTACAAATTTATTCAACTCTAATTTTTTGTCATTTGTTTTTATGTATACAATTCCATCAATATCAGGTACATCATTTTTAGTTCTTCCTATAAAATATTTATTATCAAACGATTTTCTTTCTACTAAAACTTCTATATTTTCACCAATTTTATCTTTTAGTTTTTCATTAGATATAATTTGTTGTAAACTCATTATTTTGTTATACCTAGATTTTTTAGTCATATGATGAATTTGATTTTTCATTGTACTTGCTGGAGTTCCTTCTTCTTTTGAATATTTAAAAACACCTAATTTATCAAATTTTGTTTTATTAACAAAATCATATAATTCTTGAAAGTCTTTTTCAGTCTCTCCAGGGAAACCAACAATTAAACTTGTACGCAATGTAACATTTGGAATATTTTTTCTAATTTTGGTAATTAGATTTTCAATATTTTCTTTAGAGGTTTTTCTATTCATTTTCTTTAAAATATCATCTGAAATATGTTGAATTGGTATATCAAAATATTTGGCAATTTTCTCTTGATTTTTAACAACATCTATTAATTCATCTGTTATTCCTTCTGGATATGAATATAAAAATCTGATCCAATGTATCCCATCTATTTCACACAATTTTTCTAATAATTCTGCAAGTTTTGATTTTCCATAAATATCAATACCATATTTAGTTGTATCTTGTGCTATTATTATTAATTCTTTTATTCCACTTTTAGCAAGCATTTTAGCTTCTCCCAAAATATCTTCCATTGGTCTGCTTATAAATAATCCTCTTATATATGGAATAGCACAATATGTACACATATTACTGCAACCTTCTCCTATTTTTAAATAAGCAAAATTTTCTCCTGTAGAAACAGTTCTTTGCAAATATTCTTGTTCCATAAACATAGGAATTTGCTTAATTTTTCCTTTTTGTTTTTTATAATTTACATTATTCTGTTTTTCATTATTTATCAATTCTATAATTTTTTTCCATAATTTATCATAGTCTTCAATTTTTATAAATAAATCTACTTCAGGTAATAATTTTTCAAGTTCATCTGCATATCTTTGAACTAGACATCCCATTGCAACTAAATATTTACATTTATTTTTCTTATATTCAGCCATTTCAATAATTGTATTTATAGCTTCTTCTTTAGCAGAATCTATAAAACCACATGTATTGATAACAATTATTTCCGCTTCTTTTGGATCATTTACTATTTCAAAATTATTTTGTTTAAATATACCTATTGTAACTTCAGTATCTATTAAATTTTTACTACAACCTAGTGATACAAATCCTACTTTCATTTTTTTATCATACCTTTCATTTTAACATTCTGGTGGAATATAATATTTTGTTCCAACCATTTTATCTGGTAAATATTGTTGTTCAACATAATGTCCAGGGAAATCATGAGGATATAAATATCCTTGTCCATAACCTAATTTTTCCATTCCTTGTACAGGTGCATTTCTAATATGCATAGGAATAGTTCCTGTATCTCCACTTGAAACATCTTCAATGGCCTTATTTATAGCCATATAAGATGCATTTGATTTTTTAGATGTAGCAACATAAACAGCAGCTTCTGCCAAAAGTATTCTAGCCTCTGGCATTCCAACCATATTTACAGCTTGCATTGCAGATGTTGCAACAACTAATGCATTTGGGTTTGCCATTCCCACATCTTCTGATGCACAAATTACAATTCTTCTAGCTAAAAACATAGGGTCTTCTCCACCATGTAATGCACGAGCTAAATAAAATATAGCAGCATCAGGGTCAGAACCTCTCATAGATTTTATAAAAGCACTAATATTGTCATAATGTGAATCACCATTTTTATCAAAAACAGCTTTTTTAGTTTGAACACAATTTTTTATAATTTCATTATCTAGAACTATTTCTCCATTTGAATCCATAGGTGTTGAAAGAACTGCAATTTCAAGTGCATTTAAAGCAGTTCTCACATCTCCTCCAGAAATATCACTTAATTTATGTAATGTTTCATCTTCTATTTTTACACTATATTCACCAAGTCCCTCTTTTTTTTTCAATGCTAATTTTAATATATCAAAAATATTTTCTGATGAAAGTGGCTCTAATTTAATTACCATAGAACGTGATATTAAAGCTTTATTTACCTCAAAATATGGGTTTTCTGTGGTAGCACCTATTAAAATTATTGTTCCATTTTCTACATATGGAAGAAGTGTGTCTTGTTGTAATTTGTTAAATCTATGAATTTCATCTATAAATAAAATCGATTTTCCAGATGGATTTAACATATAATTTTTAGTTTCTTCAATAACATTTTTTATATCTGAAATTCCTGCAGTTGTAGCATTTATTTTATAAAATTTATATTTTGTTGTATTACTTATAACTTGTGCAAGTGATGTTTTTCCACATCCAGGTGGTCCAAATAAAATTAAACTAGAAAGCCTATCTGCTTTTATAGTTCTATATAATACTTTATCTTTTCCTAAAACATGTTCTTGTCCAATATATTCATCTAATTTTTGGGGTCTAATTCTATATGCTAAAGGTGTATTTGTGTCCATTATTTTCTTCCTTTCATTTTATAAACATTGCATCACCAAAACTAAAAAATCTATATTTTTCTTTTACAGCTTGATTATATGCTTCAAGTACAAATTCTCTATCTGCTAAAGCTGATACAAGCATCAAAAGAGTAGATTTTGGTAAATGAAAATTTGTTATTAATCCATCAATACATTTAAACTTATAACCTGGATAAATATATATACCAGTATCTCCTTCAGCTTCATGCACATATCCATTTTCATCTGCAACAGTTTCAAGTACTCTACAAGAAGTTGTTCCAACAGCAATAACTCTTTTTCCATTTTTCTTAGTTTCATTTATCTTTTTTGCATCTTCTTCTTTTATATAATAATGTTCTGTATGCATAATATGTTCTTCAATATTTTCTTCTTTAACAGGTCTAAAAGTTCCAATCCCAACATGTAATGTAACATTTGCAATTTTCACACCTTTTTTCTCTATTTTCTCTAATAGTTCAGGTGTAAAATGTAAACCAGCTGTTGGTGCTGCAGCAGATCCATCATATTTCGCATATACAGTTTGATATCTTTCTCTTTTTTCTAAAGTTTTATGTATATATGGTGGAAGTGGCATAAGTCCAATTTTATCTAAAATCTCATTAAAAATACCTTCATATGTAAATTTAACTTTTCTTGTTCCACCCTCTAAAACATCTAGTATTTCCGCTTCTAAAAGCCCATCACCAAAATTAACTTTTGCACCAATTTTTAATTTATTTCCTGGTCTTACTATTGACTCCCAAATATCTCCATCTAATTGTTTTAATAAAACAAATTCAACATTTGCTCCAGTATCCTTTTTCCCATACAATCTTGCAGGAATAACTTTTGTATTATTCCTAACTATACAATCTCCTGGTTCTAAATACTCTATTATATTTTTAAATGTTTTGTGTTCAATTTCTCCTTTTTCTCTATCTAATATCATTAATCTTGATTCATCTCTTTTTTCTATTGGTATTTGTGCAATTAATTCTTCTGGTAATTCATAATCAAATTCTTCTAATTTCACTTTTCTTCCTCCATCTCATAATATAACTAATATTGTATCACAAAACTCAAATTTTATCAATATATGTCTTTATTATATTAATCATTTCACTATTATTTTTTTTATATTTTTTAGGATAAAATCTTTCTGATTTAATAATAGCATATTTTAAATCAGAAACATCATCTATTCCTATTAATAAACCACTATCATTAAATTTCTTTTCAATATCTTTCTGATGATCATTAACATGTTCTCCATATTTCTTTTTTCTAGCAACAGCAATCACTTTTTTATTTTTTTCTAAAGCCATTTCTATAGAACCTATTCCAGCATGTGTTATTATTAAACTAGCTTTTTCAACTAACTTATTTAAATCATTTTGTGGAATTAAATTAAAAATTCTCATCTTTTCTGAATGATATTTTGTAAAACCTGCTTGTACAACAACCTCTTGTTTTATTATTCCATTATCTATATTTTTTTCAATTTCACATAATAATCTATGGAAATCATTATTTTGAGTTCCAAGTAATACTAATATCATTATACCTCCAAATTATATTTGCAAACATAAACAGCCTTTGGATAAAATTCTAGCATCTTTTTCCATTGAACAATAAATAAATCTGCAACAGGGTATATAATTTTTCCTGTCAGAGTTTTTTTATTTATATTTGCAAATGTTTCAATATATATTATTTTTTTTCCAAATATTTTTCCTAAATAACACATAGGTATTGCAGTATGTGTTCCTGTTGTTACAATTATCTCTGGTTTTAATTTAAAGTAATAATATATTGTTTTTAAGCACAAATAAAAATATATAAAAATATAACTAAAAAATTTACTTCGAGTACAATATGGCAAATACATTATTTTTTCCTGATATTTATCTTTTAAACTCTCTGTAGTTACATCTTTTTCTGTTATTATATTATAATCATAATTTTTAAATAAAGGTTCTAATTCTAAAAGCTCACTAAAATGTCCACCTGTACTTGAAATAAATAAAACTTTTCTTTTTTTCATAAAATCACCAAATTAATATTTTATTACTGGTCAACCACAATTTAATTTTATACCCTAAATATGTGTATGAAACTATTTTTGAAATACTGCGTAAGCGACCAAACGAACGGAGTGAGTGCGATTGGAGCAATTTTCATTTATTTACTTTTAATTATGGAAATTGCGACTGCAAAGTATGAAAAAATAATTTCATACACATATTTAGGTTTAAATCATTTTAAGGCTGACCTATATTTTATATATATTTTACGTTTTTTTATATTTTTTATACAAAAAAGAACAAATTATAGATAAACTATAACTTGTTCTTTTTTGCTTTTATAATTTTTAAAATCCCTAATATAATGCATATTCCAAACATAACCCCAGCTGTATCTATCATTACATCTGTAACCATTGGAGATCGGCCATCAACAAAATTTTGGTGAATCTCATCAGACATAGCATATAATATGCCAATAACAACAGTTATCATAATACTTTTATCTTGATCTAATTTAACTGTAATAAATAATGATATTAATACAATACCTAATATAGTATATATTGAAAAATGAGCTATTTTTCGTATAACACAATCAACTTTTGCAAGTATATTTTCATATTGTTGTTGATTAAGCTTTTTATTATCAGGTTCTATACTTATTATAGCACCTGATATTTTTCTACTTAAACCTTCTGATTGTTCAGACTGTTGACTTGAAAATTTGAATATTGCTCCAAATACACATATTATTAAAATTATTAGTATTATCTGTAGTATTTTTTTGTTTTTCATAAACCCACTCTTTTCTTATTCTCCAATATTTATTTTGTTAATTAAAATTATAATATTTTAATTGATTTCTGTCAATACATATGTTCTAATTACTATAATTTATAATATTATTAGTTACAAATAGGTTTTATTTTTTTACTAAATAAACCACCAAACAAACATAGTATAGTGCGATTGGAGTGATTTTATTGAATTTTTTTAAAAGTTTTATTAAAGGAATAGCCATAGGTGCAGGTGCAATATTACCTGGTATTAGTAGTGGTGTTTTATGTGTCATTTTTGGAATTTATGAAACTTTATTAAATTGTGTTTTAAACTTTTTTAAAAATATAAAACATAACTTCAAAATTTTATTTCCTATTGCATTAGGAACATTTTGCGGAATTTTATTATTTGGTAATATTTTAAAATATATTTTTTATGCATATCCTATCCAAACTAAATATATTTTTATAGGTTTAATTTTAGGTAGCATACCTGCATTATTAAAAAAAGCCTACCTAAAGCAGACTTTTAAGTTTCATTATTTATTATATTTATTAATTAGTTTTTTAATTGGTATAAGCTTAGTTTTTCTAGAAAATAAATTAAATATTCAAACATCAGAAAATGAATACAGCTATTTATATATAATTCTTTCTGGATTTTTAATGTCCACTGGTGTAATAATTCCTGGAATAAGTAGTACTTTAATCTTGATGCTACTTGGGATTTATGATGCATATTTAATTTCTATTTCATCACTTTATATTCCATTTCTATTTCCACTTGCAATTGGACTTGGAATTGGTTCAATAATTTGTATGAAACTAATTAAATTTTTATTAGATAATTTTCATGTTCAAACATTTTTCTGTATTATAGGTTTTACAATAGGCTCAATATTTGTATTATATCCTGGATTTTCATTAAGTTCTGAATATATTTTAGGTATATTTTGTTTAATCACAGGTTTATATATTGGTTCACTTTTTTAATCCTATTTTTTTCTACGCAATATCCAATTAGGTTTACACTTAATTGGGCATTGCATTTTTACTGTTTGACCTACTCTACCTGGGTTTATAGTATTTATTTTTTCACCCGTTTCAGAATCCCACAAATTTTCAATAATAAAGATTTCAGGTTCAATTTGGTTTGGTATAATAATTTCTATTTTATCACCTACAGATAATTTATTTCTGATTTCTACTAATAATATATCTTCATCAATTTCTAATATTTTTCCACCAAATTCATAATTTACATTATATTGTTTTCCCTCATATTCTTGAATATCTTTATTATTCCTATCATTAAAGTAAAAAGTTGTAAGACCTCTTGTTTTTACTTTTTCAATTTCTTTTATGTAATTTTCTAAATTTTTTTCAAATTTTTCCTTACTTTCATAATAGTCGTCAATTGCATTTCTATATATATTTATAATACTTGCCAAATAATATTCAGTTTTTAGTCTACCTTCAATTTTCAAACTATCAATTCCCATTTCAATTATTTCTGGAATTTCTTTTATTAAACATAAATCTTTTGAAGATAATATGCTTGTACTATTTTTTTCTAATTCTACTGGCATCAAATTACCTAGATTGTTTTTTTCTTCCATATACAAATTATATGACCATCTACAACTCTGTGCACAATCTCCTAAATTTGCACTTCTTCCTGCTAAAAAATCACTTAAAAAACATCTTCCAGAATAAGAAAAACAAATTGCTCCATGTACAAATATTTCAATTTCCATATCTTTTGGTTTATTTTCTATTATATATTTTAATTGTTCTTTATTTAGCTCTCTTGCCATAATCATTCTTTTAGCTCCATTTTTGTACCAAAAATTACAATCATGTAAACTTACAATATTTGCCTGTGTACTTACATTTATTGGCACACTAGGAGCATATTGTTTTAATACTTCTATTACCCCACCATCTGCAGCAATTATTCCATCTGGTTTTTCTTGTTCAAGTTTTTTTGCCATTTCAATTATTTCTGCATATTTTTCATCAAATGCAAATATATTTAATGTTACATATATTTTTTTTCCTATACTGTGTGCATATTTTATTGTTTTTATTAAGTCATCATCTTCCATATCTGCTCTTGTTCTTAATGATAATGATGATGTACCACAATACACAGCATCTGCTCCATATAAAAATGCTGTTTTTGCTTTTTCAAATGAACCTGCTGGTGCTAATAATTCTACTTTATTCATAATACCATTCCTTTTTCTATAATTTTATATGTTACTGTTCAAATTAAACATTTAAATATGTATATGGAGTTATTTTTTTCATACTTTGCAGTCGCAATTTCCATATTAAAAAATAAATAAATGAAAATTGCTCCAATCGCACTCATTTCATTCGTTTGGTCGCTTACGCAGTATTCCAAAATAACTCCATATACATATTTAGGTAATAAACTTAAAATTGTTGACCACTAACTATATTATATCAAATTTTTTCTTAATTGTCTAGGTTCTGCGCTTTTACTAAAAATAAAAATTCTAAATTCTGCAACCATATTGCAAAATTTAGAATTTATTTTTATATAGCAGGAGTTATTGCCAATGTCTTTAAATATTTTATTATACTTCCATCATCCATTTCAATTTTGATTTCACAAGGAATATCTTCTCCATTTGTTTTTTTATATCCTGGATCTGTATAATCTTCCAATTCCTCCTCTACACCATTTATAATTTTGTATATTTTATTTATCTTTTCATTTGAATATTCATCGTTTTCGTTATAAATGCTTTCAACATTTAAATAACTATCAAGAGCCATATAATATCCGCTTTTTTTATATTCAATATTTTTTTCATAATATATACTTTTTTCTTTATCTAAGCTTTCAATTTTAACTTTATATATCCCTTCATTTTCCACTGGAATCATCATGTTCCCATGTTTTAATTGATCAAACATTACACCTAAAACATTTCCATTTTCATCTTCTAATGTTACTTTTAATAATGGAGTTTTATTATTCAGATGATTTTCCATATAAAAATCAAACCCTTTATTTACAAATTCTTCATATGTTACTTGCTCTTTTTCTTTTTCAGTTAATGCATCATATTCTGCTTTCGCATCTATTCTCAAAGCTTCCTTAATAACTAATTCCTTTTGTTCAATTGTTATATCTCCAATGCTTCTTTCTTTTTTCCCTAATTCAATTTCCCATATTCTCTTTCCAGTTAAAGCATCACCGGTTCTTGAATAATTATATGTATAATTATATATTTGGTTAACAAATCCTTCATAACTATCAGATACTTTTCTTATATTAAATTTTATAGTTGGATATTCTGTTAAAGTTTCACCATTCTCCATTTTCTTTAATAATTCATAATTTTTTTCTAAATACTCTTTTCCTCCTAACATTTTTTCTTTTTCCGTTTCCGTAAAATCATAATTATCATAAATATCAACTATAATATATGGATTTTCATTGTAATATGCAATATATGTATTTAACGCTGTTTTTATCTCTATTTTATCATTTGCTACACTTCCTTCACTATTCCATATAAGCTTTCCAGATTCATCTGATGT
>CAKPOA010000020.1 GCA_934169575.1 uncultured Clostridia bacterium
CTTGAGGCTGTATATATATATATATATATATATATATCGATATTTTTAGAAAAAATTGTATTGCAAAATAAATTTATGAATGATAATATTATTTTGAAAAATATTTTAATACAAAAAATCAAAGGGGGAAATTTTATGAAAAAAACAAAACGAAAAAATGGACAAAAAGGTATTACATTAATTGCGTTAATTATTACAATAATCGTATTAATAATTTTAGCAGGAATTTCAATAGCAATGATATCTTGCCAAAATGGAATTTTAAACAAAACAGCAGATGCAAGTGTGCAAGCAGATATTGCAGGAACAAAAGAAAAAATAAAATTAGAGCTTATGGGGAAATATGATAACAATGGAAAATATACAAATGAAGATGTAATTGCTGCAGTATCAAAAGTTACAGGAAATCCAGTTCAAATAGGAGAGAAATTTGTTTTAAGCAAAAAAGGAAATAGTGTAGATATAGCTGATTTATGGCAAAATCAAGTTACAAAAGAATTAACTATAACATGGGAAGAAGAAGAAACAGAATCAAGAGCAATTGTTTTAAAAGTAAAAGTTGCAGGCATGATGTCATATGAAGAATATGCAAGAGATTATATCAAAGATGTACAAGATGGACCAGATTTGATAAAAATATTTGTCGAAGGATATAATTATAATAGGAATGAAAATATTACATGGAAAGAAATTGCTGGAAGAAATTATTCAACAGTTGCAAAAGCATATGAGAATAATTTCAAAAATTTGGGAGAATATACAGATTATATAGATTTTATGATAAAAAATGGAGTTATAGACCCAAAAGGATATCTACCTACAGTAATATGTAATGGACAAACAGAAAAAATAACAATAATGGGAGAATATGTAGAATTTGCAATTTCGGTAAATGGAGAATATGATGTAACTGCTACTACATCATATGGAGGAGGAACAACAAAAGCTACAATAACAAAATGTAAAACAGAAACATTTTCAAGTATATGTGATACAAATACTGAAATTACAAGTGATGGATATACAGTAACAGTTCCTGCAGGATTTGCATATGGAACAAGTGATAATGTGAAAAGTGTAAATGGAGGACTAGTTATTACAGATAGTGTTGATTCAAATGGAAATAGTACTGGAAATGAATATGTATGGATACCAGTAGATAAAACAAAATTAACAGTAGGAAATACAGACAAGAAAATAACAAAAATATCAAGTGGAACAGATTATGAAGGTGTTTTATATAATTTTAGTGGAACAAGTTCAACAGAAATGACAGATTATGGATTAGGTACAACAAGTTGGAGAGAGCCAGATGTAGTATCAGATCTTGATGAAACAAGTGATGATCCAGTAGGGATAAAAAAAGAGAATTTACAAAAAGAATATAATGATATGATAGCAAGTATAAAAAAATATGAAGGATTTTATGTTGCAAGATATGAAGCAGGAATAGAAAATGGAAAAGTAACATCTAAGATAGGAATTATACCAACATCTGCTGCAAATGATCAAAGCAAAACATGGTATGGATTATATTCACTTGCAAAAACATATACAAATAATAAAAATTCAGTAACAAGTCAAATGATATGGGGAAGCCAATATGATGCAATGTTAAATTTTGCATTAACAGGAAATGATAAATCAAAGATCGATTCAAAAGATTATGGAAATCGTTCAATTACAATATTAAAAACAGGATTAACAAGAACAAGTGACAAAATAAATAATATATATGATTTAGGAGGAAATTTAACTGAATGGACATCAGAGGCCGCTTACACCTCCGACAGAGCTTTTCGAGGGGGCTGTTACAGCGGTTACAGCAGCAGATATCCAGCGACTGGTCGCCACGAATACATGCCGACTAATAGCGACCCTCTTTATTCTTTGAGGTCCTCACTTTATGTTAAGTAGGTCTGAATGCTAATTGCGATACACTTGTAATAGCTAATTGGTAAAATATGGCAATTGAATAAACTTCAGAACTAAAAATAGAATATAAGATGGTGTATAATATGTGTAAAATAGATAAACATATTATACACCATTTATTTATTAAAATAACACAAAAACTATTGAAAAAAAAGAGAAAACATAATAAAATAATAAAAATCAAACAAAAAATGGAGGAAAGCAAATGGAATGGACAAAAGAGCAGGAGCAAGCTATACATAAAAAAGAAAGTAATATATTAGTTGCAGCAGCTGCTGGAAGCGGAAAAACAGCAGTATTGGTTGAGAGAATAATAAATAAAATAATAAATGAAAATGTTGATATAGACAAAATATTGGTAGTAACATTTACAAATGCCGCAGCAGCAGAAATGAGAGAAAGAATACTAAAAGCATTATACAAAAAAATAGATGAATGTAAAAACCAAGAGGAACAAGAAAATTTGCAAAAACAAACTATATTATTAAATAAAGCAAGTATATGTACAATTGACTCATTTTGTTTAGATGTGATAAGAAATAACTTTTTTGAAATGGATATTTCGCCAAATTTCAGAGTAGGAGATACAACTGAAATGGAGTTATTAAAACAAGAAATATTAGAAGAAATGTTTGAAGAAAAATATGAAAATAAAGATGAAGATTTTCAAGATTTAATAAAAATATATACAAGCTATAGAGATGATACACCACTAAAAGATTTAATATTAAAAATATTTACATATATATCATCTAATCCATATCCAAAAGAATGGTTAACAGAGCAGATAGAAAAATTTAACATAAAAGATAAAAATATAGATTTTTCAAAAACAATATGGGGAGAGATTTTACTTAATGAAATAAAAGAAGAATTAATAGATGATATATCCAAATTAAAAAATGAAGCGAGAAAGCTTTCAGTTGAAAGTGATATGTTAATATATCAAAAAACACTTGAAAACGACGCATATGAATTAGAAATAATGCTACAAAATATTGAAAGTTGGGATAAAGCATATACAATTGCAAATTCGATAGAATTTATAACATGGCCAAGGAATAAAGTAAATTCTGTATTAGCAAAAGAAAAGGCGAAAAAAGTAAGAGATACAATAAAAAAGAAATTTAAAGAAAAAACAGAGAAGATATTTGTTTCAAGTTCTGAAGATGCAGTAAATGATATATGTGATATGTATGAAATTTTGAATAAATTAAAAAATTTAATATTTGAATTTGAACAAAGATTTTTAAAAAGAAAAAAAGAAAAAAATATTTTAGATTTTTGTGATATAGAACATATGGCATTACAAATTCTTGTAACAGAAAAAGAAGATGGAAAACATACAAGAACTGATGTTGCAAAAAAATATCAACAAAAATTTGAAGAAATAGCAATAGATGAATATCAAGATAGTAATCTTGTGCAAGAATATATTTTAACATCTGTATCTAGAGAAAATAATATTTTTATGGTTGGAGATGTAAAACAAAGTATATATAAATTTAGACAAGCAATGCCAGAACTATTTTTAAGTAAATATAAAACATATAGTTTGGAAAATGCAAATAACAATGGGTTAAAAATTCAGTTATTTAAAAATTTCAGAAGTAGGGAAAATGTTTTAGAATTTACAAATATAATATTTCAAAATATAATGAGCCAAAATTTAGGTGATATAGATTATACTGAGGAAGAATATCTGAATTTAGGAAGTGTATGGGATATTGTAGATGGTATTTCAACTCCTAAAAAAATTAAAAATGAAATAGATATAATTAATTTAAAAGCAGAAGAAAAGCAAGAGGAAACAGAAGATGAGGAAGTTGAAAAAATAGAAAATATAGAGCTTGAAGCGAAATTTGTTGCACAAAAAATAAAAGAAATAATAGAAAGCAAACAACAAGTTTATGATTTAAAAGAAAAGAAATATAGAGATATAAAATATAAAGATATTGTAATATTGCTACGTTCTACAAAAGGAAAAGCACCAGTGTATGAAAGTGAATTAATGAAATTAGATATACCAGTTTATTCTGATATGTCATCTGTATATATTGATTCAATTGAAATACAAACAATATTATCTTTATTAAAAATAATTGACAACCCAATGCAAGATATTCCACTTGTAATGGTAATGAGATCAAGTATTGGAAAGTTTACAGATAATGAGCTTGTAGAAATAAGACTTGCAGATAAATATAGTGATTTTTATACAACATTATTAAAAGCAAAACTTTCTGTATCAGATGAATTAAGATTAAAGATAGAGGATTTTTTAAATAAAATCGAAAAATGGAGAGAGGAACAAGAATATTTAGGATTAGATGAATTAATTTGGAATATTTATGAAGATACAGGATTTTTAAATTATGTTGGAATTTTACCTAATGGTGAATTAAGACAGGCAAATTTAAGAATGCTTTTTGAAAGAGCTAAACAATATGAAACAGCAAGTTTTAAAGGATTATTTAACTTTATAAGATTTATTGAAAAATTAAATATAAGTAGTAGTGATTTGAGTTCTGCAAAAATGATTGGAGAAAATGAAGATGTTGTAAGAATAATGAGTATTCACAAAAGTAAAGGTTTGGAGTTTCCAGTAGTATTTTTGTCAAGTAGTAGTACAGATTTTAATTTGAGAGATTTAAATAATGATATATTGCTAAATCAAAATTTAGGTTTGGGAGTAAAATATATAAATTATGATATGCAAATAAAATATGATACATTAACTAAATTAGCTCTTAAAAATATAGAACTTATATCAACACTTTCTGAAGAAATGAGAATTTTGTATGTTGCTTTAACACGTGCAAAAGAGAAAATATATATAACAGGTTTATCAAAAGATTTTGAAAAAGAAAAGTTAGATAAACAAGAATTGCTAGGAATATATAAATCTCAAGAAAAGATAAATCCAATTTTGGTGAAGAAATATAAAAACTATTTAGATTGGATTGAACTTGTGTATTTTAATGATGAAGAAAAAATGAAACAAAATGTCAATTTTAATATATATTCAAAAAATGATATAATAAAAAGTTTAAAGCCTGAAGAAAAAGAAGAAATAGATATTCTTAAATTTTTGCAGGAAAATTCAGAAGATGTAACAGATGAAGAAATTAGACAAATAGAAAAAAGTTTGAATTTTAAATATGAATTTGAAGATGCAACAGCTATTCCAACTAAAACTTCTATTACTGCAATAGCTCATAAAGATATATTAAATAAACAAGAAGATGAAGAAATAGAATTCACACAACCTCAATTTCTAAAAGGAGATATTGAAGAAAAAGTAACCTCTGCAAGAAAAGGGACAATTATTCATTTATGTATGAAAAATTTGGACTTTTCAAAAGAATATAATTTTAATGATATAAAAAATATGTTGGATAAATTTGTTTTGAAAAATATTATAACAGAAAAAGAGGCAAAATGTATTAATATTTCTCAGATTTTACAATTCACAAAATCTGATATATGGCAAGAATTAAAACAGGCAAAAGCTGTATATAAAGAAGAACCATTTTATATTAATGTTCCAGCAAATGAAATCTTTGAAACAGATGACACAGAAAGTGTGCTAGCTCAAGGAATTATAGATTTGTATTTTATTGACAAAAATGGTGATTTGATTTTACTTGATTATAAAACAGATTTTGTAAATCAAGGTGAAGAAATTATTTTGATTGAAAGACATAAAGAACAATTATTTTTATATAAAAAAGCTTTAGAAGATGCTTTAAATAAAAAAGTTAAAAAAGTTTTAATATATTCTACAGTACTTGGAAAGATTGTGGAAATATAATGATAAAAAATTTTCCAAACCTCTTGATTTTTTGTGATTTTGTAGTATAATAAATTGGGTTGTATAAAAAGAGGAAAGGAGCGAAGCTTGAAAACATTTTTCGACGAGATATTCATTAATACTGATGAATTAAAAAATGAAGGTATAGAATATCCAGTAAAATTAGAATACTTTGAAACAATTAATACAGAAGAAGATGTTGAAGCTAAATATGGGATTGAAATAGTAAAAACCGATTTTGTTGATGGAAAAGTTAAAACTAACAGCAATATAATAAAAAATATAACAAAATATCAAGATGAAATTGAAAGAATTTTAAACATATTTAGAAATAATGAAGTTACACCATGTGGAATGGAAGATGTGCTTATAGATATGTTTACTAAAGTATAAAATATGGCATATAGCAAAAAAAGCTATATGCTTTTTTGTAAAGTTAAAAGTCAGCCTTTTTAAATTTATCACCTGAATATGTATATAAAATTATTTTTTAAATACTGCGTAAGCGATCAAACGAACGTATGTGAGTGCGATTGGAGCAATTTTCATTATAATTATTTTAAATATGGAAATTGCGACTGCAAAGTATGTAAAAATAATTTTATATAAATGTTTAAGGTTAAATACTTTAAGGCTGGCCAATAACTTTGTAATAAAAAATATAGAAAAAAGCTTGATAAAAAATATAATAATGTATATAATAAATAAAAAAGAAAAAGGAGGATTTTTATGGAAAGAAAAATTAAGGCGGTACAATATGGAGTAGGAAAAATGAGTATATATACAATGAGATATATGCTAGAAAAAGGAGTAGAAATAGTTGGAGCAATTGATATAAACAAAGAAATCATAGGAAAAGATATTGGAGAAATTATGGGAAAAGAAAAAATGGGAGTTAAAGTTGTATCTACAGAAGATGCAAGAAAAATATTATCAGAAACAAAACCAGATATTTGTATAATTACAACAAGAAGCTTGTTTTCTGAAATAGAAGAACCATGTATGATATGTGCAGAATTAGGAATAAATGCAATTACAACATGTGAAGAGGCATTTTATCCTCAAAATTCTAATCCAAAATTATTTGAAAAAATTGATAAATTGGCAAAAGAAAATAATTGTACAATAACAGGAACAGGTTATCAAGATATTTATTGGGGACAACTTATTTCATCAATAGCAGGTTCAACACAAAAAATCACTAAAATAAAAGGTAGTTCAAGCTATAATGTTGAAGAATATGGAATGGCTTTAGCTGAAGCTCATGGTGCTGGTTTAACATTAGAAGAATTTGATGAAAAAGTTGCTTCTGCTGATAAAATATCAATGGAAGAAAGACAAAAAATCATTGACTCTGGTGAATATTCACCATCATATATGTGGAATGTAAATGGTTGGTTATGTTCAAAATTAGGACTAACACCTATAAGTCAAACACAAAAATGTGTTCCTCAAACATATAAAGAAGATATTTTCTCATCAACATTAAATAAAACAGTAAAAGCTGGTGAAGCAACAGGAATGAGTGCTGTTGTAACTACAGAAACAAAAGAAGGAATAACAATAGAATCTGAATGTATTGGTAAAGTTTATGGACCAGATGAATTTGATAAAAATGTTTGGACAGTTGAAGGTGAGCCAACAACAACAATAACAGTTGAAAAACCTGCAACAGTTGAACTTACATGTGCTACTGTTGTAAACAGAATTCCAGATGTAATAGCAGCTAAACCTGGATATATTACTGTTGAAAAAATGGGAGATTTACAATATAAATTTAATGTTTAGAATAGTTAAAAATGGACTTTTTTAAAGTCCATTTTGTCATTAGATTTGGCCAAATTTTTTAGCATTTTTTGAGCCTAGAATGTAAGCAAGTGTGAAATAATATTTATCTAACTGATATGATAATTTTTGGATATTATCAAATTTTTCAGATAAATCACCTGTTAAAAGATTTTTAAATTCTTCTATACATACACATAACATTTTGTCTTTATCTCTAAAATCTTGTAATTCATTTAAGGTAGACATTTCTTGTCCTACTATTTCACTAATTTTTTCAATTGATTTTGTATCAAAGAAATCATCAATCTTGCTCATTTAAATTCCCCCTTTTTTATAAAGAATAAAAAGTTTGATATAACTCCAAAAAAGGCTACTTTGGATATTACTTAACTTTTTTGAATGAAATGTTTATAATTAGTTTTCCGATTTGTAAATAAATTATGCAAGCTTGTATTAAATAAATTGAAACAAATTTACCAAACACATAATATTGTAAAAATTTAATGTGCTAAATAAATCTTAACACAAAAAAATGATAAATGCAATAAAATTTTCATTGCAAAAAATCATTTTATGTGATATAGTATAAAAAGTAGAATAAAAATAGAAAGAAGTGGTGAAAATGATAGCAATTGGATGTGATCATGGAGGGTATAAATTAAAAGAAAAAATAAAAAAATATTTAGATGAAATTGGAATAGAATATAATGATTTTGGGACAAATAGTGAAGAAAGAACAGATTACCCAATATATGCAAAAAAAGTTGCAGAAGCGGTAAGTATAGGAAAATGTAATAAAGGAATTCTAATATGTCGTTCAGGACATGGAATGGTTGTTGTTGCAAATAAATTTAAAAATGTAAGAGCAGCAAATTTTAGAAATGAAGAAGAAGCAAGATTTGCAAAAGCTGATGATGATATAAATATAATGACATTAGGAGCGGAAAATATAGAAATAAGTGAGGCTGTTAGAATTATTAGGACATGGCTCGCAACAGAGTTTAAAGGTGGAAGGTATCAAGAAAGAATAAATATGATAAATGAAATAGAAAAAGAAAATATGAAGTAATTTTGGAGGCAATATATGTGGGGAGATATAGCAATAGCATTCTTATTAGCTTTTATAGTTTCATTTATGCTAACACCATGGTCTATAAAATTAGCTAATAAATGGGGAGCAGTTGATGTTCCAAAAGATGATAGAAGAATGCATAAAAATAGTATGCCAAAGCTTGGTGGAATAGCTGTGATTATTGGTTTTTTAATATCAATTATGTATTTGATTTTTGTTATGGAAATAGAAGGAAATGCAAGTATTTTTGAAACAGATAATTATTATAAAAAATTAATAGGAATTTTCTTAGGAATAATAGTTATTGCAATTACAGGTATTTTAGATGATATAAAAACTTTAAAACCATTGCAAAAATTATTTGGACAAGTATTAGCAGCAATAATTGTTGTTTTATTTGGGGTTACAATTGACCAAATAAATATACCAATGTTAAGTAATGTAGGGTTAGATCAAACTCTTGCAGCGGTTGCAACAGTCATATGGATAGTTGGCATAACAAATGCAATAAATTTGATGGATGGATTAGATGGGTTGTCATCTGGTATATCACTTATATCATGTTTATCTTTATTAATAATTTTTGCATTAAATGATTCACCAATGATAGCAGTAATTATGATTTCATCTTTAATAGGTGCATTAGTAGGATTTCTGCCATTTAATTTTGCACCAGCCAAAACTTTTATTGGTGATACAGGTTCAAATTTTTTAGGATTTATGCTTGCAATAGTTTCGATTTTAGGAGTTGCCAAGACATATACAATGGCAGTAATTGTTCTTCCAATTCTAGTATTAGGATTACCTATTTTAGATGTAGCTTTTGCAATTTTCAGAAGAATAAAAAAAGGAAAATCTATAAAAGCAATATTTAGTGCAGATAATGGACATGTACACCATAAATTGGTTCAAAGAGGTTTTACACAAAAACAAGCTGTACTTATTTTATATGGTGCAAGTGCAATTTTAGGAATGTTTGCAATAATATTATTTGAAAGTGGAATTTGGAAAGCTATTTCATTTTTATTAATGGTTGTTGCAGCTGTTGCTTTAGGATATAGAAATTTTGTAAATGAAAAACAAGAAGATAATTCAGAAACTAAATATGAATGTACTGTTTGCAAGTATATATATAATCCTAAATATGGGAATGAAAAAGCAGGTATACATCCTAAAACACCTTTTTCGGAATTACCAAATGACTGGGTTTGCCCAGTATGTGGTGAAAGAAAAGATGTATTTCAAAAATATAATAAATAATGTATATAAAAAACATAAATCGTTATACTAATAAAAAGTAGGGATTTTATGTTAAAAAATATAGTTATAGGAATTATAGCTGGTTTAATATCAGGTTTTTTCTCTACAGGAGGAGGCTTAATATTAGTACCAGCTTTTATTTATTTTATAAAATTAGATGAGAAAAAGGCAAGAGCTACATCAATTGCTTGTATTTTGCCAATGGTGATAGCAAGTAGTATTTTTTATGCAAAAAACAAATTTATAGATTGGAAACTTGGAATTTTGTGTGCAATTGGTGGAATTGTAGGTGGCTTTATTGGAACAAAATTTTTAAATAAAGTACCAGATAAAATACTAAAAATATCTTTTTTGATATTTTTGATTTATATGGCAATTAAAATGATAGGAGATTTCTGATGATTAATATCATATTTGGAGTTATTTCAGGTATTATAAGCAGTTTAGGAATTGGAGGTGGTACAATATTAATATTTTTGCTTATTTCATTTTCGGAAATTGAGCAACATATCGCACAAGGTGTTAATTTGATTTTCTTTATTCCAACTAGTATTGTAAGTATTTTTATAAATTTAAAAAATAATAATATAGAAAAAAGAACAGCTCTAATTGTTAGCATTTTTGGAATTATTGGCGCTATTTTAGGTGCTAGAATTGCAGTTAGTATTGATGTTAAAAATTTGAAAAAGTATTTTGGACTTTTTTTACTTATTATTGCATTTTATGAAATTTTTTCTTTGATAAAATTTTGGAAAAAAGGACATAATAAAGTTAAATAAAAATGTGCCAATTTCAATTATGGCAATGAATGGAGGGATGAAAATGAAATTTGTTAAAGGAATGATTTTAGGTACTTGTATTTCAGCTGGTGCTTTTATGCTTTATACTGAAAATAGTAAAAAGGCTAAAAAAATGATGAAACAAGGAAAGAAAATGATAAAGAATATGGGAATTATGTAGAGGATAATTTTTTAATAAATTTAAGCTTAAATACTTATAGTATATTATTTTTTATACTTTGCAGTCGCAATTTCCACATCTAAAATTAATATAATGAAAATTGCTCCAATCGCACTCGCTAAAGCTCGTTTGGTCGCTTACGCAGTATTAAAAAATAATATATTATAAGCATTCAATTAATAGATTTAAATTATATAATTGTCGTATGAATACAATTGAAAAATGATTGAAATTTGACAAAATCTCCCAAATATGGTATAATAAATAAGTCGTGCCAGAAAAGGAGATTGATATAATAATGAAAAAATTAATAAATAGATCAATTTTAAAAAAATTGGTTTATGGTGTAATAATAGGTGTAGCAGTAATTGGAGCACTATTTATAACCGCAAAAACATATCCCAAAATGGCAAATGTAAAAAATTACAGAACAGAATATGAAACTAAAACTAGTATAGCAAATTTAAAAACAACAAGAAGTAGAATTGCTACTTCAAGAGGAAATGATGAAACAAGAAAAAGTATGGTAAACATATTGGAAGAAAAAATAGCTAGAGAAGAAGTTATAAATAAAAACACAGAAAATGAAAACAACAAAACCGAAGAAAGCAAAATAGAAGAAAATAAGGACACGACAAATTACATTTCAATAAATGAAGTGAAGATATCAAAAAATATGGATTTAACAAAAAGAACAGGGCTATCAAGAGAAGATTTTATAAAATTGATAGCAAAAGCAAAATGTGATAGATCTGGATTTTTTGAAACAAATGCAGGAACAATATATGACTTGTGTGAAAAATATAGTATTAATGAAATATTTTTCTGTGGATTAATTTCTGCAGAATCTGGTTGGAACATAGCATCTAACCATAGAAGAACACATAATTACATAAGTCTAATGAAAAACGGAAAATTAATTAAATATAGTTCTGTATATGAAGGATTAGAAGTTGCTGCAAAAAAATTACATAATAATTATTTAACACCTGGAGGAAAATTCTATCATGGAAAAACATTGAAAGGTGTAAAAACTAACTTCTGTCCAGCATCATCAACATGGGTAGACTTAGTATATGGAAGAATGAAACAAATTTTATAAAAACTATTGACAATTGAATAATATTTCAACTATAATATAACCATAGTTGAAATATTATTCAATTTTTTTAAAAAGGAGGAAAAAATGAAAAGTAAATTTAAGATACAAGGGCTTGATTGTGCAAATTGTGCAGCAAGATTAGAAAGAGAAATACAAGAAGTTGATGGTGTGGAAAGTGTTAATATTAATTTTATGACAGAAAAAATGGTTGTAGAATATGATGAAAATAATGGTGAAGAACTAATTAAAAAAATAATTAAATTTATAAGAAAAGAAGAACCAGATGTTACTTTAACAGAAATTTAAAAAAAGGTTGGAAAATGATTTAATTCTTTTCCAACCAAGTTTGTATATTGAGGAAGGAATGATATAAAGTTGAAAAAAAGAGGAATAAAAATAATAATCTCTCTTATTTTATTTCTAATTGCTTTTATTATAAATTTTAATAATGAAATTATAAATATTGTAATATATATTATAAGTTATATTATTGTTGGATTTGATATATTGAAAAAAGCAGTGAGAAATATTTTTAGAGGAAATGTATTTGATGAAAACTTTCTTATGTCTATTGCTACATTAGGAGCTTTTTGTATAAAAGAATTTCCAGAGGCAGTTGCTGTTATGCTATTTTATCAAATAGGTGAACTTTTTCAAAGTTATGCAGTTGATAAATCAAGAAAATCAATATCAGATTTAATGGATATTAGACCAGATTTTGCAAATGTATATAAAAATAATAATGTAGAAAAAGTTGATCCAGATGAAGTTGAAATAGGAGATATAATTGTTGTAAAAACGGGAGAAAAAGTGCCATTAGATGGGATTATAATTGAAGGTAAAGCAAGTCTTGATACAAAAGCTTTAACAGGTGAATCTATACCAAAAGAAGTAGGTGTAGATGATGAAGTTTTAAGTGGATGTATAAACTTAAATGGTGGTATAAAAATAAAAGTAACCAAGAAATTTGAAGAATCTACAGTAAGTAAAATTTTGGATTTAGTTGAAAATGCAAGTAGTAAAAAATCAAAATCAGAAAATTTTATAACTAAATTTGCAAAATATTATACACCTATTGTTGTTATAATTGCTGTTATTTTAGCAGTTGTTCCTACAATGGTTATAAAAGAAACTAACTTTTCAGAGTGGCTATATAGAGCTTTATCATTTTTAGTTGTATCATGTCCATGTGCATTAGTTATTTCAATTCCATTAAGCTTTTTTGGGGGAATTGGAGGTGCATCTAAGCTAGGAATTTTAATAAAAGGAAGTAATTATCTTGAAAATATGTCTAATACTGAAATAATTGCTTTTGATAAAACTGGTACATTAACAAAAGGCATTTTTGTAGTACAGGAGATTTATTCAATAAATATGCCACAAAATGAATTATTGGAAATTGTGTGTTATGCTGAAAATTATTCTAATCATCCTATTTCTTTATCTGTAAAAAAAGAATTTAATAAGAAAATAGATGAAAGAAGAATTACTAAAATAAGAGAATTATCTGGCTTAGGAATTGAAGCTGAAATTGATGGAAAACAGGTTTTAGTTGGAAATAAAAAACTAATGGATAAAGAAAATATTAAATATGAAAAATGTGATAAAATTGGAACTATTTTATATGTTGCAATTAATAAAAATTTTGAAGGTTATATTTTAATTTCAGATGAAATAAAAGATGATGCAAAAGAAACAATTAGTCAATTGAAAGAAAATAATATAAAGCAAACTGTAATGCTTACAGGAGATAGAAAAGATGTTGGAGAAAATGTTGCTAAACAATTAGGTTTAGATAAAGTATATACTGAATTATTGCCAGACGGAAAATTAGAAAAAGTGGAAGAATTATTAAAACAAACTTCAGAAAAAGGTAAATTAGCTTTTGTTGGAGATGGTATTAATGATGCACCTGTTCTTGCTTTAGCAGATATAGGAATAGCTATGGGAGGACTTGGATCTGATGCTGCAATTGAGGCGGCTGATATTGTGATTATGACTGATGAGCCATCAAAAATAGTTGAAACAATAAAATTATCTAAAAAAACAATGAAAATTGTTAAAGAAAATATTGTTTTTGCAATATTTATAAAAATAGCTGTATTAGTATTGTGTGCTGTTGGAATTGCAACTATGTGGGAAGCGGTTTTTGCTGATGTTGGTGTTTCAATAATTGCTATACTAAATTCATTAAGAATGTTAAAAGTTAAACAAATTAAATGCTAGTATTTTTGCTAGCATTTTTTTTTTTACGAAAAATGATAAATCATTTAGAAAATGTAAAAAGACTTTTTTTACATAATTATAGGCATTTTTCATAAATATTTTATTTTTTTATGCAAAAAATGTGTTAGAATTTAGACAAGCTAAAGAGTGAGGTGAGATAAGTGATAGACAAAATCTGTTTATATCTAACTGAAAGAATAAAAGAAGAAATGCCAGATGTAGATGAGAAAAGAGCAGAGGCAATTAATTATGGTTTACAAATTATTATTGGAGAAGTACCAAAAATGTTTATAACTTTAGCAGTTGCATATTTGTTAGGGGTGTTAAAACTTACACTTGTTATGGTTATATTATTATTACCATATAGAGCATTTTCTGGGGGATTTCATTTAAAAACACATATTGGTTGCATTGTTTCTACAACAATATATTATTGTGGAGTTGCAAAAATATCTGAGTATATCTTTTTATACAACCCAACAAAATTAATTTTTATATTATCTGTGTGGATATTTGGAGTTATAATGATAAGTCTATATGCTCCAGCCGATACAGAAAATGTTCCTATCTTAAGAAAAAAAGAGAGAAAACAGAAAAAAATATTGTCATACATATCTTTTACATTAGGTTTGATAGTAGCAGCAATTATAACTAATAATTCTGTTGCCAATATATTAATATTAGGTAGTTTATTGCAATCTATTATGATCACACCTGTTGCATATAAACTTACTAATAATAAATATGGATATAAAGTATATAGGGAGGGGGAAATAATATGTTGAAATTACTTGCTAAATTAGCAGAAAAATATGCTAAAAATACTAATACAGCTTGTTGCATGTATTGGGTATTTCATCAACCAAAAATGCCTGCATCATTAATAAAAAAAGACTAATTTATATATAATTTATGAATTTCAAAAAAATATTAAAAACCTTGTAACAAATTTTGTTACAAGGTTTTTTGTATATTACTCTTGAGTATATGGTAATATAGCTATTTGTCTAGCTCTTTTTATAGCTAAAGTTATATCTCTTTGATGTTTTGCACAAGCACCTGTTGTTCTTCTAGGTAAAATTTTACCTTTATCATTAACAAATTTTTTCATAACATCAAAATTTTTATAATCTAAAACAAAGTTTTTATCACTACATAAAGGACAAACTTTTTTTCTTTGTTTTTTCATTCTTGGATTATAATCTTCATCATAATTATTATTTCTATTATTTCTTCTATTATTTTTCTTATCAGCCATTATTTCACCCCTCACTTAATAAATTAGAATGGTAAATCATCATTTGCAGACATCTCAAAATCTGATGGTAAACCTGCATTTGAATCCATTCCCCCAGGCATTGTAGAACCAAAGGCATTATCAAAAGAACTATTTGAGCTTTCGCCATCTCTTTTGCTATCTGCAAAATAAGTTTCTTCTGCTATAACTTCTGTTATATAATGTCTACCTTTGTCATCATCCCAAGTTCTTGTTTGTAGTCTTCCAATTATTCCTACTTGTTGACCTTTTTTAAAGTATTTACTGCAAAATTCACCTTGTTTTCCCCAAGCAACTATATTAAAAAAGTCTGCTTGTCTTTCTTCACCCTGTCTTACAAATCTTCTATTTACTGCTAAAGAAAATGAAGCTACTAATGTGTTGCTTGTTTGTGTATATCTTACTTCTGGATCTCTAGTCAATCTTCCCATTAATATTACTTTATTCATTTTTGTATCATTCCTTCCTTAATACATAAATTCTAGCTATTAAACTAAATTTATCTCTTTACTTTATAAAGGCCCCATTTTTACTTAGTCTCCCTTTTTTACTGTCATAAATTTAAGTATGTCATCTGTTATTCTATAATTTCTTTGTAGTTCTTCAATAGAATCTGGAGTTGCTTCAAAATTGAATACCATATAAATGCCTTCTTTATTTTTTTGAACTTCATATGCTAATTTCTTTTTTCCCATATGTTCTACAGTTTCTACTTTTCCGTTTTCATTTATTAATCCTGTAAATCTACTTTCTAAAGCTTTAACAGCTTCTTCAGTACAATTTGGATTAATAATGATTATACTCTCGTATTTATTCATTATTACACCTCCTTCTGGATAATAACTCATTTTATATGAGTAAGGATGTTATTCCTTTTTAACATAACTATTTTACCACAATTTTTTTTATTTGGCAATAGGTATTTGAAAAAATAAAAAGAATATGATAGAATAAAGAAAATTAGAAAAAATACTTAATAAAAATGGAAGAAATAGCGAAAGAGATGTGATAATATGCAAGAAAAGCTGGTAAGTATAATTATGCCAGTACATAATTCAGAAAAGTATATAAAACAAGCATTGGAAAGTGTAAAAAAACAAATATATCAAAATTATGAAATTATTATAATAGATGATAATTCAAAAGATAAAACTTTAGAAATTATTCAAAAAGTTGATATTAATAAAGAAAAAATAAAAATAATAAGATTAAAAAGACACAGAGGAGTTGCTATAGCTAGAAATGTAGGAATAAGAAATGCGAGTGGAAGATATATTGCATTTTTAGATTCAGATGATATATGGAAAACAGATAAATTAAAAAAACAAATCGAATTTATAAAAGATAAATGTTTTATTTATTCTTCATATAGATATATAAATAATAATTGTACTAAAATGAGTTCAAAAGTAAAAGTTCTTAAAAGAACAGACTATGAGAAAGCTTTAAGCAATTGTAGAATTTTAACAACAACTACAATGATAGATTTAAAGAAAATACCTAAAAGATATTGCTATATGCCAGATATTATGATTGAAGATTATGCAACATGGCTAAAACTTTTACGTAAAGGATATATTGCAGATGGACAAAATGAAGTATTAGCATATTATAGGAAATCTCCTAAATCAAGAAGTGCAAACAAATTTAATACAGCACATTATAGATGGAAGTTATATAAAGAGCATGAAGGTTTATCTGGAACATATTTATCTTTTTGCTTTTATGGCTATATGATAAATGGAATACTTAAAAGAATAAAAATATATACAAATTTTAGGTATGAATAAAATTAGTGATTAAAAACACATCAATTGTAGATGTGTTTTTAAAGATTAGATTTCTTTTGTAACTAGTTTTATCTTATGTTGAATATCTTCTAAAAAATTATATATTTCAGAAATTGACATATTATCTACATTTTTATCAAGGATAGATGCAAAAATTGGATCAACAATTTTTTTGTTATAAACATCTTGAGAAGTATTTAAATCAGATACTATCTGAAAATCAATATTATGAGATTCTAAAAGTGAGATATATTTATCAATATGAGATTTTGGAAATCCGCATTTTACAATTTTCTCATTTAAATTTGTTAATTTGAGATTTAAAACTGGTGACATTTTTATAGCATCTTCATCAACAAAAATAAGAAAAATTCCTGCATTGAATATATATATTTTAGTTGCATTCACAGATTTTAGTTCTAGAAATTTATTATAAATTTTACTCATGTTCCACCTCCTAACTGTAAATGTTATTGGTCAGCATTTTTTAAATTACTGATTAGTAATCATTATACTATAATTATATTTAATAAAATATAGTAAATTATAGTATTAAAAAAATAAAAAAACTTTTGAAAAAGCATTGACAGAAATAATAAAAATTGATAAAATAAGTTCATGATAAAAAATGTGAAAAACAAAGGAAAGAAAGGATGATTTTAAATGGAAAATCAAAAACAAAAAAACGCTGAAACCCTTGAGGCTGTACACACACACACACACACACACACACACAGGTATTTTAGAAAACAAAAATAAAAAATCAAGTGTACAGAAAAATGGAAAAAGGGTAGAATTTCAAAACATAAAATATGTAGAGAAATTAAAAAATGTCGAAGAAACGAAAAAAATTGAAAGAGAAAGAGAGAAGAATTGGTATAGTCAAAAAGCAGGTATCACATTAATAGCCTTAGTTATTACAATTATAGTGATTGTAATCTTAGGAGGTAT
>CAKPOA010000021.1 GCA_934169575.1 uncultured Clostridia bacterium
CCGCCACTTGCGGGAACCGCTTGAGTGGTGGTGTGAGAGGGGAAAAGCACACTAAGTGTTATCCTCTACTCGATTATGATAAATAATCAATTTTGGTTTGATTAAAAAATTATATTATATATTTTTTCAAGTACCAGTGCGATATCACTGATAAATATTCAGTGATACTACAAATTTTTTATAAAACTTTGTTTCACATCATTGACACATGTACATAACTTTTTCTGAAAAATTCAAATTTTCTATTGTGATTTTTAATAATCTATGATAAAATGAGTGAGGAATTAAAGAATTTGAGGAGGAATAAAAATGTCAGAGGCTAAATATAAAAGAGTACTTTTAAAATTAAGTGGAGAAGCATTAGCAGGAGATGAAAAAACAGGAATAAATACAAAAGTTATTGGAGCTATTTGTGATAAAGTAAAAGAAGTTGTAGAAATGGGAGTTGAAGTTGCAATAGTAATTGGTGGCGGAAATTTCTGGAGAGGTAGACGTAATGGAGAACAAATGGAAAAAACAACTGCAGATTATATGGGAATGCTTGCAACTGCCATGAATGCACTTGCATTGCAAGATGCAATAGAGGCAAGAGGTGTATATACAAGAGTACAAACAGCAATAGAAATGAGAGAAATAGCAGAACCTTTTATAAAAAGAAAAGCTATAAAACATTTATCAAGAGGAAGAGTAGTAATATTTGCATGTGGTACTGGAAACCCATTTTTCACTACAGATACAGGTGCAGCTTTAAGAGCAGCAGAGATAGAAGCAGATGCAATATTACTTGGAAAAGCAATTGATGGAGTTTATTCAGCTGATCCAAAAATCGACTCTACAGCAGTAAAATTTGATGAAATATCATATATGGAAGTATTACAAAAAGATTTGAAAGTAATGGACTCAACAGCTACTGCATTATGCAAAGACAATAATATTCCTTTAATAGTATTTGGAATAGCAGATCCAGAAAATATAGTAAGAGCTGTAAAAGGCGAAAAAGTTGGGACAATTGTAAAATAAAATTAGGAGGTTATATGATGGATTATACAGAAATGCAAGAAAGAATGGATAAAACTATAGAAAATTTAGAAGAAAAATTATCAGAAATAAGAGCAGGAAGAGCAAACCCTGCAATATTAAATAAAGTAAAAATAGATTATTATGGAACACCAACACCTATAAATCAAGTTGCAGGTATATCTGTACCAGAGGCAAGAATGATTATGATTCAACCATGGGATGTAAGTGTACTTAAAAATATTGAAAAAGCAATTATTGCATCAGAAATAGGGATAAACCCAAATAATGATGGAAAAGTAATAAGATTAGTATTTCCAGAACTTACAGAAGAAAGAAGAAAAGATTTAGTAAAAGAAATTAAAAAATATGCTGAGGATGCAAAAGTTGCTGTAAGAAATGCAAGAAGAGATGGTATTGAAAAAGCAAAAACAATGCAAAAAAATGGAGAACTTACAGAAGATGATCTAAAAAATGCAGAAAATGAAATTCAGAAAATTACAGATAATAGAATTGAAAAAATTGAAAAAATTGTTGAGGCAAAAGAACTAGATATAATGTCAATATAATATGAGAGGGCGTTTTAAATGGAGTTTAAAGAAGAACTGAAAAAATATCAAAATATTATAGAACTAGAATTAAAAAAGTATATAAGAACTCAAAATGTACCTGAAAGTAAATTAAATGAATCAATGGAATATAGTTTGATTTCTGGAGGAAAAAGACTAAGACCAATACTTATAATTGCTACATATCAATTATTTAAACAAAAATATGATATATGTTTGCCATATTGTGTTGCAATTGAGATGGTACATAATTTTTCATTGATTCATGATGATTTGCCTGCAATAGATAATGATGATTTTAGACATGGAAAATTAACAAACCATAAAAAATTTAATGAATCTACTGCAATTCTTGCAGGTGATGGATTATTAAATAATGCTTATATTGTTATAAGTGAAGATTTAAAAAATACAGGAAATGTTGAAGAATTAAAAACAAAATTAAAAATATTTAATGAGTTTACAAATGCTGTAGATAGAATGATAGCTGGTGAATATGTAGATACTGAATTTGAGGGAAAATCTATTTCAGCAGATTATTTAGAATATATGCATAAAAATAAAACTGGTGCATTATTAAAACTTTGTATTAGAATTGGTGCTATATTAGGTAATGCGAGTGAAAAAGAATTAGAAGATTTAACACTATATTCAGAAAAAATAGGTTTGGCTTTCCAAATAAAAGATGATATATTATCTGAAGAAGGAAATGAATTGATAACAGGTAAACCTGTTGGCAATGATAAAGAAAAAAATAAATGCACATATGTTACAAAATATGGATTGCAAGAGGCTAAAAATATATTAGAAAAAATAACTAAACAAGCTGTAGAAATTGTAGAACAATATGGCAAAAATGGAGAATTTTTAAAGCAACTTGCAATATATATAAAAGAAAGAAACAAATAGAAAGGGACTATATATGGAATTTAATATAGATGATATTCCAGCTCATATTGCAATAATTATGGATGGAAATAGAAGATGGGCAAAATCTAAAGGTTTACCTGTAGCTTTAGGACATAAACAAGGTGCAGAAACATTAGAAAAAATTGTAAGATATGCTAATAAAATTGGAGTGAAATATTTGACAGTATATGCTTTTTCAACTGAAAATTGGAAAAGGGCTGAAGAAGAAGTAAAATCTTTAATGCTATTATTTCAAGGATATATTGATAAATATTCTAAAATTGCAGATACTGAAAATATAAAAATACAATTTTTAGGTGATCTGACGGCATTTTCTGGGAAATTGCAAAAAGGTGTGCAAAATTGCATAGAAAAAACAAAAAATAATACAGGTGTAGTATTTAATATTGCACTAAATTATGGCGGAAGATTAGAAATTGTAAATGCTGTTAAAAATATAGCACAAAAAGTAAAATTAAATGAAATTAAAATTGAGCAGATAGATGAAAATTTGATTTCAGATAATTTGTATACAAAAAATATGCCTGATCCAGATTTGTTAATAAGAACAAGTGGTGAAATAAGAACAAGTAATTTTTTACCATGGCAAATTGTGTATTCAGAATTTTTATTTTTAGATAAATATTGGCCAGATTTTAATGAACGAGATTTGGATAATGCGATAATTGAATATAATAAAAGAACAAGAAAATTTGGAGCAAATTAAAATACATAAAAAGTGAGGAAAAAAAGATGGATTTAAAAAGAGTATTAACTTCTGTAATAGGTTTGCCACTTGTAATTGCTGTGTTAATTTTGGGCAATAAATATGTGGTAGATGTATTATTTATGTTGGTTGCTATTATTTGTATGAGAGAATATTTTTATGTAACAGAAAAAGTGGCTCATCCTATGAAAATAGTAGGATATTTAAGTACAATAATAATAGCTTTAGTATCAATATTTTCTGAAAAAACCATAATGGAAATATTGTTATTTGGGATACCAATTATAATGTTAATATTATTTACAAAAGTAATAATAACAAATATGAAGACAACATTTAAAGATGTTGCATATACATTAGTTGGAATATTTTATATAACATTTTTTATAATGTTTTTAAGTTTAATTAGAGGATTAGATAATGGATTGATAATTTTAGGATATACTTTAATAATAGCTTGGTCAACAGATATATTTGCATATTTAACAGGCAGAAAAATTGGAAAACATAAATTTAGCAAAGTAAGTCCTAAAAAAACAATAGAAGGTTGTGTAGGAGGAATAATTGGTGCTGTAGTGGTTGGACTAATATATACATATATAATAAGTGTATATTATGATTTAGGAATATCAAATATTTACTTGTGGGCTATTCCTGTTTCTGCAATATTAAGTATAATTAGTCAAATTGGTGATTTTACGGCATCAAGTATAAAAAGATTTGCAGATGTTAAAGATTATGGTAATTTATTACCAGGTCATGGAGGAATGTTAGATAGAATTGATAGTGTAATATTTATAGCACCTTTTGTATATATGATTTTCTTTTATCTATAAATTAGGAGGTAATTTTGTTTTCTATTTTAATAAATGCAATAAAAATAATTTTTTTATTAGGTTTTTTAATATTTATACATGAAGGTGGACATTTTCTTATAGCAAAACTATGTAGAGTAAAAGTAAATAAATTTGCTATAGGTTTTGGACCTACAATTTGGAAAAAACAAAGAGGAGAAACTGAATATTCGATAAAATTGATACCTTTAGGTGGGTTTGTAAGTATGGAAGGTGAAGACCAAAATTCATCAGATGAAAGGTCATTTACAAATGCAAGTATACCAAAAAGATTAGCAATAGTTGTTGCAGGAGCTTTTATAAATATAGTATTTGGATTAATATTATATTTAGTATTAGTTGCTATAGTATATCAAGATATAGGATTTGCTTTTGGAGCAACAGGCAATTTTTTAGTATCTTTATTAAAAAGTATACAAATGTTGTTTACAGGTTCAATTGGTATAAATGATTTAACAGGTCCTGTTGGTATATCAGAAATTGTTACAAAAGCTATTGGAATTGAAAATTATTTATATGTAATATCATTAGTATCTGTATCTTTGGGAATAACAAATTTATTACCTATACCAGCATTAGATGGTGGGAAAATAGTTTTATTAATAATTGAGGCAATTAGAAGAAAACCGTTAAAACAAGAAACAGAAATTAAAATACAATTAATTGGTTTTTCAATATTAATTACATTATCAATTATGGTAACATATAATGATATTGCCAGGTTATTTAGATAAGTGAAGGGAATTGGTAAAAAGTGCAAGAATTTAAATCAGGATTTGTATCTATTATTGGTAGAACAAATGTTGGAAAATCTACATTAATAAATTTATTGGTTGGTGAAAAAATTGCTGCAATGGCAAATAAAGTTCAAACTACAAGAACTCAAATTCGTGGAATTGTAAATAGAGAAAATTCGCAAATAATATTTATAGATACACCAGGAATACACAAACCAAAAACAAAATTAAATGAAAATATGATAGAATTATCATGGGGAGCTATTCAAGATTCTGATGTTATATTATTTTTAATTGAAGCTGATAGTAAAGAAGTTGGAAGAGGAGATATGAAGATTCTTGAGAAAATAAAAGAATCAAATAAAAAAACAATATTAATAATAAATAAAGTAGATTTAGTAAATAAAGAGGAATTAATTAATTTAATTAATATTTATAAAGAACAATATGATTTTGAAGCAATTATTCCAATTTCTGCATTAAAAGTAAAATATAAAAATGAAGTATTAGATGAAATTGAAAAATGTTTAAAGAAAGGTCCTGCATATTATGATATTGAAGAATATACAGATCAGACTTTAAGGCAACTTGCAGAAGAAACAATACGTGAAAAAGCTTTAATGTTATTACAAGATGAAGTACCTCATGGTATATTTGTAAAAGTTGAAAAGATGAAAAGAACAAAAAATAAAAATGGTGAACCAATATATAAAATAGCAGCTGTAATCTATTGTTTAAGGGAGTCTCATAAAGGAATTATTATAGGCAAAAATGGGGCAATGCTTAAAAGAATTGGTACACTTGCAAGAAAAGATATGGAACATAATTTTGAAACAAAAGTCAATCTTCAAACATGGGTTAAAGTAAAAAAAGACTGGCAAAATGATGAAAAGTTTTTTGCATAAAATTACAAATAAAGTGCAAAATAACTAAAGAAGGAGAAATGTCTTATGATAAAAGAAATTGCGTGGAATACTTTTAAAAATACAGGAAGTATAAATACTTTTTTAGAGTTAAAACAAATTGAAAATTTTCAAAATAATAAGATATCTAATCAAAAGGTGGAAGCAAATGAGTGTTGTAAAAATGAAAGGAATAATAATTGCAGAAAATAATATGGGTGATTTTGACAAAATGCTTACAATGTTGACACCTGGTATGCGGTAAAATTTCGTGTGTCGCAAAAGGAGCAAGACGTCCAAAAAGTTCTCTTTTAGCCGGCACACAATTTTTGTGTTTTGGGGAATATGTAATGTATAAAGGGCAAGAAAATTATAGGATAAATTCATGTGATACAATTGAAATTTTCTATAATATTAGAACTGATTGGGATAAACTTAAAATTGCAACTGAAATTACAAAAATAATTCAGGATGTTACAACAGAAAATGAAAATACATATAAAATTTTGCAATTATATTTAAATACTTTATATATGATTTCTGAAACTGATAAAAATTTGGATTTTATATTAGCAGTTTTTAAATTAAAATTATTGTGTTTTTTAGGTTTTAAACCACATGTTGAAAAATGTACAAGTTGTGATAAAAAGGAAAACTTGCAGTTTTTTTGTGTGAAAGATGATGGGTGCAAATGTGAAGATTGTGGTAAATTAGATAAATCAGCAATAAGTATAGGTGATAGTACTTTGATTGCATTAAAATATATTGTTTTGGCTCCAACTAAAAAGCTGTTTTCTTTTGAGCTTAAAAATGAGAGTTTGAAACAGCTTGAGCTTTTGGCTAAAGTTTATTTTGATGAGAAGTGCTATTAAAAAGCTTTTTAATAATTAAACTTAAATATGTGTATGGAATTAGTTGAAATATAAGCTTCTTATTACACATCTCAGTTTATTATGAAATTTAAGAAATTCTAATTTGTTTTATTTAAAGCTTATATTTCAACTATTTCTTCATATTAATTTTAAATAAACCATTATTTGTTAACAAAAAATAAGAAAAAATTAATAAATATATTGTAATTTGCGGGAAAATATAATAAAATAAAGTAAAAATTAGAAAATAAAAAAGGAAAAAGGTCAATATATGTAAAAAACTTTTTTTAATTAGCATACTAAAAAAGACAAAAAAATCAAAAGAAAAGTAGTAAAATGTTATTAAAAAAAGACGGGGTGATAATAAATGTTTCAAAATATACAAGAAGAAACAAAAGATCAAACAAAAGAGGAAACAAGGCTTAAGAAAAATATATTAGCCAATGTAATATCTAAAAAATATATATTATTATATATAATTACTTTTATGGTATCAACTATAGGAATAGGACAACCTGTATCTCCATGTAGTTTAGCGATTTGTGCTGCGATAATTGCAAATGAGATACCTGTAATTGCTATACTTATAATTTCTTTAATAGGAAATATTGTTGGTTGTGGAGTAAATTCAATAATTCCATTTATTTTAACTATGCTTATATTTTTTGCAAGTTTTTTTGTTACTGAATTAAAGTATAATGATGAAAATAGAAATGAAAAAATAAAATTAGGTACTAGAATGCTTGTTGCAAGTTTAATAGTTGGTATTGTGAAATTATTTATATCTGGATTTTTGATTTATGATTTATTTGTGACAATAACAACGTCAATATTAGTATTTGTGCTATATAAGGTTTTTACAAATTCTATTACCGTATTAGTAAATTTTCGCGAAAAGAGGGCTTTTACTTTAGAAGAAGTTATTGGTGCGGGTGTATTGTTAGTAATTGCAATATGTTCAATAGGTGATTTTCAAATTTTAGGTTTTTCAATTAGAAATATAATTGCTATTTTTATTGTATTAGTTCTTGGTTGGAAAAATGGTATGCTTGTTGGTGCAACATCTGGTGTAACAATAGGAGTTACACTTGGGATAATTGCTGGAACTGAGCCTGTAACAATTGCTGCATATGCAATCTCTGGTTTGATTGCTGGTGTATTAAATAAATTTGGAAAAATAGGTGTGATTGTAGGTTTTGTATTAGGTGATATTATTCTTACATATTTGTCAAATGGTGGAATACAAAATTTGATAATTTTTCAAGAAATTTTAATTGCAGGAATTGGTTTGATTGCAGTTCCTAAAAGTGTAAATCTTAGTATTGAAAATATAATTGGTGAGAATAAGTTTTTACCAGTTGGTGCCAATAGAGGATTAAATAGAAGTAAGGAAACTGTAGAAAAATTGCAAAATGTTTCTAAGGCTGTTGAAGATATGGCTGAAACATATGATCAAGCAAGTGAAATCTTGATAAATGATAATGATTTTAGAAAGAAAAATAAACAAATATTTATATCTGAATTGTTAAATTATACAGAAAATATGGAAAATAATATTTTGTATGATAGTATTTCAGATGTTGATAGTAAAATTGTAGATGATGTTTTTAAGGCATTACTTAAAAAGCAATTTATTAAAGAAAAAGATCTTGTTAAAATTTTTGCAAAAAATAATAATTATGTGATAGGTTTTGAAGATGAAGAAAAGATAATAAACAGAGATATTGAGAAAATGACTCAAGCAATTAATTCTGCATATAGAATTAGTAAAATGAATTTTATATGGAATGCAAGATTAAAAGAAGAAAAGAGTAATATAAAAGCTCAATTGAAAGGTGTTTCAAAAGCTATTTGTGATATTGCCGAAGATATAAGAGTTGAGATAAAAAATGATAATCTATATACTGACGAAAAAGAAAGAATTTCTTTATTATTAAAACAAAAACAAATTCTTGTACAAGAAATTTCTATAAATCGTAGAGAGGATGGAAGATTTATAGTTGAAATATATATTGAGGAAAATGATAATGAAAATGTCTCAATAATTATTGGCAAAATTATTGAAAAAACTTTAAATGAAAAAGTAAAACAAACACAAAGTTTAATTATTGAAAATGAAAAATGTGAAAAATACATATTTACATCAGATGATAAATTTTTAATTGAAATAGGACAAGCAGGTAAGGTTAAAGATGATATGCCGGTTTCTGGTGATAGTGTTTTAAAAACTAAGCTTAAAGATGGTAAATATTTGCTTGCAATTAGTGATGGAATGGGTTCTGGAGCAGATGCTAGAAGAAGTAGTCAAATAGTTATAAAAATGTTGCAAAGATTACTGAATTCTGGATTTAAAAAAGAAACATCAATTGATTTAATAAATTCGAATTTATTAAATGTAGGTGAAGATGTTTTTGCTACATTAGATATTGCTATTATTGATTTATATAAAGGCAATATTGAATTTATTAAAAGTGGGTGTTCTCCGACATATATTAAAAACAAAAAGAGAATTCAAATGATCAAGTCTCTTTCTCTTCCAACAGGTGCAATTAAAAATGCTACTCAAGAAATTTTTGATAAAGATATTGAAAATGGTGATATAATTGTAATGTGTAGTGATGGAATTATTGATTCTAATATTGAATATAAAAATAAAGAATTATGGCTGAAATATTTACTTGAAGATATGGAAAATAATAATCCACAAAAAATTGCAGATATTATTTTAAATGAAGCTATAGATAATAATTATGGTAAAATTAAAGATGATATGAGTATAATTACATTTAAGTTAACACAAAAATAATTTTTTCATATAATGTATTATAGACTTGTTTAGTCTATAGTGGGAGTTGAGAAAAATGTGTGAACAAAATAAATGTATTGTTCCAATTATAATTTCGGTTATAATCGGAGTTTTAATTGGAGTGTTATTTTATACAGGATTTATAACTTCAGCAATTATTTCTACACCTCTAATATTTGCAGCAACTTTTGCTGGGGTTAGTTTAATATTGATTTTTATTGCAGCTGTGTTTGCAATAAAAAAAGAAACAAGACAATGTATTTGTGAAAATGGCAATTGTGTAGTTCTTGGAAGTGTTGGAACACTTATTATAGCAATAACTGCATTAGCATATATAGAATCATTAGTAGCAGCAAGTATTTTACCTGCTATATTAGTAGGAACATTAGGTTTCTTTGTTAGCTTAACTTTCTTGAGTTTTATTGCTTTGACTTTATGCTTGATTAAATCTAATTGTTATAAGAAATATGAACATTGTCATTATGATGAATAAGGAATGAAAATATAAAAGAAAAATGAGTATTTTAGTGCTCATTTTTCTTTTATTTGACTAAAATTAAATCTTCTGGACCAATGTTTACAGAAAAGCAGAATTTTCTCTTATTTATTTGACATTTCTTCTAAATCCAATAATTCTTGCCATCTTCTATCAACTTCAGCTTGAAATTCTTCAATCATCCATTCATTACCAGGTTTAAACATATGTTTAAATCTTTTTTGGGTTTTCAAAAATTCTTCAACAGGTAAAACTTTTGCAGGTTTATATGTTATATGATATTTACCATTAACAACTTCATATAAAGGCCAATAATGTGTTTGAACAGCAAGTTTGTTAATAGTCATTAATTCTGAAGCATCATAACCCCATCCACGAGGGCAAGGAGCCAAAACATTTAAAAATGTAGGACCTTCTGTGTAAATTGCTTTTTCAGATTTTTCATATAAATCTTTAAAATCACCCATTGCAATAGATTGAGCAACATAAGGTAAATGGTGATTAGCCATTATTTCTGTTAAATCTTTTCTATTTTGCATTTTACCAGGTATAACTTTACCTGCTGGAGTAGTAGTTGTATCTGCAAAACGTGGTGTTGCAGAAGAACGTTGAATACCTGTATTCATATAGGCACCATTATCATAACAAACATAGGTTAAATCATGACCTCTTTCCATAGCACCAGATAATGCTTGAAGACCAATATCATATGTACCACCATCACCACCAAATGCAATAAATTTTGTATGTTCGTTTTCTGGTAGTTTACCTTGTCTTTTTAAAGATTTATAAGCTGCTTCAACACCAGAAAGTGTAGAGCCTGCACACTCAAAAGCAGTATGTATAAAAGAATCAGACCAAGATGTGTATGGATAAATAAATGTTGAAACTTCCATACAACCTGTGGCACAAGCAACAACTGCATGATCTTCATTTTTTAAAGATCTCATAACCATTCTTGAAACAACAGGAGCACCACAACCTGCACACATTCTATGACCTTCCATAAAGTGAGGCTTTTTATTTGCAATTATTTCTTTCATATTATAAGCCATATTTACACATCCTTTCTAAGACCAAGATATCTATAAGGATTACCAATATCTTGAGTTTCAACAATTTTTTGTAAATCTTTAAAAACTGATTCAATTTCATCAGTTCTTGTATCACGTCCACCAATTCCATAAATATAATTTATAACTGGTGTAGTACATTTATTTACATACATACCTGATGTTATATCTTGGAATAATGCACCACCTGCACCATTTAAAGAATCTGATTTATCTAAAACAGCAACAGCTTTTACATGAGATAGTGCTTTTGCAATTTCATCAGCAGGGAATGGTCTAAATACTCTTATTTTCAAAAGACCTGCTTTTATTCCTTGACTACGTAATTTGTCAATAACAAATTTTGTTGTACCTGCAGTGGAATTCATGCAAACAATAGCAATATCTGCATCATCTAATTTGTATTGTTCAAATAATCCATAACTTCTACCAGTCCATTTTTCAAACTCTTTAGAAACTTCAAGAATAACCTCTTTTGCTTTTTTCATTGCTTCACCTTGTTGTGCTTTATGTTCAAAAAGATATGCTTGTAAATCAAGTGGACCAATAGCAATTGGTTCTTTTTTATTTAATAAATAATGCTCAGGTTTATATTCTCCAACAAATTTTTTAACTTCTTTATCTTCTTCAAGCATAATATTTTCAATAGAATGTGATGTAATAAAACCATCTTGACAAACCATTAATGGTAGTAAAACATCTTTATGTTCAGCAATTCTATGTGCCATAAGTAAATTGTCATAAGCTTCTTGATTATTTTCAGAAAAAAGCATAATCCAACCACTATCACGAACTCCCATTGCATCTGAATGGTCATTATGAATATTTAATGGGCCAGATACTGCTCTATTAACTAAAGACATAACAATAGGTAAACGTAAACTAGAAGCTATATAAATCATTTCCCACATATATGATAAACCATTTGCAGATGTTGCAGTCATTGCTCTTGCACCAGCAGCTTCTGCACCAATACAAGCACTCATTGCACTATGCTCACTTTCAACAGCTACAAATTCTGTATCAACAGTACCATTTGCAACAAATGTTGAAAAATATTGTGGGATTTCTGTTGATGGAGTGATAGGGAATGCTGCTACAACATCAGGATTAATTTGTTTCATTGCTGTTGCAGATGCTTCATTACCACTTAATCTTTCTCTTATACTCATTTTTATCATCCTCTCAAATTAAATTTTCATTTCTATTGCTTTAAATGGACATACTTTAGCACAAATTCCACAACCTTTGCAATAGTCATAATTAAAATCTTCTCTTTTTAAATCTTTATTAACAGGAATGGCATTATCAGGGCAAACAGGGAAACATAATCCACATTGTTTACATTTTTCTTTGTCAAAAATAGGTGTCATACTTCTCCAGTCCCCAGTTTTAAAATTAACAGAATTTCCTGCATCATAAATATTTCCACCAATAGTCATTTTTTCCATAGGTGTATTTGTATTAATTTCAGACATAATAATCTTCCTTTCTCCATATAAACTAAATTTTATGAACTTGATTTAATGCTAATTTTAAAGCTTGCATATTTCCTCCAATAACTTCAGGCTTTTTAGCAAATTTATGTTTAAAAGAATTTTCCATATCTTTTATAAATGTTTCATCATCCATGATATTACTTACTTTAACAATAGCTGCAAGCATAGGTGTATTTGGAAAATATTTTCCAAGTGTGTCAATAGAAATTTTTCGAGCATCTATTGTATAAATATCTCCTGAATATCCTTTTAAAACACTTTCTAAATATTCTTTAGATTTTGTTGTATTGATTATTATTCCACCACTTTGTTTTAAACCTGCTGTAACATCAACAGTTTCAAGCAATGTATCATCAACGACTACAACATAATCTGGCTCATATATATTACTATGAATTGTTATTGGATTTTTACTTATTCTGTTATATGCTGTAATTGGTGCTCCCATTCTTTCTGGACCATATTCAGGAAATCCTTGAATAAATTTTCCTGTATTAAATGCAGCATCTGCAAGTAAAAGTGATGCCGTTTTCGCACCTTGTCCACCTCTACCATGCCATCTTATTTCAATTAAATCTTGCATGAAAATGCCTCCTTTTTTATATTATAGATAAAGTATATAGCTCTTTTAGCAAAATGTCAATAAAAAAAATTATAAAAATTTTTTTCATAAAAATTTTTTATAACACATATAATATAGTAATATCAACTAAAAATGGGAAAAAAGTAAAAAATTTCCAGAGTTGACAAAAGTAAAAAAATGATATATAATCACAATGTCAGCAGAAAAAGGAGGGTTAAAATTCTTATGAGAAAAAGAAATAAAAACACTTTTTTGAAAATAAAAATATTAATAACTACAATAATTTTATTCATGTTATCTGGAGTGGGAGTAATGGCAGTATCAACAAAAGTAAATAATGTTACAATTACTTTATCAGATGGATATGAAATGAATGTATTAACTACAAAAACTAATGTATCAGAAATATTACAAGAAAACAATATATTAATAAAAGGTGATGAAAAAGTTACACCTAGTGAAACACAAGAAATCACTGAAAATAAAAAAATAATAATATCAAATAAATCAGAACAAGAAATAGAAGTTGCAAAAGTATCTGAAAGTGGTGTACAAACAACACTTGATGAATTATTAGGTGCATATGATACTATAGTAGAAAAAATAGAAGTTGAAGAAGAAGAAATACCTTATGAAACAATTGAAAAAGATATATCAAGTGGTGCAGAAAAAACAAAAAATAAGGTTTTAAGAGAAGGAAAAAATGGACTTAAAAAAGTGACATATAAAGTTAAATATCAAAACAATACACAAATTGATAAAATAAAAATATCAGAAGAAATTGTTGAAGAGCCTGTAGATAAAATTGTTCAAATTAAATCAGCAGTTGTAAGCTCAAGAGCATCAACAACATCAAGAACATCACAAAGTAATTCTGGTTCAACTGTAAAAATATATAAAGTTACAGCATATTGTTCATGTGCAAAATGTTGTGGCAAAACAAATGGTATTACATCATCTGGTAAAAAAGCAACGGCAGGAAGAACAATTGCAGCACCAGCATCATTTGCATTGGGGACAAAGGTTTTGATAAATGGAAAAGAATATGTTGTTGAAGATAGAGGTGGAGCAATAAGAGGAAATCGTATAGATGTATATATGAATTCTCATTCAGCAGCAATGGCATGGGGAGTGAAATACTTACCAGTAGAAATAGAAAATTAAAATTATGGAGGTGGTAGGATTACCATCTCTTTTGTGTAAATAAAGTTTCAAGTTTGAGCATTAAGAAAGGAATGAAATTAAATATGAGATTAGTATCATGGAATGTAAATGGAATAAGAGCTTGTTTAAATAAAGGTTTTGAAGATTTTTTTAAAGAGGTTAATGCAGATATTTTTTGTATTCAAGAAACAAAATGTCAAATTGGACAAGTTGATTTGAAATTTAGTGGATATAAAAGTTTTTGGAATAGTGCAGAAAAAAAAGGATATTCTGGTACCGCTATATTTACTAAAATAGAACCTATAAATGTTAAATATGGAATTGAAATTGAAGAACATGATAAAGAGGGAAGAGTTATAACATTAGAATTTGAAAATTTTTATTTAGTAAATATTTATACTCCAAATTCAAAAAGAGAACTTGAAAGATTAGGTTATAGGCAAATATGGGAAGATGAAATTAGAAAATATTTATTAAATTTAAATAAATTAAAACCAGTTATTATGTGTGGCGATTTAAATGTTGCTCATAAAGAAATTGATTTAAAAAATCCAAAAACTAATAGAAAAAATGCTGGTTTTACTGATGAAGAAAGAAATAAAATGACTGAATTATTAAATGCCGGTTTTACTGATTCGTTTAGGAAAATTTATCCTGATAAAATAGATTGCTATACTTGGTGGTCATATATGGGTCATGCTAGAGAAAAAAATGTTGGTTGGAGAATAGATTATTTTATTGTTTCAAATGATATTAAGGAAAATATTATAGATGCTAAAATTCATAGTGATATTATGGGAAGTGATCATTGTCCAGTTGAACTTGAAATTGATTTTACAAATTAGCATTAAAATTCAAGCATTAGATTTAAATTAACTTTTGATGATTTTTGTTAATTTATAACATTGACAAATTCGCTTATATATTATATATTAATATCATAGGAGATGTGTATGAAAAAGGAAAGAAATAATGGTGAAATTGTAATAAAAATAAGTATTATTTGGATTTTTGTTATAATTATTGTTTTAATGTCTTTAATAGCACTTTTTAAAAACCATGTATTTGCAATTCAAACAGAGGAAATAACAACTGAAAGAATTGCAACTGTAGAAGAAAATGAAAAGGCTGTTGATATTTTAGAGTTAATGATTCAAAATAATAATTTAGATAAAAAATTAATAAATGAAGAACGTGATATAGATTTTGAAATTGAAAGGATTGAATCAGACCAAATTCCTAAAGGTGAGGAGCAAATAAACCAAAAGGGTGTAGTTGGAAAAAAACAAGTTACAGCACTTCAAACTATAGAAAATGGGGAAATGGTTGCAGAAGAAATTATTGAGAAAGATATAAAACAAGAACCTATAAAAGAAATAATTTATGTGGGAACATCTGAGTTTTTAGCTAAATATAATGTACATATTGGTGAAGATGTTTTTTTAATCGAAACAGGTGATATCAAAAAAGAACCTAGTGAAGATTCAGAAAATATATATAATATAAAAAGGTATTTAAATGTTACTTTAGAAGAAGTATCAAATGAATGGGCTAAAATAAAGTATAAAGATTATGAAGGATATGTTCCGATTTCAAAATTAACATCTGAAAGTGTTACACCAAAAATTAAAGAAAAAAATAGAATTGCTAAATTACAAGCAAATTTGAATTTAGATATGAATTTAAATGCTAAAAGTGAATTAACTCTTAGTGATTATAAAACTATTTTTGCAAATAATTCAAGTGATAAAAATAATATTTTTAAAGATAATGCAGAAACATTTTATAATATGGAACAAAAATATAATATTAATGGGATCTTTTTAGCATCAATAGGAATTCATGAAAGTGCTTGGGGAACATCTTATATTGCAAAAGAGAAAAATAATTTGTTCGGATATAAAGCATATGATAGAGATCCTGTAAATTCAGCACAAGGTTTTGAAAATTATCAAGAATGTATAGAAACTGTTGCACAAGCTCTTTCTAAAAATTATTTATCTTCATCTGGAAGATTTTACAATGGTGCAACTTTAAGTGGTGTTAATACAAGATATGCAAGTGATGAAAATTGGAGTACAAAAGTTTTTAAATATATGGAGTATTTGTATGATAAATTGGGATAAGCTATATAATAGCAAAATACAGCAAAAATTTATAATTCCATCTGTTTGTGTTATATCAATATTTTTAATGATAGCTTATGGAATTATTATTCATAATTATATAGAAAAAAGAAAATATACAAAACAAGTTTTAGAAATTGCAAATAAAAATGAACAAACAGTTTTTTCTGTAGAAAAAATTTATTTATGTAGTGGTGCAAATGCAATAGATACATCTTCAGATAATACTTTGAAAAAAATGAGTTTGTATCAATATACAGATATTGCAATTTATATTAATAATTATAAAGATAAATATGGGATTTCAAACAAAAATACTATAAAACAATTATATATTGATAATATAAATCTTACTGTTAATAGTAATAAAGGGAATACTAATTTATCTTATACAAACTTGATGAAAATAGGTGATAAACATGTGCAAGTTGATTTCAATAAACATGATAGGATTGATTTTAGCATAGTAAATAATAATGAAGAAAATAATATGGCAAATTATGATAATCCTACATTTTATGCGGATTGCTCTAATCCTATTTCACTTAAATATGTTAATAATTTAGGGATTGACTATAATCTAGAACAAGATAAAACTATATCTTTTGATGGTTCTATTTTAAAAAATGCAGGTGTTTCAATTGAAGATATAAATTGCAGTGTAAAATTTAAAATTAATATTATAAATAATGAAGATAATTATTTTTCATGTTGGGTGAATATTACATTACCATTAAATGATATATATAATGGTATTTCAATAAAAAGTGCTACAACCACAGATAAAAAATTTGACTTTTTTCAAAGTTGACAAAAAGTTTTTTAATGATATAATTAAGTACAACAATAAGTTTTTTTAAGATAAGAATATAAAATAGAAGGAGAACATATAATGAAGAATTTTAGAAGTAACAAAGGATCAATAACTTTATTTGTTTTATTATCTTGCTTGTTTTTTCTCGTTTTAGTAACAAGTACTACTATATATGTAAAAAATAAATCTATAGCTCAAGATAGTCAATATCAACAAATTAAAGAGAAATATGCAAAACGCCCAGTTGAAATTGATGTACATCCAAATTCAGATACTGAAACCGATACAACTTTTTCTACAAATTATGGTAGAATTGATGTGATTTGGCTTGATACAAATAATAAAGTTATATCAAATCCAAATGAACCAATATTAACATATGGAAGTAATTCAATGGATGCTGTTATATATGATGAAAGTATATCAGATTTTGTAAAAACTGCAGACAAAGCAAAAGGAAAATGGTATGATTATAATGGTGAAAAAGATGGGGATAGTGTTGTGCAAGGAAATAGATGGGCAAATGCTATAACTGCTAATGGGAGTTATTTTGTATGGATACCAAGATATGCTTATAGAATAACATATTATGAGAGTGAAACATCAACAGAACCTACTGGATATTATGATGGTTATGGTCAATGGAATGCTTCAACTTTAGAACTTAGACTAAAATTAGATGCGGGAATTGAAACTGTTGATTATAATGGTGAAAAATATATTGTTCATCCAGCTTTTTGTGATAATACATCAAATAATTTTGATAATGGTGGTTGGTCAAGTAATATTTCAGGATTTTGGTGTGCGAAATATGAGGCTAGCCAAGGAACTGGAAGTACACTTCAATTTGTACCAGATGTCAAAAGTTGGAGAGATCAAACAATTGGAACACAATATACAACAGCAATAAATGCAACATATGGATATACTATATCAAATGCAAATACAGATGGAATA
>CAKPOA010000022.1 GCA_934169575.1 uncultured Clostridia bacterium
AATGAGTGCGATTGGAGCAATTTTCATTATATTAATTTTTTAATATGGAAATTGCGACTGCAAAGTATGTAAAAATATGTATATGATATACTAAAATTGGTTCTTCTGCAATTTATTTGATTAATATTGTAGAAGAACCTGTTGCTTTAATAAATCAAAGCAACATCTTCCATACATAATTCTTTTTATAACTTTTATTTTATTAACACTACCTTCTGCTAATCCATTATTATAATCATATCTATCATCAATATTAAAATTCCTTCCGACAACAGAATATTTATGGCATTTTTGATATTCTTTTTGAACTTCTTGAATTAACTTCCATTTGTTATTTTCACTAACTTTTGATTTTAATTCTTGCAAAAAATATCTATAGTTGTGGGTACTTATGATTAGATAAGCTAATAATTGGATCTATGTCAAGTGTCAAAAAAAGAGTCTGCAATCTCTTGCGACTCTAGTTAAATTTTTGGTTGCGGAGCCAGGACTCGAACCTGGGACCTTCGGGTTATGAAGTTATTATCAGCGATTTTTGAATTTTATTGAAAATGATAGTTTTTACTTATATTTCAATGGTTTTATTGATTTATAAGTTATGTATTTTTTAGTGATTTTAAGTCAATTTTGGGTACTTTTGTCCCCATTGTGTCCCCAAGATTTTTAATTTTGTATATTACATTGACTAAAAGTTCACTCAATATATCGTTTTTATATATGTATATTAATTTTATAAAATTGGAGGATTGTTATGAATAATTTTAGAGAAGTAAATGATGATATTTTAAGAGAGTGGATATTATTTAGAGAAGATGTACTTTCTTCTATAACTTGCGATGAAGATAGAAAAAATTGGGTTTATTTTGATGAAATTTCTGAGAAAATTTTAAGAAATGTACCAAAGGAAAATAAAAAGTATGTTCAAAAACAATTAGAAATACTAGATAATAATTTTCTTGATTATCTTGGTTATTGGAATGAGAAATATTACAGAAATGGTTTTGTTGATGGTTCTCAATTGGTTATGGGATGTTTTGATGAATAGATAATAAAAAAATTGTAGGATTTTCTTTAAAATAATTCTACAATTTTTCTATTAATTTTATATAAAAAGAAAAAGAATGGATTTCTAAAATCCACTCTTTTCAAGCACCGTCCGAAGACTTCTGCCTCTTTCCTTATATATATTATAATATATATTTTTATTATATGCAATATTTTATAAAAAATTCTTTTAATTTTTTATAAATATCATTAATTTGTTTAATTTTTGAATATCGTTTGTTAATATTATTTGATCAAAAATATTTTTTGGTATTTTTCCCCTTAATTCATCTATTACTTTATTATAATCATTAATGAATTTCTTTATTTCATTTTTAGTACGCTTTATTTTTTTTAACATATAACTAACAAAAATAATATAATCAGTAATACAATTAAAAAATATATCGCTAATTTTCATATCATTCATTATCATATTTTTAAATGTATTATTAATTGGATTCGTGTTAAATCTAGTATCAAAAATAACATTATTATGTGCTATAGCATTTCTTAAATCTTTCATAATAAATATAGATTTTTCCACTAAAATCCCTTTTGAATCATATGCAATATTAAATCCTATATCTTTAGCAATATCTTGTCTTATCTTTAAGTCAAATGTTGATATAAGATTTCCAAATTCTCCTAATGTTATTATTTCAAATATACCCCATATTGGAACATTTTCATCATTTTTTAAATAATGAGAAACAATATTGTTATCTGCACTAAAAGCACTAGCTATTGCCATATGTATTCTATTATATGTATCTAATCTTTTTTTATAAGCCTTTTTATATTGTTCTCCTTGTGTAGGATAAGATTTGTAGCCAGTCATTATCTTCGAATATATTTCACTAAAACTCTCTGTTTTCCCCTCCTGAATTATCATTTCTAAAACATAACTTTTTAATGCTGTTTCAATAAACATTACTTGAGGATAAAGTATAGATTTTACTTTATTGTCAAAATCTATTATTGACATTATTTCATCAAAAGATGAAAAATCAATTCTATTATTTGGCTTCTTTATATATCTATATCCTTTATATCCATGATAATAACCTATACACTTTAATTTTTGTTTGTCTGTACTTCCATTGATTTTTATATTATGATTATTTCTTAAATATTTCATTAATCCATTTATTTTTTTTATATTTGACATTTTACACCAACCTTTTGCTTATTATATCATCATATTATTAAAAATACAATTCATTTACTTATGTTATTTAAATAAGCTTTCAAATTCCAATGGCACTATATCCTCATATAATAAAACATACTGTGAATTTACTTCTCTATTACCATGATAATGTCCAAAATACCACTTTTTAAATTCACATTTTTCTGATATTTTTTGTAGATAATCCGTTAAAATATCTTTTTTATATCGTCCTCCACCCAACATAGCTTGTATACTTGTTGAACAACAATGAGTCATAATATAATCCACTTTATAATTTACTTTTTCTAAATTTTTTATTCCATTTGTCATTTCCTCATTAGTAGGTAATTCTAAATCCCACCATGAAAAATCCCTTATTCTAAAATAAGCTCCTCTTTTTCTATACTCATATATTTTCTCTTCTTCATCTAAATTCAATATTCCATCTTGAACATCATGTGATGATGCTCCACCAAATATAAAAAATGTATTTCCATCTATTTCAAAGATTTCACCTCGCATAAGATGATATACTGATGGTCTTACTTTATGTACTTTTCCACCATGCCATTCTTCTACTGGATAATCATTATATAATCTTGTATAATTTTCATGATTTCCATCTACAAACAAAGTAGTAAAGTTTCTTTCATTTAACCAATCTAACCAATATTTTTCTCTACTACTTTCTTCTTCAAAAGTCCATACCCCTCCAAAGTCACCACAAATAATAACATAATCATTTTTTGTCATTTCTTTTTGTATCGGAAATTTATCTTCTTCAAACCTAGAAAAATTAGCATGAGTATCACCTGTAATATATACCATATGTTCTCTCTTCTTTCTAAAAGAATTTATAATTAATCTTGTTGTTGAAGTATTTTCTTTTCTAATCTATGTTCTAGCTGATATAAAGTCAATCCATCATCTACATTTTCTCCTAAATCCTTTAAAGCTTGTAATACTATTTGTTTTTTTGATGGATTACTATTATTTGGTATTTCTAAATTCGTATCTTTTTCAAATATGCTTAAAGTTCCTTGTTCACTTGTCCTTGTATAATAACTTTTACTTGTTAGGCTAGAATAAAATTCAATATCTTTAAAATGATGTCTGTTAATTGACATTTCTCTAATTTCATTAGCTTCTTGTTCTTCTTTAATTTCATGCTCTGTTGCTTTAATTATATGCAATCGCTCTTTTGTTCCAGAGATTTCTGCTATGCTTTCAAAAAGTGAATATGCTTGTTCTTTTGTCATTTGAAAAAATTCTCTTTTTCTTTCTCTTCCGTTTATATTATCTATACTTCTTAACTCTGGATTTATTGTATCAATCATATTATGAACTTTCCTATCTTCTAATTTATGATACACATCATAAACAGCATATGCTCTAAATCCAAATGGTACTGCTGAAGAAGCATTTAAAGTCCTTAATCTTTTGTTTATATCATCTGTATATCCTATTTTAACATATTCAGGAAATGATGGATTAGTTAAAATATATATTACTCCTTTTTTATCCATATATGTCCTCCTTTTTCATAGTATTTATAAATTTTTCTTCTTTTATTATTAGATCACTTATTATATATTTTCTGTCTGAATTATTTGTATATGGTGTTAGCTTATAAGAAAAATCTATTTCTTGTTCATAATAATTAAGTAATAAATCTTGATAAGATACTTTAACCTTAAAATGATAGTCTTCATTTATAACAAAAGAGCCAACAAATGATAAATTTTCTATTTTATCTTTTTCTAAAATGTAATACTTCTTTTCTATCATTTCATTCATTATATTACTTTCAATATTAATCTTTACATTTCTTGCAGAACCCAAACCAATATTTTTTATAGCAAAATCAATATCTCCTATGGTGCCATCTTTAATATTTGTATTTAAGTCAATCCAATGATCACTTGAATTTTTATTATCAAATTCATAATACATTAATGGTATATTTTGTATTCTATTATTCTCTTCGTTCTGTCTATTATTTGACTCAACCTCTTTACTTGCTACAAATAAAGCTATTAAACCACCAATAGCAGCCGATATAATTGATGATATACAAGATGTTATAACAATTAACCAATTTTGAGTATCTACATTCTCACTTATTTTTAGTTTAGTTGGTAAATTAAGTCTATCGATATAATATATAATAAGAAATATATTTGTTATTACAATAAAAATACTGTATAATACTTTCCCAAAAGTATCTTTTTCCTTATCTATCTGCTTAAAACCCCATTTATTTAATATAATCATTGATAAAACAACTAATACAATTTCTACTATCATAATTTATCTATACTACTCCCATAAATTCTTCATCTAATATCTTCTTACGTTTTTTCCAATCTGGCATAAATATTGTAATAAAATTATAGAAATTTTTACTATGATTTTGATGTTTAAAATGTGACAATTCATGTAAAACAACATATTCTATGCAGCATATTGGAGTTTTTATTAAATTCAAATTAAATATGACTTTATTACATGCTGGTATACAGCTTCCCCATCTTGTTTTCATTTGTCTTATTTCTATTCTAGGAATTTTTATACCATATTTTTTTAATGTATCTTGATATTTTATCACTAGTTCTTCTAGAACATTTAGAGCATATTGTTTCAACCATTTTTCATAAACTTTTTTAATATAACTTTTATTGTCTATATATTTTTCTTTTATATGAATTTCAATATATTTATTATTTATAACAACATCGTTACTATTATCTGAAATAATTTTCATTTTATATTGTTTTCCTAACAAATAAACTGTTTCTCCATCTTCAAAAGTTATATTCTCCTTTTGTTCTGCAAATGTATCATAGAAATCTTGTTGTTTTTTTATCCAATTTGCCTTTTTCCTGACAAAGTCTTTTGCTTTATCTAATGACATGTTCATTGGAATTGATAACGTAACTTTTTTATCAATATTAACTTTTAAATTTATATTTTTTATATTCTTTCTTTGAATGTGAAAATATATTTTTTCGCCATCAGATTCCACAAATTCTTTTTCCATGTTACCATCCTTTCATAATCTTTAGTATTTCATAAGTGCTATATTTATAATTTCCTCTATTAGTTTGTCTAATTCTTCAAGGTCTAAATTAATATTCTTTCTTGTTGCATACATAAATATTGTATCATCTATTGCTTGAGCAATTTCATTATGAATATCTGTATTATAATGCCAATCTCTTTTTATTTTACTTTCAATCTCTCTTTGAATAGTTAAAGCAATTTCTCCTATTTCTTCTATGTTAGCATTTTCTTTCATTATTGGAATTAATTTATCATATATAACTCCATAAAAAGCTCTTGAATTTTCTGTTGTTATATTAGTTGGATAGCTAATTCCTGAATTTCCTTTTCTAAAATCTTCTTTGATATCTTGCATTTTTTGTAAATACTCACTATCTGTAATTCTTCTATTTCTATAGGCTTCAATAGTTTCTTCAATTCTTGTAGAAAATTTCTTGTAATAAGCTGGATCTTCTTTGGATTTTTCACTTATAGTTCTTGTTAGCCTTGTTCTAATAGCATCTGCTTTTCCTCTATCTGTTCCCATTTTTTCTAATTCTTTATCAAAATTTTCTGCATCTGTTATATCTACTGGTTCTGTTATTCTCATCATTTCTTTTGCAACTACATAATTGTCTAATAATTTTTGCATCTTAGCTTCATATTCTTTATGGTCTATAGTTTCAGAATATCTTAATTTTACTGTTGCTCTCAATTTTTGATAGAAAGCTAATGCTTTTCTTAATTCGCTTATTTTTTCTTTTCCAATTCTGTAATAAGCTTGGTCACTTGGTAAAATTATTCCTAACATACTTCCGAATTTGCATAGCTTGTTGTAAAAATCTTTTCTTATTTTTTCATCTTCTAGAAGCTCTTCATATTCTTCTAAATCATTTTTATTCTTTATATCTTTGAATAACCCTTTAAGGTCTTCATATGCTTCAAACATATTATTTATTTCTGTATCAATGTAATATACAGATGATTTTATATCTTCTTCTTTAAATTCTTCTAATCCTGCATCTTGATACATTGTTAATGCTTTATCTAATTCTCCTAAAAGCCCTCTATAATCAACTATATAACCATAATCTTTTCCATCACAAAGTCTGTTTACTCTCGCTATAGCTTGTAATAAATTATGCTCTTTTATTTGTTTGTCCAAATATAAAGTTGAAGCTTTTGGTGCATCAAATCCTGTAAGCAATTTATCTACAACAATTAATATATCTATATCTACATTTATAAATTTAGATTTTATAGTTTCTTCATATTCTTCTTCATTTTTATAATTTGAAATAGTATTTATATAAAATTTTTTTACAATATCATCTGTATCTTCATCAATACTTCCTTCGCCTTCTCTCATGTCTGGAGAAGATATTACAACTGCAACTTCTAATTCAGGAAATTCTTCTCTAAAAATGTTATAATATTTTACTGCTTCTACTTTTTTATTACATGCAAGCATTGCATTAAATCCTGTTCCCTTTAATGTTTCATTATAATTTTTAGCTATATCCCATGCAATCAATTCTAATCTTTGTTCAGAAGAGGCAACTTTTTCAAATCTACTCCATTTTTTCATGACTTCAGTTTTTTGTTCGGGCGTCAAATTTCTTGTTAACATATCTAATCTCATATCAATAGCTTCTTTTGAAACTTCTTGATCAACCATTTTCCCCTCATATATCAGTGGAACTATAGCTTTATCTTTTAAAGCATCATCTAAAGAATATTTATGTATTAATCCTCCAAATTTATCAAAGATATTTTTATCTTTCTTCATAATAGGTGTTCCAGTAAAAGAAATATAAATTGCTCCTTTGAATACTTCTTGCATCCTTCTATTTATCTCACCATATTGAGTTCTATGTCCTTCATCAACTAATATAAATGTATTGGGTGCATCTACTGAAATTCCTGATTTTACTACTGTTTCAAATTTATTTACAACTGTTGTTATAACTCTTATTTTTTCATTTTTGATTAATTCTGTTAAATTATTCCCTGTTGTTGCTCTTGCTGCCTCTACTCCAATTCTATTAAATGTTTTATGAATTTGTTTATCCAAATCTACCCTATCTGTAACTATAACTACTTGTGGATTTTGTATTTCTTTATCTTCCATCAATTTTTTTGTTATATATACCATTGTTATAGATTTACCAGAACCTTGTGTATGCCAAACAACTCCACCTTTTTTGTCATGTTTTATTCTTTCTAACATTGCTTTTACAGCAAAATATTGTTGGTATCTACATATCTTCTTTTTTCCAGCTTCAAAAATTATAAAATCTTTTATTAATTCTAAAAATCTTTCTTTTTCAAATAATGAAATTATATCTCTATCTTGCTTTGTTACTTGTCTACCAATTACAATTTTATTTAGTAATTCATTTTGCTTTTCCACATATTGTTCATTCCATGTTGACCAAAATTTATCTGGTGTACCACAAGTAGCATATTTCGTTTCATTTTTATTAGCTGCCATAACTATTTGTATAAATTTAAATAATTGAGGAATATATTCTGGTTTTTGATTTCTTATATTTTGAGATATGGCTTGGATTATTGGCACTGATGCATCTTTACACTCTATTACTGCTAATGGTATACCATTTACAAATAAAACAATGTCTGGTCTTGCATAATCTTTACCATTCATCCTTAACACTGAAAATTCTTCTGTAACATAAAAATCATTATTTTCTGGATGTTCAAAATCTATATATTTTATGTCAAAAGACCTTTTAGTGCCATCTACCATATTTTCTTGATAAGATTTTCCCAATGTTAATAAATCATATATTTTTTCATTTGTACTAATAAGTCCTGTTACTAAATCTTCATTTAAATCTTTAATAGCTTGTCCTATGGTACTTGCTGAAAATTTATACTTTTCTCCTTTATATTCATAACTATTTATTTCATTTAATTTTTTAGCTAATATATCTTTAAATATTACATCTGTTAGGATGTTATTTCTTAAATTTTTATTTTCTTCTTCTGATATGTATTTATATCCTAATTTTTGTAATACTTCTATAGCTGGTCTTTGACTTGTAGACATTTCATTAGCTACTGGTATTTTTTCTTCCATTTAATTTGCCCCCATAAATTAAATTTATATTTTTACTCTTACTTTTCCAATTAATAATTTTTGCATTAGTGCTTTTTTTAGTTTTTCATAATTTTTCTTTTGTTGTTCTAATAAAAATTTTTGTTTATCTACTTGTTTTACAAATTCTGCAAATTTATTTTGTAATTCCATAGGTGGAACAGATATTTTAACTTTTTCAAATGTAGATTTAGATAATTCTCTAAATGTTGAGCCTGCTCCTAATCTATTAAAATAATATGCATTGTTTTTTAGTGTATAGTATAAATAAAGATTATTTAATTCTTTTTTACAAATGCAATTCTTAAACCCTTGATTACAACACATTTCTTTATTTATTATTGCTACTTTTCCTATTGGAGCTCTAGAAGTAAATAACACTGTACCTTTAGGCATTAATTTCAAAGATTTACTTTTTTTTCCTTTTTCTGTAATCTTTCTCTCTGTATCAAAAATATAAATGCTATTATTGTCTAATTCAGCTGGTGTAATCCAACATATATTTCCATTCCAATTTTCTATATTTGAAGTACTTGGTGTAGTTCCTGTAACAATTTCAGAAATTTCCCCTATTGGTTTATAATCAAAATTTTTTGTATTATTTATAACATCTCCAAACATCTTTACAAACTGAGATTTAATAAATTTATCTTTTTCTTTTAATAATTTTTCATATTTCTTAATAAGATAATCTATTTTTTTAAGCAAATTTACTATTTTTTCTTGTTCTTTTATTGGAGGTAAAATTACTTGTATATTAAAAAAATCTTCAACACTTATATTTAATAGTCCATGATTTCTAGCGCCTTCTTCTGCTATTTTTGATAATTCATCATAATACTGTTTACTCTCAAAATAATATTTAAAATATTCATTATTTACTAAATCCGATTTACTTCTAAAACATATGTATAATGTTGATACAATACCTTCGTCATATTTTTCTAACATTTTTGTTGCTCCCATTGGATATCCTGCAGAATAACTTTTATTATAAGCAAATTCCCCTTTTTTTAGTAAATAATAATTATTTAAATTTTTACCTGCCACAGATTTATTAAAAAATTCTTCTTGATTTATTAAGCCATATTGTGCTGAAATTGTTAATACATTTTCACTTTCTAAATTTATATTTTTTCTAGTTACTCTTTCAAATAAATCTCCTAATCTATATTTTCTCCATTCATCCATTTTTTCATTTTCCTTCTTCAAAATTTTCTTTTAAATAATTTACAAATGCTGAACAACTAATTAGCATGTATTTTGCTTCTTCAAATGTAGAATTTCCCTCTCCTAATCCATTTGAATGTCTTATTCCATTTGCATCACTTGTATACCCATATAATTTTTCAAAAGCACTTTTCATTGCCGGATGTATTTTATCTTTCAATAACTTTAATGCATCTCCCAAAGTAGCTTTATCATTGCATGTTAAAATCTGGCATATAGATTCTACAGAACTTATTGACTCTTTTATTGAATTATCATAATCCTTTGTTTTATATAATAATTCTAACGCTTTTGAATAATGAGTAGTTACGACAGTATATGGGTTTTCTAATGTTTCTTCTATTTCTTTTATTGTTTCTTCATTCAATAAATCCGTTACAATTCCATCTACTATTCTATAATTAACATTTTCTTTTTGAAAAATATCATTAATAATATTTGTATATCTACTTTCTAGATTGAGCATATTTCCAGTATCCTGATCAATAATTGAAAAATCTTTTATAACTCCTTCAATAAATGTTAAAATGTTACTATAATCTTCTGTATTAATTATATTATATATCTCATTAAATACAGATGTATGTGAGTAATCTGAATATCTATAAATCCTTGGAATATCTCTCTTGGTTAAAGAAAATAGTTCTTCATATATAAACTCAATAAAACAGTTCTGAAGTCTTTCATTATACTTATCCATCAAGCCAAATATTTCTTCTGTAGCTGTATATAATTTATTTTTTGTTCTTTCATTTAAACTATTCACTTGAACTATATCTGAAAAATGTTTTATTCCTTTTCTTTCAGAAAAACCACCTTTTAAATGTATTTCCACTTTTTTTCCGTTTATAAGTGCCATATTAATCTCCTTTTATAATCCCAACTCTCTTAATGATTCTTGTAATTCTTTTTCTAAAACTTGAAGTTCTTCGTTTATTTTTTCAATATTTTTCTTTGTTTCTTCTATATCAATTTCTTCTTCCTCTTCAAAGGTATCCACATATCTTTTAATATTTAAGTTGTATTCGTTTTCTTTAATCTCATCCATAGTTGCAATGTGAGAATATTTCTCAACTTCTTTATAATTTTTATATGTTTCTAATATTTTTTGGATATTTTCTTTTGTTAATGTATTTTGATTTTTACCCTTTTCATATTCACGGCTTGCTTCAATAAATAATACATCTTTTCTAATTCTATTCTTTTTAAATACAACTATTGTAGCTGGTATTGAAACTCCATAAAATAGATTCTCTGGTAATCCTATAACAGCATCAATTAAATTATCTTCTAAAATTTTTTGTCTAATTAGTCCTTCTGATGCTCCTCTAAATAAAGCTCCATGAGGTAATACAACTGCCATTCTTCCATCTTCAGCTAAACTTTTTAACATATGTTGAATAAATGCATAATCACCTATACTTTTTGGTGGAACTCCATATTCAAATCTATTATATGGATCCATTGAAGCTTCCATCTTAAATGTGTTTTTCTTTTTACCATCATCAATAATTGTTGAATTTGCAGATTCAAATCCTTTTGCCCATTTATCTAATGAAAATGGAGGATTAGATACTATTACATCGAATTTCATTAAATCATCATGTTCTAAGTGCAATGGATTAGCTAAAGTATCTCCCCATTCAATATGAGCATCATTAACACCATGTAAAAACATATTCATTCTACATAAATTATAAGTTGAACTATTACTTTCTTGTCCATATACGCTAACTTTTTTATCTTTAATTTCTTTGGCTGCTTTTAATAGTAATGACCCTGACCCACAAGCTGGATCATATATTCTGTCATTTTCTTTTGGTTCAACTAATTTTGCAAGTAATGTTGAAACTTCAGCTGGAGTATAAAATTCTCCTCCTTTTTTTCCTGAATCCCCAGCAAATCTAGCAATCAAGTATTCATATGCATTTCCTATAACATCCAAATTTCCTATTTTAGATGGTCTTAAATCAATATCATCATTATTAAAATCAGATAATAAAGTTTTTAATATTGCATTTTTTTCTTTCTTTTTTCCAAATACAACTTCACTATTAAAATCAACACCCGCAAACAAATTTAATAATTTAACACCATTTAAAGTTGTTATTGTTTCTAATGCCTTATTTATAATTTCACCTATATTATCTTCATTTCTTTTATTATATAGATAATCAAATGTACATTCTTCCTTTAGTATAAATTTACTTCTAGAAAGATATCTTTCTATCATCTGCTCATTTCCTTTGTACATTTCATTTGCTTTTTCTTTTTCTTCTTTATACGTATCACTTAAATATTTAACAAATAGCATTACCAATGCATAATCTTTATAGTTTCCTCCTGGTATACTACTTCTTAAAGTATCACAAGCAGACCAAATTGTTCCATTTATTTTATCTTGTAATTGTTTTTCATTCATTTTATTTTTTACCTCCATTTATTACTTTATTAACTATTGAATTATAATAATTATCCTTTTCCATTATCATTTGATTATATAATTTTTTTTGTTTATTCCAACTAGAAATCAATTTTGATATTTTTTCCTGTTCTTTAAATGTTATATTTGGAATTTCTATTAACCTTAGTTTTGCAACTGGAATTGATTTTACTACTGTTCCAATAATAATCTTTTCTAATTGTCTACTTGCTTCTTTACTTTCTAAAAACCACTTTAAAAATTCATTATCTATCTTTTTATTATTACACCTTATAATGCAATATAGATTATTAATTAGCAGCCCTTCTGTTTTTTCATCTACTAAGATAATTTTACTTGGAAAAGAAAGTCTAAAAATCAAATCTCCTTTTTGTGTAACGTAGTCACCTAAATCTTCCATACTATGGAAATCATCATATTCTATTTTTTCTTCGTAGCATCTTATATTGAAAACTTTATATTTATTTGTTTTATTTCCTTTATATACAGCTTCTTTTCTTTTAAGAACCACTCCAATATGTACATCCGCAACATCTTCTAGCTTCATATAAGCCTCCTCTCATTTGTTCTAAATATTTTATAACACAATTTTAATTGTTTGTCAAGTTTTTTTGTTATATTTGTTTTAGAACACATGTAACAGATAAGGCTGATACATTTCTGTACCAGCCCTATCTAACATACCTTCTATCTTTTTTCTTCTTCTCTTTTAATTTTTTCTCTTGTTCTTGTTCTTTTTCTTTTATCTTCTGCTTTTCTTTATCATCTAGTTCTTTTAATTGCTCCTTCATCTTTGGCACATTATCAATATCACTCATCGTCTCAATCTTATACTTACATAAAAATCTAATTCTTTCCGAATACTCGTCCACCTTTTTTACTTCTTCTCTCATTTTAGGAGTCAATTTATATTGTGTATTATTTCTAGTGTATAACTTTATCAAATATCTATAGTAGTAATACAAGGCAACAATTCCCTTAGGTTTATATTTTCTTCTTATTTTATCTCTTGTCATAAAACGTCTATTTCTTATTACCATATAAGGAATTATTCTTTCTTGTCTTACATAGTCATTTTCTAATATTCTTCTTTTAATATTTTCCAATGAATACTCTTCTCCAAATGCTCTTTCAACTCTTATATTCCTTTTGTATGGTTCTCTTCTTACACTTAATTTATCTCCCCTATAATAATAGTTATATCCCATTGATACTAACATCTGTTGAAATTGTTTTAGTGTGTATGAATGTTTTATTGCATAATCTATATCTTCTTTTGCGAATTTATAATAAGCCGAATCTCTCATAGATTTTTTATAAAAATTTTCAAAGTTGATTCCTGATTTACAAGTCTTTTCTTTTAAAACACTTAAGCCATATTCTTCACATATTTCATCTGATGTTTTTCTTAGCAATGCTGTATTAGTCAAATTGCTATAATACTTCTTTCCATCTTTAAATGAAACTGAATTAATTACAAAATGATTATGAAAATGTTGAGTATTTAAATGAGTAGATACTACAACTTGAAATCTGTCTCCCCACATTTCATTTGCAAGTTTTACTCCAATTTCATGAGCTATTTCTGGAGTAACTTCTCCTTCTTTAAATGATTGATAAGCATGAAATGCTAATATGCCATTTTCTTTTCCATATATTGTTTTTACAAGTTGCATTTGCTTAACTGCTTCTTTTACTTCGCAATTTATTCCTGTAGTATAAAATTGTTTCTCTGTTTTTTCTGGATTAGTTGCATAAGTCATTACTTGTCTAATACTTTCAAACTCATCCATTCCATATTCACTATAATTATTTTTTGTCTTTTCTTCATTTGTTGCATAGTTAATTACATGATCTAATCTTTTTTGTACTTTCCATATTTTTGTTGTTGCCATTTTCTATCTCCTCTCATTTAAAAAGGGGATTGGGGAATTTCCCCATTTAGAATTTCGAGCTGACGAAATTCATTGCTTGTTAGGACAACAATATACTCTTTTTTAGTACTAAAATTATTACTTTTTTTCTATCAAATGCACTCTATATTTTGAAAAATACTTGGACTTTTCAAATTAAAATCCAAGTACTTTTCATATTATTTTTTAATTATAAAATATTTAATTTATAATAATTATTTTTGTGAAAATTCAACTTTTCTTCATCATTTATATCATTTTTTATTTCATGATTTTCGTCTTCTAATTTAAATATTTTATTTAATTTTCTCAATAAAATTTCTTGTTTTGTATCTCTTATTAAGCATGGAACTTTGTCATATCCTAACGCTTTTGCTGCTAATAATCTTATTCCACCGCCTAGAACATAGTACCCATTTTCTTTTTGAATAACTTCAAATGGTTTCTTAATTCCTTCTTTTTTTATTACCTCCATATATCTACAAACTTTTTCTAAATTTCTGCTACATATTGTGTTAGCTTTAACTCCTTTTATATCTTTTACTTCTATTTCTTTATATTCTTTATAAACTTTCATATTATCAATTCCTTTCTTTTTTCTATTTACTTTTTCAATTTTTTGTATTAAAATATAGTTATAATCATTTAAGTTAGCATTTAGTTTGGTCGCTTGTGCTAGCTTTTTCTTTTATATTTTTTAGTGTTATTCCATAACACATTTGATACAATTTTGAGATAATTGCATCTACTAATTGTTCATCTTGACTTTGACTAAATCTTTCAATTAATCCCTGCTTATCAAACCTTGTTGTAATGATTATTGGTAATCTATTCTCATTTCTATTTTGAATAATTGTATATAGTTTTTCTAATGCCCAATTACTAATTTTTTCTGTTCCAAGATCATCAATTATCATCATGTCTACATTTGAATATAGCTCTATTAATTCATTTTCTGACTTTGTATTATCTCTAAATGTTTCCTTTATCATGTCTAGTAAAGTCGTTAGTCTTCCCATTAATACAATCTTCTCATTTTCAATTAATTTATTAGCAATTGATGCTGCTAAATGTGTTTTTCCAAGTCCTGACTCGCCTATTATTATCAGTCCTTTAGTTTGTACTTTTGTTATACATTTATTTGTATAATCATTAGCAACTTTTACTGCTATTTCATTGCCTGAATTAATATTAAAATTTTCAAAGTTCAGATTTTGAAATTTTCTTTCAGTATAGTTTTGTTTGTATAGCTTGTTTATAACATCCCTAAAATGTTTTCTTTTCTGAATTTCATATTCTTGCTCATCTTTCCTTTTCCAATATTCTTGTGCTTTATTACAATCACATCTTTCGTATTTAATTGCATCAGGAGAAATATTAGCATATAAATAATCAAGTCCTATTGGTGTTAATTCTTTGCCACAAAATTCACATTTTTTCAATTTATTGTGTATAACTTCGCTACAATTTATATTGTCTAAAACCATTTTCGCTCTTCTCTCTTATATTTTCTTCTTTTTTATTTTCTATATCTTTTGTATTTTCTTCTTCGTTACCTAACGTTTGAGTAACGTTACTTTTTTCATTTTCACTTTTATGCTTTTCACGAAATCTTCTTTGTCGTTCTCGACCTTGCATTTGATACTTTTCATATTTTTCAATACTTTGATACTTGTCCCAATTTTTTATCAGAAATGTTTCCCCTTCTTTTATTAACATTTCTAATTCTAGAAACTTTTTCAAAATTTTTTCAATTTTTTTATTAGATTTTCCCATAATCTTTGAAAAATTTTGAATTGTCATTGGATT
>CAKPOA010000023.1 GCA_934169575.1 uncultured Clostridia bacterium
TAATATTCCATCTTGTCCTGATATCATCATTATACTTATTCCTGCAAGTATTATTAAAACTATTATTGTAATTACTAATGCAATTAATGTAATACCTTTTTGATTATTTCTTCTTGTTTTTTCCATAAATTACCTCCATTTATATATATGTATCATTATATCATCTTTATTTTTTTATTCAATATTTAAAATTATCGATATATATATATATGTGTACAGCCACAAGGGTTTCAGGGTTTATTACATTTTCTTATCTTTTCTATTACAAAATTATTACAAAAAGCCTTTAAAGATTACTCAATATCAATAAGTTTTCTCGGCATAAATGAGACATTTTCATAAATTAATCATTATTGTATTTTATATCCAACAACAATTTTAAAATGTCTTATTCCATCTTTAACAGTATTTAAATGTGATTTTTTTCCTCTACTATCTTTATAAAAATTAATAGGTATTTCAATTATTTTTAATCCACCCATTTTAGCTTTTATTATCATTTCAGAAGCATATTCCATACCTTTACAAGAACAATTTAAATTATTCATTTTTTCAGTATCATACCCTCTTAGCCCACAATTAAAGTCACCTATATTAACTTTATATCTTATTCTCCCAAACAAAGAAATCAAAGGGGTCCCAATATATTTATGTAATAATTTCATAGAACCTTTTTCCATTTTACCTTTATACCTATTTCCAATCACAAAATCATATCCATTTCTAAGCATTTCCAAAAAAGGCATTAATTCAAGAAAATTATAACTATCATCACAATCTCCCATTATAACATATTTACCATTTGCACACTTAGATCCATTTATTAAACTAGTACCATAACCCTTTTCCTCAACATCTATTATCCTCACGCCCATTTTTTCTGCTATATTTCTCGAATCATCTACACTTCCATTATTCACAATTAAAATCTCACCATTAATATTATTATCTTCTAAAAATTTCTTTGCTTTTTCTATACATATTCCAATTGTTTTTTCCTCATTTAAGCAAGGCATTAATATAGTTAATTCTATTTTCTCCACTTTTTTCTCCATTCCACTTTTTTAAATAAAATATTATAATTTATTATTTCCAAGATTATAGCCAATATTGCAATAATAGAAATAATTTGATCTCTAAATGTAAAAAAATAATGTCTATATGAATGATTTGCAAGAACAACATATCTTAAATATGGTGTAATTGATATTAAAAGTAATAATATAGAAAACCACTTTTTCTTTATATTTTTCCAATCAATTATTGATGCTAATAATACAAAAAAAATTGCAATATATATTAATAATGTTTGTTTATTTTTCACAATATTAATAGGATATAAATTATGCCAATTATTATATAAAGCACCTATATACATTTCTTCTTTAGTTTTCAAACCTTGAAGTCCATTAATTCTTAACATAGCATTATCTTTTACATATTTCATAGCATTTATATTTAATATTAATGAAGCAATTATCCATTTTGCAAACCACATTGCAATATACCCAATTCCCCATAAAATAGCAGAAATTGCTAAAAACTTAAATCCATCTTTAAAACTATTTAATCTGTTATCTTCTTTTCTAATTAATAATACTAATAAAATAGGCACCATTCCAGTTATAATCTCAGTTGATAAAAAGTCAAAAAAACATGTTAATATTCCTGTAATCATAAATAAAGGATATAATTTTTGATTTCCTTTTTTTTCAATTAATACAGATATAATTGAACTAATTAACATTATATAAAATGTCCAAGAATATTCCAAACAATATGGTACAACTTTAAATGAAATCATAAACATTGAAATCACAAAAATTATCGCAATTTTTTTGCTTTTTTTTAATAAAATTATAAATAAAACTAATGCTAAAATATATAACAAAATCTTATTTAATAAATAAATCTGCTCAATATTTAAAAAAATAAATAAAGGTCTTAAAACAATCATACTTCCATGCCAATATCTTAAATATTGTTCATTTGGTTCTTTATGTTCATTAACAACTGTTATAAAATCAGTATTTATATCAATTTTAACAGAACAATAATATTTTGCCCATAAACATGATTCTACAGGATGTTCTGAATCTATTGAATAAATAATATTCAATAACATAGAATCTGCGTAATAATGTATTATTGTGTATTCTCTTCTTTTTAAAACCTCATCTACACCTGGTTTTCTTTCAAAAAAAGCAACAGATTCCTCTATATTTTCTTCTATTAAACTTTTAGGAATTTTCGAAGTTAATATTAATAATAAAAATAATATACCTACAGTTATAATAAAAATAATTATATATTTTAATATTTTTTTTATTTTAATCGCCTCTTTTTTATAAAATCTTGTATTAAATACAAGATTTTATTTTACTATATTCATATATTATATTATTTATTTTTTTTTGTCAATATTCTACAAAATATTATTGCTCTAAAATAATCTCTCTTTTTAAAACGCCATTTTTTAAAACAGCAATTCCAACAAATAAATTATTAAAATATATTCTAAAAATGCCATCTTCAAAATCAGAAAACCCTAATAATTTAACGCCATTTAATAACTTAAAAATATTAGAATCGTCTAAAACAATTTTAGGTGCTTTTTCAAAAATATCTTCAATATCTAAAAAATATTTTTTTAAAAAATCTTTATTTTGAAATCCATTTTTTAATTGTTCAATAGTAACTGAACTGCTTAATTCAAAATCTCCAACTTTTTCTCTATTTAATTCACACATAGTTCCAATTGTGCCAAGTTTTTCTGCAATATCTTCACATAATGTTCTAATATATGTACCTTTAGAACAACAAACTCTAAAACTAATTTCTTCATTTTTAATAGATATCAATTCTAAATTATATAAATTTATTTTTCTTGGTGATATATCAACTTTTTGCCCATTTCTTGCATATTCATACAATTTTTTTCCATTTATTTTTATAGCAGAATACATTGGTGGAATCTGTTCTTGCTCGCCTATAAAACTACTAAGGACTTTTTTTACTTTATTCAATTCTAAAAATTTTTCATCAACTTTTTCAGTTTTAATAATATTTCCAGTAATATCACCAGTATCTGTTTTCACACCTAATTTTAATGTTGTAACATATATTTTATCATGATTAATTAAATATTTCGAACATAAGGTTCCTTTTCCAATAAGCAAAGGTAAAACACCAGTTGCCATTGGGTCCAAGGTTCCTGTATGTCCTACCTTTTGGTTAAATATTTTTTTTACAATTTGTACAACATCATTAGATGTATAGTTTTTTTCTTTATTTATTAAAATTATACCATCCAAATATGTCACCTCTAAATTATTTTAATTGTTTTTTTATTTGTGCTAAAACTTTATCTTTTATTTGCTCAACATTTCCCATTTGGAAAGCACCAGCAGCTCTAATATGTCCGCCACCACCAAACATTAAGCAAACATCTGATACATTAACATATTCTTTAGAGCGTAAAGATATTTTAAATCCATTTTCTTTTCTTTCATGTAATAATATTGAAACTTCTACACCTTCAATATCTCTTCCAACTTCAACAATTCCTTCATGATCTCCTGTTTTTGCGCCAACATTTTTTTCATCTTCAAGTGTTAAATATGTAAATGTTACTTTTCCATCTTCTAGAAATTCTAGCCTGTCTCTAGCTATTTTTTCTAGCTCGAAACTAGCTTTTGTTTTAGTTTTTAATGCTTTTTGATAAACTTCTGATATTTTTATACCTTTTCTTAAAAGCATTGCTGCAAAATCAAAAGTCTCTGGAGTAACATTATAATTAAATCCACCTGTATCAGTTATAATACCTGTAATAATGCAAGTTCCAATATCTTTTGTTATTTTAATACCAAAATAATCAAACATTCCAACTAAAACCTCGCAACATGCAGGTGATACAGGATTTACAAAATTTATATCCCCAAACATCATATTACTTCCATGATGATCTATTACAATTTTGGTTTTAGCTTTTTCAAAATATTTTTGGTATCCTGATAAAATTTTGTTATTTGCACAATCAACAGAAATTGCCAAATCATATTTTTCTATATCTGTTTCTTTTTTTATTTCATTAATTCCAGGTAAAAATTCAAAGCAACTTGAATATTCAGGTATTATAACATCTACAGTTTTTCCTAGACTTTCTATAGCTAATTTCATAGCAAGACTACTTCCCATAGCATCTCCATCTGGTGTATCATGTGTTAATATTACTATTGATTCAGCTTTTTTTATTTCTTCTATTATATTATCTAAAGTCATTTGCTCCTCCTTATTTTGTAACAACTTATTCTTTTATTATTTCTTTTAAAATATTATCTATTTTAGCACCATATTCCATACTGTCATCTATTTCAAAAATCAACTCTGGTGTATATCTTAAAACAATTCTTCTAGCAAGTTCTGATCTAATAAATCCCGAAGCATTTTTTAGTCCTTGCATAGTATTTTTTTTGCTTTTACTGTTTAATATACTAACATAAACTTTTGTACTTTTTAAATCGGGTGAAGTTTTAACCTTAGTAACACTGATTAATCCAGTTATATTTGGATTTTTTAAATCTTGACTAATAATCACACTAAGTTCTCTTTTTATTTCTTCATCAACTTTACTCATGCGATTGGTTTGTTTTTTTTGCATAAATCTTTCCTTTCTTAATGTTTTATTTCTTTCATAACAAAAGCTTCTATAATATCTTTTTCTTGAATATCATTATATTTTTCAATTTGGATACCACATTCAAATTCTTTTGAGACTTCTTTAACATCTTCTTTAAATCTTTTTAAAGATACAAGTTTTCCTTCATGAATAACAACATCATCACGAATAACTCTTACTCCAGCATTTCTTGAAATTTTACCTGTTAATACATAAGCACCTGCAATTGTTCCAACATTTGAAATTTTAAATACTTGACGAACTTCAGCAGTACCAATAATTTCTTCTTCATATTTTGGATCAAGCATTCCTTTCATTGCTGCTTCTACATCTTCAATTGCTTGATAAATAACTGAATATTGTTTTATTTGTACATCATCTTTTTCCGCTTCTTGCTTAGCTGTTGAAACAGGTCTAACATTAAATGCAATTATAATAGCATTTGACACTTTAGCAAGAGTCACATCAGTTTCTGTAACAGCACCAACAGCAGCATGGATAACTTTTAATCTAACTTCATCATTACTTAATTTTTCTAATGACTGTTTTAAAGCTTCAACAGAACCTTGAACATCTGCTTTAACAATTAAATTCAATTGTTTTAGATTTCCTTTTTCCATTTGACTAAATAAATTGTCTAATGTAACATTGGTCATTGCATTTATTGATTTTTCTCTTGCTTGACGTTTTCTTCTTTCAATTAAATGTTTTGCCATTTTTTCATCTTTAACTTCATACAAAGTTTCTCCTGCCTCAGGAACTTCTGTAAGTCCCATTATTTCTACAGGTGTAGATGGACCAGCACTTTTTACCCTTTTACCTTTATCATTTATCATTGAACGAATTCTACCTATTGTTGAACCAACAACAACAGTATCACCAACATCAAGTTTACCTCTTTGTACTAAAATAGAAGCAATTGCACCTTTGTTTTTGTCAAGTCTAGCCTCAATTACAACACCTTTAGCTTGTTTAGTTGGGTTAGCCTTTAATTCTAACATTTCAGCTTGTAATAATACCATTTCTAATAATTGATCAATATTTAAATTATTTTTTGCAGATATTTCTACAAATATAGTGTCTCCGCCCCATTCTTCTGGAACTAATTCATATTGCATCAATTCCTCTTTAACTTTTTGAGGATTAGCATCTGGTAAATCAATTTTATTTATAGCAACAATTACTGGTATATTAGCAGATTTAGCATGATTTATAGCTTCAACTGTTTGTGGCATTACACCATCATTTGCAGCAACAATAAGAATTGCTATATCTGTAATTTGTGCACCTCTAGCACGCATAGCTGTAAATGCCTCATGTCCTGGTGTATCTAAAAATGTTATTTCTTTATCATTAACTTTTACTTTATATGCACCTATAGCTTGTGTAATTCCACCTGCTTCTCCGCCTATTACATTTGTTTTTCTAATTGTATCTAAGAGAGAAGTTTTTCCATGGTCTACATGTCCCATAACAACTACAACTGGAGCTCTTTCAACCAATTCATTTGCTTTATCTTCTGATTCATCAAATAAAACATCTTCTTCTTTTATTTCTTGTTTTTTATTGGCTGTTACACCAAACTCTTCTGCAACTAAAAATGCAGTATCAAAATCTAATTCATTATTTAATGTAGCCATTATACCAAGTGACATTAATTTCATTATAACTTCACCAGCAGTCTTTTTAAGTTCAGCTGCCAAATCTTTTACACTAATAGTTTCAGGTATTGTAATTTCTTTAAGTTTAAATATTTTTTGTTTGTTTCTTGTTCCATCTTTTACATTTTTCTTTTTACCTTTTCTTCCTCTTTGTGTAGTTAAATCATAATAATCAAGCATTCCTTCATCTGAATCATTAAACATATTAGATAATTTATTTTGTTGTTTAAGATTTTTTAATTTACCTTCATTAAATTCTTCATTCTGATTTCTTCTTGACTTCTTTTTAGAGTTTCTATTTTCATCAAATTTACTATTACTTTTTTGTTTGTCAATAGATTTATTATATTCTCTACTTTCTTTTTCAACAGTTTCAGTAGCCATAATATCTTTAATATTTTTTTCAATACCTTTCTCGTCTAATGGTCTTTTATTAAATCTACCATTTTGATTTACTTTTCTATTATTAAATCTATTGTTTTGTTTATCTTTATTAAATCCATTTTTTCTATCATCATTATTTGGTCTATTATTTTGATATCTTGGTTTAAAATCTTTTTTATCTTGTTGATACCTATTTTTATAATCATTATTTTTTCTATTATTTTGATATTCTGATTTATTATAATTTTTATTATTTGAATTATTAAAATTCTTTTCTTTTTTATTAAATGTTGGTCTTTCTCTTTTTTCTGTTTCCACCTTTTTTTCCTCTTTTACCACTTTCTCTATGCCCCTTTGAGTATCATCTTTTTTTTCAATCATAACCTTATTTTCTATTTTCTTTTCTTCTTTTTTCTGTTCTTTTTTATTTAAACCAAATAATTCACTTACAGTTAGAGGTTTTTCTGGTTTATTTCTATAAGATCTATTATCTTTGTTTCTTTGTACTAATCCATTTCTATTATCTTTTTGTTTATTTTCTTTTTTGTTATTTTCTTTTTTGTTATTTTCTTTTTTCTTTGTTTCTTCTTCTATTATTACTTCTCTTCTTATTATAACAGGTATTGAGCTATCATTTTTATTTTGTATATTTGTATTATTTTTTTCTTTTTTTACATTACTAGCAACTTTTCTAAGTTCTTTAATATCATTTTCTTCTAAGTTACTCAAATGACTTTTTACATTTAGTCCAATATCTCCTGCCTTTTTTAATAATTCTTTACTGGTCAAATTCAATTCTTTTGCAAGTTCATATAATTTCATTTTACCCAATAAAATCACCTCCACTAATCAAATTATCTAATTTTAAATAAATCTCATCTGTTATATTTATTTTTAAAACCTTTTCTAATCTTTTAGATTTAATAACCCTTTTTAAACAATCAGCATTATTACAAATATATGCTCCTCTACCATCTTGTTTTCCTGTTTTATCTATAATTATTTCATTATTTTTATTTTTCACAATTCTTATCAAATCATTCTTGTCTTTTTTTATATTGCACCCCATACATGTTCTTTGTGGTACTTTTTTCACTATTCTTCTTCTCCTTCTACCTCATTTTCTTCTTGTTTTTTATTCAACAATTCTCTAAATTGGCTTTCAGATTTTATATCAATTGTCCAATTAGTCAATTTTGCAGCCAATCTTGCATTTTGCCCACCTTTTCCAATAGCTAATGATAATTGATCATCTGGTACAATTACTTGAGCAAATCTCTCTTCTTCTTTTATATCTGCAGCTAAAATTTTTGCAGGTAATAATGCTGCTGCAATAAATGTAGAAATATCAGGACTCCATTCTATTATGTCTATTTTTTCGCCATGTAATTCATTTATTACATTTTGAATACGTATTCCCCTTTGCCCAACACAAGATCCAACAGGATCGATATTCTCATCTTGAGAATATACTGCAACTTTGCATCTTTTTCCTGGATTTCTTGACACACTTTTTATTTCAATTATTCCATCATATATTTCTGGTATTTCCATTTCTAGCATTTTTTTAACAAAATCAGGATGACTTCTTGATACTACAACATATGGTGCCCCTTTTTCACCTTTTTCTACATCAACAACATATGCTTTTATTTTGTCATTTACTCTATATGTCTCAGTTGGTATTTGTTCTTTAGTAGGCATCAAACCTTCTAATTTTCCTAAATCCATAATCACTATTCCTCTTTCAGCTTTTTGTATTGTACCTGAAACAATTTCACCTTTTTTATCACTATATTGTTCATATAAAACCGTTCTCTCTGCTTCTCTTATTTTCTGAATAATAACTTGTTTTGCTGTTTGTGCCGCTATTCTACCAAAGTTTTTTGGTACTATTTCAATATTAACTTCATCTCCAACTTTAAGTGTTTTATTTATTTTTTTTGCTTCATCTAAAGATATTTGAGTTATCGGATTCTCAATATTTTCAACTACCTCTTTTACTGAATATACATGTGTTGCACCTGTATCTTCGTTCATTTCTACTTTTACATTTTCTGATGCATCAAAATTCCTCTTATATGCTGTTACTAATGCTGTTTCTATTGATTCTAACAAGTAGTCTTTTTTTATTCCTTTTTCTTTTTCTAATTCTTCTAAAGCTAGTATTAATTCTTTATTATCAATTGCTTTCATTTTTTAATCATTCCCTTCATTATAAATTGTTTTTACTTGTGATATATTTTTCCTGTCTATTTTGTAAATCTTTTCTTCTTGTTCAATTTCAAGATACTCATTTTTAACACTTTTTAGTATTCCCTCATATTGTTTAAAATTATTTTCATCTTTTTTAAATAATCTTATTTCTACTTCCTCACCAATATATTTTTTTAATTGCCATTCTTTTCTCAATACTCTTTCAAGCCCAGGTGATGATACTTCAAAAAAGTATTGTTCTTTTATGTAATTTGCTTCATCTATCATGTCTGTTATTTCATTATTTACTTTTTCGCAATCTTCTAATGTTATCCCTTCAGGTTTGTCTATTACTATTCTTAATATATAGTTTTTTCCTTCTTTTAGATATATGACATCATATAGTTCATATCCAATATCCTCAACTCTTTTTTTTATTAGGCTTTCTACCTTTTCTTCTATATTCGCCACTTTTACCTCCTATTCAATATTTAAGAGCGGGATTTTTGTTCCCGCCCTTTCTCTATTTATTATGCTTATTTTATTATACTCTATTTTTCCAATAATTGCAAGCTTTTTGAGATTTTTTTAATTTTTTTCTAAAATACTATTGACAAATCACATTTTTAGACTTATAATAGTCATTGTTCAGCACGAACACTTTTGGGTAGGTGGTCGAGTGGTTAATGGCACCAGACTGTAAATCTGGCGACGAGAGTCTACGTTGGTTCGAATCCAACCCTGCCCACCAAAATAATTTCATAAAAACATAAAAAACAACCAGAAAATTTATTCTGGTTGTTTTTTCCTTAACTTTACAAATTTAGAAATTTATATCATATTTACTTAAATCTTTTAACAATTGAAAAATTATGTTAAATATGGTAATGTTTATGTTTGCCTATACAGCTTAAAAAATATCCAATTGAAAAAAAACAGAACCTTTGACAAAAGGTTCAAATTCCAGTTACCTAATGGCACTGATTATCGTTTAATATAAGATTTTCAAGTAACTAATATGTTTGGGGATGCAAATTGCATCCCCAATGTTTAATCAGAAATTATTTAAATTTTGTCGATAAAGTTTTTACCAATCCATATGGATCAACTCTGAAAAAATATTCTCTTCCAAGTAACCCAACTCTTTTAGGATTTACCTCATCTGCAATTCTTTCAGCAAAAACCTTTTTTTTCTGACTTTCGCCATGGTTTACTAAAACCAATCTTAAGTTTTCAAACTGCTTTAAAAAATCAATCATTACATCTGCTTTTGCATGTGCAGAAAATTCTGTAGTATATTCCACATCTGCATTTTTCTTTGTTATCATTCCTCCTACTTCAGCAAATTCACCAATTTTAGTATTTTTTAATCTACTACCTAAAGTGCCTTCAGCAGTAAAACCTGTAAACTGTATTAAAGCTTTTCCTCTTGAAATATACTCAGGAATATAAACCTGTGCTGGTCCATATGAACCCATTCCAGAAGTTGTTACAATTATTTTTGTTTTCTTATCTTCTAATACATCACCTCTATTAGCTTTATCTACAAATATAAGATTTTTAGGTAAAAAGTCACTCATTTCTTCTTTAATTTCTAAATCACCCTTGATATATAAATTAGTATACCTTATTGCCAATTTACCATCAAAATATATTGGGATTTCAAAGCTAAGCTCTCCTTTTTCCTGCATACATTTTAATACATACAAAATTTCTTGAGCTCTTCCTAATGAAAATACTAATGCTACTACTGTTCCATGATTATTTAAACATTTTTCAACATTTTCTTTGAAACACTCTTGTATTTCACTTGAATCCATATCTCCATAAGTTGATTCCTGAATTACAGTTAATGGCAATTCTAAAACCCATTTAGAAAGTGGTTTTACATCAAAAAATATATTTTTGTTATTATAATCTCCAGTAAATAATAAGTTAATATCTTCATATCCACAATAGCTAATCTGAACTAAAATAAGTGCTGCACCTACAATATGTCCATTGTAAAAAAATGTTACTTTAATATTAGGATGAACATCAATTGTTTCATCAAACTCACATGGTCTTACAAGTGATAATGTTCTATCTACATCAATTTCTGAATATAAACATTTCTTGTTTTTTCTTTTTGATACATGATTTAATACTTTAAAACTATCACTTAATGCTAAAGGTAATAATTTACTTGTTGTTTCTGTTGCATATATAGGATTAAAAAAACCTTCTTTCACCATATATGGTAATCTAGCAACATGATCAACATGCACATGTGTAACTAGGCAAAAGTCAATATGCTCTGGATAAAATGGTAATACCTGATTTAATTCCTCATATTCCCGTTCTTGGAATAATCCACAATCTACAACAAAACGTGTTGTTTCACCATTGGGAAATTTTACAACCACAAGATTGCAGGAACCTGTAACTTCTTCATTCATTGCCATTATATCTGCATAAAACCGACAATTTTTTCCCATAAAAAAGTCCTTTCTTTTTACATTAAATTATTTTATTTAATGTCTATGAGCTATATTTGAGTTTATTCTATCATCTTTGACTTTTACTGTCAATATAAAATTCTTAAAAATTTTTCTATTTACAACACCTGATTTTTATGGTATAATAATCAAGTAATATCAAAATATGTAAGGAGATGCAATATGGAAGAAAATTATATAAATGGTTTGGCAGAAAATAAGGTTTTAATGTTATATATAATAAACTCTATAGTAGATGATTTTACAGATAATGATTTGTTTAAAATGATTGCTGAAATAAATAATATTAATTATTTTTATTTTAGAGATATATTAGATGACCTTATAAATTCTAAATTAGTTGAAACTTACACTAAAGATGAACAAAAATTACTTGAAATAACAGATAAAGGTAAACAATCTTTAGAACTTACTATTGATATTTTACCAGGTATTTTAAAATTAAAAACTGATAATGTATTAAAAAATAGAATAAGTATAGTTGCAGATGAAAAAGCAGTTACTGCAGAATATATTCCAGAAAGTGAAACAGACTATACTGTAAAATGTAAAATAGTTGAAAATAATAAAACAATATTTGAATTGACAACATTTGCTGGTTCAAATGAACATGCAAAAAAAATTGCTGATAATTGGAAACAAAATGCTAATATATTATATCCTAAAATTTTGGATTTATTAAATTAATTAGAATTTTAAAATTTTTTTGAAAATAATAAACTGGCTTGAAATCAAGCCAGTTTATTATCTTCAAATTTTCGCCATTTACTACTCACACAAATATTCCAGGCACAAGGAAATTTCAGAGTGCTAGGGCACCAACACCGCACGGAAGCTGTTGTAGATGCTGCCGTTACCGTTGCCGTGGCTCGCATAGAATACACCTGCATCAGTGCCATAGTGGCAGTGACCACCACGATCAGCGAACGGATAACCTGAACTAGCAAGTTGGGGGAAGTCCGAAAACCAGTTGTAATAATCATTTGTATTACTTAAACTTTGTGAACCTCCTGTATTTACCTCTTTTGTTGCATCTCCTATTTTTCCAACTGTATATATTATACTATTTCCCAAACTGCTTGTTGTCTTATTATCATATTTTGTCGCATATTTCGTACTTGTAGCTGATGTTAATTTTGTTTCACTATTTACTGTATTTTTTATTCCTGCAATATTTCCTACTGTTTCCCAACCATAATCTGAAAATCTTTCACCATCATCTTTTGAATTAAATAATGCAACATATTCCGAAGCTCCACCACTCATGTCATATATTCCATACACATTTCCTGTTGTACTTGCTTTTACTCCTTTTACTGTGTTATAT
>CAKPOA010000024.1 GCA_934169575.1 uncultured Clostridia bacterium
AATGTCTACTCTACAAACTATGTAAATCCTCCAATTCCAGAAGGATATAAGCATGTCTGTGGAGAATGGAACAATGGATTTGTAATTGAAAGATGTTCTGATGGAAGCCAGTTTGTATGGATTCCTGTTGGAAGTATCGACTCTAATGGAACACTTGATGGAGAACATTTTTCGGAAAAATTCGGCAGACGGAATTATATGAACAATGAATTTTCGGATGATGAATACGATGAAGCTTTAAATGATGAACTGCTTGAACAACTTGAAAGTGTTAAGAAATATGGGGGATTTTATATTTCTCGTTATAACATTTCCAAAAGTTCAGAAGAAAAACCACAGTCGGTAAAAGGCGTTATGCCGTGGGTAAACATCAATTTTGATGATGCCAAGAAGGTTGCATCCACTATCGAAGATAATGAAGCAGTTAAGAGTCATCTGACTTTTGGTGCAGAATATGATTCGGTATTGGAATGGTTTATCAAAACGGAAGTTAAAACTCTTACTGAAATTGTAGAGGACTCTACTGAATGGGGCAACCATTGGAATACAGAGAATTCTCCGAAGAAAGTAGTTGAAACAGGAAGCAGAGAAGAATGGTGTGCTAATAACATCTACGACTTTGCAGGTAATGTAGATGAATGGACACAAGAACAGAACGAAAGTTCACGTCGTGTTATCCGTGGTGGCTTTTGCATCTATGGTGGAGACAATTATCCTGTCGCCTATCGCTTTTACCACGATCCTAGTTACAGCTATAACCGCACTGGTTTTCGTGCCACGCTTTATATTAAGTAGCACTGACCACTGTAAAACTATCCTAATTTGTTTCTAAACACAGATAGAAGGAGAGAACTTTGAAATTTCAGAGTCTCTTCTTCTTTTTTTGAAAGGGGGATATATGAGATGGAAAAAAACAAAGATAACAGATTGGTAATAATAGTAAAAATAGAAAAGTATATTGAATATATGCTTACAATATTACTTAAACTTCCAAGAACAGAAAAATTTAGTATAGGAACAGAAGTAAAGACAAGTATGTATGAAATGCTAAAAAATATTCTTTTAGCAAGTAAAATAGAAAAGAAACAATCCAATTTTTCATCCATAGTATTTGATTCTTTGGCAGTACATACAAGTTCTATTAATTGTGTATATATTGTTTTCAATTTATCAAAATCTTCATAACTCATTATTGCAAATTCATATAATTTATCTCCAATATTATATTCAAAATCATGAGTAGCACCAAAAAACTCTCCGATCATTTTTTATTACAATTTTATTATTCTTAAGTGTAAAATTAGTTATCATATCAATGTTTCCTCCATTTTCAAAAATAGAATATAGCTATTTCAATTTTTAATTTATCTATAGACTTGCAAAAAAGTATTTACAACACTTTTTAAGGCTCTTATAATAAAAATCGCAAGTAGAAAATAGCACGTGTAAATAATTATTTTCTATCACAGTATAGCACATTGAAAATTGAATAGCAAACTACAAGCACAGATAATGAAACTTTCGTCTGGCTAATGTGATGTGAAGGGGCGATTCTCTAAAAAGAGGAATGAGGGCAAATCTCATATGGGATTAAATCCACTTGTGGTTTTTAAATTGATAAGACATAGAAGAGTGTATTGTATAAAGTAAGGAAAAATTGGAAATAATTACAACTAAAGGAGTGAGATTTATGCAAGAAAGAAAAGAAAAGAAAAAGTATAAAAAGAAAAACAATTTTAAAATAAATATTATATTTAATGAAAAAGGAGAAACATTAGAGAAAATAATAGAAAGAGCATTTGGAAATTATTGTCTGAAGAAAAATTAAAGTAAAATAATGGTATTTAGTGAGATAATATGTTATAATAGTTGCAAAGAGTATCAATATTATCTCATTATCTTTAAATAGCATAAGAAGGAGGTAAAAGTGAGCTATACAATAATGAATAATATTGATTATAAAGTAGGCATATATATAAGGCTTTCAAGAGAAGATGAAGAAAAAGAAAAATATCAAGAAAGTGAAAGTATTGGAAACCAAAGAACTTTGCTAATGCAATACATAAAAGAAAACAAACTAAACTTTATATCAGAGTACGTTGATGATGGTGTAAGTGGTACAAGTTTTGATAGACCTGCATTTAATAGAATGATAGCAGATATTGAAGCAAGTAAAATCAATATGGTAGTAACGAAAGACTTATCAAGACTAGGTAGAAATTATGTGCAATCAGGATTATACATTGAAACATATTTTCCAGAACATGAAGTAAGGTTTGTTGCAATATTAGACAATATAGATACGGCTTATGATACATCAAACAATGATATAGCACCATTTAAATCAATATTAAATGAAATGTATGCAAAAGATACATCAAAGAAAATAAATAGTGTATTACAATCAAAAAGAAATCTTGGAGAATATTTAGGAACAGCGCCTTTTCGGCTATAAAAAAGATCCAGAAAATAAATACCATTTAATAATAGATGAAGAAGCAGCAAATGTAATAAAACTAATATATGAAAAATATTTAGCAGGGTTTGGTACAATGCAAATAGCAGATTATTTAAGTAAAAAGAAGATTCCAATTCCATCAGATTATAACAAGAGAAAAAGGGGAACAAAATCTTTAACTTATGGACTATGGCAACAATCTACAGTAAGATTTATTCTTTCAAATGAAATTTATACAGGAACAGTTATACAAGGAAAAAGAAAGAAAGTAAGTTTTAAATCTAAAAAATTTATAGATTTACCAGAAGAAGATTGGATAAAAGTAGAAAATATGCACGAAGCTATTATAAGTAAAGAGGATTTTGAAAGAGCAAAAAAAGTAATTCAAGCAACTAAAGGCTCAAGAGTAGTTCAAAATGATTACTTATTTAAGGGATTACTTAGATGTTATGATTGCAAAGGATATATTGGAATAAGAAGTCCAGATAAAAACGGAAATATCTATGGTAGATGCCAAAGATATGGAAGGTTTGGAAAATTTGATGTATGTTCACCACACAATTTTAATTATCAAGTTTTTGAAGAACAAATGCTAGAAGTTTTAAGAGAAGTTTGTAAAGAATATACCAATACAAAAAAACTAGAAGAAATTGCAAAACAAACAAGAACAAAACAATCAAAAGAAATAGATATAAAAAAACAAATAGAATCTTTTAAACAGCAGGTAGAGAGTGAAACTAGAAAGTTGGAAGTAATGTATGATGATAGACTGGCAGGAATTATAACACTTGAGGAATATATGAAAAATGCAAATAGAATAAAAGAATTGGTTAGAGGATATGAACAAAACATCAAAGAGCTTGAACAAGAGCTATCAGGAGAAAGTGATAAGACAAAAAATGATAATAGATTAGATAATTTGATAGAAGAGTTTCTTAATATGGAGAAACCAACAAAAGAAATAATTAGAGAATTTATAGAAAAAATTGAAATTCATAGCGACAAGCAAGTTGATATTTATTTCAATTTTAAACCATTACAAGATTTAAATAATAATTTTATATGTGCTAGAAAAGAATATGAGAAAAAAGTAGGATAGAAAAAATGTCCACAACAACAATACACACATGGTGCAATTTGGGCAATTATTGCTGAGACAATGCTTGGATTTGGAGATAAAGCAACAGAATTATACAAGATGGTTAATCCAATAGAACACAGCAAAAATAAGCAACTTGCAGATAAATTTAAGGTTGAACCATTTTCTATTCCTGCTGATATATATGGTGCTGGTGATTTGATTGGTCGTGGTGGTTGGACTTGGTATACTGGTTCTAGTAGTTGGTATTATGTTACTGGTATTGAATATATTTTGGGAATAAAAATTAAAAATAATGTACTTTATTTTGAACCTTGTGTTTCTAAAGATTGGAAAGAGTTTTCTGCTAGATATAAATTTAAAAATAGTGTGTATAATATTAAATTTATAAATCAGTTTGGAAAAAATACTGGTGTACAAAAAGTTATTCTTAATGGTGAAACTGTGGAAAATAAAATTGTCCTTGATGGAAGCGGTAAGATTTTTAATATTGAGGTTATAATGTAAAAACTCAGTTTAGGCTGAGTTTTTATATATTGGGTAATAAAATTTAAAAAAGGTTTCACATTTTGGCTATTGAACTTTTATTATATATAATGAAAAAAATATTTATCGATGAAAATAAAAGAATAGCTGTAATATATAAAATAAAAAAATAGACTTTGTTTTAATACAAGGTCTATTTTTAACATTGTTTTTTTAAAATCATATGATATAGAAAAGATAATGGAGAAAGTTTATGATTTATTATATTTTAAATACAATTTTGTGGACTTTAGCTTTTTATGGAATTATAGAACTTGTGAAAGAAATTTTTGATTCAGTTTATAAATCTAAAAAAGAAAATTTAATAATTTTTGTGAAAAATGAAGAAGAAAATATAGAATGGAAAATAAGAAAATTGTTAATAAAAATAAAATTAGAAAATATAAAAAATATTGAAAAAATTATAATTATAGACTTAGGGTCTGAAGATAAAACAAAAGAAATCTTAGAAAAATTTGAAAAAGATTATGCGATTGTTAAATTAGTAGAAATAAAATAATACATATTAAATTTTAAAATTATCCAGTAGTTACTAGTCAGCCACAAAGAGATTTAAACCTAAATATGTGTATGAAATTATTTTTTCATAAAGTTAATCTATTTTTTTGTTAAAAAAAACTGATTGACTTTGGTGGAAAAATGTGGTACAATAAAAAAGGTGTTATAAGAGATTAAATATTTATTTGAAAGTTGAAAATTGATTATACATTTTCAACTTAATTTATTTGTAGAAGGGAAGAATATAAAAATGGAAGAAAAAACAATAAGAAGAAGTTCAGGAGCAAGAGCTTCTAAAGAAATAAAAAAGAAAACTCCTGTAAGGAGAGGAAGAAAACCTATTGAAAAACAGCCAGAAACAAAAACAATAATAATAAAAGCAAAAGACAATAGGGGAAGAAAAAAGATAATAAAAGAAGATGAAAATACTGTAACAAGGAGAAAAAAAGATGAAGAAATTAGATCTGTAAAAACAAGAAGAACAACAAGAAAAACAAAAACAGAAGAATTTGGATTTAAAAAAGAAAAATTAAGAATAATACCACTTGGTGGGTTACATGAAATTGGAAAAAATATAACAGTATTTGAATATGGAAATGATATGATAGCTGTAGACTGTGGAATTTCATTTCCAGAAGATGATATGCTAGGGGTAGATTTAGTAATTCCAGATATCACATATATTTTACAAAATCAAGAAAAGTTTAGAGGAATAGTTATAACACATGGACATGAAGATCATATAGGGTCAATACCATATTTCTTAAAACAATTAAATACACCAATATATGGAACAAAATTGACTTTAGGGCTAATAAAAAATAAGTTAGAAGAACATAATTTAACAAAAACAACAAAATTACATGAAGTAAAACAAGGAGAAACAATAAAATTAGGTTGTTTTAGTATAGAATTTATTAGAAGTTCACATAGTATACCAGATTCTGTAATGTTAGCTATTTCAACACCTGTTGGAAAGATTTTACACACAGGAGATTTTAAAATAGATTTTACTCCAATTGATGGACAAAGAATAGATTTAGGAAGAATTGCAGAACTTGGAAATGAAGGAATATTAGCATTAATGTCAGATAGTACAAACTCTGAAAGAAAAGGTTATACTATGTCAGAAAGTTCTGTAGGAGAAGTATTTGATAAATTGTTTAACAATTGCACAAAAAGAATTGTTGTTGCAACATTTGCATCAAATGTTCACAGAGTTCAACAAATAGTTAATTCAGCAATCAAAACTAAACGTAAAATTGCAGTATGTGGTAGAAGTATGATAAATATGATTACAAATGCAAGAGAATTAGGATATATAGATTGTCCAGATAATTTATTTATAGATATTGATATGATAAATAATTATACAGATGAGCAATTAGTAATTATTACAACAGGTAGTCAGGGTGAGGCAATGTCTGCTTTAACAAGGATGGCAACAGGAACTCATAAAAAAGTAAAAATAACACCAAATGATTTAGTAATAATCTCAGCAACACCAATACCTGGTAATGAAAAATATGTATCAAAAGTAATTGATGAATTAATGCAAATTGGTGCAGAAGTTGTATATAGTGCATTAGAAGACATACATGTATCTGGACATGCTTGCCAAGAAGAACAAAAATTGATATTATCACTTGCAAAACCAAAATACTTTATTCCAGTACATGGTGATTATAGGCATTTAGTAGCACATAGTGAAACTGCCAAATCTTTAAATATACCAAAAGAGAATATATTTATGCTAGAAAATGGTGTGGTTTTAGAGATGGGAGAAGATGAAGTAAATATAGGTGAAAATGTTCCATCAGGAAAAATCTTAGTTGATGGTCTCGGTATTGGAGATGTAGGAAGTGTTGTATTAAGAGATAGACAACATTTATCACAAGATGGATTAATAATTGTTGTTCTTACATTAGATAGTTCAACAGGAGATGTTATTGCAGGACCTGATATTATTACAAGAGGATTTATATATGTAAAAGATTCTGAAAATATAATGGATGGAATTAAATCTGAAGTAAGACAAGAAGTAAGAGAATGTGAATTAAGAAATATAAGAGATTGGACAACAATAAAAAATATTGTTAGAGAAAATTTAAGAGATTATATTTTCTATAGAACAAAACGTAATCCAATGATTATACCAATAATTATGGAAGTATAAGATATTATTTGGGAGGAATTATAGTGAATTATAAAGAATTAGCTGATATGATATTTCCAGATGCTAAAGAAATATCATATTATGAAGAAAAATATCCTGAAAGAAATTTGCCAGAAGGAGCAATAGTTACAAGGTTTGCTCCAAGCCCAACTGGTTTTGTACATATTGGAGGATTATATCAAGCATTAGTTGCAAAAACTGTTGCAAAACAAACAAAAGGTGTATTTTTTTTAAGAATTGAAGATACAGATCAAAAAAGAGAAGTTGAAAATGGTGTAAGTGGAATAATAGAATCTTTGAAAAGTTTTGATATGTCTCCTGATGAGGGAATGATATCAGATAATGAAGAAATTGGAAATTATGGACCATATAGACAGTCTTTAAGAAAAGAGATATATCAATCATATGCAAAATATATGTTAGAACAAGGAAAAGCTTATCCATGTTTTGCAACACCAGAAGAATTAGAAGAAATGAGAGCAAAACAAGAAGCAGCAAAAGTTAGAACAGGATATTATGGTGTATGGGCAAAATATAGAAATTTATCTGTGGAAGAAGCAGCAGAAAAAATAAAAAATGGTGAACCATATATAATTAGATTTAAATCTCCTGGTAGAGAAGATAGGAAAATAAAACATAAAGATGTTATAAAGGGAAATGTAGATTTTCCAGAAAATGATCAAGATGTTGTAATAATAAAAGCTGATGGACTTCCAACATATCATTTTGCACATTTAGTTGATGATCATTTAATGAGAACAACACATGTAATACGTAGTGATGAATGGCTTTCATCTGTTCCTTTACATTTACAATTGTTTCAAGAAATGGGATTTAAACCACCAAAATATGCTCATATTTCACCAATAATGAAAAATGATAATGGAAATAAACGTAAATTAAGTAAAAGAAAAGATCCAGAGGCTGCAGTAAGCTATTATGATGAAATAGGTGTTCCAAGTTTAGCTATAAAAGAATATTTATTAAATATTGCAAATTCTACATTTGAAAATTGGAGAAGACAAAATAAAGATAAATCAATAGATGAATTTGATTTTAAACTAAATAAGATGAGTGTAAGTGGTGCTTTATTTGATATGGTAAAATTACAAGATGTATCAAAAATTGTAATTTCAAAATTTTCAGCAGAAGAAGTTTATGAAAATGGGCTAAAATGGGCTGAAAAATATGATGAAGAATTAGCTAATTTATTAAATAATAAAGAATATAGTTTAAAAGTTTTAGGGATTGAAAGAGGAAATGCTAAACCTAGAAAAGATATTGCAAAATGGTCTGATTTAAAAGAAAATATTTGTTATATGTATGATGAGAAATTTTTAAATCAAAATCATGAATATCCATATCAAGTTATTCAAGATAAAGAAAATATAAAGAAAATTTTAGAATTATATATTAATAAATATTATGATGAAAATGATGATAAACAAACTTGGTTTGACAAAATAAAAGATTTATCAGAAGAAATGGGATATGCAAGAGAAGTAAAACAATTTAAAGAAAACCCAGATTTATATAAAGCTCATGTTGGAGATGTTAGTACTGTTCTTAGAGTTTCAATAACTGCAAGAACTAATACTCCAGATATGTATGAAATAATGAAAGTATTAGGAAAACAAAGTATTATTAAAAGATTTTCAATTATACTTGACAAGTTTTAGTTAAATGAAGTATAATATAGGTTGTATATAGGGAGAGGGGTAATCCTCAAAGAGAAAATCCCACATACAGTTTATGTATGACCGGAAGGAGGGAATATTTAATGTCAGAGATAAGAGTTAATGATGGAAATATAGAAGATGCTTTAAAAAGGCTAAAAAGACAATGTGCTCGTAATGGGGTATTACAAGAAGTACGTAAAAGAGAACATTATGAGAAACCTAGTGTAAAGAGAAAGAAAAAATCAGAGGCAGCTAGAAAAAGAAAATTTTAAGTTATAGAAAAAAGAATGCAATAAATTTGTGCAAATTTATTGTGTTCTTTTATTTTTGTATCTATGGAAAATGGATACTATGAAAAAGAACCGGATATTATAGAAAATGCAACAATTATAGGGAAAAGAAATTTGAATATACAAGTATAGAAAAGTATAGTGTAAAAAAAGGATTACACTATACTTTTTTGTATTAAAAATATTTTGCAAACAAAATGTAATAAAAATGTAATATAATTGTAAAAAAGCCTGAAACCCTTGTGGCTGTATATATATATATATATATATATATATCGATATTTTTAAAAAATTAAGTATTGCATAAAAGGAAAGAAATTGATAAAATGATATAAAAAATAAAAAGCCAAATTAAGGAGGAAAAAATGAAAAAAACAATAAGAAAAAATGAGAAAGGTATTACATTAATAGCATTGGTAATCACAGTGATTGTTTTAATTATACTTGCAGGAATAAGTATAATGATGATATCAGGAAATGATGGGATATTAAATAGAGTTGCAACAGCAACAGAAACACAAGGAAATGCACAAATAAATGAAGCAATGAGTTTAATATATAATGAATATGTAACAGAAAATAAATTAGGAGAAAACACAGGAAATTTCAAAGAATTTGTAAAAGGAAAAAATAAGATAGATGAAAATGGTGTAATAAATACCAAGAAATTAGTAGGTGGAAAATTAGCATTAGGAAGTGGAAACGGAAATACAGATGTATATAAACTAGAAGAAATAGAAAATGGATATGCAGTATATTATTATGGAAAGAAAGAAAATGAATCAGGAAAACTAATATGGAAAAGTGAAGGAAGTACTGTAAATGAAGAAGTAGGTATAAAAACAGCATTAAATACAGCAATAGTTTGGGATGATATAAAACAAAGTCCAGCTATATTAGTAGATATTTATGATAATTATAGCTTTGAAGAAAAAGAAAAAATTATGGGTGGAAAAGAAGCTTATGAAGAATATAAAGCAGGCAATATTTCATTAAATGATGAATATATTGCTCCACCTAATATTAAAAATTATGATGATTTTATAAATATACGGATATAACATTAAAATGAAAAATTCATATTGGAAGAAATTGTTTGACCATGTAGCTAAACAACAAGTGGAAAAGGAATATCCAACAATAGAAGATAAAGCAAAATATGTATATGATAATGATGCTCATTGTAAAAAAGAAGGGTTTAATAGTTTAAAAGAATATTATGATGCAAATATTGAAAATATGAGTGGTAGAACATATGAAAATTTTGTTTTAGATGGGTTTAGATTTGTGTATGAGGTAAAGCAAGTAAGTTTAACAGTAACTATAGAAGATCCTGATGGAAATATAGGTAATGTTTATTGGAATATAGGTCATGTTGATTGGAATATAGAAGGTGAATATGAAAGCAATGTAAGTGAGTTTGGAATGCAAATTCCTGTTGATAAGGAAGGTGTATATAAAATAAAGGTAAAAGACGAATATGGACGTATACAACATGAAAAAAATATAGAGTTTAAGAAAAGTAAGTATTATGTAGAAATTGATGCTAATAATTTGATTTATTTGGAAAATGAAGATGGAGATTATACAAAAAGAAGGTGGCTGATCATTGATGGAGAAGAAATAGAATTAGAACAGGATACTGAATTTACTTATTATAATGCACCAATCAATCTTAAAATTCAATCAATAGATGGAGAAATATATGATATATTAATTACAAGAATGTATTCGGAAGCAGTATAATATTATAAGATAAGATTTTGCTAATATAAATATATTTAGCAGAATCTTTTTTATAAGTGCGACAGGCATGTCGTTTAGCTAATCGGTGAAAGTCCGTATTGGAGGTATATATCGCCAACCAATTAGAG
>CAKPOA010000025.1 GCA_934169575.1 uncultured Clostridia bacterium
GCTGTTTTTATCTCTATTTTATCATTTGCTACACTTCCTTCACTATTCCATATAAGCTTTCCAGATTCATCTGATGTTTTTCCGTAATAATATACTGCATAGCCATTTTCTACTTTTTCTAATTTGTATACATCTTTATTATCTTTTCCGTTTCCTAAGGCTATTTTTCCTCCTGTTAATTTTTTGGTATCTATTACACCATTATCATTTACTTTTCCAGTTGCTTTTACATAATCTATAAAATCTTCTGTATTTCCATTTGTCTTTTTCTCAATTATATATTCATTATATATTAAACTCATTGCCTCACTCACTTGTGCTTTTCCTTGTACCTCTGTTGTTCTTCCAGCTCTTTGTAAAATCCCATCTTGTCCTGATATCATCATTATACTAATACCCGCTAAAATAATTAAGACAATAATTGTAATAATTAATGCAATTAATGTAATACCTTTCTGCCCGTTTTTTTCTTTTTGTTTTTTTCATAAACTTTTCCCCCTTAAATTCTTATATATAAATATTTTTTTCAAAATAATATTATCATTTATTCAATTATTTTGCAATACTATTTTTTCTTAAAATATCGATATATATATATATATATATATACAGCCCCAAGGGTTTTAGGGTTTGTTACAGTTTTATTACATTTTTATTACATTAACTTTACTATATTATTTTTTATGGTATTTTAATTTTTTATGCATAAAAAATAGCACTAAAATGTGCTATTTTTTACTTTTAAATAGATCGAAGAATCCTTTGAAAGAAACTTCTTGATGTAGGAATTCATTTATTTCATCTTCAACTTTTTGTTGATATGGTGTAAGTGTAATATTTACTGGTTCTAATAAGTTAACTTCTTGGAATAAGAATGATTTAACTCTTGTCCAAATTGATGGCTTTATTGGTAAATCTTTTGCCTCAACTTTTGTAAATACAGCACTTTCTGCATTTTGTACTCCATTAACATTTCCTAAATTAACACCATTTTCTTGATTTGGTTGATTTTCAAATTTAACCTCTTTGAAAACATCATCAAGTTTATTTTCTTCGTTAAATTCAGCCATTTTCTTTCCTCCTTTGTATTTTTATTATAAAATACTTGATTTCAATATTAAGGATACTATAAATTTCAAAAAATATCAAGTATTTTTGACAAAATTTTTATTACTTTTTTATTACACAAATATTACATTTCTATTACATATTACTTTTATATTCACTCTCAATAATTTGCATTATAATTTGTAATATTTTCTCTAAATTATCATTTTTTAAAACATAATCATATAAAGAAATTTTAGATTCTTCATAATCAAATCTATTAAGTCTTAACATTACCTCTTTAGGATCTGGGTTAGTTTCTCTTGCTTCTAATCTTCTTTTTAATTCATCTTTAGGTACTCTTAGAAATATTGTTACAATTTTATGTTCTTTTCCTAATAATTTTAATAAATTTTCAGTTCCATTTACATCAATATCTTTAACAATAATTTTGCCTTGATCTATTTTTTCATTTAATAATTTTCTTGATGTTCCATAATAATTATTATGATGTATATCATATTCATAAAATTCATTATTTTTTATCATCTCTTCAAATTGTTCTTTTGATACAAAATTATATGTTATTCCTTCTATATCGCCTTCACGTGGTTCTCTTGAAGTATATGATGGTAATGACTCAACATTTTCCATTCTTTTTATTAATTCTTTTTTTATTGTATCTTTTCCAGCTCCTGCTACTCCAGATAATATTACTAACATTATTCTTCTCCCTTTTCTTCTTCTATTTGATTCTCATCATCTTCTTCGCCAACTATTTTTACTTTTCCTTCTGCGATTTCATTTGCAGCTTTTGTTACTACAGATTGTTTATCCTCAATTCCTGCTGCTCTTTCTTCTTTTGCTATTTGTCTTGCTCTTTTTGATGTTGCAATTACTAATGCATATCTATTTTCTGCATGTTCTAATAATTCTGTAACACTAGGTTTTACTATCATTTTTTACACTTCCTTTCTCTTTGACTTTTTCAACTGATATATCTTTGTCCATTCTTGTCGCAATTGTTTCTGGTTGTATTGCAGCTAATATCAAGTTTCCAGTATCTGTTACTATAACTGCTCTTGTTTTTCTGCCACATGTTGCATCTATTGTTGCTTTACTATCTCTTGCTTCTTGTATCATTCTTTTTATAGGTGCAGATTCTGGACTAACTATTGCTACAATTCTTTCTGATACTACTATATTTCCAAACCCGATATTTATTAACTGCATACTAGTTCCCCTTTCTTTTTTCCGCTTCTTTTTTTATTGGTTTTATATCAACAATTTCTCTTATATCACTTAAGCTTTTCAAATATTCTCTTTTTTCTTTTGTAAATATTATTATTGCCTTTAAAATGTAATATAATGAAAATATATATGAAGTTATTAATATATAATCTTCAAATACTATTTTTTTTACTTCAACTATATGTTTTATTGAAATTGTAAAACATGCCAATACTAGTATTTCAATTGCATTTATCGCAATTTTACCACTATCTTTTTTGTATGCAATTTCTAAAAATATTATCCCAATACCTAATACTATAAAACTTAATATTTTTAATCCTAAAATAAATATATCATTTTCAAGTCTGAAATATGAAAAATTAATTACTATAAAATATAACATTATTGCTATTGCTATTAATATATTTGTAAATACCTTTTCACTTATTTTTCTATTTTTCATCTGCTTTCTCCTTGCCTTTTTTACCTTTTAATTATATACAAATTCCTGCACTTTGTCAACAAGTTTTAAAAATAATTCCTTAAATTAACTAATAATCATTACTGGTCATTCATTTTAAATTTATTGTCTGAATATGTGTATAGCTATACACATATTTTGGTTTAAATTACTTTAAAGATGAAACGTAACATTATTACGAGGTAACCTTTATTTAGGTTACCTCGCATATATTTTTAATTACTACGTGGAATATAATATTTTATATAAACAGTATCTGGTACTTTTTCATTAGATTTCAAATTGTTATTTGCATATATTTTAGCATCCCATGAAAGGTGTTTTCCATTTACTGTAACACCATATTTAGCTAAATCTGTTTCATTTTTAGCTTCAAATAAAGTTTCCATTATAGGGTTTCCTTTTTCATCTTTTTTTCCTGTATCATATGATGCAATTACTGGACAAGTTTCAGAAACTTTTATATCTAGAGTTGCCTGCTTAAATGTTATTTTTCCATTTTTAGTAGTTCCACTTTGTTCTTTTCCACTTGCAGATTCTTCAATTTTATTAAAATCCTTTAATAAAGTGTCAGCATTACTTGCAGATGAACATTTACCATTTGTCGAAATTTTCTTTAAAGATTCTTCATTATAGTTTTTTCCATATCCTATACAATATATTTCTCCACCTGCTGTTGTATTTTTCAAATTATCTTTTAAAGTTTTTAATTCATTACCATTATAATTATCATTAAATGCACCATCTGCCAACACAATTATAATGTTTTTCTTAGTATTACTTAAATAAGTTGCTTTATTATCATTTATTAATTTGTATGCAGGTACAATTTCAGTTCCAAATCCACTTCTTACATTACTTATAGTAATATTGCTTACTGCATTTTTTAAATTCTGATTAGATGTTGAATTATTTCCAATTAGCCTTGAACCATAATCAATTCCTGGAGTAACATAATAATATTCATTTCCATCTGTTGCATATGTCTTGTTATCTTCAGATAATTCATATTCAATTCCATTGATTTTTGTAAATTTTACTTTAACTTTTTGTTTTTCATAATGTCCAAAAATTCCTCCAACCCAAACATCTTTTTCAACTTCCTTCTCATAGACATCCTTATTTTCTACAAGAACTTTAAATTCTGTATTATATCCAGCATAAGGTCTTTTTTGGGCTGTATTTCCTGTTGTTGGTGTATTAAATACAATTACAGACATATCAGTATTTTTATTTCCTTGTTCATCAATAAATTTATTAATAGCTGTTTTAGCATTTTCTAATTTAGTTTTAGCCAAATCAGATGGTGCTACAGGATATTCATTTCCATAACCATCTTTACTATAAGCAAATTCTGATCCCTCTACAGTTTCATTCATACTTGATGAATTATCAACTACAAATATAATATTCAAATCTGTTCCAGTTTGACCTTCTGTAAATTCCTTATATTTTACATTTATTTCATCAACAGTTGTATAAGCGGTATGTTTTATCTCTGTACCTTTTATTTGAGCTGTATTTTCTATTTTAGTACCAAATGAATTATTAGCTGTTTTTGCTTCAAAAGTTATAATTTTCTTTGATGTTTTTTCACTTTTTTCTCCTAATGTAACCTCAAAATTCAATACTTGATTTTTATTATTTTTAGTTATAGTTGGAGTAATAGCTTCATTACCTATTCTAGCACTTCCCTCTACATATGTTGTTCCTACTAATTCATCTATAACATTTATTGTTGTTCCAATATTTCCTTTATTTTCTACTGTAATAGTATATACAATGTTATCTCCTGCTCTAACCTTTTTAGTTGCATCTTTTTTAAGACTTAATTCAGGTCTTCCTTGAACTTTAGTTCCTTCTTCTCCACCTGTTTCATCAGTTGTTGTATAATCATGTTCATTTAATGTTGCTGTTGTAGAATTTATAATTGTTTTCTTATCAGTTTTTAATGCCTTTTCAAGATCTGTTTTCTCAACTATATATTCTACTTCAACTTCTATACTCTTTCCTGTTTCTAATTCAATATTTAAATCTTTTAGTAAATCATTATTCGAATTGAAAATATTATTCCTTTTTGATATATCAATTTTTTCTCCAGCAACTTTTATAGATGTAACAGTTACCTTATGATTATCAGTTAATCTGATATTTTTAGCTGTTATATCACCTTTATTTGTTACTGTAATTTTATATTTTATAATATCTCCAGATTGATCTACAAATTCAGTATTTCCTTTATTGTCTTTATCAATAATTTCTGTTCTTGTTTTATTTATTTCTAAACCTTCCCATTGTGCAACATATTCAACACTTTTAGTTACAGTATTGGCTACTTCTGGGTTCCAGCCTACAAAATAGAATCCACTATTCCCTGTTTTATCCCCTTTAAATTCAGGTGTTGTAGTTCCATAACCAATATTTTCTGTTTTTTGATCTTTAAATGTTCCTTGTGTTCCTGGTTTATATATTACTGTAAATGTTCTTTTGAAATATACTTTTAATACTAAACTTCCATCTCCATCTACATTTCCACTTAATACATTTCCTGCATAATTTTCATCAAATACATATCCTGTTATTGTTGGTACTTTGTCACCATCAGTTACAGTTGCTGTAGTATCTGTTGTTCCTGTTCTTGGTGTTGTAGACTGTGCTTCTGATGGATAATTTCCATTTTCTTCTTGATAATAATATTTTACTGTATATATAGTGTCTTTTCTAGCCATCCATTGTGCAACATATTCAGCATTTTCAGTTACTGTATCTGCAACATCTGGTTCCCAACCTGTAAAACAATATCCTGGTTTTCCTGTTTTATCACCCTTAAATTCAGGTGTTTCAGCTCCATAATCTATATCTTCTGTTATTTGATCTTCAAATGTTCCATATTCTCCTGGTTTATATATTACAGTAAATGGTTTATATACATCTGTTTTTGTAGGTTCTGTTGGTTCATCATTTACATATGCAGTATTTTCAACTTCAAATTCTGCTTCAATTTCTTTATTTACCTTAACTTCAAATGTAAGTTTTATTTCATTTTTTGCTTCTACTCTAATGCTAATTCCTGTTTTCAAGTCATCTTCTGTATAATTTGTACTTTCATCATTAATCTTAATAGTTCCATTTTCAAATGTTGTACCTTCTGGTGCTTGATCTTTTATAATTGCTGTACCTACTTTATCACCTATATTTGATGCAATTATAGTATATGTAATATTTCCTCCAGCTTTTACTCTTTCTTTATCAGAATATTTCATTGCATTTATTATTGGTTTTACAATTGAAAGTTCCTTTGTAGTCATATCAGCATTTAGTTCGGCATTTTTCCAGTTAACAACATAATTTTCGCTTACTAAAACTTCTTGTTCGATAGTTTTTTCAGATACATATTCTTCATTAGGCACTTCTTCAGTCACTGTATCTGTTTTATTTTCTGATTCACTTTTTTCAGAATCTGTATTAGCATTTTCACTATTTGCAATATTTATAGCACGATTCTGTCTTGTTTGTGGTTGAGTATTTTTAGTATTTGTGCTACTATTTTCTTCTACATTTTGTTCTTGATTGTTTTTATTTTCGTTTTCTGAATTATTTTGAGTATTGTTTTCTTCTTCTTTTTTATTTTCTTCTTCGTTTTTATTTTCTTCTTCGTTATTTTGATTTTCTTGTTGAGATTGTTCTGTTGATATATTATCATTTGAAATAGCTTCTATTTTTCCATTTCCATTATTAAAAACATATATACCTATTCCCATTATTGCTAATAAAGCTAATATTATAATTGTAATTATAATGCTTCTTTTACTTTTATAGCCAAGTTTTTGCTTCATCTAGGTAGCCCCCTTCTTCAAAATTTTTAAATAATTTCATTTGCTTTTATTACAAGCCTGTTTCTTCTACCATTTGTACAGGTAATTAATGTTACTTCTCTTTGATCTTTGTTTACACTTTCAGTGCAACTAACATCATTTGGCTCTATAATATATTTATCAAATATTCTATATTTTAAAGTTTTACCTGACAAATCAGTAAGTACAATTTCATCACCTATTTTTAGTTTTTTAGTATTACTAAACATAGTTCCATCTAAATTATTGTGCCCTACAATGGTAAAGTTTCCAATATCATTTACATTATTGCCCCAAAATTTTGTTACAGAAACTTTCATTGAATCATCATTTGTTATATCTAAAATTGGAAATTCTATTCCAAGTTTTGGAATATTTATTATTCCAACGACATTATACCCATTATATTCCAATTTAATCTCTTTTGTCTCCTCATCAGATGTATTTAATTCACTTTTAAATTCTTTAACAACATCTTGTAATTGTTCTTCATTTGAACGATGTTTTGTATATTTTATTCCAATATTCAAAACAATACTTATAAAAGCTATTACTAGTATCACTAAAATTATATTACATATCTTATTTTTCATTTATTCCGCTTTTCTGTTATTTTTCTTAACTACAATAACCAAAACAATAAGAACTAATATAATTCCTAATGCTACAAATAAAGCAATACTAGCACCAGTTACAGGTAATTTTGTTACTTCTTTAACTACCATTTTTTTATTTTCAAATTCTGGTGTATAATCATCATCACAATTCATAATTTGAAAATCTATTTTTGAACTATCTTTTATCCATACAATATATTTATCACCTTTTTTTGAATCAGCTGGTTGTTCAATTGTATAATCTTGTACTTCTAACCACCAATTTTCTTCATTAAGTTTTGGTGCAATTTTTGAATATATCTGTTTAAACTCACTATATACAGAAAGTTTTTCATACATATTCTTTCCATCTAAACTATTTAATTTAGATACTAGTTCTGTCATTTTAGCTGTATCTGTATCTTCTACAACTTTTACAATTTGATAATAATATTTTTCAGCTTTATCATCTGTTATATTTATTGTTCCAATTCTAACATTTTGTGTAACTCCATCTTTTGTTTCTACAGGTAAATCTTTATTTCCTATATCTACAGAAATTTTTTTAGTTAATTGGTTTAAAGAGTCAATATCTTCTTCAGATATAGCATTTTCCAAATTAATTTTTTGTGCTTCTATTTTGTAGACATCTCCTTGTTTTATCCATAAGTACACATCTTTTTTATCTTTAAAATTTTGATTATAAATTTCAGAATCAATATACACAATATGATTTCCATTTTCAGTCTTGTCAAAAGCTGAATCATAAAATTTCAAGTTATCTTTATTTTCATTATTTGAAAATGCAAATTGAAATTCTTGTTCTAATAATTCTTCAACATATATCATGTATTCTTCATTACTTTTCTTTATCATTTGTATGTTTTCACTTTGAGCAAATGAAAAACCTTGAAGTAATACAATTGTCATTATGAAAATTCCTAAGCATAATGCTATTTTACTTACTATAGTTTTTTTCATCTCTAAACTCCTCCTTTTACTTTTTATAAAATTCGCTATCATTATATTATATTTTTTCGTTTCTGTAAAGACTTTTTCCAATATTTTCTATTTTTTTATTACTGAATAGTTTCTGGTCAGTCACAATTTAATTTTATATCCTAAATATGTGTATGAAACTATTTTTGAAATACTGCGTAAGCGACCAAATAAACGAAGTGAGTGCGATTGGAGCAATTTTATAAAAAAATAATCAGAAATTTAAATTCTGATTATTTTTTATTACTTTTAATATCTTGTAATTCAAATCTATATTTTTGAGTTACTTCTGGATATTTTTCATGATCCACTTCACTTAAAAACATATCTAAAGGTCTTATCCATAAACCACAATCTTCATAAAGCTTTCTATATACAACATATACTTCTTTTGTTTCAGAATGTTTTGCTAATTCCTCTACTAAATAGTAGTCACCTTTAAAATGTTTATAAATTCCATTTATTTTAACATCTCTCATTTTATACCTCCAATAACCTTTTCTTTATTTTTTCTAATGCAATTCTTCTCGCACTTATCTCATTTTTTTCTGTATTAGATAATTCTGCTAATGTCTTTCCATTTGGTAATTCAAATATTTCATCAAATCCAAAACCATTTTCTCCTCTTGTTTCTTTTGATACATATCCATATATTGAACCACTCTCGCAAATTGTCTTATTTCCATTTGATATAGCTATAGCAGTCGTAAATTTTATTTTTCTTTTTTCTTTTGGAATATCTTTTAATTTTTCAAGCAAAAATAGATTTCTTTCTCTATCAGTTCCATCAAAGCATCTTTTGGTTTTTACACCTGGATATCCATTTAAATATTCTATTTCAATTCCAGAATCATCTGCCATACATAATTTTCCATCAATTCTTTTTGACATTGTTTCAGCCTTTTTTATAGCATTTCCCTGAAATGTTTCTTCATCTTCACTAAATTCCGTGTCAATTCCTGTCTGATACATTGATATAATACTGTATTCTTTTAATATCTGTTTTACCTCTTCTATTTTTCCTTTATTTTTTGATGCAATTATAATTTCTTTCATTTTTCTCTCCTATAAATGTACATTCTTTTATTTTTTTAACAATTGAATCTGTTAATTCTCTCTTAAATTTCAAATTATTATTCTCTGTTATCAAAAAATTACCTCTTTCTTTTTTATCATTATTATTATATCAATTTTTAATTTTTTTATCAAGACTTTTGACCGCATTTGCAGGATAAAAGTTACTAGATAGTTGTTTTAAAAAATATACTACTACATTCGTTTTTTTTCATCCATTTTTAGCACTTTTTTAATAACCTATTTTGAAATGAATTTCTTTATGGCAATTAGAACATACTAACAAACATTTTTGTACCTCAAGTCTATATTCTTTCCAAGACATAGTATTTCCAGAACCAATTTTAAATTCTTTCTTAGTTGGATCTTTATGATGAAATTCAAGCGCATCAATACATTTATTATATCCGCAAATCATACATTTTCCACCTAATATTTTTACAGCTTGTTTTTTCATACTTCTTCGTAATATTGTCTTTTGATGTTTTCTAGTTGATGCATTACTTCTACTTGACTCTTCACTACATTCATAACAATAAATTCTCGATTTTGAATTTGTTTCAAAATTTCGTTCACATATTTCACAAATTTTTTTATAGTTCATTTTTTATCTCCTTGTATTTAATGTAAAAAAAAAAGCCCACAAACAGGCTAAACTTTGGCTCCTCGTGCTGGGCTCGAACCAGCGACCTATCGGTTACGCACCACATTAATTTTCATTAACATTATATAAATATAATTTGTAGTCTGGACTTGCTCTTTACCATATTATTATAACTTAGGTAGGTGGTGTAAAGTCTCTACACATAGCTTGCGCCTTGCTCGGTATTGTCGTGTGATAATTCACTTACGAGTTCCACCGAATTAGCCACCTTTTCATCTATATGTTTCCATATAGAGCTGCTAACTCTTTTGCCTTTCGACATGCTCTACAGCCGAGCGCTCTACCAACTGAGCTAACGAGGAATATATATTAAACTGGCAACAACCTATCTTTCCAGCAGGGTAACCCACAAGTATTTTCGGCACATTTGAGCTTGACTTCTGTGTTCGGAATGGGAACAGGTATTTCCTCAATGTAATCATCACCAGAAAATTGATAACTAATTTTCATTACTTTTGTATTATAATACATTTTTTCCAAAAATGCAATAGTTTATACAAAATTTTCTTATTTTTTTGAGCACACTCAAAAATACATAGATGATTACTAGAAAATTTTAGCTTTTCCTTTTCGATTTTTGCTTAACTTTTTTGTGGTTAAGCCCTCGATTTATTAGTATTGGTTAGCTTAATATATTACTATACTTACACTTCCAACCTATCTA
>CAKPOA010000026.1 GCA_934169575.1 uncultured Clostridia bacterium
GATTAAAATTTTTGAATAAATTTTTAACTAAAATTAATATTTGAATTTATTGCAATATTTAAAATATTTATTGCATATAAATATATTACCATAAAATGGAAATTATGGCAATAGCATTTTGCATATATTTTGAAAAGTTAGTTTTACTGGATAATGGTTTGAATTTCTAAAATTTCTTCATGAACATTCGATGTTTCATTTAAAGCTTATATTCCAACTATTTCTTCATGTTAATTTTAAATAAACCATTATTCAGTAAAAAAATAAAAAAATGTATTGACAAAAAAAGTCGAATTATATAAAATAAAAACATAAAAATAAAATCAAAAGAAAGGGATGGGTTTTGATGAAAAAACCAAAAGTAAAAAACGCTGAAACCCTTGTGGCTGTATACACACAGGTAGTTTTAGCAAAATAAAAAAAGAGAAAGGAATAACACTACTAGCATTAATAGTAACCATAATAGTGTTAATAATTTTGGCTGGAATAAGCTTAAGTATGATATCAGGAAATGATGGAATATTAAGTCGTACGGGAAATGCAAAAACACAAACAAGTGAAACTAATTTAGATAATGGTGGCTCTGATACAGGTGTATTTTTTATGGGTTTCTATGTAGGCTACAACTACTATGACGGCAGTTTCCGTGCGGTGTTGGTGCCTTAGTACTTTGAAATTAGATTAGATCTTGATCTTGTCAAGATTGGTGTGTGAATTTTTTTAATTTTTAAAGCAGTAGCTGGAATATTAGTATTTGTGGAATGTCCAGAGTTATACCCAGAAAAATTAAAAAATGACGAACTAACTAAGGCACAAGATAAGGCATATGATCGGCACATGAAAAAATATAAAAAAATACAAAATTTTGTTTGACATATTTGGCTTTATATGATATTATATAAGCAAATATTTAAAGGAGATGATTTTGTGGGTAAAGAAAAAAGAAAAAATGATGGAACATTAAATAAAAGAGAAAAAAGCATATTAAGATTTATAGAAAAATATGTAGAAGAAAATGGGTATGCACCATCAGTTAGAGAAATCGGAAAAGCAGTAGGATTAAGTTCAACAGCTACAGTTCATACTTATCTTGGAAGATTGCAAGAATATGGTTATATAGCAAAAGAAGAAAATAAAGGAAGAACATTAAAATTAATAAAAAATAGTAATGGTCAAAAAATCGAAAGATCATCAAAAAAAGACTTTTATTTAGAAAGAGAATTAGTTGATGTACCACTTGTTGGAAAAGTTACAGCAGGTCAACCAATACTTGCAGTTGAAAATATAACAGATACATTTCCTATACCAGTAGATTTTGTTGGAAATGCAGAAAGCTTTATGCTAACAGTAAAAGGTGAAAGTATGATAGAAGCTGGTATATTAGATGGAGATTATATTTTAGTAAAAAAACAAAATACAGCAAGCAATGGAACAATTGTTGTTGCATTAATTGGTGATGAAGCAACTGTAAAAACTTTTTATAAAGAAAAAGACCATATTCGTTTGCAACCAGAAAATTCTACAATGGATCCAATAATAGTTCCAGATTGTAAAATATTGGGAAAAGTAGCTGGTGTATTCAGAAAAATGTAATTTAAGGAGTAGCAAATGAGTAAGACTATAAAAAAGAAAGATAATAAAAATATAAAAAAAATTTTTATTATAATCATATTTTTGTTTATTATTATAATTATTGGAAGTAGAATAAAAAATACAAATAAAAATTCTGAAACATATAGTGTTATAATAAACAATCAAGAAATAGCATTACAAAATGATATTATAATGCAAAATGATGTTATATATATGAGCTTAGATGACATAAAAAATTCTATTGACAAAAATATTTATGTTGAAAATTCAGATACAATAATAACATCAGGTGATAAAAAGGTAATTAAATTGCAAATTGATAATAGTGATGTTCAAATAAATGGAGCTAAAGTAACTATTGATGGACAAGCTTTTAAAACTGAAAATAATGTGATTTATATTCCTATTTCAGAGTTAGAAAATGTTTATGATATAGATTTTCAATATATTGAAAACACAAAAAATATTATAATAGATTATTATTCTGATAAATTAGAAAAAGCATATGTAAAAAAGAATGTAAATGTAAAAAGTGAAGCTAAAACCTTCGGAAAAAAACTTGAAAAAATAAAAAAAGGAAATTGGGTGATTTTTGTATCTGAAGAAAATGGATGGGCAAAAGTTCGTACACAAGATGGAATATTAGGCTTTATTAAGAAAAAATATCTTACTAATTTTGTTACTGAAAGAGATGATTTTAATATAGAATTATCAAATGATATTAGTGAATATTTAGAAAGTGACATTAGTAAAAAAGATTTAAGTACATATGAAAATAGAATAAATGTGATAGAAGATGTAATGCAAAAGGCAGTTTTGAAAAAATATAAAAAAGTAAAATTTATCTATAATAATGATAAACAAAATGAGGGATATGACAGATTTAAGATAGAAGCGATTCCTGTTTTTAAAGAATGTGGAATTAGTGTTGAGTTTTAATTTGAAAGGAAACAAAATGATGAAAAAAGTATTAATTATTTGTGGTATTATATTTTTAATAATTATATTATCTATTATAGGAGGATTATTATGGTATAATTCAGCACAAAAACCAGTAAATACAAAAGAAGTAAAACAATGTGAAATTGAAATAAAATCTGGTATGAGTACAGAAAAAATTTTAAATTTATTACATGAGAATGGTCTGATTAAAAATGTATTTGCATCAGAAATATATATAAAATTAAATGATGTAAAAGGTTTACAAGCTGGAAAATATAATTTGAGTTCAGATATGTCTTTGATTGAAATTTTAGAACAAATATCATCTGGAAAAATTGTTGATGAAACAATATCTATAACTTTTGTAGAAGGCAAAAATATGAGATGGGTTGCAAAAACAATTGCTGAAAATACGAATAATACAGAAGACCAAGTTTATGAATTATTACAAGATAAAGAATATATAAAAACATTAATAAATAAATATTGGTTTTTAACAGATGATATTTTAGATGCAAATATCTATTATCCTTTAGAAGGATATTTATGGCCAGATACATATAAATTTGAAAATAAAGATGTATCTGTAAAAGAAATCTTTAATACATTATTGAGCAAAACAGAAAAAGTTTTAGAAGAAAATAAAACACAAATTCAAAACAGTAAAATAGGAATTCATAGGATTATGACATTTGCATCTATAGTAGAATTAGAGGGAAGAGATAAAGAGTCAAAAAATGAAATTGCAAGTGTAATATATAATAGACTTGCTAAAAATATGTCAATAGGTAGTGATGTTACAACATATTATGGAATAAAAGTTGATATGAGTGAAAGAAATTTATATAAAAGTGAAATAAACACATATAACCCATATAATACAAGAGGCCCAAATATGGAGGGAAAATTACCAGTAGGTCCAATTGCTATGGTTTCTAAAGATGCGATAAATGCGGTTTTAAACCCTACAAAAACAGATTATTTATATTTTGTTGCTGATTCAAATGGAAAAATTTATTTTTCAAAAACATATGAAGAACATCAAGAAATTATAAATAATTTAAGACAACAAGGTTTATGGTATGAATATGAATAAAATTATAACATTTACTTTTGTTTTTAATATTATATATTAAAGGAGTAAATGTTTATGAAAAAACTATTATTTAAAGGCTGTGGTACAGCTATAGTGACTCCATTTGATGAAAATGGGGTCAATTTTAAACAATTTGAGAAATTATTGGAAGATCAAATTAGAGATCAAGTTGATGCAATTATTGTATGTGGCACAACGGGTGAAGCATCTACAATGACAGAACAAGAAAAATTAAAAACTATTGAATATGCAGTAAATGTTTCAAATGGTAGAGTTCCAATAATTGCTGGAACAGGTTCAAATAATACAAAAGATGTAATTGAAATGAATAAAAAAGTAAAAAAGATAGGTGTAGATGGATTGTTAATTGTAACACCATATTACAACAAAACAACTCAACAAGGTTTAATAAAACATTATACAAAAATTGCAGATAATACTAGTTTACCAATAATTTTATATAATGTACCAGGAAGAACAGGTGTAAATATTTTGCCACAAACTTGTTTAGAATTATCAAACATTTCAAATATAGTAGCTATAAAAGAGGCAAGTGGCAATTTATCTCAAGTTGCTGAAATTGCAAGTTTATGTAGAAATAAAATTACAATTTATTCTGGTAATGATGATCAAGTTCTTCCAATACTTTCACTTGGAGGAAAAGGGGTGATTTCTGTATTGTCAAATATAAAACCTAAATTTGTACATTATATGTGCTATAATTTTTTTGATGGACATATGGATGAAGCATTAAAAATGCAATTAGATGCAATTCCTCTTATTAAATTATTATTTTCAGAAGTAAACCCAATACCTATAAAAGCTGCTTTAAATATGAGAGGATACAATTTCGGAATCCCAAGATTACCTTTGATAGAAATGTCAGATAGTGGAAAAGAAAAATTAAAAAATTTAATAGACAAATTGGATAATTGTATGATATAATAAAAATGATAGTAATAGAGTTTAGGAGTTTTATTATGATAGGAGATAAACAAATAATATATAATGATAAACAATATATGGATATAGTATGGGATATAATATCAAATGAAAAAGTTCAACAAATGAAACTATATAGACAACATTTTAATGTTAGTTGTTTTGATCATTGCTTATATGTATCATATAATTTATATCTTTTATGTAAAAAGTTTAATTTGGATTATGTTTCTGCTGCAAGAGCTGGAATGGTACATGATTTATTTTTGTATGATTGGAGAGTTAGGCAAGAATGGAGAAAAGGATATCATGCTTTTACTCATCCTAGGATGTCTTTATTAAATGCAAGCAAAATTATGAAATTAAATGCTTGTGAAAAAGATATAATTGATAAACATATGTGGCCTGTTACTATTTGGAGAATACCTAAATATAAAGAAACTTTCTTAATGGTATATGTTGATAAGTATGCAGCTATTATGGAAAGAAAATTTGGAAGAAAAAAAGCCGTTAATTATTTTAATAAAAAAATAAATGAATTTATAAAAAATTTAAAAAGTGTATTGTAAAAATACGCTTTTTCTAGTTTGCTTGACATATATGACTAATTTTGGTATAATAATTATGTAAAATAAACAAATTCAGTACATAAAAACCTATATAAAGTATACAAATGACAAGGAGAAAACAATGAAGAAAATTATTATTATTTTACTGATTGCAGTGACATTATTAAGTGTTGTTTTAATGAGGAGTTGCAACACAGCAGAGGAACAAGATTCTAATTTATCCTCTACAGAGGCAGTGCAGGTAGTTGCATATTCAGAACAGACAAGTGATGGATATGTAGTTTATACCGATTCCGATAAGGAGAAGATTAATTTTTCTAGGTGTAGTAAATATGCCAAACGGTTACTGGAAAATTATATAATTAATAATAATTTTTCAGAAAAAAAGCCTGAAGATATTGAATGGGCATTGCGTGAAACTCACGCTGTTGTTTATTATTTAGTAGATGAACAATGGTGGGCATTTAAACTTGATGGAGAGAATTTTAAAACTATTAAGTATAATAGTGATAAGATTTATTCTGGTGTTTACATAAATCGGGATAAATCACAAGAGGAAAAAGATATTGATGAAAAAATCAAAAAAAATGCTATCACTGATAAAGACTTTATGAAATACCTCCATAAATGGAGTAAAATAAATATAAAAAAAGTCTATATTGTGAAAGGTGATGAAAATGAAAGCTTGAACATTTACTACAAATGTGATGGCAAGTGGTATTTTTGTAAGAAAGCATTATCTTTAAAAACAATTAAAGATAATGAAATGTTAGATTCTTCAATTATAGAAAAAATTGAAGAATCAATTGAATGAAAAACTTTGTATAGGGCGAAACAGTGAATTGGAAAATAATTTTTCTAATTCACTGTTTTTTTGAAAAAAATAAAAAAAATTTGAAAAATTTTCAAAAAACTATTGCAAAATATGGAAAAGTGTATTACAATTTAACTGAAGTGGTAAAAAGTGGAACAAAGTGGGATATAAGTGAGGTGAATTTTGAATGTTAATAGGCGAATATGAGCATACAATAGATGCTAAAGGGAGAATATCAATGCCAGCTAAAATACGTAAAGACATGGGAGAAACATTTATTGTAACAAAAGGACTTGATGGTTGCTTATTTGCATTTTCACAAGAAGAATGGTTGAATTTTGAAACAAAACTTAAATCACTACCACTATCAGATAAAAACGCAAGAAATTTTGTAAGATTTTTCTTAGCAGGAGCCACTGAATGCGAAATAGATAAACAAGGAAGATTTTTAATTCCAGCTAATTTAAGAGTTGCTGCAAAACTTGAAAAAGAAACAATAATAATTGGTGTAGGAACAAGATTAGAAATATGGAATAAAGAAACTTGGGTATCTAAAGATGAAGAAATATCTGCTGATGAAATAGCAGAAAACATGACAATGCTTGGTATATAATCTTTATTTTTAAAGTTTATATAAATAAACTAAAGAATTTTAATAAACTAAAGAATTTGAAAAACAAAAGAGGGTAAACAAAGGAAAAATGAATAAAGCTTTAACTCTTTAGAAGTTCACAAAAGATAATTTGTATCCAACCTCTACAAAAGATAAAATGTACAAAAGCTATATAATAAACTAAAGTACAACAAAAGATTATGTGCTAAATGTACATATGAATAAAGTTTATAAATATAGCGGCTGGTATATTTATCAGCTGCTAAAAATTAATAATGAGGTGGAATTTTGGAATTTAAACATCAGCCTGTTATGCTAGAAGAGTGTATTAAAGGCTTAAACATAAAAAAAGATGGAATATATGTTGATGGTACAATTGGTGGTGCAGGGCACAGCAGGGAAATTGTAAAAAAATTGTCAGAAAAAGGTTTATTAATTGGAATAGACAGAGATGATGACGCATTATCTGCATCTGCTAAAATATTAGAAACCTATAAAAATGTAAAATTAGTTTATGGAAATCATGATGATATCAAACAGATTTTAGAACAACTTGGAATAGAAAAAGTTGATGGAATATTACTTGATTTAGGTGTATCTTCATATCAATTAGATGAAAAAACAAGAGGATTTAGCTATCTAGGTGAAAACAAATTAGATATGAGAATGGACAAAAATCAAGAGTTAACTGCAAAAAAAGTTGTAAATGAATATAAACAAGAAAAGTTAGCAGATATTATATATAATTATGGAGAAGAAAGATTTTCTAAAATTATAGCAAGAAATATTTGTGAATATAGAAAAAATGAAACAATAGAAACTACAAAACAATTAGTAGAAATTATAAAAAGATCTATACCTTTATCAAAACAAAAAGATGGGCATCCTGCAAAAAGGACATTCCAAGCAATTAGAATAGAAGTAAATAATGAGATAGAACCATTAGAGAATTCTATAAAAGATTGTATAGATGTATTAAAACCTGCGGGCAGATTATGTGTAATAACATTTCATTCTTTAGAAGATAGAGCTGTAAAAAATGTATTTAATACAGCACAGGGAATTTGTACATGTCCAAAAGATTTACCATATTGTGTGTGTGGTGCAAAACAATTAGGAAAAATAATCAATAAAAAACCGATAATAGCTACAGAAAATGAACAAAAAGAAAATACAAGATCAAAAAGCGCAAAATTAAGAATTTTTGAGAAAATTTAAGATACGAATGTGAGGTGATAAACTTATGGCAACAAGGAATTACCAATATGAAACAAGTCCTAGAAAATTTGAGCCAGAATACAGACCAAATAAAAGAAGAAAATTAGAAGAAGAAAAAAAGCAAAAAGAAGAACAATTAAAAAGGACAAAACAAAAAAGAATTGAATTACAACAAAAAAAGAAAAGATACCATAAAAATATAGGTATTATTATTGGTGTGTTTTTGGTGTTGCTTGCTATAAGTTATAGAAATTCACTTATCACTGAAAAATTTAATGAAATACAAGAACAAAAATCTCAGCTAGCTATGCTTGATAAAACTAATAGTCAATTAGAAGTTTCAATTGAAGAAAGTATTAGCTTAAATAATGTTGAAAAAGAAGCTAAAGATAAACTTGGGATGCAAAAATTAGAAAATGACCAAAGAGTATATGTTAATTTAGATAAAAAAGATTATACAGAATCTGTAAAAGATGAAATTACAACTGATGATAATTCAAATTGGTTTATAAAATTAATAAATAATATTTTTAAGTAATATAAAAAAAACTATGTAATAAAATTTATTATATAGTTTTTTTATATGTAGAGGAATGATTTATTATGGAAGAAACCAGTATTACTAATAAGAAAAAAATGGTTATAGCAATATTTATTGTTATATTATTATTTATAATTTTAAGTGCTAGAATAGGATATATTCAATTTGTAAAAGGTCAAAATTTGCAAGAAATGGCATATGATCAATTAGTAAAAAAAAGGACGATAAATGCTAAAAGAGGAAAAATGTATGATAGTACTGAGAAATATGTATTAGCAGTAAGCGCAACAGTTTATACAGTTACTGTTAATCCAACTAATATATCTAATGACAATAAAGAAAAAGTTGCAAAAGGATTATCAGACATATTTGAATTAAATTATGATGATATATTAAAAAAGGTAACTAAAAGAAGCTCAATTGAAACTATTGTGAAAAAAATTGATGAACAAAGTGCAGATAAATTAAGAGGATGGCTTATTGAAAATAATATAGAAACTGGTGTAAATATTGATGAAGATACAAAAAGATATTATCCATATAATACCTTGGCTTCTCAGATAATTGGATTTTGCGGTAGTGATAACCAAGGATTAGATGGAATTGAAGCGAAATATGATGCTATTTTATCAGGAACAAATGGTTCAATTTCTAAAGCAACTGATGCGACAGGGAGTGAACTTGGAACTGGAGGAGAAGTTTATAAAGAGCCTATTGATGGGAATGATGTTGTTCTTACAATTGATATGAATATTCAATCAATCGTAGAAAAATATTTAGAAAATGCGTGTATTGATAATAAATGTACAGATGGTGGCACAGTTATAGCTATGAATCCTAAAAATGGTGATGTTTTAGCAATGGCTACATATCCAGGATATAATTTAAATGAACCATATATAATTAATAATTCTGAAATTTTGGCTAATTGGGATACATTAGAACAAGCAAAAAAAACTGAGGCATTACAGGGAATGTGGAGAAATAAAGCTATTTCAGATACATATGAACCAGGTTCTGTTTTTAAATTAATTACAACATCTGCGGCTTTAGAAGAAGGAATTACTGATACAGATCATCAAGGAGAGTTTTGCTGTAGTGGAAGTATAACTATTGCAGGAGCTAGGATAAAATGTTGGAGATATTATAGACCACATGGAAGTGAAAGTTTAAGAGAAGGGCTAATGAATTCATGTAATCCAGTTTTTATTGGACTTGGACAAAAGATTGGTGTTCAAAAATATTATGAATATTTAAGAAAATTTGGATTATTAAATAAAACAGGGATTAGTTTATCTGGTGAGGCTAATAGCATTTTTGTTGATGAACAAAAATGTGGTCCAGTTGAACTTGCTACAATTAGTTTTGGACAGCGTTTTGAAGTTACTCCAATTCAATTAATTACAACTATTTCATCAATTGTGAATGGAGGAAATCTATATACTCCAAGAGTTATAAAATCTGTAATAAATAGTAGAACTGGTGAAAAAACAGAAATGCCTACTGAAAGTCGTGGCATATCAATTTCAAAACAGACTTCTGAGAAAGTTTTAAGTATGATGGAATCTGTTGTTGCAGAAGGTACTGGGAAAAATTCAAAGGTTTTAGGATACAGAATTGGTGGTAAAACTGGAACTTCTGAAGATGGTGTTAACACCAATAAATATGTGGCATCTTTTTTAGGAGTAGCACCAGTAGATGATCCTCAAATAGTTATTCTTATCACTTTATATAATCCTACTGGAGAAGGTGGCCATGGTGGTGGTGGAACTGCTGCTCCTGTTGCTGGTAAGATTTTTTCTGAAGTTTTGCCATATCTTGGAATAGAAAAGCAAGATGTTGAGGAGGAAGAAAATTGAGCTTAACTGATTTTATTATTATTATAATTTTATTAAAATTGTGGTTGAAGTGCTTAAAATGTAAATTTAATAAATGTTATTGGTGTGAAAGAAAATGTAATAAATAATAGTTACTAGTCAGCTTTTTAAATTTATAACTTAAATATGTATATAAAATTATTTTTACATACTTTGCAGTCGC
>CAKPOA010000027.1 GCA_934169575.1 uncultured Clostridia bacterium
TTTCTTTCCTTTGTTTTTCACAATTTTTATCATAAACCCATTTTATCAATTTCAATTATTTCTGTCAATACTTTTTTCAATTCTTTTTTTCATTTTTTTGCAAGAACCTCTTGCAAAATTTATTATAACATTTATTTCCAAATTTTTTCATTAAAAATCTAAAAAAAGTTAAATTTACATTATCAATTAGTTAGACACTTTTGACTTTTTTATATTTTTTCACATTTTTCTAACGACTTTTTGCATACTCTTACACATTTTCCTAACGACTTTTCTATCTCTTTTACCTTTATCTCATCCTAATGCCACATCTAAGATCATCATAATTACAAAACCTATTGCAACTCCTATTGTTCCTATATTTGAATGTTCTCCAGCTTGAGATTCTGGTATTAGTTCTTCTACAACTACATAAATCATTGCTCCAGCTGCAAAAGATAATAAATAAGGTAATATTGGAACAACTGAATTTGTAAGTAATATAGTTATTATTGCACCTATTGGTTCTACAATTCCAGAAAGTGTACCATAGAAAAATGCTTTTGATTTTGACATACCTTCACTTCTTAATGGCATTGATATAATTGCTCCCTCTGGAAAATTTTGTATAGCAATTCCTATTGCCAGTGCCATTGCACCAGCTATTGTTATTCCAGCATTTCCAATAATTGCTCCTGCAAATGTAACACCAACAGCCATTCCTTCTGGTATATTATGAAGTGTTACAGCAAGTACCATCATTGTTGTTTTCTTTAATTTTGATTTTATTCCTTCTGGTTTATCACTTTTTAAATGCAAATGTGGAATCAAACTATCCAACATAAGTAAAAAAACAATTCCTAACATAAAACCAATACTTGCAGGAACCCATGCTACTTTTCCTTGTTCTTCAGCCATATTTATAGATGGCTGAATTAAAGACCAAATAGATGCTGCTATCATTACACCAGATGCAAAACCTAAAAGTAACTTTTCTATTTTTTTATCTATTTTATTTTTCATCAAAAATACTGTTCCTGCTCCAAGAGTTGTTCCTAAAAATGGGATTAATAATACCCAAAAAATTTCCATTTTGCTCATTTCCTTTCTATTTTTATACTAGTTTCTAGTCCATATTTTACAATATTTTTTTTTATTTGTCTATCAATTTTCTGAATTTCATAAAATTGTAATAAACTGTACTTTGTAAACATATATATTATTGAGGAGGACATATGTTCAATAAAATTTCTATTTTAAAATTTGAAATAATAAGTGGTATTCTAATAATGATATTTGGAACACTTTTACATTTTACATTTGAATGGTCTAATAATAATTTATTAATTGGAACTTTTAGTGCAATAAATGAAAGTACATGGGAACATTTAAAATTATTATTTTTTCCAATGTTAATAACAACAATTATAGGATATTTTATCAAAGGAAAAGAAATCCCTAATTACTTATGTTCCAAAGTATTAGGGATTATATTTTCTATGTGCTTTATAGTAATATTTTTTTATACATATACTGGCATTATAGGTACAAATTTTGCAATTATTGATATTAGCAGTTTCTTTATAGCTGTAATATTAGGGCAATATATATCATATAAAAAAATGAAATCAATGAATTCTTGTAATATTATAATACCTATTATTACATTATTAATATTGTATTTCTGTTTCTTAATTTTTACTTTTGCTCCACCACATATTGCCTTATTTAAAGATCCTTTAACTGGTATGTTTGGAATTTTTCATAATTAATTTATTATAGAGATAGCAATATTATTTCTTGCTCTCTCTATAGCTTGTAATTTATTTTTATTCTTTGCATCATAATCTACACTTGTTGCATAAATATCCAATATTTTTCTCCAAAATACTTTTTCAGATGAACGAATATCTCTAATTTTCTCTAACACTTCTTCAAAATATGTTCCTCCACCATTATTTTTGAATCTTTTCACATTAAGATTATATCCTTTTTTAGATATTCTTTTATTAATTTATTTGCCCATATTCTAAATTGAGTACCTCGAACAGATTTTACACGATATCCTACTGCTATAATTAAATCTAAATTATAAAATTTAGTTTTATAATTTTTACCATCTTTAGCAGTTAGTAAGGATTCTTTACTAACTGATTTTTCTTGTAACTCTCCTTCTTCAAAAATATTTTTTATGTGCATTGTTATATTATTTCTTGTAGTATCAAATAATTCTGCCATTGAATTCTGAGTAAGCCATACATTTTCATCTTCTAATCTTACTTCAATTTCAACTTGTCCATCATCTGTCGTATAAATTATTATATTATTATTGTTTTCTATCAAGTTATTTTTACTCATTTTCTCATCTCCTTTTAATCATTTTTATAAATATATCTATACTTTATTTTCTCCCTTATCTCTCATAATCTGTTTGCTGTATCTTTCTTCCTCTACAATAACTATTTAAGACCACAAACTTATTTATCTTTTTTAGTCTTTTCAAAAAATTTACACATGATTAATATATTTATTAAATTCTTTGAAATTAATCCCAACTGGTATCTTAAAAAATTCTTTAGTTGGGCTATCCTTTCCACCTCTTAATTTTATATAATAATCTACTATTGCTTTTATTGCTTCCTCTTCCGAACTATATTCATAAATTCCTTTTTTTAGGAAATTAGGATGTTCCATATGATAAACCTTATCATTTTCATAATATAATATAAAACAATGCATATGTTCCTCTTCTTCTAAATTTCCATAATCATCTGGTTCAAATATCCTACAACAGAACATTTTATTTTTTATATTAATTTTATCTAATAAGTAATGCATCAGATTAACCTGATCAATACAGGTACCTATTTTATACTTCAATATTTCTTCAATTGACATTGTTTTATATAGCTTACGAAATTCTTTCATCGTATTTAAATGCTGTTTTCCATTAATATCAATCCATCCATACTCTATGTTTTCATCAATAAATTGATACACATCTTGTGAACATTTTATTTCAGTTAATTTCATCTTTTCTCCTACAAATTATTATTTCTTGTTATTATTCATTTTTTATAAATATATCTTCTTTCTTATCTCTCATAATCTATTTGCTGTATCTTTCTTCCTCTGAGCTCCTCGTATCTAAACTTTCAAATTCGCGTCCCCTATCATTTCTCATCAAAACAGTTATAATATCAAGAGGTTTGGAGACTTTTTGCCTTAATTTCTGCTTATTTTTCAATTTTTTTATAATCCCTTCTAAGTGTTCATATATAAGTTTTTTAAGTTTTTGCAGTTATAATATATAAACTCCTTTAAGTATATCACAATGTTTAATTTTTTTCTATAAAACTCCAGAAAATTTGGAGTATTGGAGTAATTGTTTAAAAATCTATTACTAAAAATTCTGTATCATCTATTAATTTCATTATAAAATCTAATCCTCCTCAACATCTTTTAAAAAGATTTTATTTTTAAATGCTCCTTTTCTATTTCTTTTTTTAATTCTAACTTGTTCTACTTCTTCCATACTTGTGCCTCTATATTCAAGTATTGCATAAATAACTTCCATTACATCAGCCATTTCTTCAATGCTATAATCAGCTAAATATTCTTCTACTTCTTCTTTTAATTTTTTGTCTAATTCTTCTCCATATCTTTTATCATCTAAGGTTTCATGGTGTTAGAATAGATATATAGATACAAAATAAAAATAACATGAATTTTGGACTTTATGTAAGAATTCAGGTGTTCCATGTTCTACAATTTCTCCATTTATAATTGTAGTTAATTCATTTCCACAATTTGAACACTTATTGTGTTTTTTAGCTATTTCTATGCAATTTTGAACATAATCTTTTTTCGACATATCTTTCCTCCTAATATTTTTTAGGGAAATATTCTTTTCCTGCAATCCACAAGTATTTATCAATATCTCTTAAATTATACTCATCTATGTCATAGAACTTCTTGAATTCCATTAACACATTTCTAAATTTTGTATAATCTTTCAAATCTTCTTTTTTTTAATTTGAAAACCTATCTTTTTTCTTAAAATACATAAGCATTTTTTCAACAAAATAATCATATATAGGAAACTTTATAGCATTATGATGGCTACAATATTTTGATGCAAAAGAATAAAAATATTTTTGCTTTCCTGATATTTCTACTTTTGCAATATCATTTACTAAAGATGAATCTCCTTCATTTAGTCTATTATCAATATCTAAATCATAAATATTCTTTGCATGTAAAAGAGTTATTTGCAGCATCATTTTTAAATTCGCGAGATTCCGCTAGTTTAAAATCTTCATTAAAAAGCTCTTCCCACAATGAATAAAAATCAAATGAACTTTTATTTAATAATAACATCTCCAGGATTATCAGGATTTTTATATCTTGCTAAATCAGTCAAAGAGATATAATCAATATTATTTACTCTCATTACATTAACTAAATTATTTTTTACATTCATCTTAGTCATAATTTTATTATTCATATAATAATCATCTTCTCTATATTTAATTTTAGATACCATTATAATTTATTATTTTGACTTTGATATCAATAGTTTAGTGAATTTTAATTTAAAAAAAATTCTTAAAAGGTATCAAGACGATTTTATTCTTTTTCATGAATCAAATATTTCTCTATACATAGAACATTCTTTATCATGTGAATAAATAATGCCTATTGCTTGTAAATAAGAATATATAATTGTACTCCCTACAAATTTCATACCTCTTTTTTTCAAATCTTTTGATAACTCATCTGATAACCTATTTGTAGTCTTATCTATTTCATAAATAACTTTATCATTTGTAAATACTTTTAAATAATTATGAAATGTTCCATAGTCGTTTTGTATTTGTTTAAAAATTTTACTATTATTTATAGCAGCATTTATTTTTAGTCTATTTCTTATAATTTTTTTGTTTTCTAATAATTCTTGTACTTTTTCATTATTATAGCAACATATTTTATCTATATCAAAATTATCAAAAGCTTTTCTAAAATCTTCTCTTTTATTTAATACACATTCCCATGATAAACCTGCTTGAAAAGATTCTAGTATAAGCATTTCAAATAAATATTTATCATTAAAATTAGGTTTACACCATTCATTATCATGGTATTCTATATATTTTAAATTTTTTAAATTACACCATTTACATCTATTCATAAAGCTGTACCTCTATTTGGTATAAAATATTCATCTATATCAATTCTTTCAAGTTTTAATAGCTCAATTTTGTTTTTTATTCCTCCTCCATATCCTGTTAACCTCCCATTTGTTCCAACTACTCTATGACAAGGAATTATAATACATATAGGATTCCAGCCAACAGCTCCTCCAACTGCTTGCGAAGACATTTTTTCAACTTTTCTTGTTTTGGCGATTATTTTTGAAATATCTTTGTATGTTAATGTTTTTCCATATTCAATAGAATTCATTATATCTATTACTTCTTTTCTGAATTGTGTCAAATTATTTATTTTATATTTTGGCGTAAAATCAGGTATTTTCCCCTGAAAATATATATCAAGCCATTTTTTTGTTTCATCAAATATTTGTAGTTCTTTTTCTTCACAATCACTTATATGTTTTTTCGAATCTCTTGAACCTTCAAACCATAATCCTGTTAAATTTTCACCATCACTATTCATTATTATATTCGAAAATTCTTTTGGAGTTTTGTATTCACATTTATACATTATAAAATCCGCTCCTTTACTTTATATTTTAAATATATAAAACGCTGGTTCTCTAGAAGCCTCTCTTTTTCCCTCTTTTTGAACTGTTCGATTTTTTCGAATAGTTCATTTCCAAAACTTTTGTTTGTATTTTATACTATATTTTATCACTTGTCAATAGTTTAGTGAAATTTATTTTAAAAAATATTCTCAAACTATAAGCGATCAATAAAAGGGCGTATAGACCTTTTATTGATCGCTTATTTTTATTTCCTTTATCATAACACAAGACATATCTTCTCCTTTTTCAGAACTGCCTAGAGACCTAAGGCCTCTTCAGGCGGTATTGTTAGTTCCAATTTATAGTATGCATATTATCCGTTCTATTTTCTCCACTGCATTTCTCTACTTGGATATCAGACCCTAGAGAAACTACGGGACGCAAACGATAGTTGTCGTAAGTGTAGTCATTATTAGAGCCGAACATATAGTCACCGCGGATGTAGTCGCGAGCAAAGCGCAACCCGAAATACGCATAGTTCGAATCGCAGCCGACATAACGCGAAGCCACCCAATAGTAGTTTGATGCTGTTAACGCTTTTGCTCCATCTCCATAATTTGTACTATTTATTGCTATATTATAATATGTCTGTTTTGCTTCTAATGTATATGTTGTTCCATCTGTTCCATATTCTCTTGTATATGTTTTATCTGTTGGTGTACTATAGTATTTATCACTTTCATTTTCTGTTTTTCCATATATATCTGGTTTATATGTATAACCTCCTGTATATGTTTTCGTTTGTCCATATAGTGTACCACTATCACTGTTTTTATATTCCGCCCTTGCTGTTTTTCCTCCTTTGGTTTTTACTGTTCCATCTGCATTTAGTACATCATCTGTTAACCATTTCTCCATATCTTCCAAATTTACACTTCTTGCTGTTATTCCTTTTGTCTTCTTACTATACAAGCTTTCACATATGTCATTCATTACATATACTCCATTATTATATCCTAATGCTCCTTGGAAATATACATCCTTGCTTGTTGGACTTCCGATTAGATCCATTGATCCATCTTCATATATTCTTAGCACTTGCCATGTTAATGTATCTTGTGTTAAATCTGCACTATTACTACTTGAACCTGCTATACTTGAACCTGTTATACTTGATGCTAATTTTGAACTTGCATATGCTTCTGCACTATCTGGTGTATAATTTATATAATCTCCTACTTTTATTCCTGCTCTCTTTGCATATTTATCTACAATTTTTGCATATTCCGTTGTCCAATCTTGTCCATCTACTGTTCCTATTATTGTAAATTTATATGTTCCATTTGCTGTTACTTTTGTTACATATAAATCCCCTTTTTTCTCTACTGTTCCTTTATCACATGTTACACTTTTTATTGTTCCATTTTCTATTGATGTTTTAAAGCTTATATATAATTCTGTATTTTCTTCTTTATCATTTCCTGCCTCTTCACCTGTTCCATCACTATTTTCTACAACTTTTACTTCACTTACTATTGCACTTGGTCCTTTTTGTTTTACATCTCCTTTTGAATCTATCTCAAAAGTATATCCTCCTTCTGTAACTGTTATTGGGAAATCTTCTCCTGTTATTCCTGCATCTGGCAAACTTTTTCTTATATTGGCTATTACATTTTCTGCTGTTAATATACCATTTTCATCATAACTTGCAATTATTGCCAATTTTATTTTTTCCCTTATTGTTGCTTTTTCACTTTCTGTTTTAGCATTTCCTGCTCTTGTTAATATTCCATCTTGCCCTGATATCATTGTTATACTAATTCCTGCAAGTATCATTAAAACTATAATTGTAATAACTAAGGCTATTAATGTGATACCTGCTTTTTGACTATACCAGCCTTTCTCTCTATCTCTTTTAAATTTTTTCGTCTCTTCGACATTTTTTAAATT
>CAKPOA010000028.1 GCA_934169575.1 uncultured Clostridia bacterium
TGTACCCTCCTGGTATTGTTATTTTATATCCTGTATCTGTTTCAGAATATTCAGATTTATTTGTATATTTTTTTCCTATTTCAATTTTACTTATTGTTTCAGTATTTCCGCTACCTCCACCAGTTGTACTTGATGTTACCCATAAATCAGAAATATCCATATCATTCCCATTTTTTGTTTTAACATTTCCTGTTTTTTCTTCAACTTTATGTCCTGTAACTTTAAATACTGCATCAACCACATCTGCATTTGTATATTTTCCATTTGCATCATATTTTCCTATTAACTCTAATTTTATTTGTTCTTTTGTTCCTTCTATATCATTTTGTTTTTCTGCTCTTCCTGTTCTTGTTAATATTCCATCTTGGCCTGATATCATTGCTATGGAAATTCCTGCTAAAATTATTAACACTATGATTGTAATCACAAGGGCTATTAATGTTATACCATTTTGCCCATTTTTTCTTTTTGTTTTCTCCATTTTCTTTTTCCTCCCTATATTTTTATATAATCTAAAAAAAAACAATAGTCACCTATTACTCAAGAACAAATTATTTAATTTTCAAAGTTCTATTGTTTATTATTTCAAATCACAAAAATATTATACCAATTTGTTATGGATATTACAAGCATTTTTGTTTACTTTTTTGAATATTTTTTCATTTTTTTGCAAAAAATATTATAAATTATTATTTTAAATACTTAAAATTTATATTGTATTATTTTTTAATATGAAAATTGCGACTGCAAAGTATTAAAAAATAATACAATATAAATTAAAGTCTAAATAAATAATTAAGAAAATTATTTTGAAAGGATGGTAGTTATGAACAAAAATGATTTAAATGTATTAGATGAAATTAATAAAGGCACAACAATGGGAATGGATGCAATTGAATTCGTTGAGAAAAAAGTAGGTGATGAAAATTTTAGAGCAGTATTAAATTCTGAATATAGTAAATATCAAGAAATCTCTAATAGAGTTAATTCCTTATATAACAATTCCCCTGCAACTAAAGAACCTCATGAAACAAGTACTATGACTAAAATGATGACATGGTGGGGTGTTCAAATGAAAGTTATGTCTGACCAAAGTAACTCAAATATTTCTGAATTATTATTAAATGGTACAAATATGGGGATTATTGAAGGAAGACGTCTAATTAACCAAAACCCAGATATCAATTCAGATGTCCATACACTTTTATGTGATTTTGTTAAAATGCAAGAAGACAGTGTAGAACAATTAAAAAATTTCTTGTAAAAATATTTGAAAATTCCTTGAAACAATATAATTTTTATGATATAAAATAATTATAAGACTTTCTAAGGAGGAGATAGTATGAAACACAAAAATGAAGAAGATATTAAAATTGTACAAGGCTCAGCAAAAGATTTAGACATATCACCTGTTTATGATCATATTAAGCTTGATAAACCTATAGAAAAAAAATCTAATAAAAAAGTAATAGTTCCAAAAACAAAAAAGAGTAATAAATAAAATTACTCTTTTTTATTTTCTATTCCTCGTGTGGAGCCTCAACAGGGCATACACTTGCGCAAGTTCCGCAACTTATGCACATTTCTTGATCTATTTCATATTTTTCTTCACCTTGAGTTATACATTCTACCGGGCAATTAGCAGCACAAGCTCCACAAGATATACAATTGTCATTAATTTTATATGCCATAATCTTCACCTCCTTTTAATTCTTCTTTTTCTTTTTTATCAAGTTGTTCTAATTTTTCTAATTCCTTCAACTCTTCACTATCTTGCTCATCTTTATCTTTTGCATCATTTGATTTTTTTCCTTCTTTTATAACTTCTATATCTTTTGCAAGATATTTTTTATAAGATACAATATCATCTTTTTTCATTTTAACTTTCACTCTTTCTGCTAAAGTCTCAACTTGTTCTATTTCACCTATTCCATCTTCAGTTTTAACAATAGAACCACAACAAGGTAATCTTGAAAGCTTTTCTTCATAAACATCATTCTCATATTTTAAACAACACATTAATCTTCCACAACAACCAGATATTTTAGATAAATTTAAAGAAAGGTTTTGCTCTTTAGCCATTTTTATTGATACAGTTTCAAAATCGCTTAAAAAGGAACAACAGCAAAGTTCTCTTCCACAAACACCATTTCCACCTATTCTTTTAATTTCATCCCTAACACCTATTTGCCTTAACTCTATTCTAGTTCTATAATTTGCAGCTAATTCTTTTACAAGTTCTCTAAAATCTATTCTTCCATCTGCAGTAAAGAAAAATAATAATTTTGAATTATTAAATTTACACTCAACATCTGTTAATTTCATTTTTAATTTTAGTTGTTTGATTTTTTTATTACAAAACTCAAAAGCTTCTTCTTCTAATTTTTTGCATTCTTCAAAATGTTTCATATCTCTTGGATTAGCAATTCTTAATACTTTTTTTAGAGGACTATTTATTTTCTCATCATCCAACTTTCTATTTGGTATCATAACTTTAGCAATTTCTTCCCCATCATTTGTATCAACAATTACATATTCATTTCTTTTTACAACTAAATATTGTGGATCAAAAAAATATATTTTTCCTAATTTTCTAAAGCTTACTCCTACTATATTTTTCAATTCATTTCCTCCCATATTCTAAATAGCATATTATCTATACACATATTATAATTTGTATATAGGCTTAACCTTTTTTTTGTTTCTTCAACATAATCTATACAATTCAAATATTTTATATTTTGTTTTGATTTATTAAATAAAATAATATTAATACTATCTAATATATCATTTTTCTCATCTTGTGACTGATAAATCAAATTTGCTTTTTTTAAAAAATCTATCATGTCCATTTTCTCAACATTATTGATAATCTGAAATATATTATCATATAATTCTTGTTTATCTTTATATTTTTCAGCTTTTCCAATACTTCCTAAGCAAAGTTGTAGAATATTTTCTGAAACATCTATGTCATATGTTTTTTTCATATATTGCTTTATCTGTACATTTGGTATATTTTGAAATTTTATTATAGAACATCTTGATTTTATAGTGCTTAAAAAATTATCTTCTTTTGAACCTATTAATATAATTGTTACATATTCTGGTGGTTCTTCTAAAGTTTTTAAAATACAATTTTGTGCCTCTCTTGTCATTAAATCTGCATTATCTATAATATATACTTTTTTTTGTGATATAATAGGTGCTTCCAAGATTTTTTTTTGCATCTGCCTAATCTGTTCAATTTTAATGTTTGCACCATCTGGCTCTATTGATATAAAATCTGGATTATTATCTGTATCAAATTCTATACAAGATTTACACCTATTACAATATTTTTCATTTTCAATACATAATATCATTTTAGCAAATTCTTTTGCAATCATTTTTTTCCCTATGCCATCTGTTCCAATAAATAAATAACTATGTGATAATTTATTTAATTTTATTGTTTTTATTAATTCTTGTTTTACATTATCATTACCTAAAATATTTTCAAACATTTTCCAACCCTATCTTTATTTATCTATTTTGCCAAATAAATTTAATGGCCAAACTCTTATCCATACTTTACTCTCAATATTTTCTAGTGGTATACACCCAAATCTTCTACTGTCTGCACTTTGTGCTCTATTATCCCCCATTACAAATACAGTATTTTCAGGAACAACTAAATCTGTACAATTTCCTTTACCATTATCTGTAACAACACCACTTTGCAAATATTTTTCTTCAAGTTCATTATTATTTATATAAACTTTTCCATCTTGTATTACAACATGATCTCCAGGTAAACCTATTACACGTTTTATATAACTTGTTTTATCTATTTCAAGTACATAATATGAAAATTTCTTCATTGCAGAAGTTGGTTTATTATTATATCTAGCAATAACACTTTGGTTTAATTCTTCTTCTGATAATACTAAATTTGATGGTGATTCAAATGTAATTATATCTCCTCTACTTGGCATTTTCTTTGTTGTTCTAACCCATCTATTTAATAATAGTCTTTGGTCTTGTTTTAATGTAGGATACATAGATGGTTGTTGTACAATAGTTGGTGTCCCCACAAAATATCTGAATGCAATAGCTATTATTAGTGCTATTAAAATACATACAATCCATTCTATTATATCTTTTATTCTTTCTATAGTTTCTTCTTTCATATTATAAAAATTTCCTCACTTTACATACATTTTTCTAATACTGGTACAACTTGTTTTTTTCTTGATACTACACCTGGTAAAAAAGCCATATTCTCTTCTAATTTTACATTATATGCTTTTTCAACTGCATCTTTTCTATTTCCAACAGCTATTATTTGTGAATTACTTTCTAATATATCTGTTATCAATAGTAAAAATAGTTCTTCATCATTTTCTTTAATAAATTGTTCCATTGCTTTTTCTATATCTTGTTTATTTTTTAATACATCATCAATACATACAGTATTTACTTGTGCAACTTGATATTTTTTTCCATCTTTTGATAATGTTTTTGAATCTATATTTATTAATTCTTCTGGTGTAAAATCACTCAAATCTGTTCCAGCTTTTAACATTTCAATTCCATATTCATTTACATTAACTTCTGCAATCTTAGCTAGTTCTTCAGCAACTTTTACATCTTTTGGTGTACATGTTGGTGATTTAAATAATAAAGTATCTGAAATTATTGCACTAAGCATTATCCCTGCTATTTTTTTATTTATTTCAATATTGTTTATTTTATACATATCATATATTATTGTTGCTGTACATCCTACAGGCATAGCTGTATAATATAATGGTTCAGATGTTTTAAAATCAGATATTTTATGGTGATCTACTACTCTTATTATTTGTGCCTCTTCTATTCCTTTTACACTTTGTGAAAATTCATTATGATCTACCAATATTACTTTTTGCCCTTGCTCTATTTCATTTAATAACTCAGGTTCTTTTACATCAAAATATTTTAAGGCATATTCTGTTTCTTTATTTATATTTCCAAGTCTACATGGTGTTATATCTTTTTCTTCCATTATATTTTCTAAATTCGCCATAGCTATTGATGACATTATTGTATCTGTGTCTGGATTTTTATGTCCAAATACTAATATTTTGCTCATATTAATTCATTCCTTTCTTTCTATATCTCCTGTTTAATTTTGAGACATACTTTTTCTTGCCTAACATTATATCATAATTCTGTTTTTTTTCAATAGTTGAATTGATTTTTTATGATTTTTGTAGTATAATAATAGTTAACATATATCTTAAGTTTCCAATTTTTTTTGAGGAGGCAAAACAAATGAAGAGCAAAATTATAATTCCATTTATTTTAATTGTTGTGGTTTTCGTGGTTGGGATATTTTCTTCAAATTTCTCTACTTCTAAAAAGCCACAGTTTGTAACTACAGAAGTAGAGGCTGTTGTTGAAAGAAAACAGTATAGCGAAATATATCGGTATACTCATGGTCCAAACAGTCAACGTGCCAGATTTGAACATTATCTTGTTACATTAAAGTATTGTTCAATTTCTCAAACCTTTGATAATGAAGGGTTATTTAAAGCGGTTGATGAGGGATCTGTCATTTATCTTAAACTCTGTCAGGAGTTTGATGACGATGGCAAGCTCACTAATCAATACCTGGCCTTGACGGGGCTGTAAAAAAAGTCCCGAAGAAAAAAGAGATTTGAGTTAAAACTTTAGCTCAGATCTCTTTTTGAAATTTTTAATAAAATTTATTAATTGTATTTTGTAATTTCTATTTAATAAATATATTTTTAGGCATCACAAAAAAACAGATAGCATTTGTATCTGCGTTATGTAAAGCTTGACTGCATTTTTACGCACACTTTTGTAATCTGGTTATTTTATTATGATATTTATATAAATTATATCCACACGCAACTAACAAAAATTCTAATTGAACATTCTCCAATCCCTTTCGTCTCAATCTTTTATAAGATTTATCATATTTTATTATTCCAAATGTTCCTTCTGCTTGTATACTTCTATTCATACATAACAATGCACCATGAATAGAGTTAAGATTATTTAATACTTCTTTATGTATCAATGTTAATTCTTGATTTAATCTTATACTTCTATTATTTTTTGCTTTTGGACAACATTCTTGTTTGTAACAGCAATTACTACAATCCTCACATTCATATATTTCTTCTGTTCTCCCATATTGGTTACCTCTAATATATCGAGTTTCTTTGAATTTTAATTTTTTATTATTAGGACAAATTATATTTCCTTTTCCATCTCTTTTAAAATTAACTGCTCTGTATGGATTATTTTTATATTTTTCATTTTTTGTTTCTTTCTCAAACATAGTAAATTTCATAAACTTTTCCATCCCATGTTGTTCACAATATAAATAATTATTGTATGAACCATATCCTGCATCAGCAATTGGATATTTCGGATATCTTCCATATATTTCATTAAATTTTTCCATTAAAGGTACAAAACAATCCATGTCTGAAGCATATTGTTTAACATCTACTGTAGCTATATATTCTTCGCAGACCCCAATTTGAAGGTTATATGCTGGTAGCAATTGGTCGTTTCCCATATAGTCTGTTTTTATTCTCATAAATGTAGCACTCTTATCAGTTTTTGAGTAACTTCCTCTTTTTTCTCCATAAATTTCTATATGTCTAGCATATTCTTTTAGTCTGTCTTTATATTCTTTTATTTTTTCATAATTTCTTTGTATATTAGTTTTTCTTTTTCCTTTTCCATAAACAAATTTGCTTTCATCTATGTTTAATATGTTTTTATAATTTTCAAGTATTTTTTCAAGATATTCAATAGCATATTCTGTTCTTATTTCAAATTTCACTCCTAATAACATTAATTCTTCTTTATTCATTTTTTCAATTAATTCAGTAATTTTACAAAATACTTTATTTCTATTTGTAATACAAGACTTTTTCCATACCCAAGTATATTTATTTGCATTTGCTTCTATTTTGGTTCTATCAATATATACATGTTCTAAATCTACTTTTTGTTTTTCAAATATAACTTTATTAATTTCGATGAATATATTTTCTATAGTATTCGTTAAATTTTCTCTTATAAAATTCCCTATTGTAGCAAAAGTAGGAGCAGTCATATCATCTAATAAATACATATATCTAATATCTGTTTTACATGCTTTTTCAATTCCTCTTAAGGATAGATATCCATTTTCCATAAATGAGAATAGTATAACTTTTAGTAAATTCTCTTGATTATATCTTGGTCGACCAGTTTTGTAACCTTTCTTTACAAAATATGAATTTAGGTCAATACAATCGATAATTTCACAAAAACTATATACTGGATCAGAAATTTCTATAATTTTTTCAATTTCTAGTGGTAATTTTAATTGTTTTGTTTTATAATTATTATTGGTATAGTTAGTTTTTTCATGTATAAATTATACCATAAACGCCTTATTTTTCAACAGATTAAGGCGTTTTTTATAATCGAGTAGAGGATAACACTTAGTGTGCTTTTCCCCTCTCACACCACCACTCAAGCGGTTCCCGCAAGTGGCGG
>CAKPOA010000029.1 GCA_934169575.1 uncultured Clostridia bacterium
TTGGTGAGCTATCCGCGACTCGAACGCGGGACAACTTGATTAAAAGTCAAGTGCTCTACCACCTGAGCTAATAGCCCGTCTATCTGATTTTTCAAACAGAACAATACTATCTTACAATATTTTTTTATATTTGTCAATAGTTTTTTTATAATTTTTTCATTTTTTTATTTTTTTCCAAAATGCAACACCATTTTTCTAAAAAAATGTATAATATTCTCTCTTTATATTTTTGACTTTAATTATTTTATTAGTCAAAAAAACATTTATACTTTTAAGCATAAATGTTTTATATATTTGAAAAAATATATGAAAGCTAATCTACAAATAAAATTAGTTTATTGTATTTCTTTTGTTGCTTTTTTATAATTGCCAGATATTATTTTTGGCAAATATGTGATAAGCTTATAAACCGCTAATTTTATTTTTTTACTCCATAAATATGTTTTTCTTAATTTTCTACTTGTTCCAATAGCAACAGGTTCATCTTCTAACACCAATAACTCTGTTGATTGTTTTTCAAGAGTAAATATATAATTTTTTCCATCATTATTATCCCATTCATCTTTTTCATTTTTAAAACATAAATTAAATGTTTTCCCTTCTTGTAATTCAAATTCTGTTTGAAACCCAAGTTCAGTTTTTACCATTTCAACATCATTTACATTATTCCATTGCTCATCAAACCCATAATGTGCATAGACTTTTTCACTTCCATCTTGAAAAAATCTACCTGTATATGAGATTTTAACTCTACTTTTTTCAATTAACTTATCTGTGTTAAAGAATATATTTTTTACTAATTCCATAATACCTCTCCCCATTTGTCTTTTGCTGTATCTATTATAATATTTTTTTCAACAATATTCAATAGTTTTTGATAAATTTTTTTAAAAAATTTACTGGATAGTTATTAGTCAGCCTTTTTTAATTTATTTCCTGAATATGTGTATGAAACTATTTTTGAAATACTGCGTAAGCGACCAAATGAACGGAGTGAGTGCGATTGGAGCAATTTTCATTTATTTATTTTTAATTATGGAAATTACGACTGCAAAGTATGAAAAAATAATTTCATACACATATTTAGGTTTAAATCTCTTTGTGGCTGACCAGTAACATTGGATAATAGTTTGAATTGATTTTTTATAAAGAAATAGTTGTAATATAAACAAACTCTTTTTTCTCTATTTACAAAAAAATAAAAATATGATAATATAAACTTATATTAAGGTTTATGGGCAAACCCTATTTTAAAAACCTAAATAAATGATAAAAGGAAAACAAATGAGCAAAAAAAAGATAATATTAATAACATTTTTTACTACCATATTAGTTTCATTTTTTATATTAACAATATTTACAATAATAAAAATGGGAAATTCAAAAATAGCAAAAAATATTACAATAAATAATATCGATGTATCAGGTCTTACAAAAGAACAAGCAAAACAAAAAATAGATGAGATAATTCAAAACAAAAACACTATAAATTTAAAATATAATGATGAATATAAAACAACAATATATTATTCAAATTTAGAAATAAATTATGACACATCTTCTGCAATAAATAAAGCATATAATATTGGCAAAACCGGAAATATATTTGAAAATGACTTTAATTTTCTAATTTTATTATTTAAAAACATAAATATTAATATAGACACAACATTTAATACAGAAAATTATGATACCATTTTATTTGACCTTTCAGCAAATTTACCAGATAAAATGGTACAAACCAATTATTATATTGAAGATGAAGAATTAATAATTACAAAAGGAACTTCCGGAAATGTTGTAGATACAGATAAATTTTCTGAATTACTAAATCAATTTTTATCAGATATATCTTCTGATAATACAGATATACAAATACCTGTCAAGCAAGAATTTCCAAATGATATAGATATATCAAAAATTCATTCTGAAATATATCAAGAAGTTCAAGATGCATATTATGAAACTAATCCATTTAAAGTTCACCCTGAAATTATTGGGATTGACTTCGATCTTGAAAATGCTAAAAATCAAATATCTGAAAATCCAGATGAAACAGAATATATTATTGATTTAGATTGCACATATCCTAAAACTACTATAGAAAATTTAGATATTGATATTTTCCCAGATTTACTTTCTAGTTTTTCAACAAAATATGATGCAAGTAAAAAAGATAGAAGTACAAATTTGCAAATTGCTACTGATAAAATAGATGGAACTATTATTGCTCCTGGCAAACAGTTTTCATATAATAAAATTGTTGGTGCACGTACGATTGCTGCTGGATATAAAGAGGCAAAAGTTTATTCAAATGGAGAAGTTGTTGATGGAATTGGTGGTGGAATTTGCCAAATTTCTTCTACACTATATGATGCTGCCGTATTTGCAAATTTAGATATTACAGAAAGATATAATCATCAGTTTTTAACATCATATGTACCTGCCGGACGTGATGCAACAGTCGCATATGGTTCAAAGGATTTGAAATTTGTTAATAATAGAACTTACCCAATTAAAATTGTCGCAACTGTAAATAGTGGTATTGTTAAAATTGAAATTTATGGAATTAAAGAAGATGATGATATGAATGTTTCATTTGATGTTGAAACAGTTTCAAATATTCCATATAATATAAAATATGTTGATGATTCTTCTTTAGAAAATGGAACTGAAAAAATAAAACAGCTTGGTGCTAATGGTATTATTGTTAATACTTATAAAATAGTTACAAAAAATAATATTATTGTTTCTAAAGAACTAATTTCAAAAGATACCTATAATGCTATGGATAGAATAATTTTAAAAGGTACAAAAAAATAAGAAAGAAGGACTTTATATGATATATATAATTTTACTAATATTTATAATTTTATTAATTTATGTTTTTTTGACATATAATAATTTAGTAAGGTCAAAAAACTATGTTAAAGAAGGTTTTTCAACAATGGATGTTTACCTAACTAAAAGGTGGGATTTAATACCTAATTTAGTTGAAGTAGTTAAAACATATGCAAAACATGAAAATACAACTTTTGAAAATGTTGCAGGAGTAAGATCAGGTTCATATAACAATTTATCTATAAATCAAAAAGTAAATGTTAATGAAAAATTGAACCATACTCTTTCAAATATTCTTGCTGTTGCTGAAAACTATCCTGAATTAAAAGCAAATCAGAATTTCCTAGATTTATCTAAAAATTTGCAACAAATTGAAAATGATATTGAAAATAGTAGAAAATACTATAATGGTTGTGTTCGTATATATAATACGTCTCTTCAAACTTTCCCTTCAAATATTGTTGCTAGACTTTTCAATTTTATGCCATATGATATGTTTCAAGCAGAAGAAGATGCCAAAAATAATGTAGATATAAAGGTAAGCGATCAATAAAAAGGACTTTTCTCACTCATATCTAGAACCCCGTGTTTTACACGGGGTTTTCATAAGCCACTAAAAAACTGGCTTGATTTCAAGCCAGTTTCATATCTTCGAATTTCCGCCATTTTACTACTCACTCAAATATTCAAGGCACAAGGAAATTTCAAAGTGCTAGGGCACCAACACCGCACGGAAACTGATGCCGTTGTAGCTGTTACCGTCGTTGACGTTCGCATAGAATACACCTGCACCAGAGCCATCGTCGTAGTCACCACCACGTAGAGCGAACGGACAATATGAAGTAGTAAGGTAGGGGTAGTCCGAAAACCAGTTGTAATACTCAGTTATATTACTTAAACTTTGTGAACCTCCTTTATTTACCTCTTTTGTTGCATCTCCTATTTTTCCAACTGCATATATTATACTGTTTCCATTATAGTTTGTTGTTTTGTTATCATATTTTGTTGCATATTTTGTACTTGTAGCTGATGTTAATTTTGTTGTAGTATCTACGGTCCCTTTTATTCCTGCAATATTTCCTATGGTATCCCATCCATAACTTGAAAATCTGCCATCATCATCTTTTGAATTAAATAATGCAACTCTTTCCAAAGCTCCACCACTCATGTCATATATTCCATACACATTTCCTGTTGTACTTGCTTTTACACCTTTTACTGTGTTATATGCATTTGTAGTTCCAGAAGCTGAACTAGCACTTGTACTTCCTCCACCATTTCCAGTAATACAACTACTGCTGTTATTTATATCTATTTCTTTTCCATTTCTTCCATATTTACTTTGTGTTAAATATGCTACTGCTCCC
>CAKPOA010000030.1 GCA_934169575.1 uncultured Clostridia bacterium
GGGAGCAGTAGCATATTTAACACAAAGTAAATATGGAAGAAATGGAAAAGAAATAGATATAAATAACAGCAGTAGTTATATAACTGGAAATGGTGGAGGAAGTACAAGTGCTAGTTCAGCTTCTGGAACAACAAATGCATATAATACAGTAAAAGGTGTAAAAGCAAGTACAACAGGAAATGTATATGGAATATATGACATGAGTGGTGGAGCTTGGGAAAGAGTTGCAGAATTCAATTCAAAAGATGATGATGGATATTTTTCTAGTAATGGATGGGATACAATTGGAAATATTACTGGAATAAAATCAACAGTTGATAGTTCAACAAAATTAACATCTGCTACAAGCACAAAATATGCAACAAAATATGATAACAAAACAACGAACTATTCTGGAAATAGTATAATATATACAGTTGGAAAAATAGGTGATGGAACAAAAGAGGTAAATACAGGAGGTTCACAAAGTTTAAGTAATACAACTCAGTATTACAACTGGTTTTCGGACTACCCCGGCCTTACTAGGTCAGGTTATCCGTTCGCTAAGCGTGGTGGTAACTACAGCAGTGGCTCTTCTGCAGGTATGTTCTTTGCGTACTACAGCATCGGTGACAGCAGCAGCCTCAGCAGTTTCCGTGCGGTGTTGGTGCCCTAGCACTTTGAAATTTCCTTGTGCCTTGATTCCCTTTTGTTCGGCACTAAATTTGAACAATTAATAGGGCAAAATACGGGAAGGCTCTTGGAAAGTAGAGTAAAGTTATTATGTTTAGGGATTAAACTGGAACTACCCCAACCTTACTAGATCAGATTATCCGTTCGCTAAACGTGGTGGTAACTACAACAATGGCTCTAATGCAGGTATATTCTATGCGAACAACAACAACGGTAACAGCAACAACAACAACAGTTTCCGTGCGGTGTTGGTGCCCTAGCACTCTGATACACAAAGAAACATAAGGTTTCTATCCCAGCAGGGAAACCTTCAAGGAGGTTTTCGAGAGTTAAAACAATTAATATAGATCAATTTATGCATAATTTGCACATAAAATATATACAACTGGATTTGTATCAAAGAAGTTTGATTCCTTTGATATAGGCAGTTTTTGAAAAATTAAAACTATTAGTCTTGGCATAGCTAAATGAAAAATATGTTTTAGATAATTAGATTCTATATCATAAACACATAAATGTATATTTTGTGTGAGTAGTAAAATGGCGAAAATATGAAATATAATTCAAAAAGTCCTAAGTAATTCTAGGACTTTTTGAAATTAATATAAAAATTTTCAGCGATATTTTGATTACTTTCTAGTGTATCATACAAAAATTTGCAATTATTTAACATTTTTTTCTCAAGTTTATATGAATTACAATGAGAAATATGACCTTTCCAAGAATTAATAGAAAGCATAGTTCTCTCAATATCAAGTTTTTTTTGTTCATATAACTTATTCCAATTTAAAATATTTCTTTTCATTTTTTTCTTACTATTTGTCCTAAGAAGTTTATGTGTAGAAAAAATTCTATAACCACAAAAATTAACACCCATTTTTGATGGATAATATTTTGATTTTGAATTTAAATCTAAATGTAACTTAGTTTGAACAAACATAAGAATTTGTTGTTTTGCAATTTTAGCTTGTTCTTTTGTAGGAAAAAGCATAAGAAAATCATCCATATATCTAACATATGTATTATTTTTCATAATATGTTTAACATAATAATCAAGTTCACTTAAATAAATATTTGCAAAATATTGTGATGTTAAATTTCCAATAGGGATTCCAACTTGGTTAGAATCAATATTATTATATATTAATAATTTAGTAAAATCTAGTAAAGCTTTATCAGAAATATATTTACACATTATTTTATATAATATATTTTGATCTATATTATAGAAAAAACCTTTTATATCACATTTTAATATCCAATAATTTTTGTATTGGTATTCATATTTTCTTAAATAATTTTGAACTTTGTCAACAGCTTTATGTGTGCCTCTATCAGTTAAACATGCAAATGTTGTGTCAATAAATCTAGGAATAATATATGGTTTAATAAATTCTTCAATATACCATTGATGAACAACTCTATCTCTATAAGGCAAAGAACGTATTTCTCTTTTTTTGGGTTCATATATTGTAAATACATAATAATGTCCAGATTTATATGTATTATTTCGAATTGAATTTATAAGATTGATAATATTGTTTTCTAAGTTAAATTCAAATCTTATAATTTCATCTTTTGAAGTTTTATGTTGTTTAGCTCTTTTATGTGCTGCCATCATTTTTTCAAATGTTAAATTTTTATAAAAACAATTTTTTATCGTTTTTGACATGAGTTTATCCAACCTCCTAACATATTGCATATATCTGTTATTAATTTACTCCACGATTCATAATTTTTGAGAGTAATATATTGAAATTTATATGATAATCTTATATGAATTTTAAGTAGGACCAAATTCATATCTAAATCTTTAAGATATTTTAATTTATCATATTTATTAAAACTTTTAATAGCAAATAATAAATTTCTAAGTCCTAAATATAATGTTTGCTTTATTTCAGATACTAATGCAAATTTTTCTGACTTTGGATATTTTTTCACAATGTCATTTGTATAATATACAAGTTCTATATATTTTTTGTATATTATAAGATTTTCTTTTGGAAATTTATTTGTTATATTCATAATCACACCTCCTAGCTTATATTTTAATATATTTTTTGAAAAAAATATTGGGATAATAGTGAAAGAAAAAATATCTTTTTGGTATATTATGGTGTAATATAGTTAATAACAATAAATTTAATTGTTTAAAAAATTTATGTAAAATTTGTGACTAGTAAATTCAAAAATATTAAAATAGATTGACTGGAAAATGAAAATATGATAAAATGAATTTGTTTAAACAAGCAACAAATGAAAGGAGAAAGCTCTATGGGAGAACCAGAAAATGTACAAAGTACAATATGTATTAAAGAAAATAGAGGCATAAAAAAAC